>CALFPG010000018.1 GCA_937921475.1 uncultured Candidatus Saccharibacteria bacterium | reverse complement strand
TTTCGCCTTTGATTTCTTTAATGAAAGATCAGGTGGATCAACTCCAAGCAAACGGCATTGAAGCCGATTTTCTAAACTCTAGTCAGACGCCAGAACAACAACAGCAAGTTGAAAATAAGCTGATTTCAGGTCAATTAAAATTATTATATGTTTCACCTGAAAAAGTGATGACAAACAGCTTTTTTCAGCTGATTTCTTATGCTCAAATTTCCTTTATCGCCATTGATGAAGCTCATTGCATTTCACAGTGGGGCCATGATTTTCGCCCTGAATATACCCAGCTTGGCGGCTTAAAAGCGGCGTTTCCAAATGCGCCAATTATGGCATTAACGGCGACAGCGGATTACGCGACAAGACAGGATATTCTCACTCATCTTAAATTAGACAATCCTCATAAATACATTGGCAGTTTTGACCGTCCGAATATTCGTTATACGTTGGAAGAAAAGTTTAAGCCGATGGAGCAGCTTACGCGTTTTGTGTTAGCTCAAAAAGGCAAAAGTGGCATTGTGTATTGCAATAGTCGCTCGAAAGTGGAACGTATAGCCGAAACTTTGCGAAATAAAGGCGTGTCGGCTGCGGCGTATCATGCGGGAATGGAAACTGCACTACGTGAACGCGTTCAGCAAGATTTCCAACGAGACAATGTTCAAGTTGTGGTTGCGACGATAGCGTTTGGCATGGGCATTAATAAATCCAATGTGCGTTTTGTTGCCCATTTTGATTTGCCGAGAAGCATTGAATCATATTATCAAGAAACCGGTCGTGCGGGGCGAGATGATTTACCTGCGGAAGCGGTGCTTTTCTACGAACCGGCTGATTATGCTTGGTTGCAGAAAATTTTGCTTGAGAAACCAGAGACGCCACAACGTCAAATTGAACAACATAAATTGGAAGCCATTGGTGAATTTGCCGAAAGTCAAACTTGTCGTCGCTTGGTATTACTCAATTATTTTGGTGAATATCGTCAAACACCTTGTCAAAACTGCGATATTTGTCTTGACCCGCCAAAGAAATATGATGGCTTAATTGATGCGCAAAAAGTGATGTCGACGATTTATCGTG
>CALFPG010000017.1 GCA_937921475.1 uncultured Candidatus Saccharibacteria bacterium | reverse complement strand
GGCACAACTTCATAATTACCATCAAAATAGAAATAGCTTCTCCAGTACTGGTGGCCATCTTCAACAATTGTTCGCGTACTCCAAAAGTTCATCTCAACGAGAGCATTCATTGGTTGCGAATGTGACGCAAAGTTACGCAGAGAATATGGGCGCATGGAGCTGATAATATTCCAAAATGAGTTCCCTGTTGCCACTACTCGCATTGGCGCGGGAACATCCCATATATTATTAGTAAACAAGCATATGGGCTGGAACGATAAATGTTTTCTGTCTTCATGAGTAATATACTCATATGTCACATAATCAAAGTAATACTTATGCGGCTTATTATCACAATCCATCGTTGTAACAATAACATCAGAAAAGGCTATTTCTTCCTGTTGTAAATATTGCTCCAGCCACTTGCCTGCATACGTGATATTTCCACCCTTACCAACCACTTCATTTGGCAGGTCTTTTGGATGTTTTACAATATGGAAAGAATGAAAGTACTTACCATATTTCTTTTTCAGTATTTTAGCTGTTGTATCAATATCAACACCACCACGCTCTTCGTACGCAAAAACTACAATTAGACGCTTCTTGTCGTATGTAGTATCTAAAACCGACTTAAGAGCAGGCTCAATCACTTCTATACTCTCGTTGTATGCAGGCATAATAAGAGCGTTGTAAATATTACTAGGTTTAGGATAGTACCCATCTTCCGCAGCAGACATAAATCTTAGATTGTCTACATGTTGTTGATATAACAACTCCTTAGATTGATTATCTCTCAGTCTAGAGTATGCTTCTTTCGGATCTTCCAAATCAGACAATCGACCATTCCAGTCGACTCTCGACGCTTTTTCCATACTACTATAACCACTAATTACCCTATAGCTAATTGCTATGGCCTTCACAAACGCGGCCAGGATTATAGACAGTAAATAAATTGACGCCAGAACAGGACTTAAAATAGACAAAACGATCAAAAGAACAATAGCCCCGTAGCTTAATAATCCAGGAAGCATCTCAAGAAAACGATATTTTTTTGTTCGTTTACCAAGTGGGATTTCAATGTCCATGTATTATCCTATCGATGCAATTTTAATAATAGAATAGGCTAAAATAGCTAAAATAGCTAAAATACCCAACGTCAACCACAAAAGAAATATAGCCAAGCTTCGTTTCTCTAGTGAAATTAACTTGACACTTAGCGCAGAGTGACCAAAAACTATCATAAATGCCAAAGCAAAATAACTAAGCAGACTAGACCAGTGGCTCCTATAAAAATTCGCATCACCATAAGTAGTGTAGCGCGTAATAACCTGAGCCTCGCTATGTTTTATTGATGATCCTAAAAATATAGATATAACAATAGCCACAACAACGTTAACGATCAAAAGAGTTGCCACAGTCCTGTCGCTAAAAACATTTTTTATCGATTTCTTTATAGTGTCTTTCATAAAATGGAGCCGTTGACTGGGCTTGAACCAGCGACCTGCTCGTTACGAATGAGCTGCTCTACCAACTGAGCTACAACGGCAAACTCCTTAGGAAATTATAGCAAAAATAGGAGTTTTTTCAAACTAGAACGACTATTTATCGATAGAAATGAAATATTTTACTTTATTGTTATTTTTTAAGTAGTTAAACTGGTTATTGAACTCAGTCAACGGAACTTTTACATAAGAGTAATTTACGGTGTTGCCTTCAATATTATTAAGTGTCACAAAATAATATCCGTCACCCGAAAGAGTCTTTATAGGACCTGAGATTTTACCCTTTGTTAATAACATAGCCGCTTTCGTTAGACCTCCGTCAGAATTATCCGCAGAGACGGATAGATCAAATACAGGCTGCACTTTGTCGCCCATTTCCGTAGCAATATCCTTTAATGATTTACCCTCTTGCAATCTCTTCTTAATGTCAGACACTAGGCTATTAGCTGTTTTATCAATCTTAAAAGATACTTCCTGTTTTAACAAAGTATATTTCATAGCAGTTTTTAGCTCATCCATTGACCAGTGAAGATTGTCTTTTACTACAGACTCATAAGCGGACTGCGATAGCTTGCTAGATTCCTGCTGTTTTTTGATAAGATCTTGTACCTTTTTATCATCTACCGTAATATTATTTTCTCTCGCAAGCTTTTTGGCGTACGCCACCTCCAACGCCTTATCTATAGACTGGTTTTGATAGAACTTAACTTTGTCCTTTTGATCTGCTTGCCCCTGAGACTGCAATACTGCCAACGAACTACGATGATACAGAAGATAATCACTATACTCAGCATTTTCTCCGTCAATATTAGCCACAGGAAGAGGTAAAATCTTAGTTATCCTATATGCGATATCGCTTGTATCTTTCCAGACATATAACTGCGCCCAACCAAGAGCAATGAAAACAATCAGAATAACAACACTAACGAGCATCGTTATCCACACCAATCGACGTTTGGTGTATTGGATGGGATATTTATGTTTACGACCAGCCGCCAAAACCTTCTCGCGGTGCTGAGCTACTGTATCGTTTGTAATCCTCTTAGGTAGCTCCTTTGGCTGTTTTTTATCTTTACGGTTCAATAGATCCTTCATTGATATCCTCCTTCTTTGTCGAAATTTCCACTGCGTCTTGTAGTTTATTATAGATCTTATCTGGATGTTCTACGTTTTTTATAACAAGATCTCCAACAAAAGTTTGAATAACTATTGTACCAAATTTAAACATTTCTCCGCTAAACCCCGGGATACTATAACTAATATTCTGAATCTTTGACAATTTCAGCTCAATGACATCTTTACCAAAAAATCCATGCTGAGTAATCTGACGAATCCTCTGATCGGTAACAATATAGTAAGTATAAAACCACATCAGAAAATGATAGAAAAAGAGCATTAGGCCAAAAATAAATCCACCAACAAACACCCATAAAAGATTCAAATTATCTTGCCAAATTAAAAAAGGCAATGAACCAAGCGTCATCGATCCTAGAAGAAGATAGAATCCTTTTCTCATAGCGATTATGTGACGACGAAACACAAATAACAGTTGCTCTCCGTCACGCTGCCCATCAAATTGCTTATCTTTAATTTGTTCTGCCATATATATGGTACCCCGGGCAGGAGTCGAACCTACAACCTTATCCTTAGGACGGATCTGCTCTATCCAGTTGAGCTACCGAGGCATACAACCATTATACCACGGTAACTCTCAGGAAAGACTAGCTTAGCGAGTAAACTTTTCACTTAGTGTGTGATAATTTACCAATTCTTCCGGCTTGAACCAGTGCTCGATCTCACGAACAGCCTCATCTGAATCGCCAGATGCGTGAATCAAATTTGGAACTCCCTTTTGGCACTCATCTGCATAGCCAAAACTAATGTGCGAGTAATCACCGCGAATTGTTCCCATGTCAGCCGACTTAGGCTCTGTTGGACCAACAATCTTCCTAACAACAGCAACAGCTTCGACACCTTCTAATACCATTGCTATAACTGGACCATCCATCATCATATCTAGTGTTATATTCAAAGTATCCTCGCCTCGACGAGTAGCCAATTTACCGATGTCCTCGTAATGAGCATAGTAATGGTCTCTAGATGGTGATGTCATTTTTACACCAACTATTTTTAGACCAACTCGCTCAAAACGTTGTAAAATTTCCCCAACGATACCTCGTTGAACTGCGTCAGGCTTAAAGACGATCAATGTCCTTTCAACGCCACAGTAGTTTTTTTCGCTTTCTGCCATAGATACTCCTCTGCTTATTATTTTCTAATATAGTAGCAGAAATAAATAATTTGATAAACATATTCATTAGCGATAGAATAAATATTATGTTTATGTCAGAAGCTTTAACTGATTTCTTAGAGCACCTAGAGGTTGAAGGTGGGCGTAGTCAAAAAACCATTATAAATTATCAACTATACCTGGAGAGATTTATAGATTTTGCTGGCGATATAAATGTTGATAAAATTACATCAGAGCTAATACGTCAGTATCGCCTCTGGTTAAACCGTTATAAAAATGACAACACTGGCGAAGAGCTGTCTTTAATTACCCAAAGTTATCATCTTATTGCATTACGAGGTCTGCTGACCTACCTTTCTCGTCGTAATATCAAAAGTCTAGCGGCCGACAGAATTATATTGCCCAAAGTAGTCCGTAAACAAGTGACTTTTTTACAATATGACGAGGTTTTACGCATGATCGATCAAATACCAACCGATACAGAATCTGGTCTGAGAGATCGAGCAATCGTTGAGTTGCTATTTTCCAGTGGACTACGTGTTTCAGAATTGGTCAATTTAAACCGCGATCACATAAACCTAAAGAGGCGCGAATTTATGGTGCGAGGAAAAGGACAAAAGGATCGCCCTGTTTTTATTTCAAAAAGTGCTGCCGAACACATATCGGCATACCTGGAAGCTAGAACAGATAATCTACCCGCTCTATTTTTAAGCTATAGTAAACGCCACTCAACTCCCAACACCTCCGGAGACTACCGTAGGTTAAGCGCGCGCAGCATTCAGAGAATGGTTGGTCAATATGCTAGATTAGCTGGTATCACAAAACACGTAAGCCCACACACTATGCGCCATAGCTTTGCCACCGACCTACTTATGAACGGTGCGGACTTGCGCTCAGTCCAGTCAATGCTGGGCCATAGCAATATATCAACGACACAGGTATATACGCATGTTACCGACCAACACCTGAAAGATATTCACGACCGATTCCATAGTGATACAGAATCTTAGATTATGGCTTATATGGCTTACATCGACCTGCAGTAGCAGATCCGCCACCAGATACAGAGAAATCTTTACATAGGCTATTCTTCAACTCAACTGCATTATTAGGATATGCAAAATCATCTCCTATTTGCAATCGAGCTTCAACTCTTCTGAACAAATCACTTGCCCGCCCCGTGGAATCGACAATTGGCTGAACCCCATCAAAATTGATAATCGTTCCGTCGGTTTTCTGGAGAGAAATCTTCACACTACCACCTTTATATATAGGCAATAACCTTAGGAACGCAGTTTCACTACCAGCTGGAATCTCATCAACATCAATCACCGCTTTACACGAATATTCGCCAGAAAACTTGAATGTCTTGCTGCAAGAAACCACACTTGTTCCATTATTATGTTCATTCCCGTCAGTTGCGCGTGGATGATCAGAAATCTTACCAGAAACAGCAGTACCATTCTGACCCGCTACGTCTGACCTTAAAACGTTCGGTCGTAAGAAAGAAGTGACACCAGTTGAATCTAAAGACGCTAAATTAAAGGTGGATCCTGGATTGATAAGCTGCACGCGCATCAATTGTGGCGAATTGGCATTCCAGTTGTCTTTCGTCGGCAAATCCCCCGAAGTGGATATTTCAGTATTAGCGGCGTTGGCACCATTCAAATTACTCTCATCATCGCGCCTATACCACTCGATAGATACCTTATTGAATGAGCTAGTTGCGCGTAGTGGCACAATTTGAGATTTTTCCTCAATAGACTTATATATAAAATCTTGAGATTTCATAGTGATTTTTACACAAGTATACGCTTGATCAAATTTTTTACCCGCATCTGTACCAGTTTTGATAATAGTTTCACCAGAAGAGCTACCCCCAACAACACCAGATGCCGCGACCATATTACAATTAATTGGGCCATTCAGCACTCCCGCTGCTTGAATATTGCCCGTCTGGGCGGCACGAACCACACGCTTAGCATCCTCAACCCCAGCCAAAGCCGCGTCATAAGCACTCTGCGACAGATCATTATTCGAGGATTGTCGCTGATCCATAATCATCAACTTGATAAACCCAATAGTAACAATAGTCAGCAACATCGCGCCAAATATGACCGCAAAAAGAGATACAGCACCTGATTGTCGCGCATTTTTACCCATTTGTCCTCACAATCATCTCAAATTTATTTATAGCACAGAACTCAAAATTACTATCATCTTCAGTCGGAGCTTTACAGGAAGAATTCCTTATTTCACTCATCTTGCTCGTCCCCAGCGTAAAAGTCAATTTATACAGCGCCTCCCTTGAATTATCTGAAGTAACCTTTTCTAACGTAACTTCGTGCACGCCAATTGAACCATCACTGCCATTGATAGACCTGAGCAAATTGGACGATTTCGCAAGATCAATAGTTTCTGGATATTTACCGGAGGCATCTTTTTTACACAATCCGTTATCTGAATCAACTACTCGTACCAAATTAACAGGTTTACCATCAACCTTAAACAGACTATTTCCGCCCAACAGACTAGGATCGTCCAAATACTTCGGATTATTCCACACATAAGAATGAGAGCCAAGACAAAGTCGACCAGTTGACCAATTGCTATTATTCGGCGCCCTCAATCCCGTACTATCAATCTTTTCGGCATTTGTCTGAAGAAAATCACGTCGAATAGTGTCTGAAATATCTCGCCCCGCTTGATTAACATCACGAAGCACAATACCTCTGCTATACATTTTACCCGCTTGAATACCCACCATCGCAATCGACAACAAAAGAACAGAGATAAAACTCATGGCGAGCATCAATTCGATAAGTGTAAATCCTTTTTTATAGCCCCGAATCATACAACCTCACAATCGTACCAATAGTCGCCGGCATTTTGCTGCCAACTGGCATCCAGCACGCTTTTATGTACGCATCGTACTTGTTACTATCCCTGCTTCCAGTAGCCGTACTAGGCTTAACCAATCTAACTGATATTCCATACGTTTTTTTAGTATCGCTATCAACCCGCGCATATGTTTCTGCCGCTTTATAATCTCCAGGATTGTTCAATATACTAATCTTCGAAGCGAGCGAAGGCGTCGCAGCCAAAGCAAACTCTTTCGTAGAAAAATCATCAGGACATTTTTCGACACCCAAGTTTCCTTCATTGTCATTAACAGCAGAAACGCTCACCGAATTATTGTCTACCAATTTCTTCCAAGTATCATTTTTCATATCATGCGCATATCTTAGCATTTCAGCCTGAGCGTCAACCTGTTGGCGAACCAACGTCGTCTCTAAAGAATACTGAGCAATAGCCATCCCGCGATTCATGGTTTCTAATGCAATAACGGCAACTAGGCTAAAAATAGTTACTCCAAGTAACACCTCGACAAGTGTGTCACCTCTGTTAAACTTACGCATCAGCACAACCTCCTGTCGCATTACCCATAACTACAGCATCAGCAGAACCTGCGTGTGATCGTAGAAAAATAGATAATCTTTCTCCCGGCAGCCAGCCGTCATCATAAACACAAATTTCCCTCTGTTGACGCTGTTCGCCAGCAGATTGCACAACTCCAGCACTATTTTTATTGTTGACGAAATCAGTTAAATTGTCACCGAATCGACTCGTGTCAGTTCTAATGTCCAACTGCCCCGTCTCTGGATGGCGGTACATCAAAATAGAAATATACGCACTATCCTTAGCTTGGTTAGAAAACCTAGTTTTTGCTTGCCAATTAACAATATATTTATCAGACTCAGCACCGCGTTTATAAGTCCACGCGCTACCCTTATCTGGCCTATAGGCATAAACTGGATAAGTTTTGTACAGATTGCCGTCCGTCGAGCCCAGAGAACCTTCAGTGGTAATATAGCGACCGACAATCACGCAATCAGATTGTCCACGTAGAGTTTCAGCTCGACCATCAGAGCCCTCAATTGGACAAGTACCCTTAGATCGCTCATTCTCAACATTGACAACCTTCGAGTACTCATTTCGCAAAAAACCAGCATAAGACTGCACTGAATCGCGATATTGCTGACGATTAATTGACATACTTACACCAACCATCAACATAGAGGTCAGCAAGCCAGAAATAGCCACAAACAAAATCACTTCAATTATAGTAAAACCTTTTTGTTTATTGCCCATCACTTCTCCATTATAGCATAAGCGCTTTTTACTTAGACAATAAGAAAGCCCCACTCTAAAATTTGTCGGCTAAAGAACCAAGCGAGTAAAAACCCTACGATAAGCAATGGGCCGAAGCATATCCGTGAAGTTGCTTGCAATTTTCCTCGCATCATTGAAGGTAAAACCAATAAGGTGCCGATAAGATTTGCGATAAACAACGCGGCAAACGCCAAAAGCCAGTCTCCCAAGAATAAACCCAATCCAAGTCCAAGCTTAACATCACCAAAACCGATCCAAGTTTTATCTTCCCCGTAACGATATTTCGAGAATAAATATAGCACCATATATATTCCACTCAGAATCGCAATCGACCCAAATAACGTCATCAAGCTTTTTGAAAAATCGCCAGCTAGACATACTTTTATTCCCGCAAAAATAGCACCAAGAATGATAAACGGAATATTAATTACATCTGGAAGAAGTAGCCATCTGAGGTCATATACAAATAAAATCGCCAGCAGTACCAAACTTGCCAACCACAAGACCAGCAACGCGACTTGCCAGATATCCGTCAATGATCCAGGCCAAAAAGCCACGGACGCAACAAACAATCCAGCCATCACTAGTTCTAGCAAGATTTCCGTCCAACCGATAAATGCTTTGCAATATCTGCACCGCCCTAATCCAGCAACCCAACTTACCACAGGAATCAAATCGTACCACTTAAGCTCATGTCCGCAGGATAAACAGCGAGATCTATCTTTGGAAATTTTTTTTATCAATGGAGATAATTTCTTTAATTCCTTTTGGTCAACTTTTTCTCCGGCTTTTTTATCTTCCATCAATTGACGAGCCCGCAAGCGCCAAATTTGCGCTCCGGCAAAACTGCCTAAAATAGCCCCTAAAAATCCCACTAATAAAAACTTAATCATACTTCTTATGGTAACAAAAAACCATAAAAAAATCAGCCCCATACCGAGGCTGATTCGTAATTTATCTATGGATTATACATCCCGGCAATACAATTGCTTCTGAGAACCGTTGTTCTCCAGCAGAACTACGACTGCTGCATTGCGTGAAGATCCGTTTTCCAAAGTTATATTTGCTGGATCGTCAGCAGATGGAGCTGGCGTGCTAGCAGGACACTTCTTGCCACGCATAACCTTGATTTCGTTACTAGCTACTGACATTGAAGCACCAGGTGTAGCAACCTTCAATTCTGAAGACTTGTCGTATTGATCAAGCTTATCGACATACTTGCGTAGAGACTCTTCACTAAACGTGCCACCGTTACGATTAGCTGAATTCCAATTGGTAATAGCCGCAGCAACTGTTGAAGCGTCGTTCTTCCTTGACTGGTCGCGCTGGCTACGCTGCAAAGCTGGCAATGCGATAAACACCATCGCAAAGATAAGTCCAGCAATAGCCAAGACTAGGACGACCTCGATGATTGTAAATCCTTTTTTATTATCTTTTTTTGTCATTAGATTTCCCACCTTTCTATGGTTTACCTATATTTACGCAAAAATGCTTAAGTTTATAATACACTAAAAACATAAGTCAGTCTAGCGAATATTGATGTTACCAACCAAACTATAAATTGGAAGCAAGATAGCCGCCACCATCGTACCGGCAACTATAGCCAAAAAGACCATCAAGACTGGTTCTATCGCCGTAGATAAAGCGCGAATTTCCTCATCAAGCTCATCTTCATAAACTTGAGCGGTCTTACCCATCATCTCATCAATCTTACCTGATTGCTCACCAATTTTAATCATCTGTGGTACCATCGCCAAGAAGTAATCTTCATTAGATAAAGAAGCTGAGAGCGCCTTACCGCCTTTAACCTTATCCGATGCGCGAAGTATACTTTCGCTAATAATCACGTTATTGACAGCATCAGACGTAATACGAAGCATATCAAGCATCGGCACGCCAGTACTCAGAAGAACTTGACCAGTTCTAGCAAATCGTGCCATGTACATCTTCCTAAACATTCCTTTAAATAACGGGACATTAAGCTTAAAGATGTCTTTAGTCCTAATTCCCTGTTCAGTTTTCAGATATTGTGCTAGGAAATAACCGCCGATAATCATTGCCAATATAACAAGCCACCAAAGACTACTAAAAAAGTTCGCCACTTTAATCATCATAAGAGTTACAAATGGCAATCCCTTATTTAAGTCACGATACAGACCCTCAACCTGCGGAACGACAGTGAATAACATAAATCCGATAACCAAGATAATCACTACCAAGACAATTGACGGATACATCATAGCGCCTCTAATTTTACTCATCATAGCAGCTTCTTTTTCCTGCTGAGCCGCCAACCTCTTAAGCGAATCATCCATTGTACCTGACGTTTCGCCGGCCGAGATCAAAGCTACGTAGACTTTATTGAAAGCTTCTGGATGTTTTGCGAACGAATCAGACAATGATTTGCCGCCTTCGACGTCAGAGATAATTTCCTGGACTATCTCCTGCATGCGCTTATTCGTCGTCTGCTCTTGAACTGTTCGAAGACTTTGCGCCAAAGGCAACCCTGCCCCAATAAGAGTTGCTAGCTGACGAGTAAACACAACCCTATCCTTAGTGGTGATTCTACCAGAAAACCTCGCAAAGAAATTTGTTTTATCGTCCTGCAATTCAATCTTTAACGGCACAAAGCCCTGAGCCGTCAAGAGTTTTGCGGCAGCGTTTTCACTATCAGCCTGAACAACTGATTTAACGATTTTGTTACTTGCGCTATCTCTGGCTTCGTAATCGTACTTTTTCATTTATTACCCCCTCATCAACCTCTCAAATTCCGTCAAATCGACAGCAAATTCACGAGCGCTATCATACGTAATCGTACCGTTCTGCACCAAATTGACCAAAGTTCGATCCATCGTCTGCATTCCCTGGTCAGCACCAGTCTGAATCACGGCATCCAATTGGTGAGATTTACCTTCGCGGATAATGTTGCGCACCGCTGGATTAGCAATCAGAACCTCTGCTGCCACGACTCGTCCACCACCAATAGCTGGCACAAGTCGCTGCGAACAAATTGCCATCAAAATATTACTGAGCTGAGCGCGAATCTGTGGCTGCTGGTGTGGCGGGAACACGTCAATCATACGGTCAATTGATTGTGCTGCGGAGTTCGTGTGTAGCGTCGCAAACACCAAGTGTCCAGTTTCAGCAATTGTAATCGCTGCCGAAATTGTTTCAAGGTCGCGCATCTCACCAATCAACACAACGTCTGGGTCTTGGCGAAGACTCGAGCGCAAAGCTGCAGAGAACGAATAGGTATCGTAGTGAACTTCCCGCTGAACTACCACTGATTTTTTCGACTTGTGAGTAAACTCGATAGGGTCTTCAATGGTGATAATATGCTGTGAGCGCTCAGAATTGATCTTATCAACCAGCGCCGCCAAAGTTGTTGACTTACCAGAACCAGTTGGACCAGTAACCAACACCAAGCCACGAGGAAAATCTGCAAACGTATTAACAACCGGCGGCATACCCAGTTCAGACGCCGACTTAATTTCATTTGGGATCAAACGTAGAGCTGCAGCCAAATTGCCACGCTCATGAAAGGCGTTAACTCGGAATCGTCCCAGTGTACCAAACGCAAACGAAAAGTCGAATTCCTTATCTTTTAGCAAAATCTGCCGCTGATCTTCATCAAGAATCTGAAAAACTAGCCTCTCAACCGCAGGCTCATCCAATGGCTGAGTTCCGGCGGCCGGCATAAGCGCACCGTCAATTCGTAGCATTGGCGGCAAACCAACTTGAATATGAAGGTCTGAAGCTCGCTTCTTAACGACTTCTTCCAGCAAAATCTCAATTCGCAATTCTTGATTATTCATGTTTCCTCCTTTTACGCGGTATCCGCCGCTACCCTATTAACTTCTTCTATTGTCGTTATTCCGTTCAACGCCTTCAGATAGCCATCTTGACGCATCGTAATCATACCCTGTTGAATTGCCATTCGCTGGATTTCCGCTGAGGTTGCGCGCTTAACAATCAAATTCTGAATCTCTTCAGTAATATCCATGACCTCATACAAACCAGCTCGACCAGCATAACCGCGAGGAGTTTGCGGCGTATCTTTTCCTTTTGCCAAGGCAAACGACGCCTGCGTCGCTAGTGGCAAACTTTCATATCCCAAATCTTGCGCGTATTGAGCAACTTGCTCCCTTGTTTGCGGCAATAATCCACCAACCGCCTCGCGAATTGCCTGCGTTTCCAGTGGTGATGATTGATAAATATCTCGACGGCGCGCCACTCGCCTCACCAAACGCTGACCGATGATTGTGTTAACCGTACTAGCGATAAGAAACGGCTCAATTCCCATATCCAACAAACGCGGCAGCACGCCAGCGGCGGAATTTGTGTGAAGTGTCGAGAAAACTAAATGCCCCGTTAAGGCTGCCTGAATAGCCAAATTTGCTGTTTCATTATCGCGAATCTCACCAACCATCACAATGTCTGGGTCTTGACGCAAAATTGAACGCAGTCCAGAAGCAAATGTCAAGCCAACTTCCGCATTCACCTGAATCTGATTGACACCATCCATCTTATATTCAACCGGATCTTCAAGCGTCACAATATTCACGGTGTCATCCTTAATCTCCTTGATCAACGCGTACAAACTCGTTGACTTACCAGAACCAGTTGGACCCGACGTCAAGATCATTCCATTTGGTCGCTTAATTCCCTTGCGAATCGTTCTTAATGCGCGCCCAGCGTAGCCCATGTCTTCCAAGTTGAAAGAACTTCCACTCTTATCAAGCAGACGAATAACTACTTGCTCGCCCCAAACGACAGGAGAGATAGCAATACGAAGGTCAACCTCTTTACCTGCAACGTTAACCGCGAATTGACCATCCTGAGGAATTCGATGCTCGTCAATTTTCAGATTGGAAAGAATCTTAATACGACTAACTAACGCCGGCTCAATGCTCTTTGGGAGCTGCATTATTTCACGCAAAACACCGTCAACTCGGCAACGAATCTTCAAAGCCTTCTCTAATGGCTCAATATGCACGTCGGACGCGTGACTCTTCACTGCGTACTCCAAAATTGTCGACAACGCTCGTGATATTGGTGAATCTTGAACAATTGTTTTGATATTGCCAGCTTCCGACAAAGACTCTTCCTGCGAAGCCTGTGCAGCCACATTAACAGACGACAAGTCAGTCTTATATTGATCTAAGACATGACGGACACTCTCTTCCGAAGCCATAAATACTTTTATCGGACGCTGGATACGATTTGACAAATAGTCCACCGCTTGAACATTATTCGCGTCGATCATCGCTACCGCTAGTCTATTCTGAACTTCGGCTAGCGGCACAGCCATAAATCTCTCAGCAACGTCGGACGGCAATAGAGATAAAATATCCTGGCTAATAACACTATTCGACAGATTGACATACGGCACGCCCGAAACTTGAGCCACGCCATGAACTAATAGTTCATTATCAAGCAGCCCCTCTTCACTAAGCAAACTAAATAACGGCTTGCCGCTCTCAGAGGCACGCTTTAAGGCATCATCAATGACAGACTTCTCAATAAGCCCCTCGTTTACGAGCAGCTCGATCAACTTATCTTGGATGTCGTCCGTCAGTAAAGCCATTTACACCCCTTCTCTATTTGGCTGCATCTTGACCTACGAATATTTCAACAGTTGGATTTATCGCATTATTATTAAAAATCGCTGGGTTTGGCTTTTCGACGTCAGGTGATATTTCTCGAATAGTCTGTACTTTTGTGCCAGATTCTGGGACTTTTAAGAACGAGATATTAGAGGCGACAATATAACCGATTGCCACACCCACGCCCGCGATCAATATTACCATTGCTATGTCTGTTTTCTTCATGGCTTAACCACCTTATTCTCTAATTGTATTGTTTGTGCTGGCTCGTAATAAGCGACACCTCGAACTACCAAGCTCAATCTATCCTCATTTCGCTGGATTTCCACGGTCTTTAGATCAATGACTCGAATAGACGCCTCTAACTTAGTTAACAATTCTTTCAATTTTTCAGCTGGACCGCTCACTTCCATAGTAAATGATATGGCGTTTTCAGATGTCGACTCAGAGCTTTCACTATCAGATCCAGATTGAGCAACGGTCAAATTTTGAATAGTCACACCAGTAGTCGTGTCAATAAATTTATTCTTCAACGAAGCACCAAGAGCGTCGGCGTTCGCATTATCTGGCAACGCATCCAGTATCGTCTGAAGAGCATTACTTTCGCTGCTTGATTTTATAGAGTTAAGTGCAGTATTCGTATCCAAAACTCGGATATTCTTCTTCAACTCATCAACTGATGACAAGTTTTTATCTAGACGAGAAATCGTGTTTTGCTTCTCCAGAAGAATCTTCGAATGAAATACAATTTGCTGCACCAAAAATATACTCACAACAAGCGCAATTCCAGCCAAAAATGCCGCAGAAGCCACAAAAATAAACATAGTCTTTTTTGACGAATCAATCTGTTGACGCTTGCGTATTGCAACTTCTTTATTATCGGTCGCCATTATTTCTTCTCCTGTTTTTTCGAGTTACTCTTAAACAAGCTATCCGGAATCCCCTGACGTGAATCTGTCACGTCAACCTTACCAGTCGGCGTCAATACGGAAACTGTGCCGTTATTTGCAGGTGCTAGTAATTCTTCCGCATATTCAAACGAGAATGAGAATTGCAACACTTTTTTACCTTCCGAGTTCTCTCCAAAACTAGTATCACCATCTTTTATCTCCTTAGTCAGACTAACCTCGGAACTTTTATCGCCGTCAGTAGTCTGAACTTTCGTATTCAAGATGGTTTTCTTTAAGGTCTCTAACGCACTATAGCCATTAACCGCGCTACCCTCCAGAGTAATAGTTTTCGATTCAGGATTGACTTTTATATCCGAAAAACTAACATTATTTGGCGCAACTGGATTAACCGCCGTTACAACATCAAAGATCCTTGAATTAAGCTTCTTTCTAGAATGCTGCTCATTAATCTTTGTTAATTGATGTTGAATCGTTACAACCTTATTGAGATCTTCGACCGCCATCAATTTATCATTCCTATCTTTAACAACTCCACTCTGGACCGCCTCGGCTGCAATTTGGCTGCCCAAAATCAACGCCAGAACAACTACTGCCGCAATCGAAGCACCGCCCACCAAAAACGATATTGAAATAACCCGATTGCGCATAGCCCGAGTCTTCAATAGCTCGCGCTTAACGTTTGGGAGAAGATTTATCTCAATCATGATATATTACTCCTTTGTGCCAGCCCTACGGCAATAGCGAATTCTGAAGCAATCGGCGCCAATTGCTGTTGATCCGACTGAGAAACTTGAACGCGCTGCCACGGATCTGCGGTAATTGACTGGACTCCGGTTTTATTCATCACATATCCATCAAGTTGCGGAATAGCTGAACCAAACCCTGATAACAAAATTCCAGAAACTGCTACGCTTGGATATCGAGTTTGGAAAAACTTTATAGATTTCACCAGCTCTGAAGAAAAATTGTCGAGAGTTGAATCAATAGCCCTTAACACTTGACCATCCAATTTATCCGGCGCCAAACCAAATTTCAAAATAAATTGACGAGCTTGATCTTCCTGGACGCTAAGATTCTGAACCGCCGATCGAACCAAAGATGAAAGCCCTGTCGGAATCATACGAATAAGTCGCGGCGCTCCGTTGTAGACGACCGCCAAATCCGTTGAATTTTCGCCCATATTGATAATCAAACGCGCATCCTGAGAATCGGTAGCTGATAAAGAGCGAACCATAGCAATAGCGTTTGGCTCTTCGGCAATCACATTGAAGCCAAGATTTTCAACTAACTCCAGACGCTCTTCCGCGTAAGACTTCGCTGTACTTGTCAGCAAAATCTCATACTGATTCTGAGCATGCAAACTATCACCCAATAAAGCCCAGTCAACTTCTGCCTCATCCAAAGACATTGGAATATATTGGTCAATTTGATATTTCATCATTGCCTTCAATTCCTGCTCAGAAACCTTTGGCACATCAATAATAGTCGAAAACGTCTTATTTGATGGCAAACCGACAGCTACATTGGACGTCTTAATCCCAGCCTGACCAACGGCGGTCATAATAGCCTCACCCAAGCGTCGCTTAGACTCTGGAGAATCGCCACTCGTTATCTTAGAATCAACTGGCGTATAACCGTAATGCGATAAACTCCATCCCGTGCCAGTACGAGACAATTGAACCACCCGCACCGCATTCGTATCGATGTCCAGTCCGAAGAATTCGCCCAACCCTTTTGCTAATTTCATAACTAATAGTAATTATATACATTAGCGTTTTAATTTGCAAACTTTTAATATCTTGGCGGCAATTCGCGAACATTCATCGTACTAATCGCGCCAGTGTTTCGGTAATTATTGTAAGCCCAAATATAAGTGTCAGCCCTCAAATTGATGATTTCTGCTGGAGTTCCAGGATGCATGTTCGGATCATTCTTCGCAGATGAAGCATGTTTTCCGCCGTACGTTCGCCGCAAGAACAGGCGTCCAGTTTTAATTGGCCCGTTGATTTTCAATTGCTTACCACAAGAAACATCAGAAACACCACTCAGCCAAGCTACATCGCTAATTACCGCACCACAAGTACTAACATATCCGTCTTTCTGAGTAATCAACCAAGCATTCGCCTCTCCAACCGAAGGCTCTATAATAATATTCTTCGCATAGATAATTAGTTGTGGCAATTGACGCACATCATTCGTGTCTGTGTATAGCAAATCACCCGAAATCCTGACTACACCCGAGGACTTTATGACTATACTCTTGCCTACGCTTAATTTCGACCCCGTTAAGGTTACGTTTCCAGCGTTATATTCACCTGTGGCCAAGCTGTTGACATCCACGTTACCAGAAACACTGCCCTTGACGCCGCCAACCGACGGTAAAGTAAAATTATCTGGAACCGAACTGGTGCTGCTGAAATTACCATACTTTGGAATATTGGCAAAAGTTAGCTTGTTATAGTCACGTGGAGTTACGCCCGAGCGACCATTAAACGATGATGACAATCCAGCTCCAGAAGCCGAATCTGCCCTACCATTAGCAATAACTCCATATTCGCCCCAAGAGCCATATACATTCTGATTCGTATAGGCCATCTTATACGCCAATGTTATATCCTCGATCAGTAGTCCCATATGTGACGGATTAGATTTTATATAAATATCGATGAAGTTATTATTCTCATATAGGACAGTGCCTGGTTGTGTTTCGGCAGTAAACCGGGAATTTCCAGCATAGCCCGGAAGACCCCAACCAAAATACTGAACTCCTTCAGGTCTGGAGCCGTTATCATTACCCAACGTTTTCATCTCATAACCGTTAATCTTCACCTTAACGAGGTTATCTACAGCTCCACTAAAACCAATCTCCAGACTCTTAGCATCTTTTAACCCTCCTAAATCGATACCTTTCAGCCTAAAGACATACATATCCAAACACGGGATAAGCTCTACTATAGGACGAAGATTGTCATTACAATTTAAGAATGCTGGATCTGGTCTACTATTAGAATGCGTATGCCGACCAAAGCTGTTTATACCAATCCATTTTGCAGAGTCAGACGTTCTCCAAACGCCCCTCTTGCAATAATCAGGATTATAGACGAGCGATGCGTCACCAACTATGTCGTAATACATGGAATCGGGTTTACACGTAATATAACCATCTTGCAATACATCGCCTCCACCAGGAGCGCGCCATTGTGTCGTTACAATCGTCCTTGCTTGATAGTCGTCTTTTAAGTTGGTCGCATCACCATGACAACTCGGAAGATAATCTGGCTTTCCAGTAGACTTCTTATACGCCCTCTGGTTTCCATTACCGCCATATTGATCCTCGGCACAAACTATTGACCAATGTTTATCATCCATATTACCACCCTTATATCCATATTCACCGGGACTAAACAACACCTCACCACCAAGCTTATTCCCATGCCTGTCTAAACCAGTACCCCACAGCCCCTTTGCTCGTATAGAGGTCTTATCTAACTCAATTCGACTAAGATTCTCATCAGGAACATTCACATTATTTGATGTCCTGCTGGTAATAACTTCTTTATCTGTCTTAATATCACCACCCCAAACCTGAACCTTTGGTCTTTTTGAGGATCTGATACACTTAACCGCGTATTTAAAATCCGTCGAAGGCGCCGAACCGTTGTAATTACTAACCATAACCACATAACATAGACTGTCGTTAGCACTTAGCTTAACCCTATCTCTATCCAGATCATCTATCTTATTTGTAGCCACTGGAGTCTGACCGGTGTTTAATTGACTGCCAGTGTTTTGAACAATTTTTCCACACGCGCCACTATCAATATTTAAGCTATCTTTATACTGCCCTTTAATCAGTCGCACGATTGCACACGGCCAATCACTATCAGCAGTACCACCAGGCAATGAAACCACATCGCTCTTGCCCGTAAGCCCCGAGACTTCAGCCCCTCTGACAACAAACCGAGCGAGTGCATACGAAGAATTTTGGGTTTTTGACGTGCCCTTATTATTCAACCCAGCATTTATTCCCTCAATTTTCGTGACATTTTCTGCGTCAATATAATCCGAGTTAACACTGACCGAAGGCTCTAC
>CALFPG010000016.1 GCA_937921475.1 uncultured Candidatus Saccharibacteria bacterium | reverse complement strand
GGTAAAACTGATGAGATTGCTATAACATTTTATCCTGGATCGACTTTGAATAAAAAAATGAAGAATTCTGACGGCAGAGAAGTTGAATCCGTGTTGCTTAAGGCGGGATTCTCGGATGATCAGATAAAAAAGGCATTTGCCGCTAAGTATGACAGTCCAGTTTTTGCGGGTAGACCGGAAAATGCTGGGCTTGAAGGGTACATTTACGGTGAAACATTCTATATTTCCCCAGACGAAACTGCAGAACAGGTTTTGCAGCGCTCAATTGATCATCTGGAGAAAATTGTTAAGAAATATAATTTGGAGGAGAAATTTAAAGCTCGTGGGCTGACCTTATATCAAGGGATAACACTAGCGTCGATTATTCAGCGCGAATCGATTGGCTGTGGGTCTGGTGTGAAAACTTGCGAAGATCAGCGTAAGATTGCTAGTGTATTCTACAACCGCCTGAAAGCCAATATGCCGTTGGGTTCTGATGTAACATATCAATATATTGCTGACAAAACAGGGGTAGAGCGCTCGCCAAACCTTAAGTCGCCATATAATACACGCATTCAAAAAGGCTTAACTCCTGGACCAATCGCTTCGCCTAGTTTGAGCGCGTTGAACGCCGCTGCCGATCCGATAAACTCTGATTATCTATATTTCCTGAGCGGCGACGATGATATTACGTATTTTGCGAAAACCAACGAAGAGCACGAGGCTAATGTCAAGGCTCACTGTCAAAAGAAGTGCCAGATTTCTTGACAAAAACGCATTTTATAAAATTTATTGACTTTATTGTCAATGTTGTGTAAAATAGATATTAGATCATTTGTCTAATTTATCAACAGAGGTGAATTACGATAAATGACCTGCCAAAATTGTCGCTACGGATATAGCAAAACTAATGTAGAATAATAATAATCAATTAGGTCGACAACATATCCTGTTCTATTGCGAGAAGAAAGACAATTTGGTAGAGGTGCTGATGGTAACATCAACACAAGGAGAACGATTATTCGTAACCATTTTACATCTCTTCGGAGTAAAAAACGTAAACTGCAATCATTTGCAATCTACGGTGGAATATTTTTATTGACTATATCATTTTTGGTCTACGGTAATAGCGGTAGTAATGTGTCCGCTGAAAGATCAAAAACTTTGGCATCATCTGAAGCTACTGGTGTTTCATCGGTATCTAAGTCTGCTAAGTCTAAAACAGCTTCAGTAGATGAATTAACGGCAGCTAATGCTGTAACTAACTTGGCGGAAACGGCGGAATTGCCTTCGGCTGGTGACTTGCGCGAATCTGAAACTTCACTAACAATTAAGAAGAATCTTTCTCAGAATGATACAGAAGTTATAACAAAACCTGACATTGTTAAGCCAGATACTTCGGCTGCGCGTGGTATTTCATCTTACGTAACCAAAGAGGGTGACACAATGGAGTCTATTGCTAAGAAGTTTAAGATTTCATCTCAGACGCTTCGTTGGGCTAATAATACAACTTCAGACGCTGTAGAGCCGAATAAGACTCTAGTTGTGCCTCTTGTTGACGGTGTTGTTTATACTATTAAAGACGGCGATACTGCCCAATCTCTGGCGGAAAAGTATAAGACAAGTGCTGAACGCGTCGTTCTGTATAATGACATTGATGATGGTGCGAAGTTGTCTACTGGCTCTAGGATTGTGTTGCCTGGAGGTGAGCTTCCAGAAAATGAGCGACCTGGTTATGTTGCTCCACGAAGTAGGTCTTATGGTAACCGATATTCTTC
>CALFPG010000015.1 GCA_937921475.1 uncultured Candidatus Saccharibacteria bacterium | reverse complement strand
TTTGTTAAATCATGAAGCGGATCTGACAAATCGCCATTAAACTCCCAGCCGTCAACTTCAGCGTACATCGTGAAGAAGTCGTACATATTCCAGATCATACCAAGCTTACGCGCTACATCCATCACGTCCTTATCCGCCAAGGCAAAATTTTCGCCATTTGTTAGTGGACTTGAAAGCATCAAGAATCGGAAGCTGTCGGCCGAAGTCTTATTCATCAACTCCATCGGATCGGTATAATTCTTTAGCTTCTTGCTCATTTTTTTGCCGTCGGCGGCATTGATAAATCCAGTACAAATCAAATTCTTCCACGGAGATTTACCAAACAAAGCCACGTTTACCGCTGTTAGACTATAAAACCAACCGCGCGTCTGGTCAATCGCCTCAATGATGAAATCGGCAGGAAAACTCGCTTCAAATTTTTCCTTATTCTCAAATGGATAATGGAACTGAGCAAACGGCATCGAACCAGATTCAAACCAACAATCCAAAACCTTACCGATGTGATGCATCTCTGCGCCGTCGCACTCAAACGTAACGTCCATAACTTGTGGCAAATGATAATCGTCCAGCTTGCGACCCGTAACTTCTTCAAATTCCGCAAAGCTACCAATCACCTTCACCACTTCCGTGCCGTCATTCTTCACGCCCTTCCACACTGGAATTGGTGTTGCCCAATAACGATCGCGGCTCAAATTCCAATCCGGCGCTTGCTCGATGATGTTATGGAATCGTCCAGTCCTCAGATTGTCTGGTGTCCAGCTTGTCTGCTCGTTCGCCTCCAGCATTTCCTTTTTCTGGCTCTGAATATCCATAAACCAACTTGGATGAGCACGGTACATCAATTTCGTGCCACATCGATGACAATGCGGATATTCGTGGCGAATATATTCAATTTTCAGCGCCCGACCTTCTTCTAATAAAGTCTTCGCTATCTCCTTATTCACCTCCCAAATGTTGCGACCTAACCATCTACCTTCTGTGTAATTTCCATCGCCGTCAACCAACGACAACACTGGAACGTCATTTTTTCGGCACAATTCATAATCGTCCTCACCGTAAGCTGGCGCAATATGAACAATTCCCGTACCATCCTCGGTCGTCACGAAATCAGCGTGAAGAATCTTATGCGCAGCCGGACCACGATTTTCAAACAAAGGCTCAAATCGCTTGCCCACCAATTCAGAACCTTTAATCGTCTTAACAATTGAATATTCCAGCGGCTGGTGCTTTTCGTCCGTCATAACTTTCTCAACACGGTCGCTTGCAACGTAAAACTTTTTATCGCCGTACGCCACCAAAGAATAATCGACATCCTGATTCACCGCCAAGACCATATTTGCCGGCAAAGTCCACGGCGTCGTCGTCCACGCAAGCAAATATTCGTCCTCGTCCTCCAGCTTAAAGTAGACGAACAAACTCGGGTCAGTGTCCATTTGATAGCTATTTTCCATAGCCACTTCACTCTTAGAAATCGGTGTTGCGTCCTTTGTGCAATAGACCAAAATCTTTTCGCCTTCATAGATTTTGCCTTCTTCGTAAAGTCTCTTGAACGCCCACCAAACAGATTCCATGTAATTGTTATCCATGGTTTTATAAGCGCCCTTAAATTCAACCCAACGACCAATTCGCTCAATCGTATCTTCCCACTCGGTACCAGTTCGAACCATAGCCGCTCGACATTCCTTGACATAATCCGAAACGCTAATTTTCGTGCCAATCTCTTTTTTATTAGAAATGCCTAGCGTTTTTTCGACGTAAACCTCTGCTGGCAGTCCGTGGCAGTCCCAACCCCAACGGCGCTCAACTCGCTGACCTTTCATCGTGTGGAAGCGCCCCATCGTATCCTTCACCGTACTGACCAATAAATGTCCGTGGTGCGGCGTTCCCGTCAAAAACGGAGGACCGTCATAAAAAACCCAAGAATTATCAACAGGACGCTGCGTGATCGACTTGTTAAATGTGTCATCGTCTTTCCATCGCTGCACCCAATCTTTCTCATATTCCGCAGCTCGACGACGTGTTCCGTGTTTGAATTTCATTACTTATTTCCTTTCGCTCTATTATGTGATTTGCATAGCATTTCGCAATTCTCTATTGAGGTTACACCACCCTTGCTCCAAGCGCTAACGTGATCAGCGTCCATTTCATTTAGCTTCCATATTTTAGCCTTGTTAGCATCGTGACCTATTGCACAATAAGAACAGTTTGACACACCTTTTTCTTCCGCAGTTTCGGTCTGCTTTTTATAAACAGTTTGTTTAGTTGCATCGTCAAACACTCTAACCTCAAGCAACTTCGTATCACCAAGATCACCTCTTTGTCCAGAATACAGCCCCAAAACATACTCAAAGATCCCCTTACGATTTTTTACAAATGGGTCGCCATATAACTCACTAACTTTTGCGGAAACTTGGTCAGAGTCATAAGAAAACTTATGATACTCCTCATACAGTCTACCCCATTCCAGACCACGCATTTCTTTCTCAACTTGATTAAAGGTATTTGATACCCAATTCAATACCGTATCAAAATAAGTCTTCGCTTCTGCAATAGAATCATCAAATCTATGCTGCGACATATATTCCGAGACCGTCATCCTCTTTGCATCCGCAATCCACTCCAGCGCTACATGCCAAAAGTCTTGCCGCTTAGCGTCACCATTGATATATGCACTCCACATAGCGATCATCGCATTACCGGAATTTGAGAAAGTCTCCTTACCTAATGTCACAAAAGGTCCAGAATAAATAGCGTTCAGCAATTCCTGCTCATTAAGCGGTACACCGGCAATATTAATTGTCTTAAACCACTCCTTGATTTCACTCTCTGTCCCTTCACATTCATACACCAAAAGCTCTGTTTCTAATATTTTCTGGCGCAAATCATGCGGTAAAGAATCAAAATGCGTCTGATTACCATTGCGCACAATTGAGAAGCGCCCTTCAATGAACCGACCAATCGAGGTAATTCGTTGCTGCCCGTCCAAAACCTCCAAATTACCATCCTCTAATTTATTAAAATATATTAAACCAATTGGGTAACCTTTTAATATTGATTCAATAACCGCCACGTCCTTCTTGCCGTCGGCATAAATGTAATTACGCTGATATTCTGGTTGAATCGTCAGCTTACCGCTCAAACCAAACAGACCCTTCCCTTCAAACTCATTATAAGTAAAGCCTTTAGTAACCTCGGCAATGGTATATTTTTTTAGATTAGCAATCATTTTTCTGCTCCTTTCCTACGCTTAATTAATATTCTAAAGTACAATCTTTTACCTTCAACATATGGTCTATCATATTTCTCCTGATTCGGTATTCTTATGGCGGATAAAGATTCTCTTATAGACTCTCTCTCTCTCGATCACTGGTTGCGATACTCTGGTTTTTTCGTCCCACAATCCGTTTGAGAAACCCTTTCCTTCACTTTCAGTAGCGCCCAGTATCTCAAATTGATCAGGGTTATACTTACCTAAAAATGTAATTGGCACACCCATCACGTCATCATAATCACACGGAATAGTATCCACAAACGAAACCTCAATCGCATCATAGTTGTCATACTTTTTATAGCACATATCGCTATTTATAACTTTTTTGTTGAACTTTTTATTCTCCGCCATAGTCATCAACTGCAACTTTTGATGACGTTTGCCGTGATCTAAATTAGTAAACCACGCTGAACTCCCTACAGTCTGATACCTTTGTCCATTTTCATCATAACGTTGGCCTGTTTTTTGCGGCATACTCTCTGGTATTTTGAACCACATTGATCCAACACCACTTCTTGTCACCCCTAGCCACATCTTATTTTCCTTAATCTTTGGAAAAATTTCCTTGTAAGTAATGGCGTTCATATTGCCAATAATCAAAAACTTCTTATCGTATTCAAACAATTGTGCCACGTATTCACGAAACAGCGAGAACGGTGGATTAGTTACCACGATATCCGCCTGTTTCAACAGTTCAACACATTCTTTTGAGCGAAAATCGCCTGGCGGGAAATCGTCGTCGCCTTTCAGTGGCTTGCCGCCACCATTAGCCTGAATAATTTTTTTAATATCCTCTAGATCGTATATTCCATCACCATTTTCGTCAGACACCTCAGTAATTTCAATCACCCGACCTTTTGTCTCTCCATCTTCAGTTGTCATATTAGTCTGCGATGCAGATTTCTTAACTAGCGAAATCTCTTTATCTGGCATATCTGGCAAAAGTGAACTTTGTAGCTCAGTTCCTGCTACCGGCGAGTTGAAATAACTGGTAGCAATCAGCTTTTTGATGCCATAGTCGTTGAATTTATTGGCAAAAAATTTGAAAAAGTTACTCTCGTACGGGTCATCACAATTAAGGTACACGACCTTACCACGGAACACGTCTGGGTTATAATCAATATACGCTTGAACTTCCTTTTGGATGTCTTCGTACTGCGTATAGAACTCATCATTACGAGCTTTCTTTGCTGATGTGAGGTTATTATTCGCCACTATTATTTATGCCTTTTCTTAATTTTAATATAAAAATCACCTCTTTTGACTTCGAGAATCCGCTTAGGTGTTTTATGCGGACGGTACCATCTCGATTCCAAAAGAAGTGATTCTTTCAGCTCTTTATTTGCTATTTACGCAAGCTCACGGCAGGTTCTAATCTCGACTTCATGCCAATTTCTTCCCGCAGACTTCACGGCTGATAACCGCTCATTTCACGCCAGTTCAACATACGCGAAAACGCCCTACTGTTATTGTAGCGCGTTTTCATCAAAATCCCAAGAACTTTATTTAATTTCCAGACCGCCTAAAATGCACTCACCCTTCAGATATAGAGTCTTTTTGGCAGAATCTTTAGGTAGAGTTTTATCATCAGTTCCGCCCAAAAATCCGCGCACTTCGTTCTTAACAATCACATCGTCTGGCAAAGTAATATTAACGCCACCGCAAAATGTAAAAATTTCAATTACAGAACTGTCTTTAATCTTTGCTTGACGCAAATCCAAATCCACACCACCAAATATCGCAACCAACGAACCGCCAGTATAATCACCTTTTACAGCGTCTTCTTCGCCCCAAAAACAAGCAATTTTCTCATTAGCAGCGCCGTCTTTGTTAAGCTTTTTGGAACGCTTAACACTCTTAGGGCTAGTGTTAAACATCATTGCCAAACCAGCAGCAATCAAAACTACAGGCCAAAATACCTTCCAGATACTAACGTCAACTATTCCGTAAGAATTTAAGCCAATCAGGATGCCAATCGCAACCAGTAATAATCCCCAAATCCATGACGTTCTATTTCGATAATTAAATATATTCACCAGCCCAGATAATACAAATCCTGCAGCCCAAACCGTACCCCAGAAAATATCCCAGCTAATGTTAATAACTTCGAGATTCTTCATCAGTAAAACCCCGCCGAGCGCCACGACTACAATGCTCAAAAACGCTCTAATCAGAGAACTTTTCTTCATATAACTATTCTATCACTTTTTTATAAACTTAACGTTTTTTAAATTGAACAGTTTTTTTGTTCCGTTTTGATTTTATGACAATTATCACTATCAAAATAATGAACAAAAGTATTCCACCGCCAATCATCATTAACGCTGTAGTTGATGGCCAGAAGAACAATTCTTTTGGCTCAGCGGTTTTGGTGATTAGCTCATTTTTGTCCTGGCTAATTCCCCACTCGCCAGCCTTCTTTTTATAGGAAATCGACAACTCTACCTTATATTTTCCGCCCCAAAACGGCGCCAAATTGCTATCAAAATTAAACTGCCGCGTTTCATTCGCAATCATCGCATTCACGCCACCGTTTTTATAAACAACATTCCCCATCGGGTCTTTCACAACCAGCTTTACGTCAACATCAGCCGACACATTGCCAGAATTTTTTAAGGCGATTTCATACAATTGACTACTGTTAGAATTCTTAATATTAAACTTCTCAATCGTCACGTCGCGATGAATATCGCCAGGAACGGTTATCGCCATACGGATAGCCTGACGAGTCTGAACTTGAATGCCGCCAGCATTATTTGACGCCTGATTAACCTTCCGCTGAACAACCATGCATGCATTATGCTCGCCAACATCTGCTTTGCTTGGAACATTTACCGTAAAATCAACAAGCGTGTTCTCGTTCGCACCAAGAGTCACCTCTTTCTTAGAGACAGAAACCCACTTGCCCGCGCCAACTTTATCCTCCGACTTTTCCTTGCAAGTCATATCACCAGTCGTCGTAACTGTACCGTCAACCGAATAAACTTCAATCGTTTCTTCTTTATCAGACCCGTTTTGAACATACAATTGATCAGATTTCGAAGCGCCACCAGAAAGATTATAGATGAAGATTGAGCTTGTCCTGGGATTGTTCGGATCAGGATTTGCTGGTCGACCACCAATACCATTAGCAGACACCGACACGGGCAAAATCAGCCCTGCAATCATCGCCACTCCAATAACCTTACTCCACAACGAATTCTTCATATCCCTCCTTAAAAACCCATTATGCTTATTATATCAATGTTACACATAAAAGAATAGACACTCATTAGAATGTCTATTCTCGCTCAATAATTTAAATCCGCTAAAGAGCCGTGATTGTTTGAACCATTGGCAATACGTATGTACCTGCCGCCTGACCAGCTGGGATGGTTTGGGCTAATGAGGTATTAGTTATATATCCAGCCCATACTTTACTAGCAGTCGCTGAAGCGCTCATTAGTGTTACGGGACTAGTACCAGAAAAGGTCGTAGAAGCACCCTTGGTAATACCTGCAGCTGCACCAATTACAGGGGTAACTGTACCGCCAGCTGGATTAACTGTTAGGCGACCTTCGTTAATGGTTCCATTGTATTTATACTGCTTTCCGCCGCCTGCAGACCAAACACCAGTTCCTGGGGTTGCTACGTTTAGTGTCAACGTCCAGCCATTATCTGCGGCACCTGGGTTTTCGGCATAAATTCGATTGTCGTTATTCCCAAAAACACCAGTTCCCGATCCTAATGAAGATGACACTGTCGTAGCGCCCATAGCGAATGTTGGATTATTAACTAAGGAATTAGTCGAGTCACGGATATCAGTACTCAAAACTCCAGGATTAATTGTCTGAGAGAGTTTAGAGTTAGCAGTAGTTGCGGCATTAGCTACAGAAGAGTTTGTCATATTATACAATCCCAATAGACCAACTACGCCTACGCTCGCAACGATCAACAACGTTAACTTTTTCATTTTTTCTCCTTACTTAATTTATTACATTATAACTTATTATGCTTATTTTTTCATTCATCCCTCTTTTTCTGTTTTTTAACAATAAATAACATAATGAACGCCGCAACAATTACACCAATACCAGCAGCCATAATCATCCATAAATTAATTCCCGTATTAGCCAAAGCCTTACTTATCTCTTTAACAATCTTTGGAATAACAATAACATCTTCAATGGTCTTTTTCGGAGTCGTAAATGAAAAATCAGCAATCCGCACTACTTCTGGGGATGTTGCATTATCCTTCAGCTTAGTCGTAACACGACCGTTATAGGTACGTTCTGGAACTGGCGGCATAAAATTATCACCCGGATGATTATTCTGCCAATTTGAAAAATCCAACACCCATATATTTCCGTTAACTTTAAGCTCGCTATCCCGCCCCAAAACAAAAGTTCGACCATTAAACTCAACCTTCAAATCGTGCTGACCCGTCACAGGATTAGTTACTGTATGCACCGCATCATAAACGCCATATACCAGCAAATCTTTCCCGTTTACCAAATCAAATTTAGAGAATTTTGGCAGAAAAATCGGACAAATTGACTCATTCATCTGGCTACCATTTTCTAGAGAATCATGAGTACAATCAGTAATCACCTGTGACAAATTAGAATTAGCCGACGAATCCGCAAAAGCCGAATAAGGACTACTCAAAGTAGCTAGTAGTGTTATGACGATAAATAATTTTTTTACTCTATTTTTCATACTCAACCTTACTGCGCTGTTACCGTTAATGTCATTGGTAGTTCATAAGTTCCTGGTTTTTGATATGCTGGAATAGTCTGATTTAATCGAACGTTCTGTAGCAAAAATGCACATCCCAATTGACCAGTTGACCCGCTGCTACTCATCAATGTAACGCCGTTAGCCGTAGCAGTCCCTACCTTAAATTGAGAATCAACACCCTTTGATATTCCTGATGTCTGGCAAGTCGACCCGCTCAATGAATTACCCGAAGCTAAGACGGACGATGCACCAAAATTGACAGACAGAAATCCCTGATCACCATTAGTGCCGTTGAACATATACGATTCTGTGCCGCCAGTTCGCTTCCACTTGGCGGTCACACCGTCAGATGCTGACAACACAACGCTCCACCCAGAGCCAGTCTGCGTATTCGTCACTTCAATTTGCTTCGAGCTTGAGTTGGACAAGAAAGCGCTGGTGGCTACGCTGCTATTACTCATAGTGGAGTTATCAAAATTCGTGACAGGATTCGCGACCGTGGCGCCAGCATTATCCCTAAAACGAATGTCTAACGACCCAGGGGCGGTCTTAAATTCTGGATACATTGTGTAGTTATCAATACTAGATCCAGGAGCG
>CALFPG010000014.1 GCA_937921475.1 uncultured Candidatus Saccharibacteria bacterium | reverse complement strand
AGTCAAAGAAGCAGATTGAAATAATTGGCACGAAGCCTAAAAATCCATTGACGAAAAGTAAGGGTGCGCAGATATTTACTGACTCCAAGGGCGTAGCACATCGTGAGACGTATTATGATTTGCCGATGAATATTGTGATAAAATCTTGCGGTAGCGGCGGTACTTATACGGTGCGGGCGGACGGCGCGAAGGTTGATAAGGATGGCTATATTTTGGTGGCGGCTAATTATGGTAATTATCCACGATGTTCGGTGGTTGAGACCAGCATGGGTCCGGGAAAGGTTTACGATACCGGTGGATTTGCAGCTAAACATCCGCACGGATTTGACTTAGCGACCGACTGGACAAATGGAGATGGGCGCTAAATGGCTTCTTCTCATGGACCAAAAAAATCGCTTGGACAGCATTGGCTGAAGGACCCGGAGATTTTGGCGGATATTGCTGAAGCGGCCGAATTGACGGGTGATGATGTTGTGTTGGAGATCGGACCAGGGTTAGGCACTTTGACTAGTCGCTTGTTGGCTCGAGCTAATTCGGTGACCGCTGTAGAGTTTGACGCGGATTTGGCGCGAAAACTACCAGGGCAATTTCCTGGGAAAAAATTAACTGTCGTAAATCAAGATATATTGCAATTTGATCTGAATCAATTGCCAAAAAATTACAAAGTCGTAGCTAATGTCCCATATTACATTACTAGCAAAATTGTTGAAAAATTGATGACCGCGAAAAATAAGCCGAGCATCGCGGTGCTGTTGGTGCAAAAAGAAGTTGCTGAGAGAATTGCGGCAGAGGCTGGTAATATGAGTGTTCTGTCTGTGAGCGTTCAGATTTTTGCCGAAGCGGAGTTGGATATTGAAGTTTCTAGGCAGTTTTTTACGCCACCACCAAAGGTTGACTCGCAGGTTGTGGTTTTAAGAACTCGTAATAATCCGTTAATTACTCCAGAAGATCAGAGAGATTTTTTCCGCATTGTTAAGGCTGGATTTTCTGCTAAGCGAAAGAAGTTACGCTCCAGCTTGAGCGGTGGTTTGGGGATTGATAAGATTGTGGCGGAAGAATTGCTAAAAAATGCAGGAATTTCACCAGATGCTCGCGCTGAAGATTTGGCGATTGATGATTGGCAGCGGCTGCTCAAAGAATGACGGGCGCAATGATTGTGGCAGATCAGCCGACGTGTTTTCCATCTGATCTATTAGTTGCGGTCTCGTCGAAAGATGACGGTACCATGCTCAATCGTATTCGCGGTCGCCACGTAGCTGAGGTGCTGGAAAATCGGCGGCGGTTTTGCGATCATATTGGGGTTAAGTATGACGACGTTGTTTATCACGTGATTTCATACGACCAAGGACAAACGTTTGATAATATCGCCGAAGTTACTGAAACTGACACGACCCGACATAACAACGAGGGGATTTTTGCTGATGCGCTATATACCGAAGCGGCTGGCATCGGTTTATTTTTACCAGTGGCGGACTGTATCGCCACCGTTATATATGATCCAAAGCGTCGGGCGTTGATGCTGGCGCATTTGGGTCGGCATTCGACAGTTGCGCAGTTGATGTCTCAGGCCGTTCAGTATTTTGTCGAGCGCGGTAGCCAGGCAAAAGATTTGCAAATTTGGATGTCGCCAAGCATCACGCAGAAAAATTATCGTATGGATTATTTTAATCATGCAAATGATACGAATTGGTACAATTTCTGCCGTCAAACGGCTGATGGAATTTATCTAGATATGCAAGGATTCAACCATTCGTTGACTATCCAGGCGGGCGTTCCTGCTGAAAATATTTTCATCTCGCCAATTGATACGGCGGACAATCCAAATTATTTTTCGCACTCATCGGGTGATATTGGCGGTAGGTTTGTTGTCGTTGCGTGTATGCGATATTGACAGTCGACAGTTGTTTGTAATAAAAAGCAACTCAGTATTTTAAGGCTGAGTTGCTTTTGTGATTAAAGGTTAATTAATCAATCAGATTTTCGTGTTTTAAATCCTTAACGGCGTTGGTGGCTTCTTCTTTGGTGAATCCCCATCCGTCGACAAGAGATTTTATTAAATCGCTTCTGCTGTATTTTATATTTTTTAGAGTATCTATAGCACGCAGCTTTGCTCGCTCGGTGTAATTAATATCATATTCTTCTAATACCTCTCGGATGATGTATGATTCTGATTCCTTCATCTCTTGAGCGCGGGCTATGCTGATTATTATGGATTTTTTTGAAAGCATGCCGTTATAGTAATTGCCTGTGGTGTAATTTTTTTCAATAAGATTACGTAGGTTGATCTTGAAGTCATAATTCAGACGCTGTAAACCTTCTTCTGCCTCTTCCTTAGTGAATTTATCGGTCTCTTGTAGGTGTCTTAGGATGAAATTTCTTGAGACGGTGGGTTTCTGTCCTGATAGCATATCGCTGGCTTTTAGCTGAGCGTTATGCGCAAAGTCAATCTTTACTGCACTAAATGCATTTTTAATCTCTTCTTTAGTGAATCCTTGCAAGGTGAGAAGATCTTCATAGTTTACTTTTGATGTATGGTTGTAGGAATCTAGGGCTTTTAGAGCCTTTATAGCCTGCATCTGGAACATCTTAGCAACGTCGATTTCATGGTTTAGCTCATCAAGCGCTTTTTCAACCTCTTCCTTTGAGAATCTAAAATCACCTTTAGGTCCAGTATTGGTGAATCTTTCCATTAATCGACTTTTGGAAGTCCATGCGTGAGGGTCTTTATTTATATCGGCTGATGGCATGAAAAATTTTATTGCTCTTTTTGCGTTATTGATGGGATTGTAATTTGGATATATTATCTCTAGTAATTGGAGTGCTGCAGTGTAGTCTAGTTTGTAGTAGGTTGAAATGAAGTGTGCAGCTGCAAACTTAGAGTATATGGCGTTATCTAGGTTTTGATATTTAGCTCTCTCTGCTAATTCTCTTGAAAACCTCTTATCCCATTTTCCATCGCTTCCAACTACATAGTTATCTGGTGTGACGGCATTCTTTAACATATCGCCATTTTGACCGACGTAGTAGTCGCCGACCCACTGGTCATGCAGCATGTGACCTTTAGTGTCGAAGTAGTACCACTTGTCGCCAATCATTTTCCAGGTATTTTCTATCATGTGACCGCTAGTATTGAAATAGTACCAGTGCCCGTTTATATACTCCCATTTGCTGTGAATGATATATCCGCGACCATCAAAGTAGTACCATTTGTCGCCAATCCTCTCCCATTTGCTCTTTGGGTAACTGCCGTCTGAATTTCTATACCACCATCCGATTGAGTCTTTGCGCCAATCTCCGCTTGCCGCATGGGTTGTTGTAGGTGTGCTTGCTGTGACTATGGTGACACTTACGATCATTGCCGCCACTAAGCTTTTTAAAATTTTCTTCACAATCTCCTCCTATTAAGTATTGTTTCGATTTTTATTATAACATACTATGATTGACATTTACGCCAGTGGCGGCACTCTGCTGAATCTGTTATAATTTCTTTATGACTAAGAAACACGCTTACATCACTACCGCTATTCCTTACGTAAACGGCTTGCCGCACATTGGGCATGCTATGGATTATATGTTGGCAGACGTGTGGGCGCGATATTCTAGACAGAACGGGCGTGAAGTTCGTTTTCAAGCTGGCGTGGATGAGCATGGCAATAAAATTGCCGCCAAAGCTGTCAGCCAAAATCAAACACCTCAAGAATACGTCGATCAAACGCACGTCAATTTTAAGAAGATGATTGCTGAGCTGAATATTTCAGTGACGGATTTTATTCGAACAACTGACGCACATCACGTTGCTGCGGTGCAATATATTTGGCAGAAACTCGTTGAGGCTGGTTACATTTACAAAGGTTCATATGAAGGCTGGTATTGTCAGGGGTGCGAAGCTTTTGTTACGGATAAAGAAGCTGCTGATAATAATGGGGTTTGTCCAGATCACCAGACGCCTTATCAGCGTTTGAGTGAGGAAAATTACTATTTTAAGACCAGTGCTTTTTCGGACAATATTCGTCAGGCAATTGAGTCAAATAAAATGAGAATCGTGCCTGAATTCCGTAAAAAAGAGTTTTTGGAATTGATGAAAGATGGTCTGAAAGACGTATCGGTTTCTCGCCCGCGTAAAAATCTTAGCTGGGGTGTGCCAGTTCCTGGCGATGATAATCAAGTCATGTACGTTTGGCTGGATGCTTTGAGCAATTACATTACGGTTATTGGTTATCCTGATCGTCCAGAAGAGTGGCAATCTTTTTGGCCGGCTGACGTGCAAGTTATCGGCAAGGATATTCTCCGCTTCCATGCTGGTATTTGGCCAGCAATGCTCATGGCGCTAGATTTACCGCTTCCGAAGGTTCTGCTTGTTCATGGATTTATTAATTCTGGCGGAATGAAAATGTCAAAGAGTCTTGGGAATGGTGTTGGTCCAGCCGATATTATTCCAGATTACGGCGCCGAGGCGTTTCGATATTATTTCTTGCGCCACGTACCAACGCAAGATGACGGCGACTTTACTTGGGAAAAGTTTGAAGCTGCGTATAATGGTGAGCTTGGCAATGATTTGGGTAATTTGGTTCAGCGAGTCGCTAAAATGGTGCAGAGTTATCAAGCGGGCGTTATTGGCGACGCTCCACAATCAGAGCACGACATGGGGCCGTATCGTCAGGCGATGGAAAGTTATATGTTTGACCAAGCGATGGACGAAATTTGGCTAATTGTTCGTTCTTTGAATCAATATATCGAGCGAGTTCAGCCTTGGCAAGTTGCTAAAAATCGTGATAAAGATCCAGAGGCAGAGTCGCATTTGAGCGAGATCTTGGCGCACGCTTGTGGCACATTATTGCAAGTATCTGACATGCTTCGTCCATTTATGCCGCAAACCGCCGAGAAAATTCATGATATGTTTGCTAGTGGTGTAGTGCCGTCAGAATTGACGCCTTTATTCCCGCGCAAATATATTCACACGCCAGATCCACGCGCTCCGAAAACAGAATCTCAGGTTAAATAGTTTATGATTGAGGCTGATAAGAAAAGTACGACTGAGGGCTTACGTCTGATAGATTCGCATTGTCATTTGCACGATACGGAATTTTTTACGGACAATCGCGAGCAATTTTACAAAGAAACGGTCGAGGCGAATATTGGCATGATTTGTGTCGGTACTGACCAACGAAGTAGCCGCCAAGCTGTGGAATTTGCCGCGAATCATGAGTTTACTTGGGTGGCAATTGGCGTTCATCCGCACGATACGAAAGATGGCTGGGGAGATGTTAAAACTTTGCTGGAGAATAAGACGGAAAATTCTCCGATTGTGGCAATTGGTGAAATTGGGCTTGATTATTATTACAACAACAGTCCGCGGGAAACACAAATTGAGGGTTTGGAAGCGCAACTTCAAATGGCGATTGATTACGATTTGCCGGTAAGTTTTCATGTTCGCGATGGTGCGAAGGATCAGCCGTCAGTTTGGGATGATTTTTGGCCAATTTTTGACAATTTTCCTGGGCTTCGTGGCGTGTTGCATAGTTTTACGGACACGCGTGATAATTTGGAAAAGGGTTTTTCGCGAAATTTGTACGTTGGACTTAATGGAATTAGCACATTCACAAAAGATCAATCGCAGAAAGAATTGTTCGCTTCAATTCCGCTGGAGCGATTATTACTAGAAACTGACGCGCCGTTCTTGACACCAGCGCCGTTTCGTGGTAATATAAACAAGCCAGAATATGTGAGATTGGTGGCTGAATATTGGGCGAAGCAGCGAAATATTGATTTTGATGTTTTAAGCCAAGCTACTCTTCGCAATACAAAAGAACTTTTTGGCATTTGAAAGTGGAGAAAATGAATAGCACTGAACGTATTAAAAACACGCCTGAGATTGGAGCTCTTAAAGAGGTTTATAGAATTTATACTAATACCGAGAAGGGTAACTCTGACTCTAAACTAAATCCCAATTTAGGCGAGGTCGCAGTTAAAGGTGGCAGTGATGAAGCTCTTAATCACTGCAGGGAAGTGCTTGGTGAAAAAAAGCCTACTGATCCTGTTGGGTCTGTGAAAGAAATTGGCAATAGGTTAACAGATCTTCGAAAAACTAAAGCTAACGAGGTGCAATAAGTGACTAAGTTTTTGAAAAAAGTACGAAGTTTGGTTTTTGCTGATGATAGCGACGCGGTGTCTTTGTTGAAATTCCGTAAAAAAGATCGTCCATTAAAGAAATTTACCGAGCGTGAGCTAATCCAATTGGAAAGTGAAATTGGCGCAACAATTTTTGGTGAGAAGCCGGCGTATGTTGCGCGACGAGAATTTTTTAATTTAGATAAAGATACTTGGATTTGGTATGAAGAAGTTGCTGATGGTAAGGGTGGTCGGCAAGAATTGACGACGCGCTATGAAGTGCAGCCAAAGGGAATCTTGAAGATTCAGCCGAATTATCGCTATAGTTACTTGGAGGGCGACGAGCTTCAGAATTTTGTCTTGGCAACTAAGGAATATTACGAGCGAGTTTCTCGGCAATTATATAAGAAAGATCCGCAAACCGGTCGGCCGCTTTGATATAATAAAAAAGTGAATAAAGACTATATCTATCTTGATCATGCCGCTGCCACGCCGATGGACCCGTTGGTGATTGAGGCGATGTTGCCATATTTTTCTGAAAAGTTTTTCAATCCGTCTAGTCCGTACGCTCCAGCAATATTTACAAAGCGCGAATATCAAGACGCGAAGGCTCGGTTGGCGCGCTGTTTGGGTGTGATGGCTGATGAATTGATAATGACAGCTGGAGCAACTGAGTCTGTTAATTTGGCGTTCAATGCAGCAAATGGCGTAAGTTTAATTTCGGCAATTGAGCATGATTCGGTTATTAATTCCGCAAAAGCACGTTCGGAAGTGAAGCTTATTCCGCCAATGAAAAATGGACGAATAGACCCGAACACGGTTAAAAAAATGTTAACGCCAGACGTTGGATTTGTTAGTGTTGCGCTGGTGAATCATGAGCTGGGCTACATTCAGCCAATTGAAGAAATTGCGGAAATTGTAAAGGCTGAGCGACTCAGGCGCCAAGAAAATGATGAACCTTTACCGCTTATTTTTCACACAGATGCTTCGCAGGCGGCGGCTTTAATTGACGTGAAGATTAAAAGGCTGGGTGTTGATTTATTGACATTGTCTGCGGCGAAAGTTTATGGTCCAAAGCAAGTTGGTTTATTGTGGGTGCGACCTGGCATTACATTGAAAGCCAATATTTTTGGTGGCGGTCAAGAATTGGGTCTGCGCAGCGGAACTGAAAACGTTGCTGGCGTGGTTGGGTTTGCGACGGCTTTGGAATTGGCACAAAAACGACGCTCTGCCGAAGTGAAGCGACTGCGAAAACTACGAGAAAATTTGGTAAAAGAGTTGAAGCAGGCTTTTCCTGAGATGTTGATATCGTCAGATATGAAAAAAAGTTTGGTGAGTTTTTTGAATATATCATTTTCTGGAATTGACGCTGAAAGATTGGTGTTTTTATTAGAATCTCGCGGGGTTTTAGTAGCTACGGGGAGCGCTTGTGCGGCTAATTCTGGAACGCGTTCTCATGTACTGGCGAGTGTTGGTCTGAGTGAAGTAGAAATTGACGGAAGTCTAAGGCTTACCTTAGGTAAGTTGAATAATGATGAGAATATAAAGCGAGCTGGCGAATTTATCATTGAGGCTGTGCAAGCGGAAATGAAGAGGACTCGTCGATGATTCATAAACTAGTTGGCTTGATGATTTTTGCTGCTTTGGTGATTTTTGGGCTTAGCGCATATTTGTCGCCTAATGATTTGGGAAAATGCCAAGGCGTGGGCGAAGACGATTGCCGTAAGGCCGATGCAATAGTTGTTGTTAGCGGTGGCGATACGAATGCGCGAACTGACGAGGCTATTAAATTATATAAAGAAGGTTGGGCACCGTTGATCGTTGTGTCGGGCGCGGCGGCCGATAAAACTGGTCCGTCCAACGCTAAGGCTATGTATCAGCGAGCGATTAATAGCGGCGTTCCCGAGAAAGCCATTGTTATGGACGAATCTTCCGAAACGACCAGACAAAACGCTGCTGAAGTGAAGAAAATTGTCGATTCGCGAAAAATTGAAGATGTGATTTTGGTGACAAGTGGATATCATATGCGTCGGGCGCAACTCGAATTTTCAGCACAATTTAACGACGTGAAGATTCGAAGTCATCCTGTCGCTTCTGATAAAAACTGGAGCTCGTGGTGGTGGTTGACGCCGTGGGGTTGGTGGCTGGCAATGGGTGAATTAATGAGAATTGGATTATTTGCTATGGGGTTGTCTAGATGAGTAAGAAAGTTTTTGTTGGAATGTCGGGCGGTGTGGATTCTTCCGTGGCCGCAACACTTTTGGTTGAGCAGGGTTACGATGTAACGGGTGTTTATATGAAAAATTGGTCGGAAGATCTTCCTGGAATGCATTGTCCGTGGGCGGAAGATGTTGCTGATGCTAAGCGTGTGGCGGTCGGCTTGGGTATTGATTTTCGAGTTTTTGATTTCCAGAAAGAATATAAGCAAAACGTTGTCGATTACATGATTTGCGAATATCAAGCGGGTCGCACGCCAAACCCAGATATTATGTGTAATCAAGAAGTGAAGTTTAAGATATTTTTGGAGGCTTCGCTGGCGGCTGGAGCGGATTATATTGCTACAGGGCATTATGCGCGTGTTGCTCATGAATCGTCTTCGTCAGCCAAATTGTTACGCGCTCGTGATGATAATAAAGACCAAACCTATTTCTTATATCGAGTGACTTCGGAGGCTTTGTCAAAAACCATATTTCCGCTGGGCGATTTTACTAAGGCGGAAGTTCGCGAAATGGCAAAAGAGCGCGGTTTGTGGACGGCTAGTAAAAAGGAATCGATGGGAATTTGTTTTGTTGGGCAAGTTGGAATTCGTGAGTTTTTGTCGGAGTATATTAAAACTGCGCCAGGAAATATCATTGATCAACAGACTAGATCTGTCGTCGGTAAACATGACGGCGCAATTTTCTATACGCTTGGTCAGCGTCATGGTTTGAATGTTGGTGGCGGATTACCTTATTATGTTGTGGGCAAGGATATGGAGAAAAATGAGGTTTACGTGTCGCGCTCAATTGATAATAAAAGTTTGTGGCGAAAAGAACTTAGGCTGGCGGATATTCATTGGATTAATCAAGCACCGCATAAAGATAAGGACGTACAAGTCCGGTTGCGTCATCGAGGCGCTTTATTTGACGCGAAAATTGACGGAGATGTTGTGCATCTTTCTGCTTCGGAGCGTGCCGTAGCCGCGGGTCAATCTGCGGTAATATATGACGGCGATGAATGTTTGGGTGGCGGAATCGTGAAAACAGATTGACGTTATGGGAAAAATAGTGTAAACTGTTCTAAAGTAAGGAATAATAAAACGTAGAGTTAAAGGAAGAATTAATTTTATGCTAGCAATTCGTTTGCAACGTTTGGGTCGCAAAGGTTATCCAGTATATCGCTTGGCGGTACAAGAAGCACATCGTCATCCATCAAGCGGTCGTGTAGTCGCTTATGTCGGTAGCTACAACCCACACACTAAAGAATCAAATATCCAAGTTGAATTGGCTCAGAAATATTTGGACAATGGCGCACAGCCAACGCCGCGCGTAGTTAAGCTATTGAAAAAAGCTGGCGTTAAGTTGCCAAAGTGGGTTAAGGAAGTTTCCGCTGACAAGCACAAAGCCATCCGTAATCCAGAAAAACTTCGCAAGAATCAACCAAAAGAAGAGCCAGCTGAAGAAGTAGCTGAGTAATCTGTTGAGATTGGCGACTTGATCTATAAACCCCATCTGTAAGGTGGGGTTATTTTATGGTATAATTACACTCATGAATGCCCAAAAAATACGTAGTAAATATCTTGAATTTTATAAAAAACAGGGTCACGCCGTTGTTGAGCGTGCGCCGTTGATTTTAACTAATGACCCGACGACTTTATTTACGGGCGCCGGAATGCAGCCGATGATTCCATACTTGCTTGGTGAGGCACATCCCGAAGGTAAGAGAATTGCCGATTCTCAAACGTGTTTGCGAGCGCAGGACATCGACGACATTGGCGATAATCGTCATACAACGTTTTTTGAGATGCTTGGAAACTGGAGTTTGGGCGACTATTTTAAGGAAGAGCAAATTGGTTGGATGTGGATGTTTTTGACTGAGGAAATTGGTCTTGATCCGCAGAGATTGTACGTAACGTGTTTTATTGGTGCGCCGGAATATAATATTGAGAAAGATGTTGAAGCGGCTAAGTTGTGGCAGAAAAAGTTTGCAGAAAAGGGCATTGATGCAAAAATGGCGGACATCGGCAGTGAAGAGCAGGGCGCGGCGCGTGGTGTAAATCCAGGTGAAAGAATTTTCTTTTATGACGGCAGTAAAAACTGGTGGAGTCGCAATGGCGGTCCAGAAACTACTCCTGTTGGTGATCCGTGCGGTCCAGATAGCGAGATGTTTTATGAGTTTGATTTCATTGAGCATGATCCAAAATTTGGTGAAAATTGTCATCCGAACTGTGATTGTGGTCGATTTATGGAGATTGGTAATAACGTATTTATGGCGTATAAAAAAGTTGCTGAGGGGCAATTTGAGCCACTTGACAAGCCAAATATTGACCATGGATCTGGACTTGAGCGAATCGCAGCTGCAGCAAATAATGATCCTGACGTCTTTAAGATTAGTTTGCTTTGGCCGATTATTGAAAAGCTGCAAGATCTGAGCGGCAAGGATTACGCTTCACACACCGAAAGTATGCGAGTGATTGCTGACCATTTGAGGGCTGCGACGTTTATGGCGGTTGATGGGTGCGTGCCAAGTAATAAAGAGCAGGGCTATGTGATGCGTCGTTTGCTCCGTCGAGCAATTCGTTATAGTTTTGATTTGGGAATTGAGCAGAATTTCCTGCAAGAAGTTGTGCCGACGATCGCTGATTTGTATGAAGCCGATTTTCCAGAGGTGAAGAATAATCGCGACAATATAATTACTGTCCTCGTTAAGGAAGAAAAAGCTTTTCGCCAGACTTTGAGAAAAGGTTTGCGACAAATGCAACGCTACATTGACGATGGCTTGACTGGTGAAGAATTGTTCACTTTGTACGACACTTTCGGTTTCCCAGTGGAACTCGGTACGGAAGAGGCATATAAACAAGGAATTAAGCTTTCGGACAATTGGCGCGAGGAATTTACCGCGAAAATGAATGAGCAGCGACAACGCTCTAAGACGGCTCGCAAGGGGCAATTTAGCGGCGGCTTGGAAGGTCATGACTCTATTCATCTGAAATATCACACGGCGACACATTTGTTGGGTGCAGCGTTACGCAAGGTTTTGAATGCGCCAGATTTACAGCAACACGGAAGTAATATTACCGCCGATCGATTGCGCTTTGATTTTAATCACGATAAATTGACGCCAGAAGAAAAACAGGCGGTCGAAGATCAGGTTAACGCTTGGATTGATGAAGATTTGCCAGTTAGCTTTGCTGTATATCCGACCGATGAGGCATTGAGCATGGGCGCAATTGGTGCGTTCGGTGAGCGTTACGGCGACGAGGTTAAAGTGTATTCTATTGGCAAGGATGACAATGTCGTCAGCTTTGAAGTTTGCGGCGGTCCACACGTCGAGCATACTGGAGTTTTGGCTGAAGATGGCAAGCGATTTAAAATCACCAAAGAAGAATCTAGCTCGGCTGGAATTCGTCGAATCAAGGCTGTTTTAAGATAGATAATTAACTGTTGCTCTAAAATCACAAGCGTTATATAATATTTCTTATATGGCATTGAAAGACATGTTGAAGAAGTCTGATAAAGATAGTCGAGAACTATTGGTTAGCTTAGATATTGGTACGGAGGTGGTTAAGGCGTTAATCGCTGAAGTCAAAGACGACGAGCTGAAGATTATTGGCGTTGGTCGAAAACAGCAGGAAATGGGCGATATGCACAGTGGTGCGATTGCTGATATTGCTGGGGTTGTGGCGAATTGCGAAGAGGCTCTGTCTGAAGCTGAGGATCAAGCTGGCGTTCAGGGTAAGCGGGTTGTTATCGGCATTGCAGGTGAACTAGTCAAAGGTGTGACTAACACTATTCGTTATCGCAGGCCGCAGCCGAATAAGCCATTAGACATTGCCGAGATGGAATTTATCATCGAGAAAGTTCAGGAGCGAGCTCAAGGAAAGGCTCAGGCTCAAATTGCGCTGGAAACTGGCAATGAAGATGTTGAGGTGAAGCTGGTTAACTCGGCGTTGGTGAGTATCCATATTGATGGCTATAAAGTTTCGAACCCGATTAGTTTTCAGGGGCGAGACGTGGCGGTGCAGATTTACACGGCGTTTGCTCCGATGGTTCATATCGGCGCGTTAGAGAAGGTTGCGGACGAGCTTGCGCTGGATCTAGTGGCTGTGGCTGCTGAGCCATTTGCGGTGAGTAGGAGCGTTTTGGGATCGGATACAGATAGCAATTTCACGGCGATTCTAGCGGACATTGGTGGTGGCACGACAGATATTGCAGTTGTTAATGACGGCGGAGTCGAAGGCACGAAGATGTTTGGTATTGGTGGACGAAGTTTCACTAGAACTATTGCGGCTGACCTGGATTTAAGCTTCAAAGATGCAGAAAAACTGAAGTTGAATATTGATAATGAGAATTTGAAGCCTAGCGTAAAGAAAAAAGTTGACGCGGCGATCGACAAGACCTTGGAAGTTTGGCTATCGGGCGTTGAATTAGCGCTGAGCGATTTTGATAATGTTGACTATTTGCCTAATAGGATTTTACTGTGTGGTGGCGGATCGAGCCTACAGAAAATTACTGAAGCTCTAAAAACTCGACGCTGGCCAGAGGATTTGCCTTTTACTAAGAAACCTGTGGTTCAATATATCAATCCGAGTGATATTACAGGGATAGTCGATGAAACTGGAGATATTAGCGATCACACATTTGTAACTGCAATGGGTTTGTTGCGAGTTGGATATGATACAATTATCGGTAGTCAAGACGGTAATAGTTTAGTTGAAAAAGTAAATAGGTTGTTAAAGATTTAAAATGAATAAAGACGTTATTTATATCGATGTAGAAGACGACATTACGACGATAATTAGCAAAATTAAGGCGTCGAAAGAGAGGATCATTGCGTTAGTGCCGCCTCGAAGAATTGGCGTTTTACAGAGTGCGGTCAATATTCGATTACTGGCTCGGGCGGCAACTTCGGCGGATAAGAGAATTGTATTAATCACGAATGATTCGGTTTTGGCTGGATTGGCGGCAACGGCGAAAATTCCTATTGCAAAAACGCTTCAGAGCAAGCCGGAAATTGCGGAGATTCCAGTTCTGAAAGTTGATGACGACAATGATGTGATTGATGGCGGCAAGCTGGCGGTTGGAGATATGGCGGATTCCGCGAAAAGATCAAAGAAATCTGATGAAGATTCTGCTGTAGATAATGTTATAGCTGACGCAAACAAGAAGGAGCCTAAGGGGCTAGACTCTCTGAAAAAGATGGTTAAAAAACCGAAAGTCCCTGATTTTAATACATTTCGTAAGAAGTTCTTATTGATAGGCGGCGGAGCCTTGCTTTTGATCGTATTTTTGGTTTGGGCAATTTGGTTCGCGCCACACGCTACGGTTGTTATTTCAGCAAAGACGACCAGTGTGACAGTCAGTGATACCGTCAGCTTGAATGAAACAGCTACTACAAGCGCAAAATCTAATGTCATTAAGCCTGTAAAGAAAGAATTAGCAAAGGAAGTTAGTGTTGAATTTTCTGCTACGGGTAAGAAGAATGTCGGAGAAAAAGCTACCGGAGTGGTTGTCTTTAGCAATTCGTCGTCAAGTAGTGTGACTATTTCAGCTGGTACAATTTTGAAAAATAGCGGGTTATCTTACACTTTGAATTCTTCTGTGACTGTTCCGGGGGCTACGTTGGGCTGGAGTTGTCCAGGATATAAATGTCCAGGATCTGCTTCTGGGTCTATTACCGCCAGTGAGGGCGGGGCTCAGTATAATGCGGCAACTGGTAGTATGAGTATTTCGGTTGATGACATTTCTGCGTCGTTGCGGTCTGCTACTAGTGGCGGCACCGATAAAACTGCAACGGTTGTGACGGCTAGTGATATAGAATC
>CALFPG010000013.1 GCA_937921475.1 uncultured Candidatus Saccharibacteria bacterium | reverse complement strand
AGCAGAGGCCTGAAGAGCCTTGTGTCCCCAGTTCAAGTCTGGGAGGAGCCACCAAATATTGCATTTCATTCACGACTTTGCTACAATAAATCGTGAGCAACATGCGGGTATAGCTCAGTTGTTAGAGCGCTTCCTTGCCATGGAAGAGGCCAGGAGTTAGAGTCTCCTTACCCGCACCACAGAGGTCTTTCATACTTTGAAAGGTCTTTTTTTATTGGCTATATCAAATCTAAGGGTATACAATAATAGACAGCAAACCTACTATTTATACTTGGAGAGAAATAAATAAAATATGAACAAGCCAGTTAAGAGGGCGCATTTTGTGCCAAAAGTCTACCTGAAAGGCTTTACGTACGACGAAACCCAAAGGGTTCACATTTATAATAAGAAAATAGGATTAATCAGATCAAGCATTAAAGATATATGTATAGAAAAATTTCTCTATAAACTAGATCTTGCCCTTGACGGCGACCTAAACTACGTTGAGGATACTCTCTCAAAGATCGAATCTCTATATCCACGACTTCTTGCAAAGGTGAGAAAAAGAAAAATATTAGAAAATGCTGACATTGCCGATCTCTCTATTTTTATTGCCCTACAACACCTACGGACGCCCAGGTCGCTCAACTATATCAATAATCAGCAAGCTCTCGCGCTAAAAGAATTCGGAAAAGAAGAACTAAAAAGACTATATAATGACTCTAATAGAGATAAAATGTGGAGCGAGTTAAAAGCCGAGCAGCCCGAGCGTTGTCGAGAGATTGTTGAACAACACCCAGAATTGAAAAACCATTTACCTAAAGAGTTAATAGATGCCATGATTAGTGAAGAAGATTTAAAGATAGAAATAGACCCGGGTAAAAATAATATCCTGAGAGCGATGCTGAATTATATACTACCCCTCGCCGATCTATTCATTCAACGCTCATGGCAGTTCTTTTTTGCTCCAAAAGGAAGCAGCTTTATTACAAGTAGCACGCCAGCATTTGCTGCCATACCGACGACTAACAGAGTAATCCGTTTCGGGCATGGCGGTTTTGGAAGACTAGATGCAGTGATATTCTTCCCTATGTCGAGAGATGTCTGCGCAATTATTAGCTCTAATAACTATAGCCAAGAGTTCATAACTGCCACCAAAAACAAAGTCTCAAGGATAAATCGGATAATTGCGTCCGGACCTGATCTTACCTTAATATCCTCTTCTGAAAAGCTAGTAAGAAAATATGGTAGCTATTTATCTTTACCTCAAGTGCAGCTATAAATTGTAGGCTTATTATGGGACGATAATGATGTGCGCACACCCTGATGAGTGGAGACTTAGTAGAACGAATCCTATCCTATGTCCTAGTCCTCGATCTTATTCAATAACCCACCATAATTATACGGCGTGAATTTGTCATTAATAAAGATCGGATAGGCCGGAGTTTTTACTCCCATTTTCTCCGCCAAACTCTGGTCAATTTGCTGGAATGCTCTTAGGTTTGCCTGATCAAGATTTAACCTCGTTTTATCCTCCAGAGTCATCCGATATACAAAGCGAAACTTCTCCACCTCTGAAGTCGCCTGACAATCAGCAATTTCCTTTTCAGCAAGCATTTGCAGCTTCTGGCGCCAGATTTTCACATCATTCAACCTGCTCTGCACGCTAATTTCTATCGACACGCAATTTAGCGCATACTTATTTATACAATCATAATCTGCCACAATCACCCGAGGCAAACCCAATAACCATGACGCGCCCAGCAACTCTTCATTTGCACCCTGCCCGACAAACGTACAGTCATTATCCGGGCAAAACGTATTGTGAAAGTCAAGCGCAATATCATATTCCTTGCACATTTTCAGTAGCTCAATCGGTCGCTGCTGCTCGTATATGCCGCTTGATTTCACGCCGGGAAATGACCGGTTCAAGTCTTGCTCGACGAAACGCTTATTTATTTTTATAGCTTCCTCATTCGCCAGTACGCTGTCAATATTTTCCAGCGGATTTTCCTGTAAACTCTTGACCAGATCAATGCCCAGCATTTCATTCCCGTGCATGCCGCCAATTACTAATATTTTCATATTCTTATCCTCCTTATATATTATTTTTTACCGAGATAAATCAATTGATACAAAATTCCGCCAATCAGGAACATCAGATTTGGCTTTATCAATGGTCGCATCATCGCCAAAGTCTCTCATAGCTACGCGCGTCATCGCTGGCACAATAGTCCGATAAGCTACCTTCGTCTGATCTAGGCGACTGGAAAACCCGTATACCATTGAGCGAAAATTTACTAGATTATTACGTCTCGAGACTTGGCGGTCAGCAAAAACTTCGTCCAGCCATAATATCTCTGGGTTAGGAACAGCGGTTGGCGCGCACTTCTGCTTAAGCCACGCTGCCATCTCTAGCGACCCAGGATATTTTTCCGCCGCAATCCGTATTGGATCAGCCGTCCAAGCGACCGCCGCCAATGCCAGTCCCGCTGATGTCTCCTCGATATACCAACACGCTGGGCGCGTCTCGCCGATAGCATCAAATTTCTCGGTCAATTCCTGTTCTGTATAAGCTTCGTCTCCAGTCACGCTGCCACAGGCTTGACATATATCACCAGGATTTTGACGAGAATAGCCTGACGAGCAGCCGCCGCATTTACTTACTTCATACCAAGGCTCTGCCGCGAACGCCGCTTGATACGCGGGAATAATCGCGTCGTACTTCTCTCTCGCCTCATCTGGCGCAGCGAACCTTGCTGTTCTTATTTCACTCATAAATATCTCCAAAAATTAACTAAATTGACTGTCAAAAAATCAAAACGCCAGCGTCGCGCCGACATTCATTTGGATTTATTCACAAACTACTCAGCGCTAGCTGGCCAAACGTGAGAATGATGCTTGAAGACGTTTTTATAACCGCCAGTGCCGTTTTGCATCCAGTCGCTAATCCTGGCAACCGTACGACTACTGAGCTTCGTTGCCGCGATGATGTCGGCATATTTTTCGCCTTTTGACAACATTTTGGCGGCTTGTAGACGTGCGCCAACTTCAATAATCTCCTTCTGAGTCATGACATCGCGAAGAAACGCTCGTATTTCATTAGGGTCACTTATACTAGCAAGAACATCCGCCAGCTGACGCAACTGTTCATCTTTCCAGATATCGTTCTTGCTATTCATATTTTCAGTTTACCAAAGTAAAGTAGGAATGTCAATAATTTTTGCATCACTATCTAAAAACTGGAATTTTGCTCTTATCTCGCTTATACTTAAGCCATGAAAACCTGGCAAGATGTCGCCTCTCTTTATCAAATTTATCCGCGCAGCTTTCTAGATACCAATGGCGACGGAATTGGCGATTTGAATGGCATTACCGAGAAGCTGGACTATTTATCATGGCTAGGCGTCGATTCGATTTGGATTTCCCCGTTCTTCGTATCGCCGCTGACCGACTTTGGCTATGATATCGCAAATTATCAAGCAATTGATCCGACTTTCGGTCAAATGGAAGATTTCCAAGCTCTCCTTAAAAAAGCCCATGATCTCGATATTAAAGTTATGATCGACCTCGTTCCCTGCCACACTTCAGACCAACATCCGTGGTTTCAAGAATCCAGATCTTCACGCGACAACCCCAAGCGAGATTACTATATTTGGCGCGACGGAAAAGATGATAGCGAGCCTAACAATTGGCGAAGTTTGTCTGGCGGCAGTTCGTGGGAATTTGACGAGCACACTGGGCAATTTTACCTGCATTCGTTCCTGAAAACGCAGCCAGATCTGAATTGGGATAATCCTGAAGTGCGCGCTGAAATGAAAAACATAGTGCGATTTTGGTTTGATATGGGCGTCGATGGAATGCGTGTCGATGCAATTTGGGGAATTTCCAAAGATCCTGATCTCAAAGATGATTCTCCAAATCCTGATTTTTATGGCAATCCAAACGATTACGGAGCGTTTATCCACGACCACTGTAAAATGGGACCGCATTTTCAGGAATATTTACGAGAATTAGCGTCAGTTTGTGATGAATATAACGACAAGCAAATGGTGTTTGAATTTTATCCCGACGATAAGCTGGGTGATATTTATCATCAATACAACCAGATCCTGGCAGTCCACCCAAAAGCCTCGGCGTTTTTTATGGAATATCGCGATAACGAATGGCACGCTAAAAATATTGAGAAAAAAATCAATAATTACCTACAATCAGCGAACTCAACCACGCCATTTTTCTGCATTGGAAATCATGACCAGCCGCGAGTCGCCTCCAGATTGGGCAAAGAACGTGCCCGCGCCCTCAGCTTCTTAAATCTCCTCACTCCAGGAATTAGCGTGATATATTACGGCGACGAAATTGGCATGACGAACGGAGAATTGACCGCTGACGACATTCGAGATAATTTTAGTCCAGCCAATTCTGTTGTTGATAGTCGAGATTTGGAGCGCACGCCGATGCAATGGAATGATTCGCAATTTGCGGGCTTTTCAAGTGCAAAACCTTGGCTCCCCGTTAATGAAAATCACACGAAGATTAACGTTGATAGCGAAAAAACCACAAACGATTCCCTGCTTAATATGCACCGAAAGCTACTAAAATTACGCCAAACCTTCCCAATTATTAAAAATGGCGGTTTGAGCATCGTACAAAACACTGGCAATGGATTTATTCTCGGGTTAAAAAGAGAGCTAGCAGGTCAACGTGCTTACATTTTCATCAATTTCGCAGACGCGCCACAGAACTTCTCCATTCCAGAAAACGCCAAGATCATTACCTCGACTCACTCTGTCAATTTAATTACCGCAGAAAATCTCCAAATGACAATTCCAGGATATTGCGGAGTTTTACTTATTGTCCAGTAACCCAGCTTTCTGGGAATAGTTCACCTTGCGTTGCATGTTCTCTAAGATTCAGCTCAGTCGCATCCACTGCAGTTCTACCCATACATTTAATAGTCCCAATAGACTCCGAAAGGTCGTTTTCGTTTTCCTCTGCAAGTTTTTTGTAATACTCAGCCTTTCGTTCTACATCCTCACTCACCTCATCGCGCGGGCTATACTCATTTGCTCTGTTCGAGCCACACTCATCTATATTTGTCCCGTTCGGACCATACACTATCAAACAACGGCGTTTTTCATCCCGTCCAGTTAATTCACCTTTAATTATAAGCAGTCAGAATCAAATCACCGTCGACATACTCGCCCAAAAATACATCTCCATAGGATTCTAAGCCTCGTTTTTTAAGCTCGCCAAGCAACCACTTTTCGTCTTTTCCGATTACGTCCAAAATATCAGATTGCAATTGACCGTCCGTTATTAACGGGAATTTCGGATTTTCCTCGCCTTTGTGCGAAATAATAAGCTCGCCGTCTTGCTCAACAACAGCTCTTTTCACGTCTTTCGTCGAGTAAATATTATGAGTTCGAAGCTTGAAAGAAACATCATGGGCACTTAAGCCGACCTTCTCGCAGTTTTCGATATTTATCTTTCCATTATCTATAATTATCAAAGCCTTCCCATCAATCAGCTGCTTAGCCTTAACGCTATGTTTCTTTATCCACTTCAGCGTCAACACCAACACACACCATATGCACAAAATCCCAACATAGTCCAAAATCTTAATATCATTATTGTAAATAACGCCACCAATAATACCACCAAGTACGTAATTCTGAACTTGATCACTAGCAGAAGATGGCGCCAAATTACCTTTTCCCGTAATGTTAATTATTATCGTCAGCGCAAAAAATCCGATCAATAATTTTATTGCTACTAAAATAAATTCATTCATAATTTACCTACTTTTTTCTATTAAAAACGCTCTGATATTTATCAGAACGCTCATCAAACTTATTTCAATCGTAGGAACTTGGTGAGGTGCGCCTCCCCATAACTACGACTGTCCACCACA
>CALFPG010000012.1 GCA_937921475.1 uncultured Candidatus Saccharibacteria bacterium | reverse complement strand
TCGTGACATTTTCTGCGTCAATATAATCCGAGTTAACACTGACCGAAGGCTCTACATCATAATCATATGGAACCTCTACACAGGCATATGGCGAATACACCCAGCCGGTTGGCGTCAAAGAATTACGCCCACTCCAATAGATTCGCTGACAGATACGCTTGCCCATATCCTCTCTTTTAATGACTCGCGTAAACATAAATTTATTTTCTCCAAGCGGACCACGAACATCCTCTAATCTAGATTTTCCGTTCAATGCCTCCATAGTGGTAGTGTGATAATCCACACCCTCTGGATTGTTCATTCGTTTCCATGCCCAACCCTTCCAGTTAGATTCAGGAATAGCCGTAAATGACCTAGGAGCTTCATTATGCCAAGCCCCCCTGTCATTCAGACTGACATCATTATCCATCGGCTGATTTGAGCTTAAATCGAACACATCTTGCTGAACTCCAGTCACGACATTGTCAGTAGGCCCGCCGCTGACAAAAAGACTATGCCACCAATCAACTGTATCTCCGGGCTTCACATCCTTTAACCTCCCCGGAGCAATAGTCCAGTTAGATCCGAAGTTGGTAGTGTCTTCTCGATTAAATTGCTTAGTAACCCAGGATTTACCAGTTATCGTCCAATTTGGCGAGCTTGGCGCCGCATATGTATAGATAAAAAAAGCCGTTACCGAAATAGCCAAAGCCACTACTATTGCCAGCATGCCCACCTTAGGCAATGAGTATTTTCTTCTCATGCTTATAATTATATCAAAGATTACGCAGATGATATAATAAATATATGAGTTTATCTATTGGAATCGTTGGTTTACCAAATGTCGGCAAGTCGACACTTTTTAACGCTTTAACAAATAATGATATTTTAGCGGCTAATTATCCGTTTGCGACAATTGAGCCGAACACAGGAATTGTTCCCGTGCCAGATAATCGCCTGCAAATTTTGGCCAATCTTTATCACGCGCAAAAAATTATTCCAGCCACCGTCACTTTCGTTGATATTGCGGGACTGGTTGCTGGCGCATCCAAAGGTGAAGGTTTGGGCAATAAATTTCTGCATAATATCAGAGAGTGCGACGCGATTGTTCACGTTGTCCGTGCGTTTGAGAATTCAAAAATTCTGCGCCATGACGAAGCACCGATTGACCCTAAGAAAGACATTGAGGTTATAAATACTGAGCTGATTCTGGCTGATTTACAAACTCTTGAAAAACGCCTGCCCCAACTTCAAAAAGAAGCCAAAGCAAACCCAAAAGCTCGCCAAAAAGTTGAATATCTGCAGTCTTTAATCGACAATTTACAAAAAGGCGTACCAATTTCCGCCCTGTCAGATGTGGATCTTGAGGCAATTTCCGACTTACACCTACTCACCGCCAAGCCGGTCATTTACGCATTTAATGTCGACGAGGAAGGATTGAACAATTCCGATCTACAGAGTCAATTGACCGAACTCGTAAGTCCCTCAAAAACCGTCTTTGTCTGCGCAAAACTGGAAGAAGAGTTGAAGGGCTTATCTGAAAATGACGCCAAAGAGTTACTAGAAAGCTATGGCGTCAAGGAAACTGGACTCGCCAAACTTATTCATGCAGCCTACGATACGCTCGGACTACAAAGCTACTTAACTGCGGGCGAAAAAGAAGTTCGGGCTTGGACAATTCACAAAGGCTGGACTGCACCGCAAGCCGCGGGCGTTATTCATTCGGATTTTGAGCGCGGATTTATTGCCGCACAGATTGTTGATTTTGACGATTTAGTCGCTGCAGGATCAGAAGTTAAGGCTCGTGAAAACGGCAAAATTCGCACCGAAGGAAAAACTTACGTTATGCAACCAAATGACGTCGTTGAATTTAGGTTTAACGTTTAGCTAATTTCAATTTGTAAAATCGCTCGAGATTGCCCTTACTGCCTGCCACTTCACTATCTTTTTTATCTAAGATAACAAAATACTTTTTCGCCCAATCTTCAAAGTCGGATAAAATTTGTCGACGAACTTTATCGTTTTTAATAATTCCCTTATTAACCTGATGCCGTCCCGCCTCAAATTGAGGTTTTGCCATAGCAACCAATATCGTATTTGTATTCATCAAATTTTCTGCCACGTGCGGCAAAATTTCCCTCAGAGATATAAACGACACATCGCCCACAATAATATCAATTGCTTCATCTGCATAAAAATCACGAATATCGGTCTTTTCGTAAAGAACAATTTTTGGATTCGGCCTCAAACTTGGATGAAGTTGATCCGTTCCAACATCAACAGCAAATACCTTTTTGGCGCCATGACGCAACGAATAGTCAGTAAATCCGCCCGTACTCGAGCCAATGTCCAGAACAGTTTTATCCTGAAAATTAAGATGAAAATACTCCGCTACGCTTGCCAACTTTAAGCCAGCTCGCGAAACGTAAGTTTCCTTCTTTTCGAGCTTTATCTCGTCCGAATCAGACACCATAGTCCCTGATTTTTGGACAATTTTCTTATTCAAAAAAACATAGCCCAGGCGAATAAAATTATCCGCCTGAGACCTTGTTGTCGCCAAACCACGCTCGACCAGAGCTTTATCTAATCGCTGTTTCATTAAATATGACTATTTCTTTCGCTCGCGATATTCACCAGTGGATGTGTCAACGCTAATAATATCACCCTGCTTGATAAATGCTGGAACTTTGACAACTAACCCTGTTTCCAAAGTAGCGTCTTTTAACACAGATGAAGTCGTATCGCCCTTAACCACATCTTCCGTGTAGGTAACTTCCAGATATTTATTCTTTGGCAGTTCAACGTTAATCACTCGACCGTCGAAGAATTGAAGACTTAATTCATCGCCTTCTTTCAGGTATTTACTAGCATCGTCCACGATTTCCGCAGCCAGCTCAAATTGCTCAAAGCTAGTCGGATCCATGAAATAGAACTTGTCGCCGTCGTTATACAAATATTGCGCAGTTTTATTATTTACTTCCGCAGCTTCAATTCGCTCTTGACCCTTGAAAGTCTTTGGAATAACACTTCCGTCAATTAGGTTTTTCAATTTCACGTTAACAATCGAACCGCCACGACCCATAACTTTTTGGCCGTATTCTACGACGCGATATGGCTTGCCGTCAATTTGACAAACTACGCCTTTTTTCAAATCAGTTGGCTGATACATATTTTCTCCTTTCCAATAAAATATCTCGCTGCCAAATATGTAATAGCAACGAGATATTGCGCATTAAACGTTCCTAGTTGCTAGTAACAAATGGCAACAAAGCCAAGTGGCGAGCACGCTTAATTGCTACCGCCAAGCTTCGCTGTTGCTTTTCGCTCAAACCAGTCTTGCTGATTGGCTCGATTTGACCGTAAACATTGATGTAACGTTGCAAAGTTTTTACATCTTTATAGTCAAAAATAATCGGTGGATTTTTCTTCAATTGTGCCATTTTAATCTCCTTATTAGAATGGAATTTCGCTTAGGTCAATTGGCTTATCGTCAATTTCCGTTACGACTTCCTCTTTTTTAGTAGTCTTTGGTGCTGCAGAACCTGAATTGTCGCCGCTTGGACCATCTAAGAACGTTACGTCCGAAGCAGTAACTTCAATTCGACTCTGCCTTTTACCAGTATCCTTATCTTCCCAGCTATCCTGTCGCAGTCGTCCCTGGATCAAAACCCGACGACCTTTGCTTAGATATTGCATTACCAAATCACCAAGTTTATCCCAGGCTGTGATATTGAAAAAGTCAGCCTGATCGTCTTGAGATTGTCGATCAACAGCAATGCTGAAACTAACTACGTTCTTGCCAGAAGCAGTTGTCCGCTGTTCTGGATCGCGTGTCAATCTACCCAACAAAATCACTTGATTGATACTTCGTGCCATATTCTATCCCCTCTTTTACCTTACGGCAGTTAGGCTTATTTACTTGATTCGCTTGAATCAGATTCTTCGTTGCGCGCTTTTTGCTCGCTTAATGCTTGACGAGTTTTTTCATCAGTTTTTACCAATAGGTAGCGCAAAACTTCATCGGTAATATTAAGTGTGTTGGAAATCTTCAATAAAGCTGGTGCCGGCAATTTAACCTCAAAACAAACGTAAACTGCAAAATCTTCACGCTTGATTGTGTAGGCCAATTTTTTCTTACCCCAGTTATCTTCTTTGATAATTTCACCACCGTTAGTAGTGATTAAACCACGTACCTTATCCAACGCTGAATCTAGATTAGCCTCTAAATCCGGGTGAATAAGAACAGTTAGTTCGTATTCGTTCATGTTTCCTCCTCTGGAATCCATTTACGGATGCTTACGCTATCTCACGTAAGCTTAGGTTAATATTCACCCATATTATACCCCATTCTGCGATATCGTGTCAATGAGCTTATAGATGGTGTCTATATCGTCAGCGTTGAGGAATTGAGCGTTGTTTCTTATGTCGGCGATTAATCTTCTGACATCTTCAGGATTTCTCAAATCCAGACTTTCTAGATCAAGATTACTTGGACTTATTCGTTGTCCATTTACGGAATATTCGACCTTATATTCTCCCTCAAGAGGTTGCCCCTTCCAACCTCTAATATTCCAGCTGTGCTCTATATGAAGCGGTAGTAGGCCACCCGAACGACCCACCACCTCAGTAATATACAAACCTAATTCAGCGGAACATTGCGTACCGCCTTCCAACATAGATTCTGGTAAATAGACTATTTCGCACCCCTCCGCATGACCGTCCGAAGAAACACGAATGGTTTCTAGTGGAATTGAAAAGATATGATGTACTATTTCTGGCGATAGCTTATATGTAAAAATGTTCGCAGCAGCACTACTATCGTCTATTCTATAGCGACCATTCTCTAGTCCTTCAGCACCCCTCTCCTCAAGAACTTTACCCGCCGCCTGCGCTATATCGACAAGAGTCTCCTGGTCAGGAGCTAAGTCATAGTTACCAAGAAAATACTCGCTCATAATGTTTGATCAATCTTTTTACGATTCCGCCAACAGTTCATCAAGCTCTTCTGGACTAGAAATCAAAACATCACGTGGCTTAGAACCATTCTGCGGACCAATGATTCCCCGCTCTTCCATCTCTTCAATAATTCGAGCGGCTCGTTGATAACCAATTCCCAGGCGCGTTTGCAACATACTTGTTGAGGCTTTACGACGCTCGACTACCACACGAACCGCATCTTTAAACTTATCATCACCACCTTCCGACAAGTCCATTACCACTCCACCCTTGCCGTCCAATTGAACTGGCTGAGCCACCACTTCATCGTTGTACTGCGGAGCCATCTGCATACGCAAATGATCGGCAATTTTATTCACCTCATCATCCGTCACCCAGGCGCCCTGAATACGTTTTGGCTTGCTCATGCTTGTTACGTAAAATAGCATATCTCCTTGACCCAATAATTTCTCAGCGCCAGATTGGTCTAAAATCGTTATACTATCAACCTGGCTAGCCACCGTAAAGGCAATTCGCGCTGGAACGTTCGCCTTAATCAAACCGGTAATCACATTCACGCTAGGACGCTGCGTTGCCAGCACCAAGTGAATACCAACCGCTCGCGATTTCTGCGCCAATCGAACAATTAACGTCTCAACATCCTTTTTAGCCATCATCATAAGATCAGACATCTCGTCCACCACAATCACAATATATGGCATCGATCCGTCTTCATGTTCCTGAACATTGCCATTTTCATCAGCAATCGCAATCTTCTTAGCGCGCGACTGCAGCCTCTTGTTGTATTCCTTAATGTTACGGATTTTCTCACCCGCCAACAATTTGTAGCGTCGCTCCATCTCATTCACCGCCCACTTCAAGGCTGAAATGGTCTTCTCTGGTTCATTAATAACTGGCGTAAGAAGATGTGGAATATCGGCATACGGCGCCATTTCGACCTGTTTCGGATCAACCAAAATCAACTTCATATCACTCGGACTATTGCGATACAACAAACTACAAAGCAAGGTGTTAATCATCACAGACTTACCAGAACCCGTTTGCCCAGCAATCAACAAATGCGGCATCTTCCCCAATTCGCCCACAACAACTTGACCAGATATATCTTTACCAATTCCAAAGCTCAAAGGATCACGAGCAGCAGCCCACTGTTTTGATGACAACATACTTCGTAGTCGCACCTCGGCAGCCTTGCGGTTAGGCACCTCAATACCAACCGCTCGCTGACCAGGAATTGGCGCCTCAATCCTTAAACTTTGTGCTGCCAAATTAAGCGCAATGTTAGTTTCCAGCGCCGTAATTCGCGTCAATTTAACCCCACTTGGTGGTCTTAGGGTGTATTGCGTGACTTTTGGACCAACATTAATGTCGCCCATCGCCGCCTCAATATTAAATTCAGCCAGCGTATCGTGAATTATTTGGGCATTCTGGCGCGTATCTCCAGCATCAGCACCGCTTTCGTTCTTCTCTAATAGATCCAAGCTTGGCGCCTCCCAATTCGGATCACGAGTTGCCACCAAAGCCTGTTCTTCATTGGCCTTTTCCGGCTTCTCTACTTTCTTCAATAGACTCTTTTTCTCTTTGGCTGTATCAATTATTGACACACCAGCGTTTAGCTTAATTTCTCCCAGGTCAGTCTTTTTCTCTTCTTCTGCTGGCTGAGCAATTGACGCCTTCTTCATAACAAAACGATTATCATCGTCCCCCTTGGTATTGCTCTTAATCATCTCCCAAAGTTTACTGAAAACTGTAAACGGCGACGTCTGAGTAATAAATAGAACTGTTATAAACGCCAAAACCAGATAAATAATCACCGCAATTGCCGAATCTACCATTTTCAAGGTTGCCGTATTCAATATATCGCCCACAAATCCACCAGAATTAGGATGCGAAGCCGTCTTCATTAGCCCAAACAATCCAGAAAACCACACAATTTCCAGAATTGCCGCAAATTTCACCACTGCAGGTAATTGATTCTCTTCTGCTCGGAAAGTCTCAACCGCCAAATAAATCAGCAATATCGGCAAGGCGTACGCGGTGTAACCAATTGTTTTTACAGTCGCCATATCAATCCATTGTAAAACCGGACCACCGACGCCAAACCACGATACGACGAGTAGCAGCGACAAAAGAATAAGCATCACCGCGCCAACTTGCGACCAAAAACCCGCCGGCAAACTATGCTGCGGCTTGGCTGGTGCGGATTTTTTCGTGCTCTTTCGCTTTTTTGCCATAATCGTTTTTATTATACACTGATTTTACACTTATTAACAGATATAAAAATCAATTTAATACGCCTAGTATTATAGCATAATTAACCAGTAAAATCAATCTAGAACCCTAGTACGGACGAGTATTCTGCCGCTCTCTGGCTTTTGTGTCGTTTGCTTCCGTATCTGGCACTTGGCGCTGCGGGAAACGACGACGCGGCGCAGTCGGAAGAGTCATCTTTGGCTCGTCTGAGGCAGGTTTTTTACCGCGCGCTGGCGATTTCACAGCAGAATGCGTTGGCGTAGCTGCCGACTTAACAGACTTCAAGCCACCAACTTCATTTATCACTGGAATGACAATCGGTGTTCGGCGAGTCTGATCGTACAATATATGCGTAATCTCATCTTTAATTTCTTTTTTGATCACATCCAAATCATATTTGCCAGAAAAACTACGTGCCGCTTTTTGCTTCAAGTATTGACGAATCATATTCATCAATTCTTCAGAGTCGCGCAAGTAAATAAATCCGCGAGAAATAATGTCTGGGCTAGTCAATAATCGTCCCGTGCCACGCTGTACGGTCAACACCACAACGAACATTCCTTCTTGCGACATGTGAATGCGGTCTTTCAACACAACCTCAGAAACAACAGCGCCAGTATCATCATACATTACGCCACCAACGTGAATTCGCCCAGCCTTCTTTGCTTGCCTTTCAATATCAATCTCAATAATATCTCCAGCATCGCACACAAAAATATTCTTACGAGGAATTCCACATTCCTTTTCCGCCAACCGAGCATTATGCACCAACATATGGAATTCACCGTGAATTGGCATGTAATAAGTTGGGTTAAGCGCATTGATCAATTTGACGTGATCGTCATAATAGCCGTGACCCGACAAGTGCAGCGGACCGACACCTGTTAAGTGGGTTTTACCATTCTGAATAACATCAGAACCCTCACGCATCAGACCGTCAACCGTTCGCACCACGCTTTTTTCATTGCCAGGAATTGGATTTGAACTAAACACCACAACGTCCGAGCCCTTAATCTTCATATATTTATGAGCGCCCGTCGCCATACGATTTAAGACGGCGTTAAATTCACCTTGCGAGCCAGTACAAACTACGGCAATTTGATTATCTGGTAATTTAACAATATCTTCCATCTTCATGATGGTGTCTTTAGGAATCTTAATCGTCCCCGAACGCAGCGCCACCTCCAGGTTCTGAATCATCGAAAATCCAGCAAACGCCACCTTGCGTCCGTGCTTATGAGCCTCTTCCAAAATTAATTGCAAGCGATGCACCTGCGACGAGAAACAGCTTAAAATTACTCGACTATTACTAAACTTATCCATCACCTGACCGATGGAATACTGAATGTCAAACTCCGTGTGCGTGTGCGTGCCAGCCGACTCACAGTTGGTCGACTCGTTCATAAACATCAAAATGCCTTCTTTTGAAGCCACTTCTGTAAGTCGCTCAAGGTCAAACTTCTGACCGTCAACTGGACTTTCCTCAAATCGCCAGTCACCAGAATCGACAATCACACCCATTGGAGTTCGAATAATTACCGCTGTAGAATCAGGAATTGAGTGGTTAACTCGCACCAACTCGATTGAAAAATGCTTAGAAACTTGAACAATTTCGTGACTCAGCGGATCCATTACTCGATAATCCGGCTTGAAATCCACTTCTGAATCGTCCATCGTTCGATCGAGCATGCCAATCGTAAACTTAGAGCCATAAACTGGCGCTGGAATACGATGAATGAAGTGACGGAACGAGCCAATGTGGTCAAGGTGTCCGTGCGTAAAAACATGCGCCTTAATTTTATGCTTATTCTCTTCCAACCAAGTAATATCTGGCGTGATGTAATTGATGCCTGGATAATCGCTGCCCGGGAACAGAAAACCCATATCTACGATGATAATCTCATCATCATATTCGATGGCGTTCATATTCTTGCCAATTCCCATTTCACCCACGCCACCAATCGGAATAATCCGAAGTTTTGGCTGACCGCCGCGAACAGGTTTTGGTTGCATTTTGGCACTAAATTGCTCACCGCCATATCCGTTATAAACCGACTTGTTTACCGGAATATCAATCAAGTGCTGTGAAGCCCTGAGATTAACATTCTCGCTTGTTCGTCGCTGAGCTCGGAAAACCTCACCCTTACGAGTAGTTGTGCTATTCAAAACTGCATTGTTACTTTTCTTTGACTGCGGACGCTTGTTGGCGTCGTCTTTTTGCGGTGTTGCTAGTCGCCGCTGACCCATATTGTTATACTCCTTTTTTATTACAATATAATTCAAAAACCAGGTATAGAGGTGAACTGATGTAAATTCCTCTAGTTAGTACTCTTATATTAGCAAACCGCTCATTTTTTGTCAAAGAACAACGTTTTACAACAGAGGTCAATTAATCGTCGCCATCCACAGACGTGTGTGCGAATTTACGTTTGCCACGATAAGCGAAGAAGCCGATTGTCAATAAATTAGCCATCAACAAGAATCCAGCCAAAACCCACATACTGCCGCCGTAAAATGCGTTATCTAGCCCGCCCGAAATAGCCTGGCGCAATGCGCGAATCGAGTAAGTCATCGGCACTAGCGGATTAATTGCTTGGAAAAATCCGTTGGCAGTTTGGATTGGGAATGTTCCTTCGCTGGAGCCCAATTGGAGCACCAAAAGAACCATCGCCAGGAATCGCCCTGGATTGTCCAAAACAATCACCAAAAGCGACACAATCGACATATACGCAAACGATGTCAGATAAATTGCCCCGATGAAATGCGCTGGATGCTCTGGAGTTAGCCCTAAGAAAAACACCATCACCAACATCAAAATCGTTGCTTGCATAAAGGCCGCCACGCCAGCCACCGAAGCTTTAGATAGCCACCAACGAATCGCACTTTCCTGATCAGAAAAAGTTTTGCGAATCGGATAAATAACGTTCAGGACAATCGCTCCAACAAACAAACTTAGCGACAAAACATACGGCGACAAAGCGTAGCCATAGTTTGGAACATTGCCTTTTTCAATCATCTCCGACTTCACTGGATTTGCAATTTGCTGCTGAGTCGTAGTGCCAGTTGGTTGAATTTTTATGCGATTAGAAGCGTCCGCCAATTTATTCGCCAGCGTATCCGCGCCGCTTGCCAGTTGTGAAGTTCCGTCAATTAACGCGCCCGAGCGACTTTCTAATAAACTCGCGCCATTCGCCAATTTTTGACTGCCCGATTTTGCTTCGCTTAAGCCGTTTGTTAAGCTTGCCGAGCCCGCCAACAATTGATTATTCGCAAATCGCACGCTGTTATAGCCGTTAAATGCGGTGATTGCGTTTGGCGCCAATTGATTGACGCCGTTATTCAATACAGAAACTCCAGCCTGAAGCTGCGTTTGTTGCGCTGATAGTTGCTGTTTTAGCGCTTGAAGATCGTCACGTAGCGTCCTCGTCTGCTCAATAATTGTCTGAATTTCTGTGAATGCTCGAGAAATATTGCTGATTTGCGACAAACTTATCGTCGTCGTAGAATTGCCACCAGGAGCGGCTGCTTGCGTGCCCAAAGTCCGCAAAGTATCGCCCGCCGCCGACAAGTCGGACTCCGAAGCTCGCATTGTTTGCGCCAAAGTTTGCGCTTCCGTTTCTACCTTGTTTTGCTGAGCCACGAGCGCTGGCGATGGGTTACTCACGCTGGCATTTAATTGATTTATTCCCGATTGCAATTGTTTCATTCCGTCAGATAATTGCGACAATTGAGATTCGGTCGGCAAATTGTTCGACAATTGCCCCAATCCCGCCTGCAATTTACGAGAACCGTCGCTGAGTTGCGCCAATCCGCCAGTCAAGGATTGCTGATTTACCGCTAATTGCTTAACGCTGCTAGCGTATGTTTGTGTGCCAGATTGCAATCGCCCTAATCTGTCGTGCAAAGTTGATGCGCCGTTAGCTGCCGCGTCCAACCCTATTCCAAGCTTGTCCAAATTCTCCAAAATTCCCTTAGCGTACGCCTGAGTGATTTGCTCAGACACCGAAGATTTAACCTTGGCGGCAGCTTGATTGCTGACTAGCGAACCGATGTAGTTTTTCGCTGGCGTGGTCGTAAAATTAATAACCGCTTACTGGGGTTCAGATTCGGTAATTGATGACACTTTCTGCGAAAAGTCGGACGGAATAGTTACCACTGCATAAAAATGCCCGCTATTCACGCCTTCGTCTGCTTGTTGTTTACTGACAAACTCCCAACCCAAATCGTGATTATCTTTCAGTTTTTTCTCGACAGATTCGCCTACATTCAGCGATTTGCCATTTAAGCTGGCGCCCTTATCTTCATTCACAAACGCCACCGGCAAGTTTTTTGTTTGTCCGTACGGATCCCAAATTGAACCTAAGAAAAATCCACTATATAAAATTGGGATAAACGAAATCACAGCCATGGATATCAGCAATATTTTATTACTAAACAAATGTTTCCACTCGGCTCGTAACATCTTATTTTTAATCATGTGTAACCTCCTTTGCTACATCTTCCAGCGTCACAGTTTTCAAATATTCACTCCACTTTTCCTGCGCTTCAGAAAAAACCTTTTCTATCATATTCATGCCAATTTCCACCTGACGAGGACGCGATTGAAAAACTCTCTCAATAATTCCCTGAGGTTGGAAAAATGGCGATTCTCCTTCAATTGCAAGGACAACATCATGCAGCGTAACTTCGTTCATTTTTCTCGCTAAAATAAATCCGCCGCCAGTTCCCTGAGTTGAAGTGATTAGCTTTGCTATTACCAATTTCCGACTAATTTTCTTCAAGTACGTCGGCGAAACCAGCATCTTTTCCGCCAGCGCATCATTAGTTACTGGCGTCGTCCTTTTCGGATCCGCCAGAATTGCCATAATGCAGCACGCCTGTTCAACAGCTCCCGATAATCTCATACAAACCCTTTCTCGACTTAGATATAATAGATATCGACTATCCACTATACTACGTCTGGGAAACTTTTGCAAGAAAATAGTCTAATTAAGTGCCGCTATTATTCTTCACAAATTCCACAGCCTGAATAAAATCGTCAATTAAAGTCTGACGCATACCGCCGTTATAAAGCGCAGCGGCTGGATGATATAACGGAATCACTACGAATTCTAGATCATGTAGACGCACTTTACGTGGGCGACCGTGTTCTTTACTGATCTGCAATCCCGGAATAAATCCGCCGCCACTGTGCCTCCCTAAGGTCAGAATAGCCTTTGGCTGGATGATTTCTAGTTGCCTGAGTAAATATGGCCAAAATTGACGCTTTTCCTCTGGCAATGGGTCGCGATTATTCGGCGGTCGATACTTAACAATATTGGTAATATATACATCTGACCGTTGTAAATTGGCAGACTTTAGCATTTCATCAAGGAATTTTCCCGCAGCGCCAACGAACGGCTTGCCCTGCAAATCTTCATTCTTCCCCGGCGCCTCGCCAATAAAAACGATATCAGCATCAGGATTTCCATCGCCCATAACTAATTGCGTCGCCTGATCTGCCAAATCCGAGCAAACCTTCTCTTTTACAATTTCTTCCGCCAACGCGTCCAGTTTAGCCTGCTTGTCCATATATTTATTCTATCAAAAAACGCCCCGCAAGAAACGAGGCGCTTCTGATATTTAGTAAAACTATTTATTTACCTTGTTTACCAGTATAGTTCCTAGGTTATTTAATTCATCGCGAATTTCACCCTCTTCTGCCAGCTTCTGTATTCCTGATGTCCATTCATTAATAGGCTTCTGAATCGCAGTAAGACTGTCATAAAATTCACTCATGTAATTGGAGTCATACTTTTTATAATCACTCTTCATTTCTACAACCTTCGGTAGCATCTCTTCGACTTTTTCTAGCTTGGTAGTGAAATCTCTAATAAACTTTTTATTAGTTTCGTTCTTAGCGTCAACATTCTTAAGATTCTGTCGAGCCTTCCTAATTGTGCTTTCTACGCTAGAAAAGTTAGAGCTATTTCTGCCGTCAGAAAATTCAATTATCACCGGCATAATCTTCTCGTATACTTCTCCAAAAGCATCTACGGCTGTATTGAACTTTTCTAGTTTGCTCTTTAGAGCCTCATACTTTTCGCGAACCTCTTTGTCACCAGTGACGGCCTTCATCTTACCTATCTCTGTCAATCTGTCATTAATTTCGCTCTTTGTTTTAGTGAGCTTATCACGATTGGATTTCAATGAAGTCTCAGTTTCTGAAGTGGAGATGTACGAAAGCGACGAGGCTGCCTTATTGTATATCTCGATTGTATCGTTCACTTTGTCTACAGCAGCTTTATAATCCGCCTTGCTTGGACCACTTAGTAGCAAGACGGCTAGGACTACGCCAACGATAATTACGACTAGTCCAATTATTCCGCCGATGATTCCCCACTTGGCACCTTTACTCATTTTCTTTTTTGGTGGCATTTGGTATGGAGTTCCCATGACTGGTTGTTGTGGGAATTGTTGTTGTGGTTGAGGCTGCTGAACCTGAGGCTGCTGTGGAGCCTGCTGGAATTGTGGCTGAGGCGGTGTTTGGGGCTGTGATTTATTGCTGTTGTCGTCCATAAATAGTAGTCTCCTGACTTTTATACTTTTTGTCATTATATCGCTATAGCTTAGTTATAGTCAAATAAAAACACCCCGATTCCTCAGGGTGCTTTATTTTTAGCTACAGATTATTTATTAGCTTTTTCTTCCAAAACTTTCTCAAAATCATCAATAGCCTTTTTCCATTTTTCTACAGCGTCAGTATTGAAATCTGTCTTTGGAGTCTTTGGTGCTTTTGGTAGCGATGATCTTGATTTTGTATTTTTAGCATATTCTACAATTGCCACATAATACTGCTTCATTTCTGTGTAATAATTCTTCCAGTCCTTACCATATTTGGAGGCTAGCTTATTTTCAGATTTTGACATCTTATCCAAATAATCTATACAGTCTTTTGTCTCGGAATCCAGACGCTTCTCGAAATTTTCTTTAGATTCTCGGAGGTATTTACTTACATCAGGAGATTTGCACTTTTCATAAGTCTTGTCTTCTGTAAGAATAACCAGAAACTCTAGATACTCTCTCGCGCCATTATTCCAGCTATCCACATATTTATCATACGCCGCCTTCACATCCTTATCGCGAAGCGCTTTATGAGAGCTCATTTTCTTATTAAGATTATTGATTTTCTCGATGGCTTTATATATTTTATCTTTTGTGTTTTTAGTGCCAGCACCATTCTCACTTATAAAAGCATCTCCTACATCAAGACCGGTAAACTGTGAAAGCAGGTCTTTATAATCCGCCTTGCTTGGACCACTTAGTAGCAAGACGGCTAGGACTACGCCAACGATAATTACGACTAGTCCAATTATTCCGCCGATGATTCCCCACTTGGCACCTTTACTCATTTTCTTTTTTGGTGGCATTTGGTATGGAGTTCCCATGACTGGTTGTTGTGGGAATTGTTGTTGTGGTTGAGGCTGCTGAACCTGAGGCTGCTGTGGAGCCTGCTGGAATTGTGGCTGAGGCGGTGTTTGGGGTTTGTTGTTGTTACTATTGTCCATAAAATTTCCTCCTAAAATTACGCTTTCGCTATTATATATTTACAAACCAATCATCGTCAAATTAATCTTACCGCGCTCGTCAATTCCAGTGATTTTCACGCGAACAGTTTGACCTTCTTTCACGACATCAGTCACTTTTTCAACTCGACGTTCCGCCAATTTCGAAATATGAACCATTCCGTCAACACCAGGAAGTATATTCACAAACGCGCCAAAATCTTTAATACCGACAACTTTGCCTTCGTAAATCTTGCCGACTTCCGGCTCCTCGATCAGACTCTTAATCCAGTTCATAGCCTTTTCAATCGACGTGCCGTCTGGGCTAGCCACAGTAATCAAACCATCTTCTTTAATATCGATCTCAGCGCCAGTTTCCGAGGTAATCTTATTGATCGTCTCACCACCCTTACCAATAATCACGCCAATCTTATCCGGATCAATCTTAATCTTCTCAATTCGTGGCGCATACGGACTGAGCGACTTACGAGGTTCTGGAAGAACGCTGAGCATATGCTCCAAAATGTGCGCTCGGCCAGCTTTGCTCTGCTCAATTGCCTGACGTAAAATCGCCACTGGCAAACCATGAACCTTCATGTCCATTTGAAGAGCCGTAATGCCCTTTGAGGTCCCGGTCACCTTAAAGTCCATATCACCAGCAAAGTCCTCAGCATCAGCGATATCACTCAATACATACGGAGTATCGCCGTCCATCATTAAGCCCATAGCAATTCCACTCACTGGAGCCGAAATTGGCACACCAGCATCCATCAACGCCAAGCAGCTAGAACAAGTCGCCGCCATCGAAGTCGAACCGTTCTGGCTCATAATCTCAGTAACTGAGCGAATAGCGTATGGAAAATCTTCTTCAGTTGGCAAAACTGGGAGCAAAGCGCGTTCCGCCAAGTATCCGTGACCAATTTCACGTCGACCTGGACTACCCATTCGCTTGACCTCGCCAACCGTATAGCCCGGCGCATTGTAATGATGCATATAACGTCGCTCACCGTCGGTAATTTCCATAGTGTCAATCAATTGCGAATAACTAAGCGGCGCCAAAGTCACAATATTCATTCCCTGAGTCACGCCACGCGTAAACAAGCTGGAACCGTGAGCGCGCGGCAAGAATCCGACTTCCGAGCTGAGCGGACGAATCTCAGTTAATTGTCGACCGTCAGGACGAACTCGTTCAGAGACAATTCCCCGACGAACATCTTTATGTAAAGCCAAAGTAAACGCTTCGTCGTAATCGCCACGAACTTCGCTATATTCTTCCTCGTCCAGTCCCAATTTTTCCGCCATCGCTTCATGAAATTCAGCGCGAATTTCGCTAATCATTTCATTACGCTCTGGATATGGGCGACGAATTTTCTCACCAAATTTCCCATCAACCCACACGTTAACCGTTTGCTGAATTGATTCATCTGGCAAAATTAGATCATATTCCTGCTGTGCTGGCGCAACTTTTTCCGCCAATTCGCGCTGCAAAGCAATTGCTGGCTGCATCATCTGGTGAGCCCATGCCATCGCATCAACAATTACATCTTCTGAAACTTCTTTAGCACCAGCTTCGACCATTGTTATACCGCTTTCAATACCAGCCACAACCAAATCAAGATCCGACTTTTCGCGCTCTTCCAGAGTCAAGAACGCCTTAAATTCGCCATTCACTCGACCCACGCGCAAACCAGACACTGGACCGTCAAACGGCGTGCCAGTTAACATTAACGCACTAGACGCAGCGATCATCGCAATCACATCTGGACGGAAACTCGGATCCATGCTCAAAACAGTTGCAACAACTTGCACTTCTTGACGATAACCCTTCGGGAAAAGCGGACGAATCGGACGATCAATCAATCGACCAATCAACACAGCTTCATCGCTTGGACGACCTTCACGCTTGATAAATCGGCTGCCAGAAATCTTACCTGCAGCATAAAACTTTTCTTCATAATCAATCGACAATGGAAAATAATCCAATTGCACTGGACGCGGACTGACCTGAGCGCTACCCAAAACTACGGTGTCGCCATAGCGCACCAAAACACTACCAGTCGTCCTAAAACCGACACGATTTACTTCTAAGGTCAGCGGCCGACCACAAAAATCAGTGGTAACACTAAAAATCTCCTTGCCGCTTGGATTGATAATACTCATAAAGAACTCCTTTCTTGCGGTAGTAACAGGGATGAAATTACTTGGCAATTTAGTCGTCTCATCTCTATCACTTCCGCGTTACAAATTGCTCCTTATATTATACTAAAACTCAGCCCAAACGCCAGCCGCTAGCGCGCTTAACATAACCTTATTAACAGATGAGTGTGTTATAATTTATTCATGTCACTTCAGCTAGATTCAGTAAAAAATCGCCAGAAAAGCTGGAAAAGCTATATCTTAACTATAATCGCAATCTTAATGATTCTTGGCGGAGTCTATTTGCTTGTTCTCATCGGCACGCCCCTTATTTTGTCGCAAAACATCAACCCAAAAGACAACCACACCACTCAGCTCATCACTAAAACTGAGAATAAAATTACCGAAAATCGACTTTACATACCGAAAATCGATATAAATTTGCCCTACAGTACTGGCGGCGCCGAAACAATGGAACATGGCGCGTGGTGGCGTAAACCAGAAAACGGCAACCCAAAAGATGGCGGCAATTTTGTCTTATCTGCACACCGCTTTATTATGGGCCTGACTCCTCAGCAGACACTCAGAAAATCACCTTTTTATAATATCGATAAATTAACTGTCGGCGATGAAATTATCATTGACTATAACGGCGTGCGTTACAATTACGTCATCGGCGAAAAACAAAGCGTTAAACCAGATGCCGTGGAAATCGAACAGCGCACAGATCAGCCGCAATTAACTCTTTATTCCTGCACTTTGGGCGGAGCAAACGACGGACGAGATGTGATTATCGCCAAATTGAAAAAATAGCCAGAACAACAAAAATCCCCTTTTCGTCAAAGGGGATTTAAGCAGTTTTTAACGTAAATTATTTACGCAAACCTAATTTGGCAACAACTGCTTTGTAAGACTCAAAATCAGTTCGCTCCAAATATTTCAGCAAACGCTTGCGCTTACCAACCATTTGGATCAAGCCGCGACGAGCCATGAAGTCGTGCTTATTCGCCTTCAAATGCTCTGTGACTTCTTTGATACGAGCCGTCAAAACTGACACCTGAGCTTGTGGGCTACCGACGTCGTTTTTATTGACCTGAGTCAAAGCAATTGCTTTCGCTTTATTCTCTTTGCTAATCATAGCTCTGTAATTATACCAAGCTTCTCTGTTTTTTGCAATTAGCTAGTAATACCAAAGTCCGCCAGAGTCTTTGCGGCGTCAATAGAATAGTCGGCAATTTTCGTACGACGCAAATTCTCACAATACGCGCCCGTCCCTAGTTTCTCGCCAATATCCACCGCCAACGTTCGAATATAAGTTCCGCTTGAAACGTGAGTTCTGATCTTTAATTTGGGATATTCGTATGCCAATAACTCCAATGAGTAAATTTCTATCACACGCTTAGGAATCTCAACTTGTTTACCTTCGCGCGCCAATTTATACGCTCTTTCACCATTAATTTTTATTGCGCTAAAAATCGGCGGCGTCTGCTCAATTTTTCCCACAAATTGACCAATTACCTGCTGAATTTCTTCCAAACTTGGCTCATAATCAGACACATCAGTAATTTCGCCTTCCGGATCACCTGTCGAACTATTCTTGCCCAGAATAATTTCCGCCTCGTACCACTTATCTAACTTAGTGAAAGTTTCAGCTTCGCGGCATTTCTTTCCAGTCACAATAATCATTAGCCCAGTAGCAAACGGATCAAGCGTACCTGTATGGCCAACCTTCACCTTCTTTCCCGCCTGATTAGATAAAACTCGTCGCAAGCGTGCCACCGCCCCAAAGCTAGTCATTCCCTGGGGTTTATCTATGATAATCACTTCGTCCATCAACTATTGTCCTGGGATGTGGAATTGCGCTGGATTGAAATCTGCATTTTGAGCTGGCTGAGTTGGCATCGCAGTGATCGGCGCAGGCGCTGGAGCTTGCGGAGCGGCTACCAGCTCAGGCGCCACCCCTAGCGGTGCAATCTGTGGCAATCCATTTACATCAACACCTGTAGGCGCTGGCGGCATTGGTGGCAAAGCGTCGAAATCTGGCATTGCTGGCGGCATTGGCAAATCGAAACCTGGAATGCTATTTTCAGGATTTGTTATTGCTGGCTCAATTGGCGCAATCGGCTGACTCGGAGCTGGCGCTACTGGGTTATTCAATTGATTCGTGTCGTTGGTAATTGCCGAAATAATCGACTCTTCAGATTGCGGCGCAACAGGTATTGTCGACAATTTTTGCTCAGCAGCGTTAGTTGTCGCGAACGGATCAATCTTTGGCGGTTCATCAGACGCGCCCATAGCTGCATTTAACGGAGTATCGCCAAACGACGGCGTGTTATCACCCACGTATTTACCGTGCGTTAAAATGGTTTTATTTTGATCGCTAGCTAATTCCCTAATCTTATCCTCGGCAGCCTGTGTAGTCGTCGCGTTCAGAGTGCCACCCATCAGTGGAGTTTCCTCAAAAGAAAGTTCGCCCTTTGAAACTATTTTTTCGCTAGGCTTTTCTTCCTCGGCTTGCGGTTCTTTCTTTATCGGCTCAATTTTAGCCAATTTTTCTTCAGCAATCCTAGCAGACTCTTCTTGCTTTTCCTTCGCTGTTTGTTCAGCTACTTCATCGACATCGCCCTTCTTTTCATGGCTAATCGACAAAGTTCCGTCCGCGTGTACGGTTTCCTCGTCTTTCTCTACTTCTTCAGTTTTATCCTCTGAAGCTTCTTCTTTTTCTGGAGATTTTTCTTCGATCTTTTCAATCTTCTGTGGCTCGTCCTCTACTTCGCTCTCTGCAATCTTTGAAACCACCAATTGCTGATTTGCGCCCGCCGCCATAAGTTCTGCAGCTGTAGTCATAACCTTTGATGACGTATTGCTATTACTAAACCTCTCAGTTACCGCCACAATTCCCGTAAGCAAAGCCGTCGCCATCTGTTCGTCCAGAGTTACCTTCGGCGTTTTCAGGTCATCAAGAAGCTCAACAACCATTTCACTCACGCCACTAGCATTAGATTCGTGCCAATCAACAGAGCCCAGACCACTCTTTACGTCGCCCGCTGTTATAGCCACAACCGTAGCATCGTGCAAAATCTTACCGTGCGCAGTCAAAGCCGTATCAATACTTTCACTATTTTCAACATTTAGCGCCAGGACTAGCTCAACGTTATAATCGCCTTGTGAAAATTCCAAATCTTTATCGGTAATCGTCGTGCGATATGGCGTAATAAAAATCTTTACGGCATCGTCAACAACTTTATAGCGCAAATGGTCAGCCTTCTCTTTATCTAAAGCAATAATAAAATCACGTAAAGAATCTGCAGTCTGCTCAAACGTCTTATCAGGATTCAAGAACGTAATTGCTGGCGGAATGTCGCCGCTAAACACAGCCGTAGCGTGCTTCCCTAGTTTATTGAGGAAAATCGTCAATCCTAACGCTGCCGACAATTCGTCGACTGATGGGCTAGAACTCACCGTCACTAAAATATTAGTTACATCCTTGATGCTCTGGATTACTTTTTGCTTTGCTGATCCGTTTGACATGATTTTTCCTATGTTTGTTTTTTGTAATTACGCTTGGCATCACTATACCATAAGCAGTACCATAAAGTCAATATCTAAGCCGCCTCTTTACAATTTATGCTATTTTCTGTATAATTCTTCCTGATTAGCGATACAAATCTATAGAGGTAAAGGAGAAACATGCCAATCATCAAATCCGCCATCAAGCGTGCTAAACAAACCCTAAAGCGCCGCGAGCGAAACATCAGCATTAAAAAAGACATTAAGACTGCTGTTAAAGCTTTCTCTGCAGAACCAAGCACAAAAACTCTTGCTGCAGCACAAAGCGAAATCGACACCGCTGTTAAAAAAGGCTTGATTAAGAAAAATACCGCTGCTCGCCGAAAGAGCGCATTAAGCAAAATTGCTAAAAAAGCAGGTGTTACATTAGAAGCCGCTAAAAAACCAGCCGCAAAGCCAGCAACAGCTAAGAAAACTGCTGCTAAAAAAGCTCCAGCAAAGAAGCCAGCTGCTAAGAAATCTGAAAAATAATCTGTAAAGATTACTAGAAAATACCCCGGAATTAACTGGGGTATTTTTATTTTCCAATTCCAACCAGCGCCGCCTCCACAATCAGCCACGGATTTACAGAGGTTGTTTTCATTTGTAAGTCCGCCCGAAGCAGCGCGTCATTTATCCTCTTCAGTTTTTCCTTATCGACACCTTTTGCTGAAGACGCCAATTTTCGTAAAACATACGGACTAGCTGAAAAATCCGAAGCCACCAACTTACTGTCGCCGCCAGCCAAAACCAACGCCGTCAAGTTAGTTGCCTGCGAGGCAAGTAATCCCATTGTCTGATAGGCGCCATCAACGCCACTTTCCGACTCCAAATAACTAATTATGTCGTGGACCTTATCATAATCACCCGCCAGCGCCGAAATAAACAAATCAAACACATTTTCCGGCCTCGCCAAAGGTATAAAGTTGTCAATTAAATCATCCGTCACTTTTTCCGCCAGCGCTAATTGATCCAAAAAGTTACTCAGTCGCAACTGATCAAATCCCAAACGATCGACAATTATCTCTGCTTGACGATTCGTTAATTCACACCTACGAGCCTTCGCCTCCGCTGCACACCACTTTAAAAGCTGCTGTTTTTGACGATCACTAAGCGGTGAAAACTCCTGAACTTTGGCATTTTTCTGCAGCCACTTATACGTTTTTGTTCGCTTATCAATTTTATCTTCCACCAGAATAATCGTCCTGTCATCATCAAACTTCACATCTGGAAGCTGCGACCAAATCTCAGAATTTTCGCTCAATCTTGAAATCAAATACACCGACGAGTTCATAAACAGCGTCTGCCCAATTGCTATTTCCCGCATTCCAGCCAGCGTCAAATCTTCGCCATCATGTCGCGTCGCTTTTTCATCGCCAATCAGCTTGGCAATCGCTTGCCGCTTTTCGAATTCGTTTTCGCCATAAAGAAGATAAATCACTTGATTTCCACCTGACAGGCTGGACAAATGTGAGTGCCACGACCAGCAACTTTCATTTTTACAATCTCTTGATCAGGATGTCGATGGCACGGCTGACCTTCCCGACGAAATACGTGCGCAAATGTCAAATAATTACCTTTTCTACCTTCAGCGTCAACATAATTTTTATCCGTCGAACCGCCCTGATCAATGCTTAATTGTAGAATCTGACGCAGTTCATGAAATAGTTTTTCTAATTGTTTATCGCTAACGTTTTTAACTCGCGTTTGGGGGTGAATTTTCGCAGCCCACAGAGCTTCATCAGCGTAAATATTACCAACCCCAGCGATCACCGACTGATCAAGAAATGCCGGCTTTATCATCGAATTTTGCCGACGACGAATTCGCTTAATAAAATCTATCGCCTTAGTTTTTTTATCAAGCGGTTCCGGCCCAACTTTCTGCATAAATGGCAAATTTTCTATCTCATCGGTCGGCATCAATTTCATCCAGCCAAACTTACGCTGATCATTAAAAAACAGGTGCGAACCATCCGTAAAATCAATCTGTACTCGTGTCGACTTATCCGGCAATTCACCAATCAAGCTATCATTCGGATGACCACCAGCAAAACTATTAGCCCCACGAAAAATCAATTGCCCAGTCATCTTAAGATGTATCACCAGCGAATAACGCGTATCAAGATCAATCATCAGTACTTTTGCGCGACGTCGCACCGCCGTTACATGCGCACCGTATAAAAATTGCTGAACGTCAGTGGGTGAATTCGGAAAGCTTTTTGGCGAATCAAATACTGTCGCTCGCACAACAGCCTGACCTGGCAGCAAATCCGCTAAACCTCGACGAACTGTCTCAACTTCAGGTAGCTCAGGCATTCGGCAAATCCTACAGCTTAAACAAAGCTTCTTCTTGACTTAAACCAATTCCAGCCGCCATTTTTTTGCCGTCAGGAATTTGCTTCAAAAACATATCCAAAATCTCGTTCACGTTAGCTTGCGCCGAGCCTTTAGAGCCGCTACAATCCGACGTCCACAAGCTCTTCACAACGGAATTATCCTTCAAAGTTTCGAATTTGTAAATTTTACCGCTAGCACAAATTCCCCGCAAATCATTTTGCTGCTCAGTTAGCGGCGTACCTTCCATCATTTTTCGCTTATCAAGCGCATAAACCAGCTCCGTATAAGCCTTGCTGTTATTGTCCAATCTTTTCTGCGCAATTGGCTTATCCAAATATCCCTCGTACGTTGTCATTTCGCGAGATTCTGGCGAAATAGTGATGCTATATGAGCGGAAATTCTCATTCGCTACAATTGGCCCGCGCACTGTCAATCGAACCGCACTTCCCACGTCCGTCGACAACAAAGCAACTTGTCCTACGTTAACATTCTGATCCGTTGTTTGACCTGAATCGTTTTTGCCAAATAATGCTCGACCAATCGCAATAACCGCTGCTACCGCCACAACCGTGATAACAATAACCAGCAAAATTGGTACAAATCGAGAAAATGAATTTCGTCGTTGAGTGTATTTCATGGCATAATTATACCATATTTTCTATACTTCACCCCAATTTGCGCCCGTGCCAACATCAACCTTCAACTTAATTGGCAATTCTGGACAAACGCCTTCCATTTCCGCTTTCATAATCTCGCTGACTTTCTGGACGTCTTCAGGTTTACATTCCACCAAAATCGAATCATGAACCTGTAAAATCGCATCAGCCAAGCCTGACAATTTATCCTCCAGCCGAATCATCGCTAATTTCATCAAATCCGCTTCCGTGCCTTGAATTGGCATATTCATCGCAGCCCTTTCCGCCGAAGATCGCACCATAAAATTGCTCGATTTTACATCAGGCGTTGGTCGTCGCCTGCCAAAATACGTTTCAACAAATCCCTGTTCTCGCGCTTGAGTTAGAATTTTATCCAAGTACTGACGAATCGGTTTTCGCACCTCAAAATAATGATCAATAAACTTTTTCGCCTCTGTAAATGACATTCCCGTAGCCGCCGCCAAACCGTGCGGGCTCATTCCGTAAAGTACACCAAAATTGATCACTTTCGCTGCTCGACGCTGAGATTTGCTTACTTCGTCAATCGATATTCCGTATGTTTCCGCCGCCGTTTTTGCGTGAATATCAACATCGCTATTAAAGTCTTCAATCAACTTCTCGTCACCCGCCAGCACAGCCGCCAGCCTCAATTCAAATTGTGAATAATCCGCGCCGACAAAAACTTTACCATCACTCGGAACAAACGCCTGGCGAATTTTCCTACCCAGTTCAGTCCGCACCGGAATATTCTGTAAATTCGGATTTGTACTGCTCAGCCGCCCCGTGCTGGTTACATCCTGATTAAACGTAGTGTGAATTCGCCCATCAGTCGCCATCAATTTTGGTAACGCCTCAATGTACGTGCTGATCAATTTGGTCAATTCTCGATATCGCTCGATCAACTCGATAATCGGATGTTGTCCACGTAATTTGTCCAACTCTTTTTGACCTGTTGAATATCCAGTTTTTCCCTTTTTTATGCCCGCGGTTGGTAATTGCAATTTGGTAAACAAAACCTCAGAAAGTTGCGCTGGACTAGACGCGTTAAACTCGTATTCCGCCATGGAATACATTTGTTGTTCAAGCTCACCAACTTCCGCCGCCAGCTCATCGCCCATCTGTTTTAATAGCGTATCATCCAACTTCATCCCGCGTTTTTCCATCTGGAATAGCGCCCAAATTACTGGAAAATCAAACTCGTAAGCCACACGCGCAATTTGCGAATTGTTCGACATGTAAACTTTTTGTTCACGATAAATTTTATGCAAGCGAGCCAATTGATAAGGCGCGGAATTGTCGTCAGAAAAATCACCAGACAATGCATTCAGACTACGGTCGCGTTTCAGCGAATCAATTAAAAACGCCGCCTGCCCAACATCCCAAACTTCATGAAAACGCACCGCTACGCCATGATTATCCAGCGTATGATATAACTGCTTAACATCCGCCGCGATCACAATTCCCTGCGCCAGTAATTGCCACATAGATTGACTAATTTCGCTAATTTTCGCCATCCACGCTGACTCAGGATTTGAGCTTATGTAAATTACATCAGGCTCCGACGAATCGATATATATTATATTTTCCGCCTCAAACATCGGCATATCGGGCAATTTTTCAATTCGTGGAATATCCAACTTCGGTTCTTCTTTTTTTTCATTTTCCGCCATTTGCATTGTTTTTGGCAATCGTCCAATCAGCGAATTAAACTCCAACTTCTGCAGAATTTCCGTTACTCGCGCAAAGTCGCAATCATTAACATCCGCCACATCCCAGTCCAGCTCAATCGGCGCGTCCGTCCAAATTTCTGCCACTTGCTTGGTCAAATATGCCGACTCACGACCATTTTCCAGCTTCGTTCGCAACGCGCCTTTTTGCTCATCCAAATGCTCATAAACTCCGTCCAGCGTTTCGTATTGCTGTAGTAATTTAACCGCCGTTTTTTCACCAACTCCCGGCACGCCCGGTAAATTGTCACTAGAATCACCCTTTAGCGCTTTCAAATCTAAGAATTGTTCTGTCCGAATTCCATATTTTTCTTCAAAATGTTCCGCCGTAAATTCCTCGATATTTCTCAAGCCATTTTTCATAGCGTAAACTTTGGTCATCGGTGATATCAATTGCAATGCGTCCAAATCCGACGTTATCAAGCACGTTTCAATTCCGCGAGATTCCGCTTGTCTGGCAAACGCGCCCATAATATCGTCCGCCTCGTAATCATCAATTTCATAAAGCGGCCAGCCAAATGCATCAAGCAGCTCGTGCAAAATCGGAATTTGCTGGTAAAAGTCATCTGGCGCTGGCTTGCGACCAGCTTTATATTCTGGATATAATTCCCGCCGCTTGCGAATATTCGTGCCTCGTTTATCCCAAGCTACCGCCACGTAATCCGGCTCCAATTTCTTAATCAGCTCAATTGCCAAACTTACAAATCCGTACACTCCGCCAGTTGGAGTTCCGTCAGCCATCGACAATCCCGGCATGGCATAATAACCTCGGTAAAACACCGACTTTCCATCAATAACCACTAGACGTTTCATAGTTCTATTGTAGCATTTAAGCGGCTATCGTTAGATTTCTAATTGACACAGAGCCAAGTTTTTGCAGTATTCTCCCATACTTATCATAATTCTCCCTAAATATTTTTTCAGCATTGAAAGAATTATTGCCCTGTTTTCTCAGCCATTTCTCGTATCTCTCATAGATTTCTCTAAGTTCTTTCATAGAACTGTAGGAGTCATTATCGTGTTCCATCCTACGCCTATGAATCTCCCACTTTTCCCTTTCGTAATTGAAGAGGTGACAGTATTCACTTGTCTTATTTATATCTGTCTTATCGCTCGTTATTATATGCAATAATTCTGCCTCACCAAAATTATCAAATCCGACAGAAAATGTATAAATCGATCCCTGTAATATAGAAATAGAAGTAGGCACAAAATCAACTATAGAAAGATCATCTATAAAAACATAATCAAACTCATCTTTACCGTCTGGCATCTTATATATCTGATATCGATCTTTCGGATTAGATGACGAAGTGGCAGGATTCTCCCAAATCATCCATACCTGACCATACTGATCAACAACAGGTTCTTTAACAAATCTTTTCCATGCTTTATTACGATCAAAATTTGATTCTAGCTCCTCAACTTGTTTTAATATATTACCCCATTGAACTTTTTTACGATATTCTATAAAACGGCGCCAGATACTAAAATCAGAAAGTGGATCCTGAGGTAACTCTTCAGTATGTACATGAAGCGGTTCCATAATACTTATCACAAACATACTCTCTATTTGGAAGAATGTCAACAAATTGTTAAAATTAGTACATGGCACAACCATACCCGCCACCCACCTTGTCCGCCCTGATAGCATATTATGCTACTGACCAGTATCGCAAAGAGCCCAAGCCGGCCACATTATAATGCTATAATGAAGATATCGCGCGAGCTACTAAAAGACAGTGCGGGCCGATAAATCACGGGGGGTAAAAGTATGTTTGAAGGCAAGACATTTGAATACGATCCGGGTTATGATCCGGAACGGCTTGACGGTGGTGGCGATAACACCGAATCTACACCAGAGCGCAACCGCGAAGTGACACCGCTCATCATTAACGTTGATTGCCCAGAATATAGCGTCACGTCCGAAAATCCATATCGCTACGATGCCAACCCACCCCGCCCGCTTGATACCATAGCCGCTACAATTGAAGCACCAATTCGCCAACATTTTATGGGTCGGAATATACTGCTGCGCGGTATCCAGTCGGCACACTTTGGCGTAAGCGATCGCCAGCAACTCATCAAGGAAATAGTCGCCAGAGGAGGCGATAGCTTCACGGTGCAATCTGCTGACCCAACCTATGACATGCATGCTCGACGATGCGACAACTATAGCGGCGAGGAAATTTTCGCCCTGCTACAGGCGTTTCATACTTACAAACCCAAGTGCGATGAGCTACCGCTCGCTCCTGTTGATATCTGGCAGGTGTTCGACGGCGAGAGTTACGAAGAAATCGAGTATCTCCATCCCCGGCACAAGATACCTACGCGCGACCGCTATAAACTGCGGCCCGGCTTCAGCCCTCAGGATGCCCTGCTGGCGATCGTCGTGGTAAATTAACCATTCTAACCGGGGACGACTGTTTCGTATCAAAGTCAAGAGCTCCAGAACAAACTACTCGCAGGAATCAACACAACCAACCGGCAGCCACACCTGTTTGCCACCCAGCTGAAGAGCTGTTACAATAATCCCCATGAGTACAAGCGAGCATAGCTGCAAAATTATCGCCCTTGTCGGTCTGGCGGGCAGCGGCAAAAGTTCGGCTGTCGAATATTTGACAGAAAAAGGATTTCCAAAAATTTACTTCGGTGGCGTTATTTATAAAGCCATGGACGAGGCTGGAATTGAAAAAACTTGGGACAATCAACAACAATTCCGCGAAGAAATTCGTCGCCGTGAAGGCAAAGATTTCGTAATCAAACGCGTCATAAAAAACATCCACGATTTAATAAACGCTGGGCAAAATAAAATCGTTTTGGACGGATTATACACTTGGAGTGAATATAAATTCCTTAAGCACGAATTTCCTGGGCAAGTTGTCGTTATTGCTATTGTTACACCAAAATACCTCCGTTATCAACGAATGGCTAAACGCATAGAACGCCCAATGCAACCGCACGAAGTCGATCAGCGCGACTGGTCAGAAATCGAGAATTTGGAAAAAGGTGGACCAATTGCTATTGCTGATTATTTCATCATTAACGACGGCAGCCTCGAGCAATTACATCAAAAAATAGACGCCGCAACTCACGACGCCCATTTTTGTAAATCGCCCGAACAGTGTTAATTAATCCAAATATTCGTAAAGTTTTTTCGCGTCTTTGTGCTTGCGAAGTTTTGCTAGCGCCTTAGCTTCAATCTGGCGGATTCGCTCACGCGTAACTGCAAATTCCTGACCAACTTCTTCCAAAGTGTGATTTTTCCCATTGTCCAAACCAAAACGCATTCGAACAATTTTCTGCTCGCGATCACTCAAACTTGATAGAATTTCCTGAACTTGCTCTTTTAACAATTGATTTGAAGCGGAATCTTCTGGCGAAACCGTATCTTCGTCAACGATAAAATCTTGCAATACAGAGTCGTCATCTTCACCGTCACGACCAACACCAGCATCCAAAGAAGAAATATCTTGCTTGATCTTAATGACATATTCAATTTTCTCTGGCTCCATGTCCAATTCTTTAGACAATTCTTCAATTGTCGGCTCGCGATTCAATTCCTGTGTCATTCGTCGCTGAGTACGCAGTAATTTATTGATCGTTTCCACCATGTGAACTGGAATACGAATTGTTCGAGCTTGGTCGGCAATCGCACGCGTAATTGCCTGGCGAATCCACCAAGTTGCATAAGTCGAAAACTTAAATCCCTTATCCGGATCAAACTTCTCAACCGCACGCAAAAGTCCCGTATTTCCCTCTTGAATCAAATCCAAAAAGTCCAAACCACGACCCGAATATCGCTTAGCAATTGACACCACCAAGCGCATATTCGCCTCAGCCATCTTATCCTTAGCCTTCTTATCGCCTTCGACAATTCGGCGCGCCAAGTCCATTTCTTCTTCAGCACTAAGTAGTGGAATTTTACCAATTTCCCGCAAGTACAACCTGACCGAGTCATCCGACACGTCGTCCAAATATTGCCCAGTTGTCAACGAATCCAAATCTTCCGATTCTTCTTCGTCTATAAGCGTTGGATCAAAATCATCATCTTCGTTTAAGTTTACTGGCTTCGTCGCGATATCGTCGCTCACATTTTCTCCTTAATCAGATTATTTAAGCTCTGGCGTAAATTCTGAGACAAAACCTCATCACCCGACGCCTCGGCCTCTCTAAGCTGCGTTAATAGTTGATTCTTTTTGTTTTCGCGATGTTTGATTGTTATCTGTCTGACTAGCCGAGCCATCTCTTCGTCCAAGCTTTTTTGCTCCCAATTGGCGTAACGACTTTCACTTTTCAACTGTACTATTTTCACATACTGTTCGATTTTTTGCAAGTCCAGCGGAACTTCACCTAAATCCGCGTCTGGATTCTTTCGCAAATAGCCAATCAGCTGCCGCGCGTTGTCATCATCCAGCATTTCTCCAGAAACCGCCGCTAACCAACGCCGCACAGATTTTTCACTCGCCGCCAGCCCCGCCAGCATATCCTCAGTTTCATCCTGAACCGGAGTCGGTTTTTCTTTCTCAATTTTCGCCTTTTTCAATTGATGTTCAGCGACTTTTTCATTCGACAATTTTGCCTTCAGCGCGGTAATTGACGCGCCAGTTTTTTCAGAAATCACCGACAAATAATGCTCTTGCTCCACCGGATCTTTCAAGCCTCGGACAATTCTCAGCGCAATGGTCGAAAATCTTCGCTTGCCTTCCGCCGACTTCAAATTCTCCATTTCCGCGTATCTGGCAATCACCCAATCCACCGCTGGCTGAGATTTATCAATCGCCGCCTGCCAAAGCGCTGGATCTTTTTGGATCAATTCATCTGGATCTTTGACGCCATCAGGCAAGCTCACCACTTCCAACTCCACGCCGACTTCCTGCGCCAAATTGATCGCCCGCTCCGTTGCGTTAACTCCCGCTCGATCGCCATCAAACGCCAAGCGAATCCGCCCTGCTAATCGACTAAGCGACTTCAAATGCTGAGTCGTCATCGCCGTTCCAGAAGTCGCAACTACGTTTTTGACGCCCGCTTGATGACTGCTAATTACATCCAGATTGCCCTCAACAATCACCGCCACATCGCTTTTTCGAATCGCTTCCTTGGCTTGATGCAAACCAAAAATATGTCGCGATTTATCGAATAACAGCGTTTGCGGCGTGTTCAAGTATTTTGGCGCGCGCGGATCGTCACGAATAATTCTGCCCGTGAATCCCACAACTTCTCCGTTGCCGTCACTCAACGCCACCATCATTCGCCCGCGAAACAAATCGCCACCAAACCGATTCGACAAGCCAGCGTCCGCCAATTCCTGTCTAGAAAATCCTCTTTTTTCCAATGCTTTCGTCAACGTGTCGCCATTCTCCGGCGCATAGCCAATCAAAAAATCGCCAATTGTCTGTCGATTTAATCGCCGTTTTTTTACCACATAATTTAAGGCTGTCGAATTTTTTACCAAATTCTGCTGATAAAAATTAGCGGCTAATTTCAACGCTTCTCTGGCCCTGGCGCGACGCTTGGCCGTTCGTCCGTCGCCGTTAGAAAACAAAATCAGATCAACGCCCGCCTTCCGAGCCAAATGCTCCAGCGATTGACGAAAATCCATTCCTTCCACCATCATCACAAACGTAAAAATATCGCCACCTTTTCCAGAAGAAAAATCATGCCAAATCTGCTTTTCTGGGCTAACCATAAAGCTTGGAGTTCGCTCGTCGGTAAACGGACTTAAACCCTTCAAATTGCGCCCCGCTCGCTTCAACTGGACATACTCACCAATCACATCCTCGATGTTCAGTCGCGCCCGCACTTCTTCTTTGGCATCATTCATATTTTTATTATATCACTCTTTACCTCTGTTATTGTTTGTGGTTAAATAGAAATATGTATCCTGACAATTTGAATAACCAACCTCAAGGTATCGATTATCTGAATCAAATTGCCACGCCTCCGCCAGCGGAAGGTTTTGATAAAAAGACCAAAATCATCATCGCTATTTTGAGTTTTATCGGTCTAATAACCCTAATTGCGATATTCGTTTTTTCGCAAGATTCTATGCCAAATACTAATCCGTCACAAGTTGCATCACGTGTTAATAAGTTACTCACTATTTCCAAAAAATACAATAATAAGTTCCGCTCGACCAGCTTACAAACCACCAATAGTTCTCTGGTTGCAGTGCTGACCACTGCGAATGCCTCAATGGGCGAAGCGCTTCAAGCAACCGGCATCAATTATAAGGAGAAACAGAAGGACATTCTCGCTCTAGATCCATCAGAAAAATTAGAGAAAAAATTGGACGAAGCCCTTCTGAACGCGCAATTGGATATTACCTATGCCCATGAGATGAATGTGCAAATAACAGATACGATCAACATGATGAAAAAGGTATACAAGTCCACCAAGTCAAAAAAGATGCGCGAATGGCTAGTAAAAACTGCTGGCGACTTAGAGAATATCCAGAAGCAGATCAATCAAATTATTAAAGCAGATTAAGCCTCTGAGACTAATCGATAGCTCAGCCTCGCCAAATCAAATACCTCTTCGTCAGTTAATTGACCTGAACAAATAATTGTATTCCAATGTTTCTTGTTTAAGTGATAGCCCGGTAAAACCGTTTCGTATTTTTCTCGTAAATTCTGCGCCAACAACGGATCACATTTTAAGCTTACTCTGAGCGGCTTTGAGCCTTCCGTCACCAATGCTACCATTTTCCCTGCACCGTCATTATCTCTACCAAATTTATATACCGCGACATCCTCGCCAAACGGATAATCCAGCCACACACCCGGCAAGCTTAGGATAAATTCTTCAAATTGTTTATGTGTCATACCTTTACCTTTTTCAAATAATATTCAAGTTCCATAATGCTGCCGCGGATGTCTTCCAGCGCTCGATGATCTTCTGGCTTGGCGAATTTCTTACCGTATTTACCTTCAAACACCACCTTCCATGCACTCACATCCAGCACACGATAATGTAGTCTTTTTGACAACGTTGGCCACCATTGGTCAATAAATCGCCTATCTTGATGGATTGAATTGCCCGCTAACAAAATCTTCGTCTCGCCTGCAAAATGCTCATCACAAAACGCCAACAATTCGCGTTCTATTTCCGCCAAAGGTTTGCCCGATTCATTCTGCTCCTCCAGTCCACGTCGCGCTTCCGGATGCTCATTCCAAAAACCAGCATTTCGGTCCAACAACTTAGCCAACTTTTCCGAATCGTGGCGCACAATTCCTTCATACGTCGCAATCTCCTTAAAATCCCAATCAGTCACAATTGCCGCCACTTCCAAAATCTCATCACGCACTGGATTTAGTCCAGTCATCTCCAAATCCACCCACAAAATCTTTTTCGGCTTAAAACTTGCTTTCATATCTTTATTATACTACTTTTTGGCATCGTAGTAATCTCGAGAAAACCGCTCTGGCACCTGTCTTAATAGCCTTTCAACAACGTCATCAAACTTTGCCGCACCACCAAGCTTCAGGCGATTTTCTCTTTCAATCCGAAGGGATTCAAGCACACCATCAGACGGGACAAAATTCGTCTCATTCACTAGATAATAATACATCTCAATAGCACTCATATCTTCACAACCATACGGTATCATTCCATAAAACTTTAGATTTTCCACATAGCGTTCGGCCAATTCGTCGCTGACTTCTAACGCCTTATCTAGCTGTAGCGCTTGCATGAAATAATCACCCCTTGGATCACCATAAATATCATCTGGCAATGAACACTCTTGATGGTTGCATAGTCAATCCCCTGAACTTGCATATCAGACAGAAGCCTCACTGCCTTGAGGGCTAATTTATTGCCAATTCGATAGCCATAATCAATGTCGTGTTCAAAAACTGTCGGTCTAATAATATGCTCAGCAGTATCCAACACTGCTTGAGTGCTAGCCAATAGCCTCCAAGCACCGTTGTTCTTGTGTATGAGCACTTGATTGATTGTAAAATCATGCCGCCTCATAAACTCGGCAGTAGATTGTACAGACTCCGCGCCATAGCCATTCATTGCATCACGTGGCGAAAAACGCATTGAAAGATCGCTCGCTACCGCCCGAATCTCATCTGGATCATAATCGCCACTAGCAATAACTTCTTCTAAAATTACCAAATCGACATCGCGAGGAGGCGGTAACTGACGGTCGCTATGAACTAGAGACTCCAAAACCTGACGAGCCGCCCCACCCTTTACACCAATAAATGACGGTAGTTCGTCTAGATCAAAACCCAAATTAGCCCGCTCAATAGCATCGGCAGGTAATTTATATTCATATATTTCATTGCAGCGAGCTTCCGGGTTGCCAGGTTGCTCGCAATCATAATATTTCAGCTGGCAGCTAATTCCTCCAAATTCTACGCAGCGCTCGCCGCTATCAAGCACTTGCAAGGCGCAAGGTTGATGCATCTTCGCCTCTATATCACTCGGAGTCGGGCTTAATTTTTCCATAATCACTATTATAGCATAAACAATTTAAAAAGTCAATCAAAGGAATCCTCTCATCACGCACTGGATCTAGTCCAGTCATCTCCAGGTCGATCCATAATATTTTTTCGCCTTACTCATACTATCTATTGTACACTCGTTATCTGTTTATCTGACCATAAAAAGCTTCTTGCTGCTCACTCGTTAACACATTCTGCACTTCAGCCCAAACCTTAGCCTCCGCCTCATGGACATTGTGACTATTTACCGCAGACCCGTCTAGGACCTGATGCAATTGACCCTTGGTGATAACTCGCTGATGTTGTAAATCAAACAATACTCTTACTTGTTTATTAGCCTTATTTTTCATTGCGTCCACTATCAGCGCGATTTGCTCATCTGTTATGGCGGGGATTTTTTGCTGCCGCTCTGGACCGAGTATCAGCGAGCCGACTTCCGGCCGCGTCACACGAACCAAGTCACCATTAGGAGCAACTCTATCACCAAGGGATTCAGACACAGCGCTGCTACTCAAGGCTTGAGCAACTTGATTCTTGGTTACTGGTAAAATTGTGTTGAGTGTGTATCGACGACCATCATGCGCATCATACCACCGCGGTAAAGCCAGCACTAACGTCAACGCCTCCGAGCCCATACGTCGCACTAAGCTGTGCGAACTAATTTCATACTCAGAAATACCACGTTCACCAGTGTGAATGTTCGTGTATTGGTTGACTGTTGTTCGTCCAATGCGCCGACTACCAGCTTTGGTATACAATAATTCCTGAAACCCGCGCACCAAAGCCACCGATATATTGTGTTTTTCCTCGCTGTTTAGTTCACCCATGTCGATATCGTTTGGATTAACCGACAGGCGCCGACATATTTTACTAAATTGATAGTGAATATTATCCGCCTTATTGGGATCAATACCATTAGTCAGGTAGACGTCATTGTCAGTACGACAGCCGTCATAAATCTCTCTGGTTTTCAAAAAAGCATCGTATTCGGCAAAAAAGTCATCTGTTGTATCGGGGCTGACAAATTCCTGGAACAATTCCTTTGGTTGATGCCAGGCGGCAAAGCCACCACCCGAGACGGAGGCTGCCATGGCCGATAATGCCAACACTTCACGTAAGCTTCCCCCATTCTTAATCATTTCTGCTAATGACCGAGAAAGTTCTGGCGACAATGGTAAACTATCCATAAACTCACCAATTTTTGTGATCTGCCCCTCTCCATCAATTGCTTCCAGGGTTTCCAGCAAATCGTACGACTCTTGAATAACTTTTTTACTAGCAACAGGATGCATCAGGTATCGGTTCAGATCCTCAAAATCACCATTCAGATGAATAGCCGACAAAACGTTGCGCACAATATTCGTGTGATATATCTCCGGTGGAATATGCTGTTCACGGGACGCAATATCATAAAATCCTTTCAGCTCATCTGGCAAATAAATCTTATCGTAAGATATCGGACGAGCCAATACAAACTTAGCGCCATCAATATCACGACCGCCCCGCCCCGCCTGTTGCATCAGCTCTGCTTGAGTACACAATCGAGGTGGCAACCCCTCCGTGCCCTCTTCACCAATTTCTTTACTCTTCGTCAGTCCATTTGACAGCACCAAATCGACCTCAGGGATGGTAATACCAGACTGTCCAGCCGAGGTCGAAACGATGACAAACGACTCATCTTCTGCTGGTTTGGCAGTAAAAATCTCTCGGCGCGCAGCTTCTGATATGCCAGAATGTAGTTTGAAAAATCGTATTTTCCCGGATTGATGGCGAGTATGACGTTTGATTGACGCAATGGTCTCATCAATGCTCCTCACACCTTCAACAAAGATTAGTGATTTTTTCGAGTCCTTACCATATTCAAGGTAGGCTTCGGATACGGTATTCACCTTATCTTCTTCAATATCAATATCATGCGGCCGACCCTCAATGGTTACGACTGGTAGTTCTGACCCATTAATATCTTCGTACATCGCCTGAGAAACTTCTGTATCAGGCGTGGCACTAGAAAAAGCCATATGCCATTTGCCGGTATTCTCTATCGATTTTGTCGCCAGAGCGGTAGCAAATTCCATCTCCAAATTGGCTTCATGTATTTCATCAACCAGGATAAGCGTCTTCTCGTCCTGCCAGTCGCTAGAAAATTGTTCCAGCTTTTTCGTAAACGTTGCTGGAGTCATGAAACAGAGCCTAGTGTCCGGCGTTGCTTCAGTGGCACGTCCGTGAATCTTGCCCACCAAGTGATTAGGATATTGTTCGCCAAGCTGTTCACGCAAACTCTTCTCGACATATTCAGTAACATTATCGACGATAACCCGCCGCGGCATCAACACCACGACACGATCAAACCGCTCCAGTGCATACTGAGCGGTTTGTGTCGTTTTACCACTACCCGTCGGTCCGCACAGCCAGGATATTTTACTTTTCGATAATGTGTCTAATATATCTGCTTTGTGATTATATGCAGGTAGTTTTTTGCCACCAAGATCATAGTCAGCAAAAGGAGTTTCCGGTAGTTTACTGTACCGTTCCCGCAATTCTTTTAAACGCTGTCGCCTCTGTTCGGGCGGTTCACCATAACTATACGACGGTTGACTGGGTCTTTCAATATTTCGACTCAATAAATGACTACTGCTAGGTTCTTGCGATCTACGTAAATAGCTCGGACGCCGAACTCCATCTTTCACACTACTCTCTCCTTTATACTCACATTGTAGATAGGAGAAAGTAAAATAGCAAACGTAAGCGTCTTAGCTTTTTCTTGTCTAGTTTGTCTAACTTAAAAAACGAATATTTGTATAGCAAATCGCAATTTGTATTACACTGCCGCCTCCCTTTTGCATTTATGTTATTTTCAAGCGCGCTATGATACACTGGTGTCATGACCAAACGTATTCTCCTCAAACTCTCCGGCGAACAACTTCAGGGCGATTTCACCAGCGGTTTTGACCCAAAACGCGCTCGCTGGATTGCTGAACAAATTCGACCAGCGCTGGACGACGGGGCTGAAATTGTAATTATGGTTGGCGGCGGCAACTACGTTCGCGGTAATCAAATCATCGGTCACGGAATTCAACCTGTTTCCGCTCATAATATCGGCATGCTTTCTACGCTAATGAATGCCATTGCGCTGGCGGACGTATTGAACGACGCAGGATTGCCAACTCGCGCATTGTCCACAGTTGAAGTCAATCAATTTATTGATCACTATACTTTCCGACGCGCCATTAGCCATATTAAGAAAAACCGCATTGTTATTGTGGCGTGCGGCACCGGCCGACCGTTTCTGACTACTGATACTGCAGCGTTAAATCTGGCACTGGAAATGCAATGCGACGCCGTGATTAAAACAACGAAAGTCGACGGAGTTTATGATAAAGATCCTATGAAATTCCCTGACGCCGTAAAAATTGATCATTTATCTTACCAAGAAGCCCTGACAAATCCTAACATTGCCGTTATGGATAAGGCGGCGATTGGACTAGCTATGGATGAACACATTCCAGTTGTAATTTGTGATTTGCTTACAGACGGAAATATTCTCCACGCAACCCGCGGAGAATCAGTAGGCACGCTTATTAGTTAAGGTTTAGTCTTTTTTCTTATCTAATTTATCGAGTTTCAAGAAGTGAATGATTGCATATACAACAAATGCAACGGCTATCAACGTAATTAACGAGCTAACGAATGCGCCGTATAAAAACTCGCCTTTACGTCCAGCAATTTCAACCGTAAATGAAGCTGATTGCAATCCTTGTTGAGAGCCAACGATCAACTGCACTAACGGGTCAACAAATGCCGTCACCAACTTTTTAACCGTATCGCCAGCTGCGGTACCGATTGCCAAACCAACCGCCATACCGACAACACCCTGCTCGCGAATAAAATTAACAAATCCAGCCATGTGAGTGTCTTTTATCACTGTACCCGCAATTTTCTTCTCCTTAAGAGCGGCAACTTTCGCCGCGGCTTTTACGCTCTTCGAAGCTAATTTCTTAGCTGATACTTTCGAACCTTTAGTTGATTCTGAAGATTTCATAACTATAAAACTCCTTTTATTATATATTTATTCACTAATTTTATCACAGGTAGCATCGCGCACAATCACACCAGCAGCCTTCATAGACCTCAGCAACTTTTCGGCAGCCCTTAACTTCCCCATAGCCAAGCTATCATACTTAGATTTACTATTAATAATTTCCTTGTACAACCTAATTGCCTCATTTAATAAGTCAATATCCCTATCATGTTTAACTACTTTACGCATAACATCAGGAAGAAACAGTCTGTTCTTTGAAGAATCTCCCGACAGCAAACTATCATTTACCACGGACGCTACTTGAATAGCCAAATCACCACTGCCTTGTTTTATTAATTCTCTACATAATTTATCCGCTTCTTTCAAATCATTCCGAGAATCAACATCCAAATATATACCAGACAAGTTTACTATTTTATCCGCAGCCTCTTTATATCGCCCATTCAATTGATCAATTCGAGCATTATATTCATCTAGCAATAATAATCTACCTGGAATGGACGGCAGAGTAAGCATCTGTAGTCGTGCATTTCTTCCGTAGCCATCTCGATATTTCATACCATCCGAGAACATCAACCATTCTCGTCGAGCTACAAAATCACTTCTATTAACGGACGAGGGTAATTTCTGCAATAATAAATCTGTATATAAAGTACTATTAGCTCTGAGCTCACCATAATACAACTGCTCAGCTGGATCTATTCCATCAAAGCCAATGGCGTCAGTCATCTCACAGCGCAACTCCTCCGTCAAAACATCTATTATAAACGACCTATCACTACTACGATCAAATAGCGTGATGAATGTATGCTGATTTGCGTAACTAATGAAATGTTCAATTCCTAATTTTTCTAAACATTCTGACGCAACGATTGTATGTCCATAACAATTAGCAGCTTCGTCTTTGGCAATATTTACCGCTTCAAGCGGACTTGAAAAATTACCCGTTGACCTAAAATTAAGCGTTTCGCAAACAAGCTCTGCAACAGATTTAGCGGCCTCTGCTATATCATCAAACGTCTTATCTGATTTTTCGTACACATTTTTTATATCACAAAGCTTCTCCGACTCTAATAAGGGTTCTCGCTTAACACCTCTTTTCTCTGCTATATCACTTCTTGGAGTTAATAGCTGAGCAGATAAATATCGATCATCAAATGATGTGTATGGTTGTTCGTCTAATTGTTTACTTAGTCGTTCATTCACGAATTCATATTATATACTAATACAGTATATTTTACAAGCGATCTGGCGCCACGATTCCCAAAATAGCCAATCCAGCCTTAAGAATATCGGCGTAAATTGCCACGATTCCTACACGATGTGTCTCTTTGTCGCTACCAATAACCTGATTTTTCTCGTAATATCGATTAAATTCCTGCGCCAATTCAAACAAATACATACAAATGTGATGAGGCTCCAGACTTTCCTTAGCGCGATCAACCACGTCCACGTACTCACTCAATTTTCTGACCAGCATCTTATCCTCGTCAAACAACTCTGTCGGAAAGGCAATTTCTTTATCGGATTTAGCTAAAATACCTCGTGCTCGAGCATGGGCGTATTGCAAGTAGCTTCCCGTATTTCCAGTCAAACTTACCGCGTCGTTAATATCAAATATGACGTCGCCGCCAATCTTCACTTTCAAGAATTGATAACGAAGCGCGCCAGCAATTACATCGTCAGTTGGCTCGCCGCCAGCATTTTCAATTGCCTTCTTAAACTCATCGAACAGCCAGCCAATTGTAACAACCTCACCCGTTCGCGAACTCATCTTTCCAGTTGCCAATTTAACAAAGCCAGTCGCGTAATTGAACAATCTTCCCTTCAAAGCCGGAATCGACAATTCACTAGCCGCAATCACGCCACGGAAGTATGCTGCTTGCTCCTCGGCGTTTACTGTAATCGATAAGTCCAAATCTGGGTAATCCTTATACTTCAACTGAATCAATCCCATATCATGCGCGCCATAAAGACCATTGCCATGAGATCCGATGAATACGTTATCAAACGCGCCGTATTTGCTACCCTTAAAAACATACGCACCGTCAGATTTGGTAAACACCTCTGGAGTTTTCTCTTTAATCAAAGATTTTCCCAATTCTTCAGTTTCGCTCTCAACGTAACGTCGCTCAATCGGCACGTTTCCAAGTCGCCCAACATTAGAGTCAATTTCGTCAAAACTCCAACTTTTACAGATTTCGTAAACTTGTTTATATAGTGGATCATCCAGGACGAATGATTGCTTGGCTAGTTCATCAATTTCTGCCTTTGCCTCTGGAGATTCTTTCGCCGCACGCGCACCTTCAACGTACATGCGGCTCATAAATTCATTTCGCTTATCAGCCGGGATTTCGTTCAATTTATTCACATCGCCGTCAATCTCACGCAAAATCGCCCACATACTTTTACCGACATGCGTTCCGACATCACCGTGATAACTCACTCGATGCACAATTGCGCCATCAACCGCCAACAAATTAGCCATCGTGTCCGCCAAAATCGCATTCAAAGCGTGTCCGATATGCATAGCCTTAAATGGATTCGGGCAATTAGTCTCAATTACAACCGTCTGACCAACGTGCTTAGTCGTTGGCTCTTTTTTCAAAGAATTTAGAACGGATTGATCGCTCAGTTTTACATTGATAAAACCTGGACCAGCCACGCTTACTTCACTAAACTCCTCTTCCTTGTGCAGATTTTCAGCAATCATCTCCGCAATTTCGCGCGGATTCTTCCCTAGCGGCTTAGCCAATTGCAACGCCACATTCGTAGCAAAGTCACCAAACTTCGGATCAGGACGCGTCAATTGCACCGATACATCTTGATCAAAAAGTTGCTTCACTACTTGAGAAATAACCTGTTCCATACTGTCCAGTATACAACAGAGGTGGATTATTATCTAGCTAAATCTCTACGCTGTTTCGTCAAGCTCTTCCAGTTCCAGACTTAATTTCGTCGCCGAACTTGGGCTAGATCCTTTCACGTGTTGCAATACGTAAGTCAACGCCGACATATCGTCTCGACTCAATACACCTTCGGTAAGTCCGTGAATATCTTTTTCTTCAGCCATTTTATTCCTTTTTGTTTTAATTATTTATACAGTAAAATGATATCACATTATTTTTATTTTGTCAATAACTAGGGCTTCGATGCTGCGCTCGCTAGACTTTATTTTTATCTGATCGACGCTTATATTCTTCTGCTATAACCCTACCTATTTCGCTGTCTTTTAAGTACTCTTTACATGACGATAATAAACGCTCGGATGCATCAGAATCTTTCATCTCTAACGCCTTTCTATATGAATTGCTAAATGCCGCAAACATACCGTCTTCATCTTCCATAACTCTAATAGTAAGTTTCTTGTCCTCTGACGATACGTAAACAAATATCAGGTCTGCGCCAGATTTCAATGCCGTATGAGTCGCTGCAGAGCCCATTTCACTGCGAGGCTTTGAGCCTACTGAGTCATCCGCTGAATATCCAGCCAAAACCAAAGATCCACCATCCTCAACAAACTTAACCGCTTCTTCGTAATGGTCTGTTGAAAAGTGAACCGGTTTTTTACTCTTTTTATCTACCCATTCATATGGCACACCAAAAAAGTTTTTAGCGCCAAACGCAAGATACTGTATAGCTTCTAAGTTGATTCCGCCAACGCCCTTCTTAATCCAATCTCTATTAGTCGACGCTACGCCAATATTAATTTTATTCAACAAAGACGCTAAGTAGCTAGCCGTAGGAACATCCTCTCCATTGAAATGTGTTGGCGCTATAACACTTCCCTTGCCTTCTTCTTTGGCCTTTTTGGCGGCTTCAATCAAGATATCTTCGCCAATTATTTCAACTTCCTTTTTGCCATGCATTAAGCCCATCAACAGCTTAAGTCCAGAGGAAAGACGAACGTCTGTTTCTGGCAATCCCAATTCTTCTCCAGCTGCCTCAAGTTTTTCTACCGCCGAATTACTAGTTAGTCCGAAAGGTTTGCTGTGATTTTCTCGTCTACCACGCACCCATTTCTTAAGAGAATCAAGCGCAACCGACAGAGAAAAACCCTCTCTCTGTGGCTCAGTTTCTTTTACGACAGCATCAGGCTCTTCAGTGATGTCTGGATGGAAAACTTTATTGAACAATTCTTACTCTTCTGGGGTTGGGCTAAATTTATCTATTCCTGCAGTCATTTTAACTATCTCTCCTTATTACGCAGCCAATAACGGATCATATTTATCATGCATATACCCCAATATCGCCTTCCCACCAAACGCTTCCAATATGCGACACTGCTCTTCACGAGCCGCCTTTGAGTAAGACGCTTCATGCGAAACATTGGCATAAGATTCAACTTTATCAGGACTAGGCTTAATAGTCTCACCAAATACCAGTCGCACAACTTTTTTACCCAAAAGCCACTTTAGATGTATCGCATTGTCATTGAGTTGATTAGGATTTCTCTTCTGACCCTCAACCTGCATAAGTACAGGAATTATGGTGGCACCCGTCGCCAGGCTTAGATGAGGAGCTAATTTACCCACCTTTTCTGGCAGTTCACCGTCATTTTTTATCCCAATATTGCTCATCGGGTTATGCGCTGCAGTAATAACAGAAAGTCCACTATCTGTTATTTTTTCTTGCAGACCTGAGTAATCGTCACCATTAAACGATAACGCGTACTTATTATCAATAGCACCTTTTTCCGCAGACGGATCTCTTCCATACGGAACCTGAAAAAAGTTATCCATCCCAACAAGTTTATATGGTATCCTCTGATGCCAAAGACCCATATTAGTGGAGGCTACTGTCACGCTTATATGTCTAAACTCAGAAACTACGCTAGCAACAGTCGAAACATCAACGTCCGTTAGGTGACTCGTAGCAAATATAACACCCTCGTTCTCCTCGGTTTTCTTAGTTGTCTCCAAAAGATTACAAGCCCCCTCAACAACAACATCCACATTACCAAGCAAACCAGTAGCCAACTCAAGAGGAATGCGCAGTCTTCTTGGGCTCGGATCATACAGACCTTCAGATGCACCCTTTTTAGCGCACTGTTTAATCTCTTCTATAGCCTCAGATCCTGAAAAAGTCTCAACTATTTTCACGATACTCTTAATTATACAATATAAAACCCTATATTGTCAATAATCATATCTGCTGGTGGACCTTATTCGCAACCGTCACAAATAGTCAGGCTTGCTGGGTCAACTGGTGCCGCAACAGTGCCGTTCGACTTTGCTTGATCATCAGCCGCTTCCTGCGCTGCTTTAAGAGCTGCGTCAATGGCACTCAATTTTTCTTCCAAAGTCATGTCATCAGTAATAATCTGATTTGCGTTCATTTTCATTTTCCCCTATATTTAGTAGTTACTTAACTAATTTTACGCTAGATATAGTGCTTATGCAATAAAATGTAGCCAATTGCCCGTTGTAGTTTTTTCATCAAGTTCACCAATTGGCGCAACGTATATTTGCGGATTTTGACAACGTGGCATAAAATCAGCCAGCTTCTCTTTATAAGCCGCCATTGCCGCCTCTTTCTCAGATTCTGGAAGTTCAGTCACGTTAGTTTTTAAGAAAACTGCTCGCTTTTTATCATCCCAAACCACAAATTCCGCCTTACCGTTTCGAAACGCATTTTCTGAATGACGCGCAATCGGCTCTGATATCCAAACTATCGAATCACCCAATCGCGCAAAGTGCAGCGGCGTCACCAAAGGAGTTCTATCAACATTCACAGTTGCCAACGCACCAACTTCGACTGTATCTAATATTTCTTTCGCTAATTCGTTCATATCATCAACTCCCATTACTTCGTGGTATTAACTTCGTAACTAGTGTTTGTGCTTTCAAAGAAATTCACCAATTCCAGCGTATCATTGGCGGCTGCCATCCATTTGGCTGGATTTGGCACGTTATATTCAGGCTCAAAACCTAATTCCTGCAAGCGTCGGTCGGTCATATGCATAACATACTGATTGACATAATCAGCGTTCAATCCCAAAATTCCCTTTGGCAGCATATCCTTATTGTAAGCTTTCTCAAGTTCTACCGCTTGCAAAATCAAGTTGCGAATTTCTTCTGCAAATTCCTGCGTTTGCAATTCTGGGTTCTCGTCCAAAATTGTCAAAAGCAAATTGATACCAAACGTCAAATGAAGATTTTCATCGCGAGTAATCCAATCCAACAGCGAGCCAACATTACGCAACAAATTACGCTGACGGAAACTCATACCAACCATAAAGCCTGAATAGAACCAAATTCCCTCCAGCACGATGTTATACGCCACCAAAGACCTAACAAAATCCTTCTTACCTTCCAGCGAATAAATATCCAAATTCGGATCAAGCATCACGTCCAAATGCTTATTCTGAAAGTCAGCCTTGTCAGCCAATGATTTCTTACCAAAGCCCGCAGCGTAAATCTCCTCACGATCAAACGGAAATGTCTCAATAATGTATTCAAACGTCATAAAGTGGTTAGCTTCTTCCCACATCTGTTTTGACAAATACAGTTGAGCTTCCGCCGCGTTCACATATGGATAAATGCCGAACGCTAATGACTTATTGATCAATAACTCGTTTGGATTCAAATAGCTAATAACCGTTTTCAATGCGTGCTTTTCGTCGTCTGACAATTTTTCAAAATCCGCCAAATCCTGCACTAATTGAACTTCGTTTGGAAACCACGTGTTAGCCACTGCTTGATTATAAAGATCATACGCCCAAGGGTAACGAATTGGGTGAAGCGACAATCCATCGCGTAATCCTGAACCTAAAATTCCCATCTTAATTTCCTCCTTATTTATTAATTTTCGCAAATCCAAATCCGCGCACTTTACTATTTGTACGGACTTTTTGTTCTGCAATTTTATCAACTGAAACTGTTGTCTGCTCCGACTGATGACGCGGCTTAACGTGCAGATAGTATGTCGTCTTCAAGCCACGCTTCCACGCTTCCGAATAAATCTTCACATATTCATCAATATCTCGCGTCTCCAGATACATATTTCGAGAAATCGCTTGATCGACCCACTTCTGAGCCCTAGCCGCCACCTCAATAAATGCGTACGGACTAAGCTGGAAACTTGTTTTATAAACATCCTTGATATTCTGAGGAATGCCATCAATATCTTGAATATCGCCTTGAGCCGCAAAAATCTCATCCTTCAAATTGTCCCACAAACCAAGCTTCTTCAAGTCGCGAACTAAATTATGGTTCACTTCCAAAAACTTACCGTTCAAAGTCGAGCGACTGAAAATCTGCGCAAATTGCGGATCAATTCCAGGAGTCGTTCCCGCCACGTGACCAATGTTAGCCGTCGGCGCAATTGCCATAAGAGTCGCATTTCGCATTCCCTTCTTCACTTTCTTTCGCAAACCATCCCAGTCTAGTCGCGCCTTTTGGTCTATTTTCACCTTCACGCCGCGATCTTTTGATAGCTTATCAATCGTATCAATTGGAAGAATTCCCTTACTCCAACCGCTGCCTGCAAATGTTGGATAGCTGCCCAATTTTTCCGCCAAATCAGCCGATTGATCAATGGCGTGATAACTAATAAACTCTGTCAATTGATCAATCAAATCGTACGCTTCTTTCGATTCGTAGCAATAACCCAATTTTTCCAACACGTCAGAAAGACCCATAATCCCGAGGCCAATTGCTCGAGTTTGCTGATTCGAATACATCGCTTCTGGAATTGGAGTTTGAGTGATGTCGCACAAATTGTCCAATTGTCGCACTGCCGCACGAGCCGCTTCTTTCAATCTATCCCAGTCCCAAGTTTTATCCTCACTAAGAAATGCCGACAAATTAATGCTCACCAAGTTACACGTTGCAATATTATTTTTATCCTGCGGTAATGTAATTTCCGTACACAAGTTACTGAGGTGAATTGTACCCGTATTGTTATTTAACGCACGCACGTTAATCGTATCTTTCCAAGTTAGCCACGGATGAGAAGTTGCTTGTAGGCTAGTCAAAATGCGCTTAAATTGCTGACGAGCTGGAACTTTATCAAATGTTCGCAACTTCCCAGCTTCCGCCATCTTGATATATTCTTTATATCGCGCCGAAAATTCTTCGCCGTATAGTTCTGTCAAATCTGGAGTTTCTGCTGGATCAAACAAATACCAATCTTGATCTTTTTCTACTCGCTTCATAAATTCGTCAGAGATAAATACCGCAGTATTCGCAAATCTGGTTCTTAGATATGGGTCACCAGAGTTTTGGCGAAGGTCAACAAATTGATCAAAATTAAGGTGCCAGTTTTCCATGTAAATTGCAGCTGCACCAGCCTTTTTACCCTTACGAGAAACCGCAAAAAGCGCCGTATCAATCATCTTCATAAATGGAATTGGGCCAGTCGATTCAGTGTTGGTGGTTTTAACTGGACTGCCCGCTGCACGTAGCTTTGTAAAACCAATGCCAATTCCGCCTGTGCCTTTAGCGATCCACATTGTGTCGCGAACAGCCTTAGCAATTGACTCCATGTCATCATCGACATTAAGCAAGAAACAGTTACTGAGTTGCGGGAACGAGCCGCCAGCATTAACTCGCGTTGATCCACCCGGAACGTACTCCAAATTGCTCATGTGATTATAAAACTCAATCGCTGCAGTCGTTGGGTCAGATTCGTTATAGCTAAGTCCCATAGCGATACGCATGTGCGTAAACTGAGGTGTTTCAATTGGCGAGCCGTTTTGCTTGCGAAGAGCATAACGATTTTTATTGGTCACCACGCCCAAATATTTACTCAAATCATCACGCGCTGGATCAAGTTCCGCCGCCAGTTTTTTCAAGTCAAATCGACCGTCAGCCATGCGCTTATCCAACAATCCTTCTTTTACCGCTGCCTTAACAAACTTCGGAAATTCGCGCGCATGAAGCTTTTTCAATTCTTCCGCCGTCTCATAATCGCCCAAAATCTGCTTATAGACAGTTTTCAGTAATAATCGTGCCGCGATTTTATCGTAATCTGGATCGTCTTTAACGTTTTGGAGTACCGTTTGAATGACCGCCTCGTCCAATTGCTCGGTTGTAATTCCATCAAATAATGTCAATTGTAATTCAGTCGCCACCTGAACAACCTTAGAAATTTGGTCCGGCAAACCTTCACACGCTTTTAAAATAGCCGTATTAATTTTATTAGCATCAAACGGTTCTTTTGTTCCGTCGCGTTTGACTACGTTAATTTCTTTCACATACCCTCCTTAATTTTCCCCTCTTAAAAACAAACCACCAACACCTCATCTGGTGGCCTGTCTTCGTAGCTTGTGTTTTTTGTTTATTTATGGGCTCGCTATATATATAGCGTACAATAATAACTATAGCCGCTATATCTAGTGTTTTGCAAGCTATTTAGTAAAAATTACAACCTATTTATTTCACGACCAGATGAGCCGCCCCTGTCTACGATTTTTCAACAAAACAATCTATAAAACTACCGAAATAAAATAGCCTATTTTAGATCTAGCGTTATTCTAGTTTTAGAATATAATAATAAGTAGAATAAAGCGAGGTAAAATGGATTATATTTCGGCAAAAGAAACGGCTGTAAAATGGGCTATTTCTCAAAGGAGAGTAGCTGCTCTATGTTCTGAAGGACGAGTTATTGGTGCTGTATTCGCCGGGAATACATGGATAATTCCACATAATGCCATTAAGCCACTAGACGCTCGGACAAAAGAAGCGTCATTAACCAGCACCAGAGCAAAACCTTTCTTAAAATGGGCTGGAGGTAAAGGACAATTACTCAAGGAGATCGAACAATATTACCCATTCTCCAAAGACACTACTATTACAAAATACGCAGAACCGTTTGTTGGTGGTGGCGCGGTTCTTTTTGATATTTTGAATAAGTTCAAACTTCAGGAAGTCTATATTAGCGACATCAACGCCGAACTAATAAACACATATACTGTCATCCGTGACGACATTGACGCACTATTAGGAGTCTTAAGACACTTTGAGAATAATTATTTAGCATTAGACAACGATGATCGCAAAGAAGTCTATCTAGCCAAGCGCGCACGTTTTAACGAACTTAAGTCCAAAAAAGAAAACAGAATTGAGCTAGCTGCCTTAATGATATTCCTTAATAAAACCTGCTTTAACGGCTTATATCGTGTAAATCGTAAGGGTGAGTATAACGTACCGATGGGTGCGTACAAAAAACCGATTATTTGCAACGAGCATAATTTAAAGATAGTATCCAAAAAACTACAAAACGTAAATATAGTATGCGGTGATTACAAGAAATCCGGCGACTTCATAGATAACAAAACGTTTGTCTATTTCGATCCGCCATATCGTCCACTAACTCCGACCGCAAGCTTCACTTCCTACACAGAAGGTATGTTTGACGATAAAAACCAATTAGAACTTGCGAAATTCATTCAAGAACTAGACAAAAAAGGCGCCAAGATAGTCGCAAGTAATTCCGATCCGAAGAACACTAACAAAGATGACAACTTCTTCGATAAAGCTTACGCAAAACAGAATATAAGGCGCGTATCCGCAACGCGTATGATAAATCGAAATAGCGACAAACGCGGAAAAATTAACGAATTATTAATATCAAACTTTTAAAGAGAGGAACAAAATGAAAAGGAATTTTAATGAATGGCTAGGGGGATTTCGAGAAAGCATTGCCGACTATGGCTACTATATCGACTTTCCAAAGATTTATAAAAACGTAGATGCTATCAAGATAGAACTAAATATCTTGAACACGCTTGTCGGCTCACAGAATATAGAGCAAGAGTTCGACAATCTTATCGCGAAATATCCAGAAACATTAAAATGTATTCCTATCTTGCTAGCGATTCGTTCTAACGAGATTTATGCTATAGATGAAGACGGTGAATATAACTATAACTTCAGTAAAATGAATTATTCCGCCGAACAATATAAAATCTTTATGCGAAAGACTGGTCTATTCGACCTTATCACGAATCATATTATCAACAACTTAGTAGATTATGCTACTGGTATAGAAACCGGACTAGATTCCAACGGTCGCAAGAACCGCGGCGGTCATTTAATGGAAAATCTCGTAGAAGGATTTATCCAGAAAGCTGGCTACGTCAAAGACAAAGACTATTTCAAGGAAATGAACCTTAGTAAAATTGAGAATAAGTGGCGCATTGATCTTTCTGCCATTTCCAACCAAGGCAGTACCGAAAAACGTTTTGATTTTGTAATTAAAACCAATAATAGCATCTATGGAATCGAGACTAATTTTTATGGTAGTCGTGGCTCCAAGCTTAACGAGACGGCTCGTAGCTATAAAACGCTTGCACTTGAAGCTAAGATGATAGATGGCTTTAAATTCGTATGGTTTACCGATGGAAAAGGCTGGAATAGTGCCAGAAACAACCTAAAAGAAACATTTGATATATTGGATGACATTTATAATATCAACGACCTTGAAAGCGGTGTGATAGAGAGATTTTAGTTTATATGTCCGACAAAAAGAAAGAGATAAAAAAATGGGAGCCAGACGATTTTGAGCTAGAAATGACCAGCGTCTGGAGTTTTCCTAATCGCGGTAACTGGGCTACCCACGATGCAAAATGGAGAGGAAATTGGTCACCGTACGTTCCAAGAAATATTCTGCTTCGCTATTCAAAAGAGGATGACTGGGTATTAGACCAATTCGCCGGTGGCGGCACCACATTAGTGGAGGCAAAATTATTAAACCGTAACATTATTGGAATGGACGTTAATCCAGTCGCACTTCAAAGATGTCGTGAAAAAGTTAAATTCAAACATGAGGGCGCAGACGGCATAGTTAAGGTGTTGAAATGTGATGCACGAAACTTAAAACCACTTCCTGACGAAAGCATCGACCTAATATGCACACATCCGCCATATGCAAATATCATCCACTACAGCAAAGACCAAGATATTCCACAAGATTTGTCAAACTTTAAAGTTAATGAATTTCTAGAACAAATGAAAAGTGTAGCATCAGAAAGCTACCGTGTATTAAAGTTTGGTAAATTCTGTGCAATTCTAATGGGCGACACGCGCCAAAAAGGTCACGTGATTCCGCTAAGTTTTAAAACAATGCGAGTATTCGAAGAAGCCGGCTTTACACTAAAAGAAATCGTCATGAAAGAACAACACAACTGCCGAGCAACCGGTTACTGGAAAACGAATAGCATAAAATATAATTTTCTTCTGTTGGCGCACGAATATTTATTTGTTTTTGAAAAGGCAAACTATGGCGGTCGATAAAAGAAAGCTTATTTTAAATGACTACTACCAAAGTAATTGCCTAGTGGAAAGAGCAGAAATTTTTGAAAATCTGTATCTAGGCAATAGTGGTTTTAATATAGAGCCATATCAACCAAGCTCTACAATAATCGAAATATACGAAGACACACCGAATGATTGCAAAGTAATTTTTGCGTGTATTCACGATCGACTAAACAAACTACTCGATTTTATGCATGAAAAAGTACGCAAAAATCGTCATTTCAATGCCGCACAAAGTCGGGAATTATCTTTGCTTATTAAAAGTGTTTTTTCCTTGGAAAAGAATCTGGATGAAGTGGGCGTAGGCGTAGAAATAAGAAAAGATTATGCAAACTGGATGTCTCGATGTCTTGAATTTCTACGGGATAGCGGTGGTAGCTATATTCCAGAAGAGCTTGAACTACCGGAAATAGAAAAATATGAGCCAGTTCTCTTGATAAAAGATGTAGTTACGGAAAAACGACTCAAAAATACGGAAGTAACCTTTTCAAGTCAATATCAGAAGGACCAATCGGAACTAATGCTAGCTATGATAAAAACAGATGCAGTAAAAGCCATCGTAATGGCAAAAGAATATATTGAGACCTGTCTTCAGGGTATACTAGACAGCAAGATAGAAGAGGATGTTAACAAATTATCAATAATACAATTGATGTCAAAAGCTAGAGACTACTTCAAATTAAATAGGTCAGAGTTAAAAGAAATTAGAGCTATTATCAGCGGTCTATCTCAAATCGTGAACGGAATCGCGGAACTACGAAATAATAAAGGCAGTGGACATTCCCATACTAGCAAAATACCAAAACCGACAGCTATCGAAGCAAGGCTGGCGGTAGATGCCGCAATAACTATAGTCAACTTTTATTCGGAATTATCCCTGAAACAATAGTAATCCAAGTCCTTGCCAATATAATCTAACGAACAGACTAAATTTATCTCAGAGTCAATTAAGGTTAGACTTTGTAAGGTTTTTAATACCATTCTCGACTAGTGTAATTCCAAAAACACACCTGGCGGAAGGAGAGGGATTCGAACCCTCGAACAGATTGCTCCGTTACACGCGTTCCAGGCGTGCCAGTTCAACCACTCCTGCACCCTTCCTTGTTGATAATTATACCACAACTTTATTACCCCTTATGGTTGCACTTACTGGCGTTCATTCTCTATAATAAGTCAAAGATGAAAGAAACTATTCCACCACGCATTAGGCTTGTTAATGTCACCAAAAAATTTGGCTTTGGCGACGCTGAGATTCGCGCCTTAGATAACGTCGATTTAACCGTTAAAAAGGGTGAGTTTATCGCTATTATGGGACCAAGCGGTTGCGGAAAAACTACTTTATTAAACACCCTTGGACTATTAGACCAGCCATCAGAGGGAGAATACTACCTGGACGATGTCGCTGTCGACAATCTCAGCTCACGACGACGCGCCAAAATTCGCTCCAAACACATCGGCTTCGTTTTCCAGAATTTCAATCTTATCCCTCGCCTGACTGTAATTGAAAACGTGGCGTTGCCGCTAACGTATAAAGGACTCGGGAAAGTCAAACGACTCCAGGAAGCTAGCCGCATTCTGAAAACTTTTCATCTGGGACAGCGCGAATATTACATGCCGCATCAATTATCTGGCGGTCAGGTTCAGCGCGTAGCAATTGCCAGAGCGTTGGTTAATAGTCCGTCAATTATCTTAGCCGACGAGCCAACAGGAAATTTGGATAGCAAATCTAGTCATCTTATTATGGAAGAATTGTCCGACCTACACCGTCGCGGCAACACCATAATTATGGTTACTCACAACCCAGAATTGACTCATTACGCCAGTCGCGTCATCACTATGTTGGACGGAAAAATCGACACTGACGAGCATAAGGAAAAGCGCAAGTTCACTAAGAAGTTAATCGTAGACGACGAAAAAGAAGAAAAACCTAAGAAGCAAAAATCTTCAAAGAAATCGAGGGCGAAAAAATCGTGAAAATATTAGTAAAAAATCATTTTGAGAACGCTACTCAGGCACTACGAGCTAATCGTGGACGAACATTTTTGACAATTGTAGGCGTAGCTATTGGTATCGCCAGCATCACCATGGTTCTATCTCTAACTGGCGGATTTAATCACCTATTCGGCGACAATTCCAACCAATCATCCACTCCTGTCGCCATTGTTAAGTCTGGCAATCAAAAAGCCGTTCCGAATCTACTGACCGAATCCGACAACACGACGACGGTCAATACATTGACTGAAACGGACGCCAGGGATATAGAAAAAATTGCCAACACGAAAGCCGCGCCAATTGCATTTCTACACGCCGAACTGCGCGCCCGCGAAGGTAAAGTCGATATCCAAAACGCCGCGTTAATCGGCAGCACGGAATCGCTAAAAGACATCGCTAATTTGCAAATTGCTACTGGGCAATTTATTAACGACATCGGCGGAGTTGTCGTCGGTCAGCAATTGTCGGTCGATTTGTTCGGCACCGAAAGATCCATCGGAAACGTTATTTACATCCGAAATCAACCATTGACTGTTGTTGGCGTGTTGAAGAATATTGAAAATCAAGCCAGTTATTTGGACGTGAATTTTAATAACGCCGCCATTATTCCATTGTCTGTGATTAAAAAATTCACTCAAGGAACGCCGCAAATTCAGCAAATCATCGTGACTACCAAAGATCATAAAAATCTCAATTCAGTCATAAAATCGGCTGACGATATTTTGAAGAAGAATCATGATAGCGATAAGAATTATCGAATCGTTTCCGGCGAAGAGATAAACGAAAAGAAGTCTAATGTCGCGAGGTTTCTCTCGATAATCTTAACTGTCATCGGCATTATTTCTCTGTTAATTGGTGGAATAGGCGTTATGAACGTGATGCTTGTCAATGTCGCCGAGCGCCAGCGTGAAGTCGGCGTTAGACGAGCCGTCGGCGCCACAGGCTGGGATATCATCAATCAATTCCTAATCGAGGCAGCGATTATCGGATTCCTCGGCGGAATATTGGGCTACGGGTTAGGCTTGGCAGGAGCTTATATTGCCAGCTTATACTTACCTCTCACACCTTATATTTATTGGCAAACAGCCGTCTTATCAATTGGACTGTCAATAATCATCGGCGTAATTTCTGGCGTATATCCAGCAGCCCGCGCCACCAGACGCGACCCTATCGAATCTCTACGATATTAAATTAACTAAGTTCCGCTTTCAATTTTTCAATTAACTGAACTGGACCAGGATTGACTCCATTGAGAATAGCTGTGTAAATACTAGCCGCATCAGCCAGCACCAAACCCCACAGCAATTGCTCCATAAGCGTCTTTCCTCGAAGTTCCAGTACGTGCGCCTTTGGTCGCTTGCCACTCAACAAACGATCGCTAAGCTCCATTCGCTCACGGATTCTGTCCCGCTCCAAATTGCTACGAATATCAAAAACCGTAAACGGCTTCTCTACTGGATGCGACGACCATCCAATAAATTCATTGTGATTAAATTCTGGATATTGATTCGAGAACGCCAGATTCTTCGCCGATTCATTCCAGCTAATTTTCCACTTATACGCCAACGGCCAAGTCAATTCACCACCAAAAACAACCAACGTCTTGCCAATTGTTAATTTCGCAATCTGCTTCGCCAAATTATCAACTTCTGGCGTTTTAGCTGTCCAATTAGATATCTCGCCCGCCAACCAATCAGCGCTATTTTTTACCTGATCATACAAATCATTATCAATCACCCAAAAATGTTGTAATAGTTTCAACAATCCTCGCAGATGGTAAACCGTCGACATTCGCGGCTGCGCACCAGCTGGAACTTGGGCGTAAGTTACATTGTCATTCTTCGCTCGCTCAATCAACTCTCCACCAGTCGACATAGCCGCCAGACACGCCTTCTTCTCCAATGCTTGCTGATAACAACTCAGAGTTTCCTCGGTATTGCCCGAATGACTAACCGCAATAACCAATGTTTCCTCGCTCACAAATCCCGGCAAATCATAGCCCTTCACCACTTCAAGTGGAATATGCAACCAGCCCGCGGTCAAAACTCGAACCATATCAGCCGCTAAAGCCGAACCGCCCATTCCCGCGATCACAATATTCTTAAAATCTCGGCGCTGATTCGCACCTTCGTGAATCGGCACTTCATATCGAGCTTGTTCTGGAATATTCAAAACGCCGCTTAAAACGTCGCCTGGATCGTATTGTTTTATCACATTCATATCATCTAACATCTTGCGCTCCTTGATTAACTCATGTTATAGTGTAACATATATAAGCTTAAACAATTTAATATATAAGGTGGGTTATAATGGATTCTCAAGCTAATCAATCATTCAGTGACGACCAAGAACTGGCTAAGGTATTAGCTGGCGTGTCACAAGGTACAGACAATAATTTACAATTCGAAGAGACAAATGCTACAGCTTCACCTGTAATTAATCCTGCAACCATCTCACCGGATCCTGTCGCTACAGACCAGAACGATGAGCCTGCTACTGACATAATGAAGCCTGCCGCTCCAGAGCCAGTCATGCCAACTCCATCAGTCAGCGCTCCAGCTCCAGCTACAGCCGCAGATCCTGCGCTTGATACAATTAAGCAAACAGCTTTGAACGAGTTGCGTCCATTAGTCGACAAGCTGGACGTTTCTCCAGAAGAAAAGTTTGACACTTACCTATTACTTCTTCGTTCTACGGACGATAAAACTCTGATCGCGCCGGCACACGACGCTGCCATAGCTATTGTCGACGAAGCTCGCCGCGCTCAGGCTCTACTGGATATCATTAAAGAGATCGACTATTTCTCAAATCCTCGTTAAGTCATTTCTCCAAAATAAAAACCCGCCATTTTCGGCGGGATTTTTATTGCTCGGGGCAGATTTACATCATACCCATTCCCGGCATACCGCCAGGAGCAGCTGCAACTTCAGCCTCTGGAATATCAACCACCAAAGCGCCCATAGTTGCCGCAGTTGACGCAATTGACACCGCATTTTGAACAGCTTCTTTAGTCACACGAGCTGGATCAATAACACCAGCCTTCTTCACGTCAATCAGACCATCTTCTGGCTTCATAACGTTAACACCGAACCCAGGTTTGCCAGATTCAACTTGAGCAAGTAACGCGTCAGCATTCAACCCAGCATTTTTCATAATCTGCAAGAATGGTTGCTTCAGAGCGTCTTTTAGGATTTGTCGACCGACCGACAAACTATCCGCGCCGCTAACTTTTAGATTGCCAGCCAAATTGACCAAAGTTACGCCACCACCAGCGACAATCCCCTCAGCCAAAGCCGCCTTAGTAGCCGCCACGGCGTCATCAACGCGGAATTTCTTTTCGTCAATTTCAGTCTCAGTTGCGCCACCAACTTTAATAACCGCAACCTTACCAGACAATGCCGCAGCACGCTTGTCGAATTGCTCTTTCTCGTACTCACTAGAAGCATTTTCTGAAAGCGATTTAATTTCAGCAATTCGTTCTTTCACACCTGAAGGTTTGCCCGCACCTTCGATAATTGTCGTTTCGTCTTTACCAACAATCACCTTGCGCGCCGAGCCCAAAACTTCCAAGCCAGCGTTTTCGAATGTCAATCCATGATCTTCAGAAATCACAGTCGCGCCAGTCAGCACGGCAATATCACGAAGTACATCTTTACGACGATCACCGAAACTTGGCGCCTTAACGGCTACGGTGTTGAATACGCCCTTCAGCTTGTTCAGTACCAAAATACTCAATGCCTCGCCTTCAACTTCATCAGCGATCAAAACCACGTCTTTCTTGCCGCTTTGTGCCAATTTTTCCAACATTGGCAGGAATTCCTGCACGCTAGAAATCTTCTTGTCGGTGATTAGAATTGCTGGCTTTTCGTACACAGCTTCCTGGCGACCCGCGTCAGTAACAAAGAACGGGCTCACCCAACCCTTGTCCAAGCTAAAACCTTCAACAACTTCGGCTTCTAACTCCAAACCTTGACCAGCCTCAACAGTAACAACGCCGTCTTTACCGACTTTCTCAATCACGCCAGCGATCAATTTACCGATTTCCGCATCTCCCGCCGAAATCGTAGCAACTTCAGCCACGCGGTCAGATTTGCCTTCAATCGGCTCAGCCAATTTGTTCAATTCTTTAACAATTTCCGCGCCAGCTTGCTCGATGCCTTTCCTAAGTTCCATCGGATTATGTCCAGCCGCAATCAATCGATTCGCCTCTTTCAAAATCGAGTATGTCAACACCGTTACAGTCGTTGTGCCATCGCCTGCTTGCTTGTTCAAGTTCTTAGCGGCCTGCTTGATTAAATCGGCACCAACTTTATAACCTAGCGTTTCGTCATCATTTTCCGGCAATTCAATTCCTTCAGCCACAGTTACGCCGTCATGAGTAACAGTTGGACCGCCAAAACCTTTCGCAATCACAACGTTGCGACCCTTTGGACCGTAAGTTACTTTAACTGCGTCGTATAGCGATTTAGCACCGCCAAGCACGCGATTTCGCGCATCGTCATCATAAAAAACTTTTTTTGCCATAATTAAACTCCCCTTTTTATCCAACAACCGTTGCTAAAATATCTTCTTCGCGAACAACCAAATATTCCGTGCCGTCAATTTTCAAATCCGTAGTCGAATATTCCTTATAGACAATTCGATCACCGACTTTGACGTTCTTCACATCGCCGCCAACTGCTTTAACTTCCGCAACTACTGGCTTTTCTTTAGCGTTATCAGGCAAGTAAATTCCGCTCGCTGTCTGAGTCTTTGCTTCTTCACGCACCGCTACAACACGGTCGCCAAGAGGCTTAATAGGTGTACTCACGTTATCCTCCATTTCGTTAACAACGTATCTATTGTAACGCACCAATTTAGCACTCGTCAAGTGTGAGTGCTAATTATCTAGATACTATTCAGTATTATACGATTAGTAGCTCAGGGAAATTATCATCACCATCATCACCTTCTTCCGATGCATAGATTCTTCCCGTAAAAACATCATTCTTAATAGCAACTTCCCCCATTATCATAATAATTCTGGTATTTTCACTGCTCTTCCCAACATCAATAGAAGTAGGTGAAAAGATAACTTCCTTTCTGCTAGGAACAAAACCTCTTCTTTTTGCAATATCATTACCCTTAAAATTCTCCTCAATTGTCATTGGAAATCCTGAGCCAAACGGCTTAGCACGCAATTTAGCATCAAGCTTCGGAAGAGTGTCTGGGTCAATAACTTTATAAGCTTCCATACTCTACTTAGACTGCCCTTCTCGGCGTTCTTTGAGCTTTGCTACGCCTTTGCCTTTCAATGGCAACTATTTCCTTAATTTGTTGTGAGAAGTACGGACATTTACTCTTGATAGTTCTGTCTTCAGGAAGCACTCTACCACAAAAATCATCATCACTAAATCCCGAACAGACTACATAATAACCCGGTCTACGATTCCTTTCTTTTGCCTTATAAGCAGAAATTTTAGTCGCTTTTATATCAATGTTAAATTCAAACCTTTCGCCTTGATCATCAACATAGATAATATGAATATCTCCTCCATTAAGATCATCTTCAATATTAGTCATTTCAGCAAGTTCAACTCCCGGAGTCCAGTTTAAGGCACTTTCAGCAGCAATTTCATGGCGCATTCCCTGAATCACAGCATAAAACGACTGTCTAGCGTACTCAATCTCCGAGCGAGTATAATTAAGCATTAACATAACCTCATTGATGGAATCCATAGTTTCCTTCATACTACTACACTGCTCTTCATCTATCATAGTACGTATGATTTTATTGAATGTCGTAACTGTTTCTTTACACTTTTTTATCTCTTCGCGAGACATATCACTATTATGCTTATCAAGCTTATACTGAGCATTAAGCCAATGCGGCATAATTTGTAGGAATTTCCGAGTTCTGTCTTCGTCTGTTTCATATCGACTTTCTTGTTTACTACGCTGAATATCTATAGCTTCAGACACAGCAAACCGCTTTGCCCATACCATTTCTAATGCCGTCTCGCCTAACTTTTGGCGTATCTTTGAGCGTATATGATCTTGTACTTCCATATACTCAGAAGATCTCATGACCTCAGCAGCAGTCTCACTCAATCTCATTCGCTCTCTATTGGATCTGCTTGTATTCATAACTGCTATAATACCATAAAATCATTAAAAAAGCAACCCCACGCCCTTCTCCCTACTATTCCTCAATCTGTTATAATAACTCCATGCAATTATTCAAACATCTCTTAGAAACATTTCTCGGCTCTTACGTAAAAAAATATCTTAAATCTCATCCTGACACCAAACTAATTGCCGTAGTCGGCAGCGTTGGTAAAACTAGCGTAAAATCAGCAACCGCCACTGTTCTATCAGAAAAATTCACCGTGCGCCATAGTCGTGGCAATTTGAACACAACCTTAAGTGCACCGTTAGAAATCTTAGGCGTAGACGGACCAAAAAACGCCAAATCCCCCCTAGCCTGGCTAAAAATCTTCTCCGACGCACACGCCAGCATAAAAAACCCCGAATCTCCAGATATAATAATTCAAGAATGTGGTATTGATTGCCCTGGCGAAATGGCTACTTTTATGCGCTACATTCAGCCCGACATTGCCATAATTACCTCTGTTGCTCCTGAGCATATGGAGTTTTTCAAAAATATGGATACGGTAGCTCATGAGGAATTGTCCATTAGTCAAGTCGCTAAAAAAACCATCTTCAACCTTCACGATATCGATGAAAAATATCATAATCTCATAGTTGGAAATCGCGTAAGTTACGGTGACGAATCCGCTGATGTTTTCCTGGAAATTAAAAAGACTACAGATACTGGTTGTATAGTCAATCTAAAACACTCCGAAGAAACTTCTCAGGACATTAATATTTCTGTATTAGGAAAGCACAACATCCGCTCAATCACTGGCGCGGCGGCGGCGGGATTAGCTTGCGGAATGAATATCGAAGAAGTTGCGGCGGCTTTAACAAAAATCAAACCAGTTTCAGGAAGAATGAATATTTTACGCGGCATACGCGGCTGTACATTGCTGGACGACACCTACAACGCCAGTCCTATTGCCATGGAAAATTCGCTAAGAACGCTCTATTCTATCTCTGCCGATCATAAAATTGCCGTATTGGGCGACATGAATGAGCTGGGCGAAACATCCGAATCAGAGCATAAAAAAATCGGTGAAATTTGCAACCCTAGCCAGTTAGAGCTGCTTATTACTGTTGGCAAAATGTCAAAAAAATACCTCGTACCAATTGCTGAAAAAAATGGCTGTAAAGTAATTTCTTTTGACACGGCGCTTGAAGCTAGAGAGTTCCTGAAAAATAGCGATATTAAAGATACGACAATTCTATTCAAAGGCTCGCAGGGCGGCATTTACCTTGAAGACGCCGTGAAAGAATTACTACTCGACGCAAGCGATGCAGAAAAATTAGTTCGTCAATCACAAAGCTGGAAACAGATTAAAGCGAAATTTTACGACTCTTTTTCTCAATCTCAGAAATAATTTCCTGAACGACCTTCTTGTCATTCCACGGAATTCGCTTGCCATTCACAATTCGGTACTGCTCATGACCCATACCCGTAATCAGAATCGTATCGCCACGAACAGCCGACTTCAGAGCTTGATAAATCGCCTGTTTTCGATCAGCAATTTCCGTCATTTTATGAGCCTTTTTCGTTCGCTCAATTCCCTGACAAATCATTGCCCGAATTTCATCTGGATCTTCATTGTAGCTCTCCTCGTCAGTTAGGAAAATCCTATCCGCCAAATTAGCTGCCAGTTCGCCCATAATCGGACGCTTTGTCTTATCTCTATCGCCGCACGCACCAAACACCAAAGTTAATCGCCCCTTGGTAATTTTATGAGTGGTTTTTAGCAATTTTTCCAACGCGTCTGGTGTGTGGGCATAATCCACAATAATATCAATTCCAAGCTTATTTTCTACTCGCTCGAATCGTCCAGGAATCGCCTCCAAGTTCGCCACGCCCTCTTGGATATCTTCCAACTTTATTCCCAGCAAATACGCCAACGACACCGCAGCCGACATATTCATCACGTTAAATTCGCCAGGCAAATTAGTCGCCAACTCCAAATGAGTTTGATGATCAATCAGTAAACTCACCTCTGTTCCCTTTTTATACAACTTAACGTGCGTCAAGTGAGCTTCAGCTTCCGGATTCGTTCCGTAAGTCATTTTCTCGCCAGAAGCTGTAAACTTATCAAAATATTCAAACCACTCGTCATCACGATTCAGCACGATATATTTCGGCTTTTTCTCAAATAATTTAGCCTTAGCTGCCGCGTAAGCTTCCATCGTTTTGTGATAATCCAAATGGTCTTGAGTCAAATTAGTCATCACCGCTGCCTCAATTGGCACACCGTCAAATTTATGCTGCGACAGAGCGTGACTTGTCGCCTCTAAAATCACATATTCCACGCCTTCACGCTGAGCTGTCTGAAAAAAGCTAAACAGTCTCGCCACAGTCGGAACCGTCGCATTCAAATCATTTATCTTTTCCTTGCCAGCAATTTCAATCACCGCCGTCGTAAATAATGCAGTCTTAAAGCCAGCCTCTTTCAAGATCTCATTGATATAACAAGCGGTCGTAGTTTTCCCGTTCGTCCCTGTTACTGCAATAATTCTCAAGCCACGAGCTGGATTGCCATATCTTAGGCTAATCATCTTCGTGCGCGCAACTCTATAGGCGTTTTCGGTTTTTTCCAAAGCTCCTTGAGGTAGCGTTTTTCTAGCAATTTTTACCAACTCGTTTTTCATAATACCCATTTTACCACTTATATTTGCTATAATAAAAACAAATGAGGATTTTGGGAATCGAATCCAGTTGCGACGAAACAGCGGCGTCAATAGTTGAAGATGGCGAACGCTTGCTTTCAAATGTCGTCAATTCACAAATTGATATTCACGCAGAATACGGCGGAGTTATTCCAGAAATTGCCGCTCGCAGCCACTTGGAAGTTGTAAATCCCGTCATTAAAAAAGCTTTGTCTGACGCAAATTGCACTTGGGATGATATTGACGCCATCGCTGTTACTTACGCGCCGGGGCTTATTGGCTCGCTATTAATCGGCACTCTCGCCGCCAGAACTCTCGCTATTATTCACAATAAGCCGCTCTTTAAGATTCATCACGTAGAAGCTCACGTGTACGCCAATTTTATCAACAAGCAAGCCGACAATTTATCTCTAACATTGCCGAAACAGCAGCCGTCATTCCCTATGCTTTCGTTAATCGTTTCAGGCGGACACTCACAACTTGTCCTATTCAAAAATCACGGTGATTATCAACTTATCGGACAAACCCAAGACGACGCGGTTGGCGAAGCGTTTGATAAAGTCGCTAAAATCATCGGTTTGCCATATCCTGGCGGCCCAGCCATTGCTAAAGTCGCTGAGCTTGGCGATCCACACGCGTTTCACTTACCTATCGCCAAACTATCCGGTGAATACGATTTTTCCTTCTCTGGGCTTAAGACGGCCGTTTTGAGAGCTGTTCAGCACGAAGTCGGTAAGGACTTCACTTTTCCCTCTCATGAGCTTCCAGTGCTCGTAGATGACGAATTACGACGTAATATGGCAGCGAGTTTCCAGTATACAGCCATAAAAACTCTCGTAAATAAAACCAAAAAGGCGTTTGACAATTTCCAGCCAGCCTCCGTTGTAATCGCTGGCGGAGTTGCAGCTAACCAAGAGTTGCGCCGTCAATTACGTGAAGCTTTGCCAATTGACATCGAATACGCCCCTATCCAACTCTGTACAGATAACGCCGCGATGATTGCTACTCTCGGTTATTTCAGGTCTCAAATTGACGAACCTACAGATCCATACGATCTGGAAGTTCAGCCAAGTTTATCAATGACAGCAATATAACGTTGTGAGGATTACAACATGAATCAACATTTTCTACAATCAGCAGCCTGGGAAAAATTCCAACAATCGCTCGGTCGAAAAGTCTTTCACAACAGAGGTGAAGGATGGGAATATTTTGCAATATTAGAGCACGGCACGGGCAATTCTCGCTTATATTGCCCTTTTGGTCCAACCGCTATTAACGAAGAAGCATTACGATTAGCATTAAAGGACTTAGTAGAGCTCGGCAAAAAACTAGGCGTAACTTTCCTTAGAGTCGGACCAATTAAACCCACCTTTTCTAAGGTATTATCTGATGAGCATTGGAAGAAAGCCACTTACGTACATTTGCAGCCAGAACATACGCACGTTATCAATCTTCAGCAACCAGAGGAAGAGATTATAGCAAGCATGGCGCAACCTGTAAGGAATTGTTATAGGAATTATCACAAAAAAGGTGTAACGATTCATCAATCTCAAAACCCAGACGATATTAAATATTTCCTAGAATTGATACACGAAGTTGCCAAGCGAACTGGCATGTCGCCGCACCCAGATTCATATTTTCATAAGCAAGCTGGTTCCCTGCTACCATCAAAAGACGCTTCTTTTTGGTATGCGACATACAATAATAAAGTAATTGCTACTGCCCTATTTTTCGACTCAAAAACAACTCGAATTTACGCACATGCAGCAGCAGATTCTACACCAGAATATCGCAAGCTTAACGCTGGAACTGCTCTGCTCACCGAAGCGATAATCGATGCAAAACATCGTCAAATGGAGAAAGTCGATTTATACGGAATTGCGCCTGAAAACGCACCAAAAAATCACCCATGGGCTGGCTTTACGAAGTTCAAGCGATCGTTCGGCGGCGAAGATATCCATTCTGGGTCAACTTGGGAACTTCCCTTAAAGCCACTTCAATATTGGCTATATCGAGCATATCAAACGATCAGAAAATAACCGTATTTCACCCATCCCGCCGCATAAATTTGTGGTATAATTAAGATGTAATATAAACATGTGGAGAAATTAGAGGATTACATGAATAAGGGCTTTTGCACGTGAAAAGCTACTTTGTTTTCTTTTGTCTTTTTTCACATGAAAAAACCATGGAATAACTTATGCAGCTAGCTAAACAATACATACCAAACGATTACGAACCAAATATTTATGCCCTCTGGGAAACTAGTGAGGCTTTAGAACCAACAGGGGTAGGCAAGCCGTATTCAATCATTATGCCGCCACCTAACGCTAACGGTAATCTTCACATTGGGCACGCACTCGATATGAATCTGAAGGATATTTTGATTCGCTATCACCGAATGAAAGGCGACGACGCCGTATTTATTCCAGGCGCCGACCACGCTGGATTTGAAACTTGGGTTGTGTATGAAAGGGAATTAACTAATCAAGGGAAGAGTCGCTTCGATTTTTCACGTGACCAATTGTATAGTCAAGTTTGGAATTTTGTACAAGAAAAACGCGGCAATATGGAGCTGCAATTGCGCGCGCTAGGTGTTAGTGCGTCATGGAAGCATTTGACATTCACTCTGGATGACAAAGTCATCAACACCGTATACGACACATTTAAGAAAATGTGGGATGACAATTTGGTTTACAGAGGTGAGAGGATTGTTAATTATTGCACCAAACACCAAACCAGCTTTGCTGACATCGAGGTAGAACATAAGAATGAGAAAGGGAAGTTGTGGAAAATAGCTTACCCGACATTAGATAAAATTGGCGAGATTATCATTGCTACTACGCGCCCAGAAACTATGCTTGGCGATGTTGCTGTTGCGGTTCATCCAGACGATGAGCGATATAAAAAATTGATTGGAACTCGCATTTTACTGCCGATTGTCGATAAGGAAATTCCTATCATCGCGGACGAATATGTCGACATGAGTTACGGCACCGGTGCGGTTAAGATTACGCCAGCACACGACCCGAACGACTTTGAAATTGCAAAACGCCATGATTTGCCTATAGAGTCAATCATCAGTCCAGAAGGGAAGATGATAAACGTGCCAGCGCAGTTCTTAGGATTAACGCCAGTAGAAGCTCGTGCTCGAGTTTTGGAGGCGTTGGAGGCATTGGAGCTACGTCGCGGTGAAACTGAAATTGAACACGCCGTTGGACATTGCTATAAGTGTGGCAGCGTAATTGAGCCAATGATTAAAGAGCAGTGGTTTATTAAAACACAATCACTCGCACAGCCAGCAATTGACGCGCTTAAAAAAGAAGAAATTACTTTTTATCCAGCATCCAAGCGCAAAGAACTCATCGCATATCTTGAGCAATTGAAAGACTGGAATATTTCGCGACAGATTCCATGGGGAATACCAATTCCTGCGTTTGTAAATGAAAACGACCCTAAGGATTGGATATTCGACACTCGCACCAACGAGCAGAGAATTGTTGTAAATGGCACAACATATATCAGGGAAGAAGACACCTTCGATACTTGGTTCTCATCTGGCCAATGGCCATATATTGTTACAGACTACTTAGATGGCGGCGATTTAGCCAATTATTTCCCGACCGACATAATGGAAACTGGCATGGATATTATGCGCGCATGGGTTTCGCGAATGATCATGCTTAGCCTATACCGAACAGGGAAGTTGCCATTCAAAGAAGTTTATCTTCACGGAATGGTTAATGACGAGCACAACCAAAAAATGTCCAAGTCTAAGGGTAACGTTATCAATCCTATGGAGTTGGTCGCAGAATTTGGATCTGACGCCACACGCATGGGAATTATCGCTGGACGGGCGCCGGCTCAAAGTCAGGCCTTCAACCGCGGCTCTGTTATCGCTGCTCGCAACTTCTGCAATAAGCTATGGAATATTGCCCGATTTGTCGAAGCTCAGATTGGCGATAATCACCAAATTGTCGACTTAGAGCCGCAAACTCCGGCTGATCACTGGATTATTCGCCAATTGAACGATGCCGCCAACAATATCGCCGTTCGATTAGAGCAATATCGCTTCTCAGAGGCATCAGAAGCTGTTTATCACACCATTTGGGACGACGTAGCTGACTGGTACATTGAATCATCTAAAACTGCGATCAATCGTCCATTATTATCTTGGGTTTTGGCGACTTCTTTGAAAATCGCTCATCCATTTGCGCCGTTTGTTACGGAAACAATTTGGCAAACACTTAATTACACCGACGGCATTTTGATGCGTGAAGCTTGGCCGACTCCAGAAAAGTTCGATCCGATTGCTGCCGAACAATTCGAGCAACTTAAACTCTTGGTTGCCGAAGGTCGCTGGGTGATTGCTGAACTGCCAGGGAATAAGAAATATCGATTACTATACGGCAACGATAGTCTTATCGCCGACAATCAAGACACGATTAAGCATCTGATGCGGCTTGAGGCAATTGAATACACAGATCAACCGCGTGGACTGAGATTAGCGGCGGCAAACAGGGAAGCGTGGCTAGATATTGATAGTGAAACTCTGTACCAACACCAGGAAAATCTGGAAATGCGCCTAGCCGAAGCACGTCAGAAATTGGCGGGATTAAAGAAGCGCCTGGAAAATCCGACTTACGTTGAAAAGGCGCCAGCCCACCTCGTCGAGGAAACTCGCGAGCAATTAGCCGAGCAAGAAAAAATCATTACTCGGCTTGTTTCGGAACTGGAAGTAATTAGCTTAAAATAGCCTAGCTTACACCTTCAAAATCAAGGTGATATCCGTCAAAAGTATGTTGACCACGAGCGGCATATTTTTGGCGTAATCGCTTCTTATCGTTGTTACGAGGCGTAGTTCGCGGTCGCGCTGAACCTTCTTTCAACACATTTGACAATTGAGTGTGTTCTGGATGAGTATGGGGCTTTGTTTCTGGCATTTTTATTTCACCCTCAACGTCACTTTGAACGCTATATGTTTTCCAAGATGACAAAAACGCTTTATCGACGTTGGTGTCGTGCAGCAGCACACCAAACGCTACATTCAAACTAACAAACATAGTTGTAACGGTGAAAAACTGTTGTACTAAATTCATTTTTATTCTTTCTTTTTGTATCTATTTTTAGAATACTGGTTATAATGTTAGCATAAGCTTTGTTTTTTGTCAAGTATATTTCGCTGCATAAAAATATTCGCCCTTATTTTGGCGAACATTCTGTTTTGGCGGAAGGGGAGGGATTCGAACCCTCGGTACGTTTTACCGCACGCCGGTTTTCAAGACCGGTACCTTCAACCACTCGGTCACCCTTCCGTACTATCTCTGAATTTTGGCGGAGGAGGGGGGATTCGAACCCCCGCTACAGATCTCTCCATACTAACGATTTAGCAAACCGTCCCCTTCAGCCACTTGGGTACTCCTCCAAATTCACTATTTAGTGTACCATATAAGTGTAATTATTAATAGCTTTATTATAAATAGGGTATAATAGAATTATGATAAAAGGATATATTTCTAAAATTATAACAGGATTACTTACAATCGGATTTGGCGTAGCTTTGGTGACGGCTCCAGTTTCCGCATTGGGTGAGGGCGGTGCGCCAGCCGGAATTAACGCAGCACGCGGCGACAATACGCCAGCCAACTTAGCTAATGGTGATTCATCAATCGTAAGACGAGCCATCAACATTATGCTATTCGGCGTCGGTGTCTTAAGCGTCGTTATGCTAATCTTCGGCGGTTTCCGCTACGTAATATCTGGCGGTAAAAAAGAATCCGTCACAAACGCCAAAAACACAATTTTATATGCAATCATCGGTCTATTAGTCGCGGTCTTTGCTTACGCCATAATCAACTTCATCCTTGGCGCAGCTTTAAGCGGCGGATCAACCACTAACGTTTAATTGTTCACTAATTCTCATCGTGATATACTAACCTCATGAACGATAGTCCAGAAAACCAAGACTTTGAAACACCATCACCTGACAGGATTGATTTAACCGAGCCAATAGCTTGGAACGCACCAGAAGGCGTACAGGTTCAACGCGGTAAATTGTGGTACGTGTTTTTTGTCATTGTGTTGATAGGTTTAATGGCTTTAGCAATTTTAGTGTTTAAGAACTGGACTTTCGCAGTTTTACTACCAATTATGGCTGTAGCCTTGTTTGTATTATCAAACAAAACCCCACAAATAATAAACTACGCAATTAGCCCCAAAGGCATTTACATTGCCGACGTTTTACACGATTTTAGCGAATTTCGCGCATTTGGATTAATTCACGAAAACAACCAACATTCGATTCTATTATTGCCAGTAAAACGATTTTCGCCAGGTTTAACTATTTACTTTTCCGAGGCAGAAGGCGAAAGAATCGTCGACATGCTCGGAGCACGCCTACCAATGCAAGAAATTAAGCCGGACGCCTTAGAGAAGTTTATTCGGCTGATAAAGCTATAGCTTGATTGACTATATTTTATGTGGTAGAATACAAAAGTTCAGTGCTTTATAGCAATGAAGGTACCTTATTATTTTTTGTTGCGGCCAATCGATTCTCGAAAGGCTGTATGCACCCGTAGCTCAGCTGGATAGAGCGCTGGCTTGCGGAGCCAGAGGTCGTAAGTTCGAATCTTGCCGGGTGTACCAATTAACCTAAGGAGGGGTATGAATTTTATTAAGTACGTAAAATATTCAGGATTGGGAATTATAGCAATCTGTTCGACTGCTATAGCAATTTTAGCTGGCGCAGAGTTCTTTGAATTGATAACTTGGAATGAAGCTAGTAAGTGGATGATTAAATTTTGTCAACTAGGTGGCGTCGGTTTAGCTCTATGTATCGTCTGGAGTATTATCGGCACTATAGTGGCCAAAGACTCAAAGAAGACTGATAAAAAATAATTTCCCGAATTAGTTAGATACGGAGAGGTGCAGGAGTGGTTGAACTGGCCGCTCTCGAAAAGCGGTATGGGGCAACTCATCGAGGGTTCGAATCCCTCTCTCTCCGCCATAGATATTATGAAAATCACCATTATAACAATCGGAAAAAAGCACGAAGCCTGGGTTCAACCAGGCATTTTTCGTTTTTTAGAGCGTCTACGAGCACCTTTTGCTGCGGAAATGATTATTCTACCGCATTCAAGCTTTGAAGGCGACAGAGCGCGCCAGGAAGAGTCTGAGCGTATTTTTTCACGCCTCAATTCGGACGACTTCGTTATTTTGCTCGATGAGCGCGGAAAAAACTTATCGTCACCGGAATTATCTAACTTAATAACCGAACATACCAACAAGCATATTGTCTTCATCATCGGTGGCGCTTACGGAGTTACTAGCGACTTGCGCCAAAAATCCAACGTCCTCTGGTCGTTATCAAACTTAGTGTTTCCACACCAATTAGTTCGTCTCATTTTAGCTGAGCAATTATACCGCGCCCAAGAAATCCACCGCGGTAGTCATTATCATCACTCATAATTTCGGGCGCCCATGCCTGGCAATAACCGCAATTTCCACGTGTTTGGCGCCATTTTTTCTCAAACATTCCGCCGCTGCCAACACAGTTGAGCCAGTCGTAAATATATCATCAATAATGATATACCGCTTATTTTTATCAATTTTACCCGCAATTTCAAAAAACTCCTTTGCTTGACGTTTTCTCTGGGCGGAAGATTTTGTAAAGTGCTGAGTGACGTTATTTCTGCGCCGGAGTAGGGAATAACACTCTATTTTTCTACGTCGAGATAGTTTAATAGCAATTTTTCGGATATGATCAAATCCACGACGCCGAATATTCTTAGAAATTGTAGGAATTGGTACGATTACTGTATCTGATGGCAATTCAGGCAGAGCTTCATCTAAGAATTCGCTTAGTAAATCAGCCGCCGCCTGAACACGGTTAAACTTATAATCATCAATAATCTTTGCAACAACACCCGTACGTCGTGAAAAACACCAGATCATATCACAGGGGAGCTTATGCTTTTTACATAAATTGCCATTCTCCAATAAATCACCACATAATACACACATATCATACTTCCGACTGATGATGTATTTTTTACAATCTAAGCATAAAATATCACCCGTTTTACCACACTTATAACAGTGGTGAGGAGCGATGATTGATAATAGCGTGTCAAACATTGTAATTTTTACGTTTTAAGCCTTTCTCTGTTGATTATAACGCACATTACAGTTATACTAATAAAGACTTTGTCAATGAGCCTATTATAAAAGTGGAGGAAATTATGGCCCGAAAGCAAGATGATACATTACTAACAGAACAGGAATTGGCAGCGGCGTTTATTGATGATGATAACGACGATCTGCTACCTGGTTTTAACGACGACAATAGTAGAAGTAACAGTACGCCAACAACACGATCCGATGACAACTGGGAAGATGAGGCTGATGATGCAATGGGCCAATTGGCTGTTGACGTTTTTGAGACAGAAAATAACCTAGTTATCAAAGCTCGTACTGCCGGCGTAGACCGAAACGACCTAGACGTAAGCATTTCTGACGGTATCTTAACAATTAGCGGTACACTGTCTAGCGGTGACGAAGCAGATGTTCGCCAATGGCACATCCAAGAGTGCTACTGGGGTGAATTCAGTCGTACATTAGCATTGCCAACCGCTGTAAATGAAGAAGGCGTTAAGGCAGAATTAAAAGATGGTGTTTTGACAATTACTTTTGAAAAGATAAAGCAAGAAAAAGCAAAGAAGATTCAAGTTCTGTAAAAAACCATTTCACAGAAAATACCGTCACAAGTTGGCGGTATTTTTTAGCCACAAAAAAAGAACCTCATCAGCGAGGCTCTTTTTTATCAATAGGGAAGATTATGATCCTGTTGCAATCTTACTGATAACCATATTGACGATTGCGTATGCCAAAATTGCAACTACCAAACCGACAATTGCATACAAAACCGTGTTCTTAGCCGCCTGGACCTTATTGCTATCACCAGCTGAAGTGGTGTAACGGATACCACCCCAGATAAGCATAATAACGCTCAATGCACCAACGGCAAACAAGAATATGTTTACAAATTTCTTAACTAAAGATTCAGGATCTGTAGATACCTGACCGACACCATCTCCTTGCGCGCTGCTAACGCCGCCATTTAGAGTAAAGTCTCCTTCAGCGCTTGCAGCTGGAGCTACAGCCAAAGCAACAGTTGGTACTACCAGTAGTCCCGCCAAGATTAATTTTAATTTATTCATTGTTATTTTCTCCTTGTTTAATGATATTACTATTATACATTTTTATCTGTTATTTGCAAAACTAATTAGAGGATACAGACGAGTCCGTAGAGTTAGATGACGTCTTAACTCCAATCCGATCCAATACTATGTTGACAATAGCCCAAGCAAAAACAGCTACAATTAAACCAACTATCGAATAAGTGAGAGCAGTTTGAGCAGACTTCGTTTTTGCGGCATCTCCAGCTGAAGTGATATAGCGAAATCCACTAAAGATAATCATAACAACAGATAAAATACCCACAGCCCACAGTAGAAAATTAATCAATATACTTATTAATCCACCTTCACCTGCAATGCTTTTATTTTTCATATCCGCCGTAGTAGCAGTTGTTATACCTTTCTTTACGACGCTATTAGCAGCTTGCGCGGAAACGTTTGTCGGAAGAGAAGCTACTGATATGGCTGAAAATCCGAACACCGAACAAGCTACAATTAATGCCGATAATATCATTTTTTTCATTTTTACTCCTTATTATGATTACTAGATTCATCATGCTTAACAGGCTTATTAAACCCGTCAAACACAAAATTGACAATCGCCGAAGCGAATACAGAAACTATTAAGCCAACAACAGCATATAAAATAGTACTCCTAGCTTTTGCAGCCTTCTGGGCGTCACCGCTGGAAAGTGCAAACAAAATACCACCAATAACTATCATAATAATCGAAATAGCACCGACAGCCATAAGTAGGACTTCAACGATAGTTTTTATAATACCATTCACCTGACCTTCACCGCTATCTTTATTTTGACAATAGACAGAGTTTTTATTTTCCTCTGAGCAAATATTAATACCGTTAGCTGCAGATACCACTGGAGTAAACACACCAAGGAGACTAACCATCAACATTCCAGCTGTCAGAATTTTCGTAAAAATCTTCATTTTAAACCTTTCCTATAATATAACCTGTTATAGCAATCGCGTTAGCAATAATTACCAAACCGATGACTGCATATAGAATAGTATTCTTTGCGCTAGCCGTCTTAGCTGGATCGCCGGCAGATAGGGAATAATTTATCCCAGCAATAATAACAATTATAACAGCTATGACACCAGCCACCCAAAATGCCAAATTAACAAACCTCATAATATCTACATCATTATTCTGCGGCACACCAAGACTATCAGCACTCCCCAACAATCCAGCAAAAAATTCCATATATCTCATTTTATACTCCTATATTTGATGATATAAAGTTAACCAACGCAACAGAAGCTAAGGCGATAACCAAGCCAATCGCGGCACTCATAATAGTCTTTCGCCCGTGCGCAGCCTTATCTGGAGCACCGTTACTGGTCATCATCAAGAAACCACCGTATATAATATATCCAACGGTCGTATAACCAATAAGTTGCAGCAAATCATCAACGATATTAAGCGCGATTTTCCAGATAAATTTTGCCTGTGAATCAGCGTCTGAACCAATATCTTTAATAGAACAGTCACCTTTCGTTAATCCATAATACCACGGCTTTAATGTTAAAATTTTACCTTTTTTATCACATTCATTAATTTCACCTTCCGCAAAAGAAGTATTCGGGAAAGTTACGCTCGCCCCAAACGACCCTATAATCATTAAAGACATCGCTATTATAATCTTCTTCATTAATCGAAAACTCCTCCTGGAATAATAAAGTTAGTAATTGCCACCATAAACGCAAACATTATTATCCCAATAACAGTATTCGTCCAGACTTCGCGTGCTTTTTTTATCTTATCAGGACTACCCTCAGAAGTGGTATATAAGAATGCGCCATATATAACAGCACCAACCGCCGCGACCAAAACTCCAGCGGTTAAGATTTTAATAACTTGTTTGATTATGTTGATAATTGCCGTGCTACCTTCGCCTTCACAAGAAATAACAGAAGTTTCCGCGCCACCACAGCTGATAGCCAAAGCTATTCTGGGTATAAAAACACTTCCTGCGATTACTGTTGCGATGAATATACTGATTACAATATTTCTTTTTGTCATAAAATTTTCTCTTATACCTAAATTGTAAAATAGTCAAGCGAAAAAAGCAAACATTTTCCTTGAAAAGACAGAAGTAATCTGATAATATAAGGGATATTGATATGCGCTCGTAGTGAAGTTGGCCTATCACGCCTCCCTGTCACGGAGGAGATCGCCGGTTCGAATCCGGTCGAGCGCGCCACAGATAATTCACCCCCGGTAGGGTGTTTTTTTATGGAAAATATACCATTTTTATTGCATTTCTGTACAATTTATGTTATTATATAGCCAATTGGACTGGAGAGTCTAAGGAGTTTTTATAATAAAATACCTGACAATGTCAGAGAAAGGACCCCAAGCGTTATGATTTATAACCCTAATAATATCAATAACCCAAGCGGTTCAGAAACACGATTTTCAACTTTACTTAGAAAAAAGGCCTTAAAGGGCATCGCTGCAATGGCGATGCTAGCTGCAGTAGCTCCACTGTCAGCCTGCGGTGAGACTTACACCGAGCCAACTCCAGATGCAACATCTACCTCGCAGGAAACTCAAGATCCTACACCTTCAGCAGAAGAGACAAGCTCTCCATCACCAGAGGTTAGAGAAATCCCAGAAATTGAGGGGCTGGATGATCTTCTAAGCTCTTTGGATAATGCAAAAGACACGAATGATCTGAGGGCAGACTTCATTAATTATACAAACATGCATGTTAACAGCGAATCTGCAAAATTAGATATTGATGAGTTTGGTCAGATAATTACAACAGACGAAGAACTACCTGAAGTTATGAAAAATATCGGAGAACACAGCGCTTACAGCATTAATTTAATGGCCAAATCCTACTTTAAACTAGTCGACGAAGGCAGGGTGGAAGAAGCGGACAAGATGCGCGATGCCTACCTAAGCAGTATGGCTATAGGACATGCTCAAGAAGTGATAGCTAATTTGTTTGAAGGGTATAAAAAATACCCTGAGACAAAATATCGTCAATATAACGCTTTCGACCTATTTCCACTAGATGGGCAGCCAAATAAAATATTTGAGTCTACGGGAAAAGATGGTCTTTATCCAAAGCTAGTCCGAAACAACCTTAATAACGCAGATCCTTGTTCTGATGAAGGAGATCTTACACGATGCAATGGTCTAAATTACAGTGGTCAGATTCCTAAATATCAAGCAGCTTATCTAACAGGAGATGGGGTTACAGAAATAATGACTGTTGTTAATACTGTCGACACACTAAGAAGCGGAAGTGCCGAATATCTAAACTTTGACCCGTCAAAGAAGCAGGCTGTTGATGGGACAGCGGACCGCACAGTAAAGGTTAGAGTAGCTCCTGTGATAATTGATTTCCGAGGAATCGGCGGACCTAGTAGTCTTTATAAACAAGGAAGCCCGATGCCATTCACTATAAACGGTAAAGACGTACCAGCATACGAAATCCCTGAGATACAGAAGGCCTGGAAAGATAGCGAAGACAACTAAATTCTAAACTTAATAGCCCTTGCATAAACACCTTCATATGTGATTAAATGAAGGTGTTTATGTTTATCAAAAAACAATCGTCTAATCAGACAGGGTGGTTTAAGAATTCTGTAATGTTTTTATGCTTATTGGCATTTTTTATAATGCCAATTGCCAATATCCTGTCAGTTAACCCAGCTCTGGCTGCTAAAAATCCAGGATACTTCGAAAGCCTATCAGACGGAGATAAATACAAATTTTTCCAGTATGCCACAGCGATGTCATATTGTTTTAGTGGCAAATCCCACAAAGACCATGGAAGTAGTCTGACTCTCAAAGTTCATAGAAACGTTGACGGTAGTCTGTCTAAGGGTATAGTTTTCAATCGCGGCAATATTCTAGATAGCCGTGTATATATTGGCACAATGTCGGATGCATACGGCGGAAGTCCAATAGCAGGATATGGAGGTGGTTTTGTCTTCTGTATGGATGAAGATTTTCAAAAAGAAGCATTTAAAACCTTTCAAATAGAACCAAACGAACTGCTGTGTCAGATGGGATATAAGAAAAAAGGGCATAAAAACGCAAGCGTCGAAGAATGTATTAACTTAGGTAAAACTAATGATTTCGAAACTGAGGATTTACCTGCCCCTCCTGGTGACGTTAATTTTATAAACGCTCTTACCACATTAACAGGGTACCCCAATAATGCGGAAGACAAAATACCCTACATAAAGTATCGTAAATATCTAGATTGGGCTATGGGCTGCGTTGATGGTAACGAGCTAAGCACATCTTCTGGTAACACACGGACACTTTCCGTTGTGAAAGATGGTAAAGTCTCAGAGGTTTATAGGTCAAAAGGCAGTGGTGACTATATGTGGAGTGTTGGCGATAAGTATAAAGGTGATCCTCAGTTTAAATGTGACGCAATCACCCTCAAACTTAAAGAAGCAGCCAATAAATATGCTAACTCCTTAAAAGACGCTGCAATAAAAAACGCCTGCTCAACATTTACAGGAAAAGAGCTTGAAGCTTGTAAAGCCGGAATAGAACATAAGGGTGATTCTGAATATTGTGAAACACAATACAAGGGTAGAGACGAAGAGATAAGTGCCTGTAAACAAGGTCAGTCTGCTGAAATAGAAACCCCATCGGAAGGTGACGGCGGCGAAGAAGAGGGAAAAAATTCGTGTGGAGTCGACGGTATAGGGTGGCTCGTTTGTCCTTTGATGAGTTTTGCTGGCAGCCTGGGAGACGCCTCCTACTCCGCAATATCGTATTTTCTATCTATCGATAAAGGAATCTTTAAGGACCAAGAAAATGGAGGATTAGAGCAAGCTTGGAAGTTCTTCCGAGATATTGCAAACGCCGTATTTGCCGTAATATTCCTGTGGGTAATATTCTCCCAAATAAGCAATGTCGGCGTCAGTAATTATGGAATTAAGAAAATTCTACCAAGGTTAATAATAGGAGCTTTGCTCGTAAACTTATCTTTCTATCTCTGTCAATTGGCTGTAGACCTATCTAATATCCTCGGTTTTTCTCTTAAAGGAGTTCTGGAGGGGGCAGCATCAAAAGTCGGCACCCAATCAGCAGAAGTTGGCACCTTCAACACCTTAATCGTTGGCGGGCTAACACTAGCTGGAGTAGGTCTGTTCATATTCCTTGCTGTAAGTATACCTACTATCATGGCTCTACTTTTGGCTTTACTCGTCGTGCTGGTTATATTAATCGTTCGACAAGCTGCCGTCATATTGTTAATAGCAATATCTCCATTAGCATTTGCAGCATGGCTTCTACCAAACACTGAAAATTTATTCAAAAAATGGGTATCAATACTTAGGGGGTTGTTAATTGTATTTCCTGTAATATCTCTTCTGTATGGAGCTGGAAAGTTAGCGGGAGCCGTATTGGCTGCAGTCGGTACAAACGATCCAAACAATCCGAAAGAAACCATGCAAGTTGCAGCATTGGCAGCGTCTATTTTGCCATTAGGCGCCACACCTTTCGTGCTAAAGAGTTCATTAAACTCATTAGGTAGTTTTGCAGGAAAACTTGGCGGATTGAGCGGTTTGGCTAATAAGAAGCTGGGTAGTACTATCGCGAACAAGTCTAGAATAAATGACGTTAAAAATGCTTGGAAATCTCGATCTGCTAGAAAGCTAGCAGAAAGAAGATCCGGCAATACTAAGTGGGGACGAACCGCAAGTAATCTTAGGAAAAAAGGCAACCCTATATTTATGAGAGGACTTGGAGTGGCAATGAATCCTGCAGCAGCCCTTGATAATAGCTGGGTTGGTCAAAAGATAGGTCTCAGTAGCGGTGCGGGGGCAGCACAAGAAGCCTACGATAAAGCCGCTATGGAAAAAGCTGAACGAGCAATCACGTATCAATACAATGGAGATGCTGAGGAAGCCCTAAAGGACAAAAAAGCCGACAAGTACACTAGGATTGCAGCCGTTAACCAACTTAAGGGACAAGGCGCTCATGGTGCGGACGTAGTGGCTAATTACCTGAGAGATGGTGGAGAAGTGGATAGTGTAAGTATGGCTAATGCATTAACCGAAATGAAAGGGTCCCACGCTGGAGTTTCTGAGGCAGGAGTTAGTGCTCTTAAGGCTCTTCAACATGGAGACTCCAGTTTTTCACTCGGGAAAAAAGATTCGTCAGGCAATGTCGTTGGCGATTCAGCAAAGGACGAGTTTAATAGCCTAACCAAGGAAGGTGTACGTAAACTATCTAATGAAGGTATTGCTAAACAGAGCGCTGACGCCATTAAGCACTCTGCTATAAAAAGAAATGACGCTCTTAAGCTGCTGAAAGATGATAGACTCAGGTCTATGATGAGTCAAGAGACAAAAAATGCTCTTGTCCATAGATAAGTAGTTATAATACAAAAAATTAAAAGACAGGAAGTTACTTTATTAAGGTTTCCTCCTATAGCGCCTCGTAGCGCCACTCTCTTGACTTTTTCCATCAAAAATGCTAATATAACCTCAGATGGAGTGGTTAATTTCCCGTAAGCAGCTTCTTAACAAGTGGCTGCAGTGGTTCGTATTGCTGATAGCAGGGATGCTGGTGGGCATTTTTCTTAATACCTTAACACACTCGACCTCTGTTTACGCTGTAGACGCAGAATGGAGCGGTCATAATTTAACCTATAATAAAGAAAAATACACAAAGGTAAGTGATGATAAAAAGATCAAACAATTTAACCTACCTGATAATTCGCTTGTTTATGTTAATGAAGATAAGAATAAAAAAGAAACCAAGGTTATTTACTTCCCAGCAAGCGAAATATCTTCGCTAAGCTCGGCAACCTACGCGGTTTATTCATTTACGCCACCGAACACCTACGAACAAACCAGCACTTCAACTATTTCGATTGAATCTCCCTCAGAAAATTCAACAGGTACTTCCTGTGATGTGCAGGGAATAGGTTGGATTATCTGTCCAGTTTCCAACTGGTTAGCTGATGGCATAGATTATATGTACAGCGCGCTTCAGGAGTTCTTAAAAACTAAGCCGTTAGAAACAACCAACCAAAACAGTGGAATTTATCTGGCGTGGGTCATTATGCGTAACATCAGCAACGTGGCATTTATCGTAGCGTTTTTGGTAATTATCTACTCACAATTGACCTCTGTAGGAATTAGCAATTACGGCGTTAAAAAGATGCTCCCTAGGTTAATAATTGCGGCGGTGTTGGTCAATTTATCGTTCACGTTTTGTGCTATATTACTGGATTTATCAAACATAGCCGGTTACGCTTTCCAAGATGCTTTCATGGGGATTAAAAACACAATATCTACCGTAGGAGAAAATACAAGTACATGGACGTGGTCGGAGGTTATCAGTACAGCGCTGTCGAATGGAGCACTGGCGGTAGGAGCAGGATACGCCGTATCACTAGCACTTACTACTGAAATATTACCAATGTTAGTGCCTGCCGCGACATTAGCTGGCTTAACTTTACTCTTCATACTCCTAATTATGGCGGCTCGTCAAGCACTTATTATTATATTAATTATAGTTTCACCACTAGCATTTGTTTGCTACTTATTGCCCGGAACAGAAAAGTGGTTTAAAAAATGGCGAGACTTATTCTTCACGATGTTAGTATTTTTCCCGGCATTCGCTGTAGTATTCGGTGGAGCTCAATTGGCAGGAATACTAATTATACAAAATGCCTCTGGTCCAAATGGCGCAATAATGCATGTACTAGGAATGTTGGTTCAAATAATACCTTTGGCTATAACACCTCTAATTATGAAGTTCAGCGGCGGAGTATTAGGCAAATTTGCTGGGTTTGTTAATGACAAGAATAAAGGCTTATACGACAGGTCTAAGAACTGGTCTAAAGATCGTCGTGAGACCATTAAAAACAAGAAGTTAGCTAATGCCAATATGGCGCGATTCAACCCAAATCGTTTACGCCGTTGGGCGGATCATAAAGGTAGAGCACTCAAAAAAGATCTGGAAACTTCACAGAAAAATGCCGAGAATTCATTTAGAGATACAGCCAGGTATAAGAAGTTAGACTTAGACGCCAGACAGGCTTCCAGGCGTGCAGATCTGTTATCCGCACAAGATGACAATCGCTACACCGAAGCTACGCTGGGTCACGCACCAACTGATACGTATGGAAAGTACGATCGTGCTCTACGAGCTAAGTTCACTAAATACTCAAATTGGCGAGACGCGCAACAAGCCCAATTTATGTCAGACATTAAAGACTTAGAAACTGAGATTGCAACGGCGGGTCTGATTAAGAATAACGCCCAACGTCAACAGCATAGTGAATTTGCAGAGCAATTGATAAACAACAAGGAACTTCGAGAAAAGGCTGGCGGGCATGTGTTTACAGACGAGAATGGCAACCTAATTGGAGCAAATGCCGCTCTAGCTTCAGCCATAGCAACCAGCCGTAGCGAATACGCTAAGTCGGTCGACGAGGCTCGCCAAATTATAAAGCACTACAAATTGGATGCAAAAGAGAGACAGGGATTAGCCTTAGGCAAAACATCTATAAATCTTCCTGGCGGAGTAAGATTGACTAGGGATAGCATATTCGTACGTGAAGCTGCAATTGAAGAGCAGATTAAATACGGTACCGCAGCGGAAGTCGCCGAACTTCTTAGTGAATTACCGCCAGAATTCCGCGCTTCCGCAGCCTCAGCGCTAGCGGAATCCGGTGTAAAGAATAAAGCGTCATTCTTGGGCGGTAAACTTGTCGATGATATGCTGAAAGGTGATATTAATAACAGAAGTGACCTCATGAATTACTTCGCTGAATGGCTAGAGGGTGGTAAATATAAACCAGAAACTTTAGCGACTACGGATGCTGACGCTGTTAAGTTATTGATGGAAGCTGTAAATACTACATCTGTTATTACTAATAAGAAACGTCAAGATATCAAGGATGTTATCAATACAATTCTTACCGACAGGAGATTATCTGCAAACGTAACAGATGCCGCCAAAGAACAATTTGAGATTTTCCGAAACATGCTATAATCTCCATATTTTGATATAATATAAGCAGTATGTCGGTGTATAAAGTTCCTCAAGATGTCGAGGCGGAGGACAAACTGCTCGGGCCGTTTAGTTTCCGACAGTTTGTGTTCTTAATTATAGCTGTTATCGGAATCGCTATTGCATACGGTTTGAGTACAATTTTTCTACCTTTGGCAATAATTCCTGTGCCGATAATTTTATTCTTTGGAGCGCTGGCTTTACCTCTTAAAAAAGACCAGCCAATGGAAGTTTATTTGGCGGCAGTTATTTCTTTTATGCTAAAACCAAAAAAGCGACTATGGCAGCCTGATGGAATTGAAAGATTAGTCGAAGTTATCGCGCCAAAAGTCGAGGAGAAGACTTACGGTAATAATTACGATCAAGCCGAAGTCCAGCGAAGATTGTCATATTTGGCGAATTTGGTAGATAGTCAAGGTTGGTCAATTCGTGGCGTCAATAATCCGAATAGTTCGATGCGTGCCGATTTATTCAACGAAGGACAAGCGGCTAACGACATATTGGATGAAAATAGTACTACGGCGCAAAATATCAATCACTTAATAAATCAGTCAGATGTTCGTAGACGACAAGAAGTTATCCAAAAGATGCAAACAGGGCAATCTGCTACGCCGCCTCCTACGCAAACATCTCAAACATCCCAACCAGATAATACTGCTCCAGCCACACCGCTACAAATGAATCCGTACCCAACAATGCGTCAATCTGTATTAAATCCAGCGTCCGGACGGCCTGCCGCGAGCACTCCAGCTCAAACTCAACCGACAACCACGCCGCAAACTAGCGTAAACGAGGTGTCACCTGCTATAATAGAACTGGCAAATAACCGCGACCTCTCGATTGAAACGATTGCGCGTGAGGCAAATCGAATTCAGCAAGAAAATAAATTATCAGATGAGGAAGTGGTGATTTCACTACGTTAGGTGGGGTTTATGCAACCAGAGTTACAAAATCAACAATCTTATCAGCAGGTTCCGCAAACCAATGCGGCTCTTCCTGATGTCCCTCAGCAACCATCAGGGGCAATTGGTTCGGGGCCAAGTCCAACTGCGCCGTCTCCAGATAAAACCCCTGAGAATAAAAAACAAAAAGGACCAATTAGCACCCAGAATACGCTGCTTTTCTCTGAGATGCGCGAAAATATGATCATTATGAGCGATGGCAGTTTTCGAGCAGTAGTGGAATGTGAATCAATTAACTTTGATCTGATGAGTTCACGCGAAAGAGAGGGAATTGAGTTCAGTTATCAAAACTTTATTAACTCTCTATATTTCCCAATTCAAGTTCTTATCCGTTCACGCCGCGTGGACATTGGTCCGTATCTGGACAGATTGGCTGAAATTCGCCGCAATCAAGACAATATGCTTCTCAATGTCTTAATGGACGATTATATGGATTTTATTGATATTCTGGCGCAAGAAGCAAACATTATGGATAAGAGTTTTTATGTTGTCGTTCCATATTATCCAGCTGGCGAGGAAAATGCTTTCAAACAACAGACTAAGGGACTATTCAATAGCTTCTTTAGTGGAAAAAAAGAGGCAACCGTAACAAAAATTGACCAAGTTACTTACACCAAAGCCAAAGATGAAATTAAAAACCGCATTGATTCGGTTATGAACGGACTATTCCAAATGGGCGTAAAAAGCTGGCAATTAAATACCAGGCAATTGGGTGAGCTGTTCTACACTTCATATAATCCCGACACGTCGTCACGTGAATCGCTAGAGGACATTGATCCAAGCGAGCTTACGACCACTTACGTAACTAAGGGAACTGGTCCATCACCGAGAGGAGGAAGGTCATAATGGCAAAGAAGAAATTAGATGCCGTTGATATTGCTGCTCAACAACGAGCACGAGAGCAAGCCGAAGTCGAACAGGCCTTCTTAACTGGTGTTCGAACGTTGCGTGATTTTATCGCGCCAAGTAGTATTGAGCTTCACTCCGACCATTTCCGACTTGGCTCAAAATACGGCCGCACAATGTATGTTTATGGCTATCCTCGCCAAATTTACACCGGCTGGCTTAGCTCGATAATTAACATCGATGAAGTGCTGGATATCAGTATGTTTATCTATCCAGTTGATACGCAAATTGTCCTGAATAACTTGCGTAAAAAAGTTACTCAGTTGGAAGCAACCATGAATATAAACATGGAAAAGGGAAAGGTGCGCGACCCAGGCTTGGAAGCGGCTTTGCAAGACGCCGAAGAATTGCGCGATCAATTGCAGATTGGCGCCGAAAAGTTCTTCCGCTATGGCTTATATATTACGCTTTACGCCGACAGCTTGGACGAGCTAAACTTCATCCAGCATAAAATTGAAACTATTTTTGGCCAGCAATTGGTGTTCTCAAAAGTGGCTTCCAGTCAGCAGGAGCAGGGATTGAATAGCTCTATTCCACAATTGACCGATGAACTACAGATTCGCCGCAACATGAACACTGGCGCAATTTCAACCAGCTTTCCATTCACTTCAGCCGATTTAACGGACAATAAGGGTGTGCTTTACGGAATTAATATGCATAATAATGGCTTGGTGATTTTTGACAGATTCTCTCTGGAAAACGCCAATATGGTCGTGTTTGCTAAGTCTGGTGCTGGTAAATCATTTACTGTTAAATTGGAAGCTTTAAGAAGTATGATGGTCGGGGCTGATATTGTGATTATTGACCCAGAAAATGAGTACCAAAAACTATGCGACGCAGTTGGTGGTAGCTATATTAGATTGAGCTTAAGTAGCGACACGAGGATTAATCCGTTCGATTTGCCGCGTGTTATTGATACTGATGAGGCAGATGACGCACTGCGCGCTAACTTAGTTACACTACATGGACTACTCAGGCAAATGCTGGGCGGTGCAGGAGTAGGGGCTGGTGGGCAAGTCGTAGCAGGACTATCACCAGCGGAAGAAGCTGATATTGATCAAGCATTAATAGACACTTACGCGCGCGTCGGTATTACTTCGGATCCACTAACACACAATTCTACGCCACCGACGATTTCCGACTTATACGACACTTTGCTTCATATGGGCGGAACTGGCCCAAGTCTGGCTCAACGACTCCGCAAATTTACCTCTGGAACGTTTGCTGGAATATTCTCGCAACAGAGTAATATTGACATTAATAATAATATGGTTGTCTTTAACATTCGCGACTTGGAAGACGAACTGCGACCAACGGCGATGTATATTGTTCTGAACCACATCTGGAATATTACGCGCACCGACCAGAGGAAACGTATGTTGATTGTTGATGAGGCTTGGCAATTGATGAAATATGACGATTCTGCCAATTTCTTATTCTCATTAGCCAAGCGCGCCCGCAAATATCAATTAGGTCTGACGACTATCACACAGGACGTGGAAGACTTCGTCGGAAGTAAAATGGGGCGAGCAATCGTTTCCAACTCCTCAATGCAGCTACTTTTGAAACAGTCCGCCAGCGCCGTTGATGTTTTGGCGCAAGTGTTTAAATTGACAGATGAAGAACAGAAACGACTAGCCAATTTCCCAGTTGGACAAGGGTTATTCTTTGCTGGACAAAATCACGTTCACATCCAGATTCAGGCTAGCGATACCGAATATAATTTGATCAATACAAATCCCGTATCGCAACAAATAAAACCGTCAGATTCGCCAGTCGGCGGCTACGGAGCGGTGTAGAAAAATAGCGAGAAAATATGGCACGAGTTGATTACACGACGGATTCCGAAACTGACAGCAGATTAAATCCTGCTGAGCAGGCTGAGTTTGATCAAATCTCGGCTGGTTATGACAGTGGGTCAGAGTTAAATGCTCGCGAAAGAGATGCCATTAATGACCTTGAATCTCAGTTTGATAATAAAGATTCGGATTTGAATCCTAATCAAAACGATTCCGCCAGCGCTGCCGTTAATAACCAAGAATCTTCCGTTCCAGGCAACGGTTTTTATCAGCCATCTGCGGGAAAAAAGAAAAGTCCAGTGACATTCAAGTCTTTACTGAAAAAACGCGGACCAATTGCAATAATTTCTATTATATTAAGTATAATCAGCGCAATACTGGGAATGATTGCCAGTTCAGCTACGATGATACAAAATATTATGGAGAATTTCACCTGGAAAAACGACTCCGCCTCAATTGTTAAAGAATCCCGCGCGAAAAAAGTCATGAATAACATGGTCGAAGCTAGTGGTGATGCAGGAATCTGCAAAAACAAAAAGATACGCTGTAAAACAGGGCGATTCTCTAATAGAGCTCTCAATAAACTTAAGAAATCTGGTCTAACTCCGGTTGACGCCAATGGAAACGAAATGAAACTAAAGAGAACTGGTTACCCAGAAAAAAATCCAACCCATTGGAAGATAGAAGGAGTAAACGGCGGAAAGCCTATTGAGGCATCAAAATTAAAGGACGAATTGCTCAAAAAAGAGAATCGTAAAATTGCCAGTAAAGTCTACGGAAGAACAGGTCTGTTGAAAATGCGTTTCCGTGCCTGGACAGGAAAGCATATGAGTAAGCTCTACAATAAGTTCAGCCTTAAAAGAAATAATGCGATGTCAAAAATCGATAAAAAACTTAAAGTAACAGAGAGGGTAAAAAAATTCCGAGAGAGGATGCCAAAGTTTAATAACAGCACAGCCATCAATAACGTTAAGACCGGAATTAATAAGATGGGAGGCAAATTAAAAAAAGGAGCACTAGCCTACACTATTGCTGCCGGTTATTGCTTAGCTGTAAAAATTCCAAATATTATCGCAGCAGGAGTTACTGCAGTTCAGCTAGCTCCTCTACTTGGCTTAGTTATGGATGTAATACTATCTCCCGGATCGCAAGCTAAAGCTTCTGGGTTAGACAGTCAACCTGCCGCAGCATTATTATTAGGTCAGAAGGCTTCAGCTGCCGAATCTACAGGCAGCGGGTTCTCTCAAGAAACGATGGAAACTATAGGCGACATGCTTACTCAAAGGGGTAAAATGAAAGATTCTGAAAACACCGAAGGGTCAGCTCTGGATTCTCCATTTCTCCTTGCAGCAATGGGTGTCAATAATGACAAGCCAGGAATTGCTAAAAATTATGTGCCAGGGTATTCAATAGTTACAAATCCTATAATTCGCAAAATCAATGACCTTAAAGGCGCCACTCAGGGAGCATGTGATTTCATACTTAGCCCAGTTACAATGTACACTTTTATGGCCATAGAGGGTGCAGCTACCGCCGCCGCCGGTGGATGGCCTAAATTGGTAACTTGGGTAGGAAGCCAAACTCTCGGCGCAATAGTTACAAAGGTAGCAGAGGTAGCAGTAGGCGACCAAGTTAAAACAATTCTTGAAGAACTAGCAAAGAAATTTCTTGTACCAAATAATGCTCAATATAAGGATTTAGGCGACTCACTTGGTGTTGGAGCGGCAGCATTCTTTGCAAGCGGATCTATGGGGCAGATGTTACCAGGGCTTAAAATGAGCCAATTAGCAGAATTCAACGGAATCCAAATAGCAAACGAAGAATTCCAAAAAGAAATGGACATCGCCTCCTTAAGTCCATTTGATACATCAAGTAGGTATACATTCCTAGGTAGTATATTCCATAATATGGGCAATATGATGATAGCTAATGGAACTTATAGTAAAACTCCAGTAGCAATGCTGTCTAATATTCTCAGACTACCTTCTATGGCGTTGTCTTATTCATCCACTGCAAAAGCAGCAAGCGGTATGTATTCTGACAAATACTGTGGATACGCAAAGGACTTTTATATGGGGAGTGGATCATCCGAAGATCCGGCTATAAATTTAGCAGGACTACCATGTACAGGCATAACTAAAAGTCAGGATAATATGTCAGTAGAGGAAGCTATACAGATTGCCGAAGATGAAGGATGGATACAGAAAGATATGGACATTCCAGATGGCGCAGATATATCCGATCTCATGAATAATGGATATATAGTTAAAGATACACCTCTTTATGATTTCATTGAAGATTGTAGTGACGCGAGTAGCGGAAATTACTGGTTTAATAGTGGCGGATGTGTAGCACCGACAAATTCAAAACAAGCGGCGGCAACTACTACAAGTACTACTTTCAAAGATGCAGAAGGTAAAGATGTTACTAGCGAATCTTTCGGAGCCGAAAATTCAGCTAAGCAATACGACGACAAGAAGCTTTCCGCAATGTCCGTATTACTGATTGACTTCCAAATCGCGCAATCAATCAATGGTGAAGACGACGAAGAAGACGCTCCTTCAACCACAGCTAAAGCTCCAGACAATAGTGAGGCAGTTGGTGAACCGCAATTAGAAGAAGCACAACAAGACGGATGGGGAGGCTATAGCAACGGTGAAATTCCAGACTCAGAATTACAAGCTCTATCTTTTTCACCAGAAAATAAGATGAACAAGAAAGCTGCGGCGGCCATGGAAGAAATGAATAAAGCATACAAAGCCGATAATGGATCTGACTTAACCATTAATGAAGCGTATCGAGATTGTGCGACACAGGCTGCTTATGCAACTCCTGGAAACCCTCTATATCAAGGCGGCAACGCAGCAGGCTACCCTCCATGTCAATCAAATCACGGTTGGGGGCTAGCCGTAGACATTAATGTTGGAGGATTTGATTCTTCTGTGTATAAGTGGTTAAAGGCTAACGCTCATAAATATGGATATGTACATCCAGCTTGGGCTGAACCAGGGACTAAAAAATCAGAAGCTTGGCACTGGGAGTACGCGAGGAAGGTCTAATGAATAAAGATAATAAAATCATATTAATATCATCCGTATTATTTTTAATAAGTATTACGGCAACTTTCCTTATTATTAAAAACCCTGACAGTAATCAATATACTACCATTCTGTCATCATCTCAAAACACTAACGAGAATCCAAGTAATCAAAATAATACTCGCGAGCAATCGTCAGAGCAAAAAGTTATCACCGAATTGCTAAATTCTACCTCCAGCACCTACGGCAACCGTGAATTAAAAAAGTATTCAATGGTAAAAGAGCAGGGCGAATTTAAGTTGGTTATTTTAGAAATTTATAGCGAAAAAATTAAATCTACTTATGATGTGTACGTAATTCTAAGAAATAATTCGGTCGTAACGGGTGTTAATGATAGAAAATCTCCAGACGCCTTAAAAAGTATTGGTGTTCCCACAGATATTATAAACGAATATAAAAGGAACAAGTCTGATGTATAAAAAGTTATCTATCGTTCTTTGCTTTGCTATATCTTTTGCTATTACTATGCAACCAGTATCTTTAGCGGCAGGATATCCCGATTCATATGTAACAAACGATATTCTTTGGTACAAAGGAAATGACTCAACAACTTGCTCCGGATCATCCTCTAATGGAGTGTCTGGATCGGATAATCAGGAGAAGATTTGGGGGTATTTACGCAACGTAGGATTGAGTGCTGAACAAACAGCTGGCGTGATGGCTAATATTCAAGCAGAGTCAGGATTTAGCCCTACCAGGCACGAAGTAGGCCAAGGATGGGAATCTGGAGGTTGGGGACTCGCTCAGTGGACGTTCGGAAGGCGAACACAGATAGCTAACAAAATACCACCTGAATTAAAAAAGTATTATAACCAAGAGTATGGTGGTGCGCCTAATGACAAGGGTATGGTCGATTCTATTCCGGTAGAAGACAACGATAAACTATTAATCTTCGAATTGGAGTATTTAGTGCAAGAGGGAACAGAAAGGCCGGTTACAGCTTCTGGATTTGGCACTGCTTCGAACTCATGGGAATTATTAAAAACCCTGAAAACAGTTGATGACGCCACTGTTTTTTGGCATGACGATTTTGAAAAATCAGCTATGACAAAAGAGCAGGTTAAAAGTATACGCGGTACCGCTGCACAAAAAATCTATGAAAGATTTAATGGCACGGGCGGAAGTGGAGGAGGATGCTCTTCGTCAAGTGGCGGCGGCAACTTTATTGACTACGTCAAACGTTATGCCTGGCCAGAAAAAACTGTACGTACAGATAAAAAACCTGAATACGCGGAAGCTATAGAAAAGGCAAAAAGTGAGAACAGATACATTGGAGATTCTTGTCTTGGAGGTGGCGTAGACTGTGGTGCCTTCGTGACAACAATACTAAATGACAGTGGATTTGACAAGAATTACAACTATGGAGGTGAAAACGGCAAAGCTGGACCGACTATCGTACAAAGGGCGTGGGCAGAGGCTAACTGGCAAACTCTCGGTAATGGTAGTTCAATCAACGTAGCGGACCTTAAACCTGGGGACGTTGCTCACAGTAAAGGACACACATTTGTTTATGTTGGTAGTATAGACGGATTTGACTCAAACATAGCATCTGCTTCACAGTGCGAATACGCCCCAAAGGCAGGCGGTGAAAGCTTAACATCACCAGGCGTAACTTGGTTTAGGAAGAAATGATGAATAAAAAAGCAATTAGCAGTATATTAATATTATTATCAGCCAGTACATTAGTATATGGCATTATAACTTACGTAAATAGACATGGCACCACTCCAGTTTACCTACTGACCTCACCTGATAAGGCTGAAATTACTACAGGTAATCAAAAATTTATCGGCTCGCAAGTCGTATATTTAAAACCAGGAATATACGATTTTAAAGCATCAAGAAGCGGTTTTAAAGATGAGAATATTAATGTTGAAGTAAAGAAGGGTAATCCGTTAAGGATAATTTTTACGCTCATGCCCACGACAGAGAAAGCTATTAAAGAATTACAGTCTTCGTCTAAAACGTCAGAAATAGACAGAGCTACAACAGACGAACTTACTAATGAACAAAAAAAGTTAGAAGACGCCAATCCTATAATTAAAAAATTACCAATAAAAAACTTAATTTATTCAATTGGATATAAAGCAGACCCTAATCATAAGAATGGAATTATCGTAGAAATCGATACTATAGAAGGATATAGAAATGCTGCCCTCAATAAGATTAAAGAGCAGGGATTTGACCCGTCAAAACTAAATATTACATTTAGAAACTACGCTAATACATTTACGGAGTAATTATGAATCGAAGGAATATCATCATCGGCAGCATTACATTAGCAATATTAACGTTAATATTGCTAGCGATTATGTTCATCCAGCCAACACATACTATATCTATAACTTTCGACAAGGAAAACCTATCAGCGAAAATATATCGCAACACAGGCAAAAGCACTTCCGAAATTACGTCGATAAACGGTAATTCTAAGATACAGTTATCAGACGGCAAATACATAATAAAGACGTCATCTAAATCTGGTTCTATCAATGAGAATTCCACGGAATTTACAGTAAAAGGATCGGATGAAAATATATCTATAAAAACTGAATATAGCCAAAAATTCATGTCTAGTAAAATAAATGAATATAGAAGTGATATTTCAGAGGCGTTATTTGCCAAATATCCAGAGTTAAAATCATCTTTTATACTTCAAAAAGAAATTATTCTAGGAAATAACGCGGACTGGTATGCGGCCAGCTATCAGAGAGGCGTCATAGATAGAAATTCCGGCGATATCTACACTGTTATTCTGAAGAAAGAAAATAACAAATGGGTGATTAAAACTAAGCCACAAATAATCAATACTATATACAACACCAAAGATATACCAGAAGATATTTTATCAGAAATAGCCTCTAGATTATCTCCGTTCTCTACTAGCTCTTAAGCGGCATAATAATATGTGTATAATCAGGATTTTTTACCTGCTCGCGAATTACGCACGGCGACAATTTGCCATTGAACGAAAATACGATTTCATCCGCGTCAATAATATTCAAAACTTCCGTTAGGTAGCGTGAGTTAAGTGTTACTTGACCATCTGCGGATATTTTGGCTGTTGCCTCTGAGGTATTCTCACCAAGCTCAGACGCAATCGAATGAATAGAAAGCAGGGAATTTTCCTCTGATGCGGTAATTGTAATTCCACCACCAGATTCACGCGCGAATAACGCCGCAATTTTCGTAACTCGACTAAAATCAGACTTCTTAATAACAATCTCAGTTTCCGCGGTTGCCGGAATCAATTGGCGATAATCAGGGAATTTCCCGTCAATCAATCGGCTAACAATTTCCATATCTCCCGTCTTAAAACAAACTTGAGAATCGTCAAAAAGAACCATAATTTTCTTCTCATCGCCGACGCTCTTACTGACTTCCGCCAGAGTAGAAGCGGGAATAATAGCCGACACTTCATTGTCTGACTTTATTAGACGCTTTTCTGCCAACCTGTAGCCATCAGTAGCAGCCAAGTATAGCGATCCTTCATAATTATGCCAATAAACTCCCGTAAGAACTGCTCGCGTGACGTCAGAGCTAACAGCCAGCTTTGTTTGGATTATAGCTTTCTTAAGATCCTCAACGTCAATTTCATATTGCATAGCGGTTTTTTCGTCAATTGTAGGCAGCTCAGGATATTCATCAGCCACCACGCCATTGATAACTGATGAGAATTTTCCTGAAGTTATATATAAATGCTCGTTTTTAGTTTCAAGTTGCACTGGACCGCTTGGCAAGTTTGTAATGAATTCTGACACCAATCGGGCAGGGATTGTAATAGATCCATGATCTTCAATTTTCGCACCAATGTATTGAGTGGAAGCAATTTCCAAATTCGTTCCAGCAATCAATAATCTTCCTCCATCAGTGCGAAGTAAAATATTATTCAATATCGGCAGCTCATTACGACTTGATGCGATATCTTTGATTAGATTAAGTGCTTTTGCAAGTTTTTCTTGGGTGACTGATACTTTCATTATACTTTCCTTAATTTTTAATTAGTCTTAATAGTAATAGGTGCTGTGGAAACTGGGTAAAAAATGTATTCAAACAGGGGTGAAGCGGCGATAAAATAGGTGGAAAACTCTGTGTGCTATTTGTGGACTTTATAGTGGATATTTGTGCATTATTCCACTGTCTGCCGACTTGTCGTTTTCTTTCCACAGATCTGTGTGTTAGTAAGTCACCGCAAAAACACAACATCTGCACAGCTTTTCCACAATTAATGAACATATAATTTATCCTTAATGTCGTTAATTTGCTCGCGAATACTGACATTTGTAAGACTTTCTTTAGTAATCTTTTCAATTGAATGCATAGCGGTCGTGTGGTCTTTTCGTCCAAGTTCTTGGGCAATTTTCGGAAAACTCATTTTCAGTTCACTACGCAGAAGGAACATCGCAATTTGCCTTGGCATCGCGATAAATTTGTCTCGCCTGGATGAGCACATATCTTTTACATCAATATTATAATAGCGCGCCGTCTTATCAATTATTTGTTTGGCGGTTATATGTTGCGGTCTATTGCGTTTAATATCTCCCAAAATTCCTTCAGCCGCCGCTAAATCAGGAGTGAAATTCTGCATTTCCGCGTAAGCAAGAAGTCGATTCAAAGCGCCTTCCAGTTCGCGAATGTTCGTCTTAAAGTTGGTTGCCAGGTATTCTACAACATCGGAATCTAGTTCGGTGTTGCTGAGTTCGGCTTTTGCCTTAACGATAGCGCAACGAGTTTCATAATCGGGCATCTGAATATCAATTGCCATACCCCATTCAAATCGACTACGCAAACGATCGGTTAGAGTAGGAATACTTTTTGGTGGTTTATCTGAGCTAATGATGATTTGCTTGTTGTTCTGATGAAGATCGTTAAATGTATGGAAAAATTCGTCCTGAGTTTTTTCTTTCCCGGCGATAAATTGCATATCATCGACAATCAATACATCGACATTGCGATATTTATCAGAAAAACCTTTTTTCTTAAATCTAATAGAATCTAGAAACTCATTAACGAACGTTTCCGTAGTAATATAAAGCACGCGTGCCGAAGGTTGTTTTTTAATTATCTCATTACCAACAGCCTGCATTAAGTGAGTTTTACCAAGTCCAGAACCTCCGTAAAGATAAAGCGGATTATATTTTTCCCCCGGATGTGCGGCGACTGCTTGGCAAGCAGCATAGGCCAAGTCATTACTTGAACCGACGATGAAGTTATCAAAAGTGTACCTGGGATTAAGATTACTAGAATGAGATTTCCTCGATGGTAAAATCAGCGGCTTCGCTGGTTCTTTTTGTTCACTTTTATCAACCTCACGATTAACGCGCGGTTTTTTATTGCTGGATTCGACGTTATAAGAAATGGATGGGGCGTTAATGCCGTTATGAGCCAAGGCTTCTAATATTTGCGGATGAAATCGCTTTTCAAGTTGAGTTCTAGCAAAAATATTCGGCGCAATTATAAGAACTTCTTTGTCGGAGATTATTTCCAATTTGGTATTTTTGAACCACGCAGTAAATGACGAAGACGATACAGTTACTTCAATCTCACCTAAAACACCCTGCCAAACCGCATGACTATCCACGAAAATTACTCCCTCAAATCCTGTTAACTATCTTTACTATAGCAAATAAGGGAAGTTTTCCACAAGTATAAACGTAGTAGAAATGTTACCATCCAAAACAGGGGTGGAGTTTTCCACAATTAAAATTCTCATCTGTTAAAACTGTGGAAAAATATACGTCGATAGTGGAAAAGTCATTGTCGACTTGCAAAAAGTACTGAAAGAATATATACTATTTGTTGATATGCCAAAGCGAACATTTCAACCACACACCCGACACCGCGCAAAGACGCATGGTTTTAGGGCACGAGTTTCTACCAAGGCTGGTAGGATGGTTTTGAAGCGCCGCCGCCTAAAGGGCCGCGCTAAAATTGCTATTTAATTGATAGCTAAAAATTATCCCGTCGATGAAGGCGGGATTTTTTGATATAATTGTAAAATATGTTACAACAATGTAATCGGTTTCATGGTCATGGCAGCCTTAAGTTTGTCTATAAAAACGGACAAGCGGTTCGTTCGTCTATAGCCACGATAAAATACGTGAAGAACCCATATCGAAATCACAGCAGATTTGCGGTTGTTGTTAGTAAAAAAGTCCTAAAATCAGCGGTGCGCCGGAATCGTATACGTCGACGTGTTTATGAAATTATTCGCCTGGAGCTGCCTAATATGAAAAATGACCAAGATGTGGCTGTTATTATATTTTCGGCGGAAGTTTTATCGATGCCATATAAAGATCTAAAACAGACAATAAAGAATCTTTTCTCTCAAGCTCAACTGTATAAATAGGCGCTTTTTTGCTATAATTAAGACATGAGTTTTTTTGATGAGTTTATTGTTCGACCGATTTTAAATTTGCTAATGGCTATTTATAGTCTGATTCCGGATTTTGGTGTTAGCGTCATTATCTTTACGATTATTGTAAGACTTTTACTTTGGCCGCTAATTAAGAAGCAGCTTCATCAAGCAAAGGCAATGCGTAAAATGCAGCCAGAACTAGTGAAGATCAAAAAACAGTACGCAAAAAATCCACAAATGCGTAACCTAGCGATGGTGGAGCTTTATAAAAAGCATAATATTAGTGCTTTTGGATCAATCGGTGTTATGATTATTCAGTTTCCGATTTTGATTGCAATGTATCGAGTGGTGCAAATTTTTGTTTCTAGTCGCACCGACTTGGGAAAATATGTTTATGATTTTATGAAAAATCTGCCAGTTGCTAATAATCTAGTAAATAATCCAGATCAGTTTAATCAGAATTTCCTGGGAATTATAGATTTGACACAACACGCGATATCAAAGAATGGAATTATTATTGGCTTGGTTGTTTTGGCGGCAGTCGCGGCGTATTTGCAATATTTAACTTCAAAACAATTGTCACCTCAATCTGATAGCAATCGTAAATTGCGTGACATTTTAGCTGAGGCTGGCGATGGAAAAGAAGCAGATCAGACAGAAGTAAATGCTATTATGACACGAAAAATGATGAAATTTATGCCAGTAATGATGTTCTTCGTGATTGTATATTTGCCGGCAGCTTTGGCGCTTTATTTGACGACAGCTAGTGCCGTGGGATATCTCCAGAACTATATCATCTTCAAGCAAGACTCTAAAGAAATGCAAGAAATTGCAGATAAAAAATCATCCCAAAAATCTAAAGCATCGACAAAAATCGATAAACGTGTTAAAAAAGCTACAGAGGCTAAGATAACTCGGATCAAGGCTAAGGATTAAGGAGGATTTATGGACCAAATTGAAACGGTTGAATTTGTAAAAAAATATTTAGAGGATTTGCTAACGTTCTTTGACTTGAATCTGGAAGTTTCAGTAAAAATCGAAGATGGAATTGTTGTAGCTTCAATTCCGCATAGCGAGCGAAGCAGCATTTTAATCGGTAGAAATGCGGAAACATTGCGTAGTATTCAGAACCTTTTGTCGATAGCTCTTCATCATAAAGAAGCGTCAACTGTTCGAGTTAATTTGGATATTGCGGACTATAAAAAGCAGCACGCTGAAAAAATTGCCGAAAAGGCGCGCGGCTGGATTGAGGAAGTTCGACGAACTGGCGAATCTAAGGTGGTGGATTTGAACGCCGCTGATCGCTGGACGGTGCATCACTTGGCTGGTGAATATAGTGATATTGATACGCATTCTGAAGGTGAAGGTCGCGAACGACGGCTGATTATTAGTCAGAAGAGTTCTTAGTGTCTTTAAAGACTATTCTGGAGTATAGAACGTAATTCCAAACGAGGCTGACCACCGTGGCGGCTAGTTTGCTAATTAATAGGGCGAGTGATTTATTTAATCCAAAGTTTATGAATATCGGTGTAATAATGGCGATAATAATTGTCTGAATTACCCATAAACCAAACAGTGTAACTGCCGCGAATAAAAGAAATTGTTTTTTCAAGTTTTGAGATGTTGACTTGAAAGTATATTTTTTATTTGCAAAAAATGAGAACAAAAAGGCAACGAATGTTGATATAAAATTAGCAAACTCTTTTGGAATATTTAAGAAGATTGTTAGGCTAAAAAGTATACCAAAATCTAATGCCGTATTAGTACTGCCGACTATGAGAAACCTGAATTTATCGGCGTGTTTTTTTAATATTTCCGGCATGATATTCCTCTATTAAATATAATGGTCTGTTTTTTGTCTCAATAAATATCCGTCCTACGTATTCACCAATTATACCTAGGGATAATAACTGAACTCCGCCGAGGAATAAGATAACTGCCATTAAGGAAGAATAGCCAGCTCCGGTGGAAACTCCGAACAAAGGGCGAACTAAAAGATAAATAATCCAAATGAAAGAAATAAGCGAAATAATGAATCCAAAAATAGTTGCCATTCGTAGCGGCGCAGTAGTAAAGCTGGTGATTCCGTCGATTGCTAAGTTGAGTAGTTTCCGATAATTCCACTTAGTTTGACCAGCTAATCTGGGATCGCGATTATAAAATATCTCTTTTTTCTTATAGCCAATCCAGCTAAAAATTGCTTTTGTATTGCGCTGAGATTCGCGGAATTTTTGCAAAGCCTCAATGCATCGGCGATCCAGCAAGCGAAAATCTCCAGTGTCGACCTGAATGGGGATGTTGGTTGATTTTTGCAATATTCTGTAATACCATTGGCTGGTTTTTTTCTTCAGCCAGGTTTCGCCTTGTCGATTGTTGCGGCGAGCATAGACGTCATCGTAACTATCTTCCCAATACGAAATCATTTCCTGGATGAGCTCTGGCGGGTCTTGTAAATCTGCATCAATAATCACCAGAGCATCACTTTTTACGTGGTCAATTCCAGCTATCATGGCAATTTCCTTACCAAAGTTTCGTGATAAATTTATATAGCTAATTCGAGAATCTTTTTTCGATTGCTCGGCTATGATTGAAAAGGAATGATCGGTGCTGCCGTCGTTTATGAAGAGAAATTCGAATCGATAATTGGGTGTGTTTTTTGTAAATTCGTCCAAGCGCTTAAATAATTGCGGCAAAACGGATTCTTCGTTGTAGACTGGGACGAGAATAGTGATGGTTTTCATGGTATTAAATATATTATTTTATTCTGAAAAATTGCTTAAATTTTAATAATCCAGTTTGATTTGGCAGCGGTCCATCGTGGATAATATTACGAATATAGTCGACGGAAACCTGACGATTTTTTTGGATATAAAAACGTTTTTTATAAGCTGCCGGTTTGTGGATAATTGACACTAAAGCGCCCTTGAATGCGGGCCAACCGTTGCCGTGGCGAATTGCGCTGGCAAAAATCAACCAATATGTCAGTAAAAATCGTATGCCAATATGCCAGAATAATTTACCTGGAACATTTTTAATGAAGACTAATGGTAAGTTTTTGAAAGTATTATAAACAGCTAATCCGGGAACTTTTTTACTACTAGCGCCAACTTTATGATAAGCGATAGCCTTGGGCGTGAAGCGAACTTTCCAGCCGGCTAATTGTGCTCGGAAGCTTAAGTCGACATCTTCATAGTACATGAAGAAATCTTCATCAAACATGTCTATATCATCAAAGATTTTTGCACGATAAATAGCCCCGCCGCCAGTCGCACCAAATACTTCTCCAGGCTTAGTTGGCGCGTTTTTTATTAATTCATCACGGTTTCTTGGTCCAGGAAGTCCCCACGTTGTGTAAAAATCTCCAGTTGTGTCGAGAGTCTTGCTATTGCGTCTTTGCAGAATTCCGGTCGCAATTCCGCATTCTGGGTATTTTGATAATTGATAAATGAGAGCTTCACACCAGTTTCTATCAGCTATCGCATCCGGATTAAGTACTCCAATATATTCAAAGTTGTTTTTTAGGGCGTAGATTAATCCTGTATTAATTCCTCCTGCGAATCCTAGATTGTCTGAGTTTTTGAGTAAAATAATCTTTTCTTTTTTATGTGATGATATATATTCCTCGAATACAGTAACAGAATTGTCGCTACTATTATTATCTACTATAACAATAGTAGGTTTTAGGGTTTGTTTTATTAATGAATCAACGCACTCTATGGCGTCGTCGGATCCGTTCCAGTTAAGAACTATAATTGCAAGTCTATTCATAATACATTAACTATTATATACTAGTATAGTGATGTGGAAGTCTTTAAATCTCTTAGAACGTCGAAATATTATCTTATTAAGAGAGCTTATCGTAACTGATTTTAAACTTAGATATCAGGGTTCGGTTTTAGGTTATGTATGGAGCGTATTAAAACCATTATTCTTATTTGCTATTTTATATGTAGTTTTTGTTCACGTACTACGTCTAGATAGAGGAATACCGCATTTTCCCGTGACTATGTTATTAGGTATTGTTTTATGGTCGTTTTTTACAGAGGCAACAAGCAATGGTCTGGGGTCTATAGTAAATAGAGGAGATTTAATCAGAAAGTTAAATTTTCCAAAATATATAATTGTAATTTCAGGAACGGTTTCATCATTAATTAATTTATTTATTAATCTTGGTGTAGTTTTAATATTTATTCTACTGAATGGCGTAAGTCTTTCCTGGACTGCATTATTAATAGTGCCGCTTATTATTGAACTATACATATTTTCATTAGGTATAGCTTTATTGCTGTCTGTATTTAATGTAAAGTATCGTGATACTAGTTATATATGGGAAATATTTTTACAGGCAGCTTTTTATGCAGCCCCAATTATTTATCCAATACAGATGGCCTTGGAGCGTAGTCGTGTAGCTGCAGAATTATTATTTATGAACCCAGTTACACAGATAATCCAAGACGCAAGGTATGCTTTGATAAATCAAGACGGGTCAATTATTAGATCTACCGATTTAATACATGACTGGCGTATTATTTTTCCATGGATAGTAATTATTGTTACGGTAATACTGGGAATTTATTGTTTTTCTAAGAGATCACGATATTTTGCGGAGGATATTTAATAATGGCAAAAAATAATGCGGTTGAAATTGTTAACGTAACCAAGACATTTAAAATTCCAATTGAAGCAGTAACAATGCTAAAACAGAAAGTAGTAGGATTTTTATTGAGAAAAAAAGGATATAGAGACTTTACACCATTAAAAGAAATATCTTTTAACATAAAGGAAGGTGATTTCTTTGGAATAGTTGGGAAAAATGGATCCGGTAAAAGTACCTTATTGAAATTAATAGCGGGTATTTATACACCCAATGAAGGCAGTATACACACGAAAGGAAAGCTTGTTCCGTTTATAGAGCTTGGTGTTGGTTTTAATCCTGAGCTGTCCGGTAGGGATAATGTGTATCTAAATGGTGCTTTGTTAGGATTCAGTCGAAAAGAAGTTGACTCTATGTATGACGAAATTGTCGAATTCGCTGAGATGGGCGATTTTATGGAGGAAAAGCTGAAGAATTATTCGAGCGGTATGCAAGTACGTCTAGCGTTTTCGATTGCTATAAAAGCTAAAGGTGATATTTTAATGCTTGATGAAGTTTTGGCGGTTGGAGATGAAGCTTTTCAGAAAAAATGTTATGCATATTTTGATAAATTAAAACGCGAAAAAAAAACCGTAATACTTGTGACTCATGATATGGGAGCTGTGGAACGTTTTTGTAATAAGGCAGTATTACTTGAGGATGGTAAAATAAAGATGCAAGGTAAACCTCATATGGTTGCTGCTGCGTATAGTATTAGTAATGAGCTAGAGCATGCTAAGACTCATAAATTTGACCGGACGTCTGCACCTTTTGATATAAGCATATATAATAGCAAAGGTATCGAAAGTAGTTCTTTTGAGTATAACGAATCTATTACTATAAAGTTATCTTGGAAACAAGAGGGCGTCAAGAACGTCGGGGTGGCTATATTTAGGGAAAATGGAGAATATGTATTTGGTCCTAATACATATCAAGATAAATATAGTATTAAGCATGAGAATAGAGCGGAATATACAGTCAAACTAAATCTTAACGAGGGTGACTATTTTATAAAAGTTGGATTAACTGGAGCAAGAGACATAGATACGATAGCCTTTATAGAAGAAGGTCCTCATTTTTCAGTTCAGCGAGATTACGATGGTGGTCGTTGGGGTGGTGTAACCAAGCTAGATCATAAATGGAAGTAAATATGCTACAGAACCTTAAAAATAAGATAAAAGGCAAAAAGTCTATTTATATGTTCTTATTGACATTACTGTATCCGTATAGGAAATATCTCGACTCAAGGCAGAGAAAAATATACGAGGCATGGAATCGTAAAAATGAAAATATTGTTAATAATGAGAAAATGCGAAATAACCCGCTCATATCTATTGTCGTTCCTACGTATAATACGCCGATAGAATATTTAAGAGATATGATACAGTCAGTAGAGAATCAATCATATACGAATTGGGAGCTAATTATTGTAGACGACGCATCCCCTAATAGTGATGTAAGGGATGAAATAAGCAACATATCGAAAGATAATATAAAAATAAAGGATTTTTTTCTTAAAAAAAATCGGCATATTGCTGGCGCAACAAATTATGGTATTGAGAAAGCCAAGGGTGAATATATAGGACTATTAGATCATGACGATATATTACATAAAGATGCCTTGTTGTCTGTTGTAGAAAAAATAAACGAAGTATCAGGTGTAAAATTCTTATATACAGATGAGATCAAGCTCGACGAAAACGGAAGACAGTATCAACCATTTTTTAAGCCTGATTGGAATGGTGATTTTTTACGTTCCATAAATTATATTACACACTTTGCAGTAATACAAAGAGAGTTCTTAATAAAGTTAAAGTGTGAGGATGGTAATTATAATGGAACTCAGGATTGGGAATTATTTTTAAGAATAACGAGAAATTTGCAGCCAAATCATATTGTGCATATTCCGAAAATATTATATTATTGGCGTGTTCATAAAAATTCTACAGCAATGGACTTGGATGCTAAGCCATATGTTGTTGAGGCTCAAAAGAAAGCCTTAGAAGATGACGTTAGGTTGCGTAAGGTGAAAGCTAGAGTAATTCGAGATCCAATGTATGGTGCGCAGTGGTATTTACAGTATTATACGCATAAAGGCGTTAGTCTAAGTAATGTACTATTTGATAGCACAAAAAATATTGGCGATGTTTTAGATAAAGAGCCTTCTGACGTAGTAATATTTTCGGAAAAACCAATAAATTGCATAAATTTTAGAGATGCAATGGGCGACGTTTTAAGGAAAGATATTGGTGCTGTCATTCCAAAGATAATGGACGAAGAGAAGGTAATAAACAACCTCATATCTATTTTAGATAAGAGGATAGTAGAATGTATACATATGTTAAATAGACGATCGTTTACTAGGCATATTTATTTAACATCTAAATATAATCTTAGTGAAGCGTACGCTCCTATTATATTTGTAGAGGGAAAAAAGCTTAATCTAATTAACAGATCAACAAGAATGGATAGTGAGTCTATAACAGCGGCGCTTTGCAGCAAAGAGATGAGAACGTTATATAATCCATATATAATAATAGGAGAGAAAAGATGATTCGAAGAATTAATAATCTTATAAAGAAGAGTACTCTTATAATTAAAGATGATGGTGCTCTGCGCTTTGCTAAACGTGCAGCAAAATATGCGTATTATAAGAAGTTTCCTGATAGAAAAAATAAAGAATACAAAGATATATTATTTATCAATGGTTGTACGCTACCTCATCCAGAAAGATATCGTGTCGCTCATCAAATTGAGCAGTTAATATCTCAAGGATTAACAGCTGATAGCGTTTTTTACGACAGGTTATCACTAGATCAATTAAAATATTATCGTGGATTTGTATTTTTTAGGTGTCCAATAACTGATACGGTACGTAATTTTATTAAACAAGCTAATTATTTTAATAAAACGTGCTTTTTTGATATAGATGATTTGGTGATTGATCAGAAATATACCGACTCAATTGAGTATGTTCAAAAAATGAGCGATGAAGATAAACGTCTATATAATGACGGTGTTAATAGGATGCGTGAGACTTTAACTTTATGTAGTCATGCGATCACAACAACAACTCAACTACAAGAAGAGCTACAGAAATATATTAAGGGTCAAGTGTTAATAAATCGTAACGTGGCTTCTGATGAAATGATTAGTAGATCTAATGCAGCTGTTAAGGCGGTAAATAAAGATGAAGACAAGGTTATTATTGGGTATTTTAGTGGTAGTATTACTCATAATGAAGATTTCGATCTTGTAATACCGAGTCTCATAAAAATATTTGATAAATATCCACATGTATACCTCAAGATAGCTGGTATTCTTGATGTACCTGATATACTTGAGCCATATAAGGATAGAATTATTACATCAGGATTTGTTGATTGGCGTGAACTACCAATGGTCATGGCTGAATGTAGTATAGCTCTAGCTCCTCTTGTTGATACGATATTTAATCGAGCTAAGTCAGAGAATAAATGGATTGAGGCTGCGCTTGTAAAAGTTCCTATTATAGCTAGCGAAGTTGGTGCTTTTTCAGAAAAAGTCCAAGATGGTTCTACGGGAATATTGGTAAAAAATACTGACAAAGAATGGTTTAAGGCTATGGATTTGCTTGTGTCAGACAAAAGCCTACGTGATTCTATTTCCAATAGGGCTTATAATGAGGTGACTCGTAATTGTTCTACGGTATATACTGGATATAATATAGCGTCATTTATCCGAGAACGGTTGGCTAGAAATATAGGTTTCGTTTTACCATCAACAGATATATCAGGAGGAGTAATTGTAGCTTTGAAGCATGCGGATGTATTACGCTCTCATGGATGGGATGTAACTTTGATTGATGCTGTTAGTAAACATAATTTAAAAATAGCCAAGAAGAATTATAAATATAGATATGAGCTACCAGGTTTTAATATTATTATTGCTCATAAGACAAAAATTAAAGCATTTTTTGATACACAAGTGGCTACTTTATGGTCGACCGTTGACGTAATCAAAAAACAAGCAAACGTTCGTAATCGACTATATTTTGTACAGAATTTTGAAACAGATTTTTATGAGCCAGGAACTGGAGAGCCGCGATTTTTAGCAAACGCCTCTTATTGCGATCAATCTGGAGTGCAATATATAACTATGTCTTTATGGTGCCAGCGGTGGCTAAAAGATATTTTTCATAAGGAATCCAGGTATGTTTCTAACGGCATCGATATAAGTTTATACCCATATCGTGAGCGCGATTTTACCGGAAAAATAAAAATATTAGTTGAGGGCGATAGCAAAAGCGAATACAAAAATACAGATGAGGCTTTTCGTATTATTAATAAACTTGATCCTGAAAAGTTTGAAATATCTTATTTATCATACCGTAAAGAGCCAAAAGACTGGTATAGAGTCGATAGGTTTTATAATAGAATATCTCCAGAAAAAGTTGGAGAAGTATATGCTAGCTGCGACATCTTAATAAAAACAAGTATTCTTGAGAGTTTTTCATATCCACCTCTTGAAATGATGGCTACGGGTGGCGTATCTGTAGTGGTTCCAAATGGAGGAAATGTTGAATATCTAAAGGATGGATATAATTGTTTATTCTATAAGCAGGGTGATATTGAAGAGGGAGTTGCTGCAGTTAAAAAGATATTAGATGATAAAGAATTGCGAGATAAGCTTATAAAAAATGGGCTTAAAACAGCTCGAGATTATCAATGGAGTAACCTCGAGCAGCAAATAATAGATATATATAGTTAAATATATATTATTTTTCGACAAGTTTTATTCTGATAGCTTCTATATGTGACCCAGGTTTATCTCCCGCTATTTCACCATTCTTTTTCCATTCTTGCCATCCAATCCAGGATAAGTGAACTTGGTAATATACATCATATACACTAGAGTCATTTTCATCCAGAGATAATTTTATGCCGTTCAGAGGTTTAGTTTGACCTGTCATTCCGCAGATTTGTTTGTCGGATGTCATTGGCGTTGTCGTAGACCAATGATCATTCGATGATTTTGATGAGCAATATAATTTGATAGTACTTCCATCTGACTGGTAGATAGACTTAGATATACGTATCGCTTCTACTGAAAGTGATCTTCCTGTGGTGCCAGAGATTGAATTTTGGCCAACGTCTTTGGTCCAACCTACGTAGCTTACATGAGTGGCATAGTTAAGTTCATAAATATCTGGAATTGGGGTGTTACCTGGGTTGTAAAATGCCCCGCCAGGTAAGACTAGAGAATTCTTCGGAGATACACGAATCTGTATAGCTTCTATATATCTAGATGCGCCTGTAGATCCAGCTGGCATGCCATTTTTAGCCCAACCCATCCAACCTGCATGCTGTGAGTATACTCTATACCAAATGTCATATTTTTTTGCCAATTCTCCGGTTAACATGAAGCGAATTGCTTCGATTGATTTAAATTGACCCGTTGTTCCTGATATCTCATTGGCGTTTTTCCATTCTTGCCATCCAATCCAAGAAACGTGAGAGGAATACTGTAAACTTCCGGCTATTCCAGTTTTATTAGTTACAGAAGCCTTAACTGCTTCAATTGGATGATTCTGGCCCACCGTACCGCTAATCATTTCATCAGTGACGGCTGGCTGCCATCCAACCATACCTACATGAGAACTAATAGAAACAGATAGTGGTGCGGAATCTTCTTTCGAACTAATATCTCTGAATGGTTGTCCTGATTCTTCTGGACCGTTGGAGTCTTTATTAACGAGTCTAATCTCTATAGCCTCTATATTATTTCCTTGGCCACCAGTTACGCCAGCTGGCATACCATTTTTAGCCCAACCCATCCAACCAACGTAGCTCACGTGAACTCGGTAATAGATGTCATATTTAGAAGCTAATGATCCTGTTGGCTGTATTTTGATTGCCTGAATAGGGCGATTAAGTTCTGTCGTTCCTGACTGCATACCGCCGTAAACAGTTGGCTGCCATCCACGCTCCTCGCTGTATGAAGAATATGTAACGTCGCCATCTATACTGAAAGCTTGCATAGATTTACTTTGACCAGTAAAGCCTGTTATGCCTTTGTTGTGTACTAGTCCTGTCCATCCGTAATAGCTGATGTGTGATTTAAAACTAATTAATGGAGTGTTATATTGTGTTGATCCAAACCAGTCGCTCCATACTCTCCAAAAGTTTCGGTTACCATAAGAACTACACCCATCACCTAAGCCGTACATATTGTTTAATGCGGCTTGATTTGGTTGATATGGTGTATATGTATATAAAGCAGCGGTTGCTTTACTGGATATATACACGTTACCAGCACCGCATCCTTTTTGGACTACATTCCATAATATGGAGTTGGTAGCAAAAGGTTTTTTGTAGGTCCACCACGGTTTTTCCATATTATCAATATACCAACGCATAAGCTGAGCTCCGGACTCAACCTGCATGGAGAATCCTGCATAATTACGATCACAGCTAGCGCTACCACCGGGACCGCTATCTGGACAGTGAGACCCCATGGCATATGTATATTGACTTTGTAATGGCCAATTATCGGTTGTTAGTGGTCCGGCTGATTCAGTTGCAATTTTAACTAATATCACTTTTGGGCTTAAATTGTTACGTTTTGCAGCATCATAAATTATTTGCGCAGCGCTGACGGCCCCTGAGGGAATTGAGCCGCTAAAATTATTAGCAGGGATATAATCTCCTGGAGTATATTTAGGAACTTCATAATAATCCTTGAGGCAAACGTAAGGCGGTCCAGCCCATCCGCGAGAGGCTGCATACTGAGCACGAGTAATATCTCCTCTTCCTCTTTCCGTAGCGCGACCGGTTCCATATGTATCGCAATTTGGGTTTATATTATTAAGAAACGTTTGTATATCAGCGACAGTCATGTCGTTAGAGTTAGTAAAAACAAAATCGTCAACAATATTTCCTGCGCGCCAATCATTGGCGGTTACTGCTTCTGACCTATTGGTAAAAAATAGCAGGCCGCAAAGACTAATTATGGCGACAATAGCTATAGATGTAAAAAATTTATTCTTTGTCATTAAAATTCCTTCACTATAGTTTTAGTTATAGGTTTACCGTTTAATGGTGTTACGGATATAGATATATTCCATTGACCATTTCCTACGGATGATATAGGAACCGAAAATCCAGCACAAGTAGAATATTCTGGCTGATAGATAATAGGAGCTTCTTGAGCATTTTTCTTGCCGTTAGAGGTTACCGTTAGAGAACATTTACCTTGAGAATAGCCATGTTCCTTTAATTTTATAATGATAACTGCGTTGTCACCGTCTTTATTAGTTGAAAGTTCTATTGATGAGTTGTCTGTTGGAACTGGAGCGGGTTTACTTTTTTCTACAGAATTATCACTATCATCTTTTGGTGTATTTAGGAAGGTTTCTTTATTGTTTTGATTAGTGCTCTTTTCAGATTTCTTTTCTTCAACAGTAGGTTCTTTGCCTATGTTAGGTGTAGTATTTTGTGAAAAGATTGAAATAATACCAAACTTATCAAGGGCAAAAATACTCAGGCAAATCACAGCGATGATTATTATGATCGTTGCTAATATTTGTTTTTTTGAGAGTCTTTTCTTTGTAATTTTCATATTTATGCTATTTTAACACAAATAAGCATAACCGACAAATAAATTTATTTGTATGTCCACACTGTCTCAAAAATATAGAAACTAAGTATTAAGGCTAATCCAAAGAACATAATTAAATTAAACACCTTTTCATTCTTAGTTCTCACATTAATATACTTCTGCAGCCACAGTCCTACTGGTACTAACATAACTGCTGTTGCTGTGAAATACCTACCCTGAACACCATCCGCATAATAAGCACCTTCACCAAATCTAAATGGAAGCAATGCCCACGCTGTATACATAGCATATGACACTGCACAAACAAACATTCCAATTGTCGCCAAGTTATACACTGCCAACTTACCAGTCTGCTCTCCTAATAACTCCTGGTCCTTTTTATTGTAGTGAAGGAGAGAGAGAAAGAGGAGGGAAAACAGAGGAATAAGTATAAACAGTGGTAAGTGGTACTTGAACGATGAAAAGTCGCCGACACTACCGCGCAGTACGACATCTGTATATCCAATAGTTGGACTGATGTATGTATTAAACAATATAGCAATAAACTTAAGAGGATTACTATGTAGAGGGTTGTGTGCTGCTCCAGTAGTGAGAAGGGGTTGGCCATATATTTTTTGCCAAATTAATATACTGGCAATCGCAATAGCGCCGATAGACGTAAGTATAATCCACTTCTGAATATTAAAAGGAATTTTCTTATTTTTATTAGGAGAGAACAAGCGCTTTGGTAGGAATATTAAAGGGAAGAGCAATAGTGCATTTATAGACTTTGTTAAAGTAAGAACCATTCCCATAAATATAAGTATCGCTATTTGTTTACTTGATATTTTATCTTTCTGAGTAAATAGGTTTATTATTAAGGCGGTAATTGTAAAAACGGCTACATTTGTTACACAATCACTAGATAATGAAGATGCCATATGGACCATTAAAGGTATTAATCCGATTGCCACGAACGCCCATTTACCAACACGCACCCATTTGATAATGAAATAGATAGCTATTGAGTAGAATAGTGCATTGGCAATTCGACCGAATAAGATAGTTAGACCCGTAGATCCATTAAATAAACTTGCTATACCGATGCCGATAGCTTGAGGTAAGTGCATAATTGGCGGATAGCCAGATGCGCTACTGCATTTATCAATATTAAGAGAGCTACGATCTATAGGCTTTGAGTAGTCTGATGAAAAATTCCCTTCATAAACTGAACCAGCTCTTTTTGCTACATCTTTAGGAAGCGTACATCGTGATCCAGACTCTACTCGACCTTGAGATATTCCGTAAGCTCGCAGGTAATGCATATTTTCATCGCTGACTGACAATTGCGGAACTAATATTGCAGATAACACCCCAAAGAATAAAGACAACGATATAAAGACGTTTTCAGGCTTTTTAATAAATGATAAGAAATAGGACCAATATTTTTTCATAGCTGTATTTATTCTAGCACATAGTTACTGGATATTATTTAAAACGCCACACTGTCTCAAAAATATAGAAACTAAGTATTAAGGCTAATCCAAAGAACATAATTAAATTAAACACCTTTTCATTCTTAGTTCTCACATTAATATACTTCTGCAGCCACAGTCCTACTGGTACTAACATAACTGCTGTTGCTGTGAAATACCTACCCTGAACACCATCCGCATAATAAGCACCTTCACCAAATCTAAATGGAAGCAATGCCCACGCTGTATACATAGCATATGACACTGCACAAACAAACATTCCAATTGTCGCCAAGTTATACACTGCCAACTTACCAGTCTGCTCTCCTAATAACTCCTGGTCCTTTTTATTGTAGTGAAGGAGAGAGAGAAAGAGGAGGGAAAATGAGGGTATTAGGACAAAAAGAGGAAGCCCATATTTAAAAGCAGAAAATGCACCGATTATTCCTCTGATGATATCGTCAGATACTGATAGCCTCGGATTAATGTAGGTATTAAACAATATAGCAATAAACTTAAGAGGGTTACTGTGTAGAGGGTTGTGGACTGCTCCGGTGGTGAGTAGAGGCTGAGTGTATATTTGGAGCCATAATATTAAACACAGTCCTGCTAATATTGAAGCAAATATAATTAGACTCCACTTCTGAACATTAAAAGGAATTTTCTTATTTTTATTAGGAGAGAACAGGTGCTTTGGTAAGAATATTAAAGGGAAGAGCAAAAGTATGGAAACTGACTTAGTGAGTATTGAGAAGCAGAATATGAAAACGATAAGTAATTGTTGGCGGCGTGTCATTGGATGTTTCTGGCTGAATAGGTTTAATAGAGTAGCTACAGTGGTGAAAATTGCTATATTCGCCATGCAATCTCCTGAAAGAGAAGCTGACAAGTGTATCATTAATGGAAATAATCCAGTTGCCACAAATACCCATTTACCAACACGTACCCATTTGATAATGAAATACAGAGCAATAGAATAAAATATTAAGTTAAATAATCTTCCGAATAAAATCGTTATTCCCAATGATCCGTGTATAGTATTTGCTATACCGATGCCGATAGCTTGAGGTAAGTGCATAATTGGCGGATAACCAGTAGCGCTACTACATTTATGGGTTTCTGTGTCATTTTTATTGATAAGTTTTTTATAGCTAGTTATAAAATTGTTAGCTTCTGCTTCCTTCACTTTTAATAAAATATCTTTAGGTAGAGAGCAGGATTTTCCTGACTCGATTCTTCCTTGAGATAATGTGTAGGAGCGCATGTAGTGATGACCTTCATCTGCAACCGACAATAAAGGCACTGTAATTGCAGATAATACTCCAAAGAATAAAGATAACGATATAAAAACATCCTCAGGCTTTTTAATAAATGATAAGAAATAGGACCAATATTTTTTCATATGCTAAGCAGATTATAAATTAGAATAATATATTGATCAAACTTGTTATACTATTAAATATATGCAGGCTCAAAAGAAGGATTATATATGGAACTCGATAGGGTCATTTTTACAGAGTGCAATTTCTCCAATTCTTCTGATTGTTATTACGCGTCTTAACGGGGTTGGGGATTCTGGGTTATTTTCTTTTGCAATGTCTCTTTCGGTGGTATTTTGGGCTATATCTTTATGGGGTGGTCGAACATATCAAGTATCCGATGTTAAAAAAGAATTTTCTAGTGGTGATTATATTGTAGTGCGCTTTATATCATCATTAATTGTGGCGGTTTTTTCCATAAGTTTTTGCATATTAAGTGGATACGATCTTATAAAAACAGAATTAATAATGGTCTTGGTGTCATTTAAGATTCTGGAATCAATTGCTGATTCGATGTATGGGGTATTACAGATTCATAATAAATTATATATAGTGGGAATTTCTCTAACCATGAAATCTGTTTTCGGATTCATGCTCTTTACTCTGGTTGATATTTTGACCAAAAACATCGTTTATGGCGCTTTATCTATATTTATAGTAAATATAGCAGTGGTTATTTTTTACGATATTCCATGGATGAAACATGTAGAAAGTGTTGGCTTAACTAAGAAAAATATTATGCAAGCTGGAAAAATTATGAAAAAAACCGCAGAGGTGTTTGTTGTAGTTTTTTTAACGATGTTTTCTTTGAATATACCTCGTTATTTTTTGGATAAATATCATTATGACCAAATTGGATATTTTGGAATAATGGCGATGCCGATCACTTTATTAACTCTATTTATATCATTCGTTCTTCAGCCTAATGTTGTAAATTTATCTGAATTATTGAAAAAGAAAAAGATAAAGGAGTTTACTAAGATTGTTAGTAAGATAGATTTTATAACGTTTACATTGGGAATTTTATTTATTGTTTCGAGCTATTTAATCGGAGTTTGGGTTCTTAATACCGTTTTTGGTATTGATATAAATAACTTTCGTATAGATTTAACTATTATGGTTATCGGTGCCGTAGCGAATGCGTTTGTGTCAATTTATGTTAATTTATTGATAATTCTACGTCGATTTAAGGGTCAATTTTATACTCTACTCGTTACGAATATTTTGGCAGTGATACTGTCTATTTATTTAATTGATAGACTGGCTATGTTAGGTAGTGTGCTAGTTTTTATGATAATTAGTTTTTTACAAGCAATCATTCTTTTGTTTATATACAAGAGGTCTCTAAAAAATGTTATAATGCTTAGTGAGGATAAGGTGAGGTATGAGTAAAAAATATATAATTTTAGGAGCGGGCGGACAATTAGGTAAGGCTTTATCTGCAATGTTCCCAGACGCCAAGGCTCTAACTCATAAAGAGTTGGATATATCTGATGAAACACAAGTAAATGCGTTTGATTGGTCTAAATACGATGTTATTTTAAATGCGGCAGCGTTGGTTAATTCTGATGGTTCAGAGACTTCAGAATTAAGAGCTAAAACTTGGCTAGCTAATGCCTATGGTCCACGGAATTTAGCTAAAATTGCGATTGAGAAGAATAAAACTATCGTTCATTATTCTTCTGATTATGTTTGGGATGGGCGAAAAAAGAATCACAAAGATGATGAAGTTGTTGCGCCGCTATTGGTTTACGGACAGAGCAAAGCTGCTGGTGATTTAGTAGTCAGCTTAGTGCCAAAGCATTATATTATGCGAGTATCTTGGGTAGTCGGTGATGGCCATAATATACCAAAAACCATGAAAAAACTGGCAGACATGCGTATTAATCCAAAGGTTGTTGATGATCAATTTGGACGGTTAACTTTCGCCTCAGAAATTGCTAGGGCTACTAAATATTTCTTAGATAATAAAGTGGCGTATGGATCGTATAATGTGACTAATGATGGTCCAGTAAAATCATGGTACGAGATTGCCGCTGATGTGTTCGAATATGCTGGATATGATCGTAGTCGCGTACGGCCGATTTCTACAGATGAATATGCAGCGGATAAGCCAGGTTTTGCTCCACGACCGCTTAATAGTGATATGGATTTAGTGAAATTACGTCAAACAGGATTTGCTCCGGCTGATTACACTGACATGTTGAAAGAGTATATTAAACAACTTCCATTAGATGAATAGGAGATTCAATAATTATGAATAAAGATATTTTAAACGTTTTATATCAGAGTGATGATAATTATGCAGCGGTAAGTGCAATTTCTATCGCATCTTTACTGGAAAATAATAAACACTTAAAACAGATTAATATTTTTTATCTTGGACATAAGCTTCAAAAAGGCAGTATTAATAAGTTTAACGAAATGGTTGGTAGTTATAAAAACGCTACAATCACCTTTGTCGACGTTTCTGGATATCCTGATGAACTAAAGGAAATAGGCGTTAAGGCTTGGAAAGGGCTATATATAACTTGGTATAAAATGCTGGCATTTGCTAAGCTTGATATCAAGACAGATCGAATCTTATATATAAATCCGCATACGGTAATTAGTGGCGCTCTTGACGGTCTTTTGGAACTTGACTTTGAGGATAATATTTTGGCGTTATCATATGACGCAACTATGGTTAATGCTCATAAGAATGCAATCGGCTTAAAATCTACTGATGGATATTTTAACTGCGGAATTATGCTTGTTAATCATAAAAAATGGATAAAAGACAAAATTGATTCTAAGATGCGTGAACATTTACGACATAATCATTATAAGGTGGCCGACCAAGATCTATGTAATGTCTTTTTTAAGGATAAAATTAAACTGGTTGGCGTTGAATATAATTTTTCTACTGTCTTTTATGGTTATGATATTAAGAAATATATTAAGGCTAATGGCTTTATGCCGGAAAGTTTCTATAGTTATAATGAGATTATGGAAGCTTATTATGCTCCAAAGATTGTTCATTCTCAATTTGGTATAACAGGTCGACCGTGGCAGGTAGGAAATGATAATCCAGTCGGCTTATTATGGCACAAGTATTTGGAAATGACTCCATGGAAGAACACTAAAATGCCAGAAGCGAAAAAAGACATGAACTGGCGACTTTATAAATTACTACCACAGGCAATAGTTGTAAAATTATATGCCTGGGCAGTCAAACGTAAGTTTGCTAAATAAAATATTTCTACCAAAATTTTGACAATAGGCTGTGAGCTCGTGACGTAATGCGAGTTTTTGCGGCGAATGAAGCTTTATTCCAGTTGATACCCTTAAATTTATTAGCGAAATCGTTGTATACTTCTTTTTCTTCGTTGAATCGGATTCCGTTTTTGCTCTTTTCTTTGCTAGATAATGAGTCTGCAAATCTACGATATTGAAATGTTTCTGTCGAATCAAAACATAGAGAAGCTCCGTCAACTATCATAGTTAGTTCGATAATGACATCTTGAAGGATTTTATATCTTGTATCGAATGAATATTTTTTAAGCATACTAGTTCTCCAGACAATCGACGGAAAATAGAGCCAATTGCCATGACAAAGTGATGTAGCGAGTTTTTCTCCTGCTAATACGCAAGTTTTTTTAGGATGTAATAATCGTTTGATTTTATCGACTAAAGGTAGATATATATTACTTTTGGCATCTATTACCTGTACACCAGGCTGGTAAAAATCAGCTTCGTTGATATTCTTTAATGCGGTTTCGACGTAATTGGGTAATAGTTTATCGTCGCATCCCATAATTACACAAAAAGGAGCACTTGCATGTTTGATTGCATAATTAAAATTGTTAGTAATACCTATATTTTTACGGTGTCTAATATATGTGATGCGTTTGTCGTTAATCTTACTGTAATAGTTTTTGGCAGCCTCATCTGGATAATGATCGTCAAGAATAGTTAGATGCCATGCATCACTAGTCTGTCCTAATACTGAGTCAACCGCCTGTTTTAATAAAGAAAATTCTCCCCAATATGGAATTATTATATCTATTCTATTTTTCATTTGATAACCTTATGGATAATTCTTGATGTAAATCTCTTAATCTTCGTTCGTTTTGATCAATACGCTGACGCTGATTATTGATTATATAAAATAATAAAATTATTGCTGTGGTTTGTAATATATCAAATACACTTAATTCCGATGAGTCGAGCGGTGGGTGATTGATTGAAATATTATAAAGTGGAAACGATCCTACTAACACAACCATAATAATTAGCCAGATAATCAGTTGATGTTTGAAGCGTGTCGCGCTGACTCTACGGAGCTTAAATTGGGTGATTATATTAATGAGAGCCGCTAGGATAATCGGCACATTAAGTAGTACAAGAGTAATATATCTCATTCAAATAACTCCGTTAAACGTTGTTTAAATAATCGCTTGACAATATTAATAGCATTCCAGTTGTTTTGTCCTTTAGAGCGAGAATAGTCGGTGTAAATAGCTTTGATTGGGTACTCGGCAATATTCATTCCAGACTGTTTGGCGCGCCAGATCATTTCAGAACAAAATTCATATCCAGTAGATTTCCAGTCAAGATTATCGATTGCTTTTCGTGAATAGATTCGTAGACCAGATTGTGAGTCTGTAACGTTAGTCCCGAATAAAACATAAGTAATGAAGCTTAATCCTTTATTTCCTAAAATTTTTGTTTTTGACATGCCATCACTGTTAATTAGTCGACTACCAATCAATAGATCTATATTAGAAGTGGAGATTTTTTTAATTCCAGCTAAAACATCTTCTGGGTCGTGTTGACCGTCGGCATCCATGGTAGCGGCAATGTCATAATTATTTTGTCGAGCGTAGGCGAGACCAGTTAATGTGGCGCCTCCAGCTCCGGAATTCAATATATGATCAATAACTATTGCACCGCCTTTTTTAGCCTGCTCAAGAGTGTCGTCTTTGGATCCGTCATTAATTAGCACGACATCAATAGAATATTCTTTTTTAGCCTCTGAAAATATTTTCTTAGATTTTTTAATAACATTTTTTATAACAGGAGCTTCATTATAAGCAGGAATGATAATACAAACTTTTTTCATATTATTTATTAATTAACCTTGTAAAATAACTACCATATCCAGATTTAGCAAGTGGTTCGGATAGATTTTTTAGCTGATCCTTAGAAATCCAACCGTTATAAAAGGCGATTTTTTCAGGACTGCCAATAATCCTGCCGGTTCGTTTTTGGATAACTCTAACGAAGTCGGATGCGTCAGTTAAGCTGTCAATCGTCCCTGTATCCAACCAAACATCTCCATTATCTAAGGTCTGAACTTGCAGTTTACCGCGACGTAAGTATTCTGCATTAATGGACGTAATTTCTAATTCTCCTCGAGCTGATGGTTTTACGTTTTTAGCAATCTCTACTACGTCATTATCGTAAAAATATAAGCCGACAACTGCGAAGTGGGATTTTGGGGAAGTTGGTTTTTCTTCAATTGATATTGCCTGATTTTGGTCATCAAATTCAACGACACCATATCTTTCTGGGTCAGATACTTTGTAGGCAAAAACTGTGCCTCCGTCGGGATTTGTACATTCCCGCAGAGACTCATCTAAACGCTCTCCATAAAATATATTATCTCCCAGTACTAGAGCTACTTTATCGTCGCCAATAAAATCTTCACCAATAATAAAAGCTTGCGCCAGACCATCTGGAGTGGGCTGAACAGCGTATTCTAGATTTATACCCCATTGTGATCCGTTACCAAGAAGCCTCTTGAAGCCGTCTTGGTCATCTGGAGTGGTAATTACGAGAATGTCGCGAATTCCCGCTTGCATTAATGTGGTAAGCGGATAATAAATCATTGGCTTATCGTAAATAGGCATTAATTGCTTGCTTATAGCCTGAGTAATTGGCCATAATCGCGTACCCGATCCACCCGCTAAAATTATTCCTTTCATAAACCTCCTACTTTTCTGATATAAGTATAGCAAATAGGTATGTTGATTGACAAAAGTGTAAAAATAGGATAAGATACAAGGGATATGAGTATGGAAACGTATAATTGTAAAGATACAGAAAATTCAGTACAGGATAACTATGAAAGATATTTATCTAATGTATACAGTAAGTTATATAAAGATCCAGAAAATGTAGGAAAAGAAAGAGACCGTTCAATTATCTACGTTCCGTATCGTAGTTTTTCAGAGAAGTTAAAACAGGATTGTCCGAATATTCACTTTACGAATCTAGACAGTTCAGAAATATCTAAAGCCGTATCTCATGCTGATGTCATCATTAATATTGCTCGTGGTGAAGAGGTTGTTGAAGCAGAAGTCGGTTATCCGGATAGAAATGTAGAGTTACCAGTAGAATCTATAGCTAATACTGAAATGGTCAGCGATCTATATATACAGGCAATAGAATCAGGAAATGAGAATATTCAGGTTGTTCATACAGGTAGGATGAATAATAAGACGATCGCTATGGCTACAGCTATGCCGATTCTGGGTGAACTTGCTGGTATTGATTATGATAGTGTCATTCATACTTCTGAAGTAGATCTAAAAAGATTGATAGATAAAAAACAGCTTGATATCAAAACTATGATGGAAGAAATAGATATCAATCCGGAATTGTCTGAGATGGAAGAAGTAGATGTCAATCCGGAATTGTCTGAGATGAAAGTGTGTACTCGAGCATTGGAGCGAATTTATAGCGCTCATAATGTTGATTTCGAAAAGGCTACATCATCTGAATTAACTGATGTATTATTAGACGAATATAATAAATATCCGCGTATCAGTACTTCAACGTTAATGAAAGAGCAGATGCTGGAGAATGTTGCTGACCAATTATTGAAAGCCGGTAAGAGTGCAGACAAAGTTAGAGAGATAATAGATGAGTTAGACGCACATACGGATGAAGAGCCTGATTCAGTAGATACGGTAACTAACTTTACTAACAGTATACCTATGATTTTGGCTAATAAACTAGTTAAGGATGGTTATAGCGCTGATGAAGTTGGTCTAATGAGTACGGAACAGAAAATGAAGTTACTGGCTGATTCTGAGATGACGGCGGTCATTGTGGCTGATACTGCGCACATGCCTCGGGTAATGTGGCTAGCTGATTATTTAATGCCGGATAATTTTAAACTAATTTTCATTGAAAGTAGAACTGGCTTATCTGAAGACATGCTACAAAAATCGATGAGGCGTGAAGAAAGATCTTTTGGTCTCGGTAGTAATTGGCTGTCAAATCAAATGGGGACTAGAGATCCGGCAAAAGTCGGTAAAAAAGCAGATAATGCCTATTGGGGTGAAGGCAGTATAAGTAATGATGAAATAAATGAGAAAATTAACAAACAAAAAAGTTAATTAAATAATTTACTTAGTTTATCTCGCCAATCTTCTGGCGTAAATCCGGTTTTTTCAATTTTCGTTAAATTTAAAGTACTATTTAAAGGACGTTTGGCTGAATCTGGTTTGTTCGAGAAATATTCGTCTGTAGAAATTGATTGCACATCTGAAGCTGGCTTACCTGATTTTTCAAATACAATTTTAGCAATTTCAGCCCAACTGACAAATGGACCTTCGTTGGTTATATTATAAGTTCCATATGGTAGATTTGCGTCTAAAAGATGCTTAATGCCACAGGCTAGGGTATCGGTAAAAGTTAACCTGCCGATTTGATCGCTTACTACAGACGGCTTTATATTGCGTGTCGCTAAATCTTTCATAGTATTTATGAAGTTTTTACCCTCACCGACGACCCAAGAGGTTCGGACTATATAATGCTTAGCTGTTGTAGATGCGGCTAAATCTCCGTCAGCTTTGGTTTTTCCGTAAATATTTAGTGGAGAGAAGGGTTCGTCTTCGTAATGAATTATTCGCGACCCATCAAAAACATATTCAGACGAAACGTGCACTAGGGTTAGATTGTGTTTCGTCGCTGCTTCTGCTAAAAATCGTACAGCTTGGTGATTGACAAGATCTACTTGATGAAAGTTTTCAGGTTTCTCGGCTGCATCAACGTTAGTCCAGGCTGCGGCGTTTATAATGATCGATCCGTGTTGCCAATCGAAAGAGTCGACAGCGGTTTTATTGGTAATATCTAAATCTTGATGCGATAACGCCGTCGCATTGGGAAAAACACGCTGTAGTGCTCGTCCTAGTTGGCCATTAGCTCCAGTAATAAATACCGCTTTATTATCCATTAAATCTCCATAGGAATTACATTACTTAATAGTGGATGCGCGGCATCTTTTTCGGAAATAATTGCTTGATCCTTATCAATTGGCCAGTTGATTTTTAGTTCTGGATCAAATAAATTAACAAAAGTATATTTAGCATCTGGGAACCAATGAGCGTCAACTAGATATGTGTATGCGACATTATCATCAAGTGTTTGATAGCCGTTAGCTACGCCTTTAGGGACGAAAATTGCTGTACCCGGATTAATCTCGTGGGTAAATACTCGCCCGAAACTCTCACCTTTACGAAGGTCACACCAAGCCCCAAAAACACGCCCATTGGCTGTTGAAATGAATTTGTTCCAAGGCTCAGCATGAAGACCGCGTGTGGCGCCAGTTTTGTCATTGAAACTGATATTGTTTTGTACGATATTGAACGACGGTAAGCCTAAGGCTTCCATTTTTTCTTTTTGATAATTCTCTTTGAACCAGCCGCGATTGTCGCCATGTACGGGTAATTTAATAACAAATAACCCTGGAATTGACGATTCAGTGACTGTAAGTTCATTGTAGTTGGTTGGGTCAAACATAATTATTGTCCTTGTTTTGCATAAGCTGCTTCAACGGCGTCTTTTTGGGCGCGCCACCAGTCTTCGTGTTCGCGATACCAGTTAATAGTTTGCACTAATCCATCGTGCATACCGGTTTTATTATCTGTGTATTGCGGTTGCCATCCTAACTCGCGTCGTAACTTGCTGGAGTCCATTGCGTAGCGCATATCATGACCTGGACGATCATTAACATGTTCGTACCAATCTTTGCCTTTACCCATTAGCTCGCAAATCAATTCAATCACCATCTTATTATTAACGTGATCATTATCTGCGCCAATGATGTAGGTTTCTCCTAGAACGCCTTTTTCTAGGATTAAATGAACCGCTGAGTTATGATCATCGACATGAATCCAGTCGCGAACTTGCTCGCCGGTGCCATAAAGTTTTGGCTTGATATCGCTTAAAATATTGGTAATCTGCCGCGGAATAAACTTTTCAATGTGTTGGTATGGTCCGTAATTGTTAGAGCAGTTTGAGATAGTTGCTTTAATACCAAAACTACGAATCCAGGCACGAACTAGCATGTCGCTGGAAGCTTTAGTACTAGAGTAGGGACTGGAAGGCTTGTATGGAGTGTCTTCTGTGAAGCGATTTGGGTCATCAAGCTCTAGATCACCAAAAACCTCATCAGTTGAGATGTGATGTAGTCTCTTATTATGTTTTCGAATAGCCTCTAGAATGGTATATGTGCCAATTATATTTGTTTCAACAAATGGCCATGGATTACGTAAAGAATTATCATTGTGACTTTCGGCGGCGAAGTGTACAACTATGTCATTTTCAGCGACTAATTTGTCTATTAATTCGGCGTCACAAATATCGCCCTCTACGAATGTAATTTGGTCAGCTACAGTTTCCAAATTAGCACGATTTCCGGCGTAGGTTAATTTGTCAATAACAGTGACTTCATATTCTGGCTTGTGTTTTACGGTGTAATGCACAAAATTCGAGCCAATGAATCCCGCGCCTCCCGTGACTAGCATCTTTGTCATAAGTATAGTATATCAGGTATAATAGAGAAGTTATAGAGGAGGATATTATGAAAGTTGTAATTGTTAGCGGCTATTTTAATCCATTACACGGTGGACATTTAGATATGATTGAAGCAGCTGCAAAAATGGGTGATTATTTGATTGTAGTGGTGAATAACGACAAACAGCAATTGCTAAAAAAAGGAAAAATTATCCTTAATGAAGAAAATCGACTCCGTTTAATGCGAGCATTAAAAGGCGTGGATCAGGTGATGCTTTCTATTGATGAGAATCCTCCGGTTACAGAAACCTTAGAAATGATCGCTCGGCAATATCCGGGATGTCAATTGGTGTTTGCAAATGGTGGCGATAGATCGGCGCCGGAAGTTGTTCCAGAGCGTGATGTTTGCGAAAAGTACAATATTGAAATGGTCTATGGAGTTGGCGGCTCAAATAAAGCAGACTCGTCTACTCGAATTAATCAAGCTACCGGACAGGAAAGCTAATCTCAACTTTTCCGACCATATTTTTCATACACAGCCAAAGTTTGCTCTGCCATGCGCTGCCATGAAAATGTCTTAACGTGTTTCTTGCCTTTTTTAACGAGTTCATTGCGTAATTTGTCATCAGATAAGATGTCGTCGATTGATTTTGCTATATCCTCGACACTGAAAGGATTAAAATAGTGAGCGGCATCGCCGTGGGTTTCTGGCAAGCAAGTAGCTGTGCTCGAAGCGACTGGCGCGCCGTGTAGCATTGCCTCTAATCCTGGTAAACCAAATCCTTCACTGAGCGAAGGGAAGCAATAAACTGCCGTATTTTCGTACATCCAGCGCAATTGCTCGTCTGATATAAAGCCGGTAAACACAACATTTTTAATTCCATGCTCATTTACATATGTCTCGTGGCGAGCGTAATTACTGTCTTTTTTACCTGCCAAAGCCAGTGTTAAATCTGGATATTTTTTCTGTAACAAAGCAAATGCGTCAATTAGTCGTCGAAGGTTTTTATGTGGCGTTGGTCTACCGATATACATAATGAATTTTCTACCAATCAACTCGTCAACAGGCTCGTTGCCTTTTGGTAACTCATCTGCAGACTCCAAAGTTACAGTAATTTTCTCTGGGCTTACACCGGTGAATTTAATCAAATCATTTTTTACGAAGTTAGAAATTGTGATGATATGCGAAGATTTTTTCGCAACTTTTTTATTGACCCATTTATAAATTTGTTGCTTAATCCAGAAAACAACAGGATTTTTATCTGGATTTCTGAACCTAACAGTAGTCAAATCTTGCATCGTAGTAACAACTGGACTGGAATTATACCAAACAGGCTGCTGAACCATCGCAAAATGAACTAAGTCTGGATGGAGACTTTCAAGTTGTTTTTTAAAGCCGATTTGCTCAGCAAAAGTGTATTCTTTGTAGGGGCAAATGACTTTCTGAAATTTTGGATTGCTTGGTTGCCAACTATCGAAGTCTTTTGGCTTGAGCAGAATAACATAATCGTTTTTATTATCAATTTTCTGCAAATAATGAATCAGCCGTTCGATGTAGCGACCAGTGCTAGTCCTTAATGTTCGGGCGTCAATTATGATTTTCACGATAATGTTCCTTCCATGATTTATCAACTATATTTTTTATCGCTTTATGGAAAATTGCAGCTGAAAATTCGTTTGCTGTGGCTGAGATTTTTGTTGGTGAAACTTTTTTACCAGGAAGTTTCTCTAGGGTTTCTATCAATGAAGAATCTGTTTGCTCAGAAAAGAACCAGCCGTTTTTTTCAGGTTTTATATAATCAAGTGCGCCGCCAGCTTCGTACGCAACCACCGGGATGCCAGATGCCAACGCTTCAACTGGCGCAATTCCGAAATCTTCGTGCGAACAAAAAATAAATAAATCTGCTTTTTTAATATATTTTTCTCGTGTGGTATTATCAACGAATCCTAAAAAAGTAGTGTGCTTATCGGCGATATTTTTTAGATTATCAACGTCTGGACCTTTTCCAATAATATCTAATTGCCAGCCAAGTTTCTGACAAGCCTTAATAGCAATGTCAAGCCGTTTCATTGGTACAATTCGCCCCCAAATTAGACAGCGAGGTTTTTTTGGGATGGATGTTTGCTTGCGATTTTTAGCAAGCGGCGAAAAACTCGACACGTCAATTGGCGGAAAAATAACCGTACTTTTTCGCTGGTAAAACTCTTCAATATCAGCCTGAATTCCCGTAGAGTTTGCGATAAAAACATCAACTTGCTGAGCGGCGTTAAAATCTCGTTTTTTCAGTGGTCGAACTAGGGTTTTCAGACCCAAACGCGCCAGCCATTGCGGACGGAAACTTGGTCGTTTGATATATTCGTCGTAGTGCCGCCAATAAAAATGCGTTGGCGTGTGACAATAACAAATATGAAGTTGATCTGGTCTGGATTTGCGGACGAATTTTGCCTCGCCATTTCCAGAACTGGAGATGATAATGTCAAATTCGCTAAGATCAAGCTTAGCGAACCACCACTGTCTAAGAAGCGGCAACAATCGTCGAATTTTTGAAAACGGCCATCGCTGTAAATAGCCAGTAACGACTTTATTGTCTAACCTTTCTCGCCATTCATCGCTACAAAAGGAAGTATAAATTGGCGCATCTGGGTACAATTTGTGAATTTCCAAAACGACCTTTTCGGCTCCGCCGCCGTAAATCCAGTCGTGAACTATGGCAATTTTTGGCTTACTCATTAATTATCTTTCTGGAAAATAACCAAGCATGTTTTTAATAAAATCGTGATGTCCATCCAGATACTCCAGTTCTGGACATAATATAAGTCAATTCGTCGCCGTTCTTCAAAGCTGATACTGCGTCGACCAGACACTACAGCCAGTCCAGTGAGTCCTGATTTGACCGCTAATAAAACATGTTTTTTGTCGTAGGCGCTTAATTCGTGTGGCACCAGCGCTCGCGGTCCAACTAGGCTGATGTCGCCCTTTACGACGTTGAATAATTGTGGCAATTCATCAAGGCTAAAGCGACGAATAAATCGACCAACTGGCGTCACGCGAAAATCATGATCAAGCTTGTCGCCGTTTTTACGGTATTCTTCAATTAGCTCAGGCTTGCCAACCATTCGAAAGACTTCTTCGTCGGTTTTGCCGTCAAACTTTGCATAATGCGAGCGGAATTTGTAGACCTTGAATGGTCGATTGTAGCGAGTGAGGCGTTTCTGTTGTTTACCGTGCATTAAAATCGGTCCCGCTGGGTCGCTGATTTTTACGGCAATTGCCACCAAAAGCATAATTGGCGAGGCGATGATAATCCCAGCTGTTCCACCGATAATATCCATAATTCGCTTAACAATTCGCCCATAGCCCATTAGCGGTGTCGGATGAGTGTGAATTAGCGGCACGGAGTCGATGATATCAATAGTGTGTTTGGTGGTCATAATTCCGTCGAATTCCGGCGCTTGATAAAAATCCAGATAATGTTTCTGGGCAATTTGATAATGTTCGCTAACGTTTTTTGAGTCGGTTTGGATGATAACATCAATTTTATCCCTGGTGAGAGCCGATTCTAATGACGAGCGTCGAAGCCTTTTTAATTCAATAGGAATGAACTGGGTTTGCGCAACAATTCCGCTAATCTTGAAGCCAGTTAATGGATTGGTTTCTATAAAATCAGCCAAAACGTGAGTTAAGTCACAATTACCAATTAATACAACACGGCGCGCGCCCAAGCCGCGCTTTAATAGCTTCAGGCGAACAATATTGGCGGCGCTGCGGAAAATCATTAGTAAAATAAAACCAATTCCAGTGGCATAGCCAGCGACGAGTTTGGCTGGGAATAACGGAGTGTTGGTAAAGAACGTCACGGAAATCATAATCATAATTCCAGTGATTGATGCCAAAAGTATTCGTCCGAAGTTTCGTAATGGGTGCGTGTAAATCTCTCGGTCGTATAAACCAAAGAAATAGAACATCACGATCCACAACGGTAGCGTCATAAAGATGGAAGTGATAAAATCTATAGCGTTGATGCTGATATGAAATGGTCTAGGATCCAGGGAAATTCGCAAAATATAGGCAATAGTAAATGCGCTCAATAAAGCTAAGATATCAAGAACGACCAGAGCAATTTTGAAGTAAAAATCAGACTTTTTCCGCATAATCTCTGGGGTAATTATACAAAAATATGCCGATTATAGCAAAACAATGAATCGTATTTATGAAACTGCCAAAAAACCAAAAATGCACAAACATCGCGACGGTCAGCGACAAGATAAATTGAGCTTTAATTTTACGGATATTTTTTATGGCGAAAAATATAATTGTCAACGGGGCAATTAGAAGGGCGAATAACCCGATAACTCCCATACCGCTGAGTAATAATATGTAAAAAACGTAGACTGTTTGGTCCGCTGGGACGTTTATGTGAAGGTGTTTTTGGATAAAATTACCGAGGTTGCCGAGTCCGACGCCGAAGAAGAATGTTCGTGGCGATGACAGCCAAGATTTTATGGCTAAGTCGCTGGCGCTGAGTCTGTCGTTGGCGGAAGCTTCAACGAAACCAGCGGGCTGAAAAGAATTGTTGCCTGGCGGAACGTTTTCGGCGGGTTTTGGTGACGGATTTTTGGCGATGGATTTTTGCGGAATCTTAATTTTCCCGAGAGATAATTGATCGACCATACTGACGAAGGTATTGTGCGCAATGAAAGGTGTATTGGCGTATTTAATGTTGGCTGATGAGAATAATAAGGTGAATCCGAGCAATAATCCAGCGAAGATGATTGGAAGTTTTTTACGAATAAAAGATGCGTCAATTCGTTTTATGAAAGCGATTATAAATAAGGCTGTGATGGCGATAAAAATTGCTAAAAATCCGCCACGGGAAAATGTTAAAGATATGGCGAGAGTTGTGAAAAATAGGCTAAATTTGGCTAGGCGAGATTTTGATTGAAAGAGCGCAAGGAAGAATGCTGGAAGTAGAGAATTGGCGAAGAACTGAGGTTCGGCGGCGAATAAATTAATTCGCGGAAACCCAAAAACGTCGGCTTTACAACCAGTGCAAAGCGTACCAAATCCTGTTGGCTCAAAGGTGGCGACGATGAGCTGAATGATTGCTAAAATCCCAAAAACCAGCCCACTCCATAATCCGACATTGATGAGTTTATGTTTTTCTGATTTTGGCAATTCGCCGTAAATTAAGCCAGCGGATAATCCGACGGCGAGTAAGAATAGTAGCGATAACGAATATAACGCGGTGCGCAGGCGTGCTTCTGCGAAAAATATGCCGACGACAATGGCGATAAAAATTGCCAAAAATCCGCCGATTAGCCATCGGTTTTTCAACAATTCTTGGCGTTTTTTAAGTAGCAAGGGAAAAGAAAATAACAGTAGGCTTACGGCAACGATTTGATATAATCCTATGCGCAAAGATGAAAAATCCAGAATTGACAATCCGACACTGGGATGCAGGGCAAAGCCGCCGCCAAAAACAATAATAGTCAATAGCCAGATTCGAACGTCGTTAATGTATTTTTTTGCCATATTTTAAGTATAGCGTATGGTGTATACTTTAGATATGAAACTGACGAAAAAGCAAAAAATAATGTTGGATTTTATCGATGGGTTTATAAAGGGCAATGGCTATAGTCCGACGCTTCGGGAAATTATGCGCGCCTTGGGCTATAAATCGGTGTCGACAGTGGCAAAACATGTTGATAATTTGGTGGCTGCGGGATTTTTGGAAAAGCAGGACGGCGAAGTTAGATCTTTGACGCTGAGTAGTGAGAAAAAAGAAGTTTGGTGGCAGAATTTAGCGAAAGAAATCAAGAAGAGAGAGGCTGAAGACGACGAAAAATCACGCTCGGAAGTGGAGATTTTAAAAAAAGCATTGGAAATTGTTCGTCAGTAACTTTACAACTATTCAAAAACTCGCTATAATACAAGACATATTCCGGCATAGCTCAGTGGTAGAGCGGTTGGCTGTTAACCAATAGGTCGCTGGTTCGAGCCCAGCTGCCGGAGCCAAATCGAATTTTAAGACTTCAACAAGTATAGTTGAGGTCTTTTTTATTGTTTTTGCAGTTATATATTTCTAATAACGCGGAATAGATGAGATAATAATGACTATGAATAACACTTATTGCGATGGTATGTGGGCTATATTTCTTTCTAGTCAATGTTTACGGGATGATTTTAAGAGCAGCTCGAAGAGTAATGACTTAAAGGACATTTTTAACTTTGCTAGCAGTTCGGCGGAGAGTGCTGAAGATTTTGAGCAGCGATTTCCAGTGATTGCGCATATTGATCTTTATGGACATACTGCTGTAGACGGCTACTCATATATTCGGCTGGTAAAAAATGAATTGCCAGAGATACGAAAGTTAGCAGAAGAGAGGCGAGAGGCTGACATTGTTAAGCAGATAGATGATTTGATGAGGTTTATAGAGCTGAGCGTTAATAATGTAGATGGCGATGTAGTTTTATTGATCTTTGATGGTATGTAGGCATTCTGAGATATTTGCAGACGTCTTAAAGCATTTTTACAGAACGCTTGTTTATAGTGGTTTGCATGAGAGCAATAACCACATCCCAACCATTAGCTAGGTCGCGACTTATTACGTCCGATTCTAGTCCATCGCCGTTTCGGGCGATAGTTAATCCGTTTGTCGACATAGTCGTGCCGGTACTGAACGAGGAGAAGATTCTTCAAAGCAGCATTGAAACGCTTGACGAATACATGATGGAAAATTTGCCATATCGTTATCAAATAACAATTGCAGATAATGGCAGCCAAGATAACACTTTAAAAATAGCGAAAAGCTTGGCACAAAATCATCAATCAGTTCGTGTCGTAAGGCTGGCTGAGCGTGGTCGTGGACGAGCGTTGAAGCAAGTTTGGCAAAGCAGTCAGGCGGATATCCTGACATATATGGATGTCGATTTATCCACCAGCTTGGACGATTTTCTGCCGATGATTCAGCCGCTTGTGGCGGGCGAAGCTGGCGTGGCGATCGGTTCTCGATTGATGAAAAAATCAAAGACCAGCCGCGGTTTTAAGCGGGAGTTTATTTCACGGTGTTATAACAAGATTATCAAATTGACGTCGCGGACCAAATTTAGCGATGCGCAATGTGGATTTAAGGCAATTCGTCGCGATGTAGCGAAGAGATTTTTGCCAAAAATTAAGGACAATGAATGGTTCTTCGACACGGAACTTTTGATTAAAACGGAGCGCGCGGGCGTGTCGATTCACGAACAACCCGTTACTTGGATTGAGGATACTGATAGTCGTGTGAAGATTGTAAAAACTGCGGTCGATGATTTAAAAGGGTTGCATCGAGTTAATAAAGAATTGGACAATCGTTCGCGGTTTGAGAAAATGACTCTTCCGATTCTGTTGATTGCGACGGGTGCGTTGTATATGTTTGGCGCGATGCATAATGGCATGGCAAATAGCTATTACGCGGCGGCAGTGCAGGCAGCAAGCCAAAACTGGACGGCGTGGTTGTTTGGCAGTTTGGACGCGGCGAATTATGTTTCGATCGACAAGCCTCCGCTGGCGACGATGATAATGGGACTTAGCGCTCGACTGTTTGGGTTTTCCAGCTTTTCAATGTTACTACCAAGCGTATTAGCGGGTGTTGGTTCGGTCTGGTTGTTATATTCGGTAGTGAAACGGCAATTTGGCTTTACTAGCGCGATAATTTCCGCAGTTACATTAACGCTAACTCCTGTTGCAGCGTTGATGTTTGGATTTAATAATCCAGATGCCATTTTGACATTTATGCTCACAGCCAGCGGTTACGCATTTCTCAGGTCATTTGCATTAGAAGGTAGGCATCCGCTTTTATGGCTTGGTCTGGCGGGATTGTTTACGGGGCTGGCTTTTAATACGAAAATGCTCCAAGGCTTGATGGTTTTGCCTGCAATGGTAATTGTCTATCTGGCATTCGCCAAGCCGCCAATAGTTACGCGATTTCTACATTTGATGTTTGCGGGCGTAATTACGACGGTGTCGACTTTATGGTGGAGTGTGCTTGTTTGGCTGACACCGTCTGGCAATCGACCATGGGTTGGTAGTACGAATGACAATAGTATTTGGAGTTTGATTTTTGGCTATAACGGATTTGGTCGGCTATTAGGAAACCGCGGCGGCGGAGGTGGCGGAACTCCTCCGAGTAGTACAGGTATGGCAATGGTAAGTCCTGGCGGAATGGGCGGCGCTCCCAGTGGCGGTCACGGTCCTGGAGGTACTGGATTTGGCGGGCAAACGGGAATATTTAGGATATTTAATAACGATTTTGGACCGAACATTGCATGGTTGTTAGTCTTAGCATTAGCGAGCGGTGGACTACTCTTATGGATTTTACGCAAGACTCCGCGGACTAATCGCGGACGAGCGGCGGTGATATTCTGGATGCTTTGGCTGATCATTCACATCGTAATATTTAGTATGACTAGCGGCGTGATTCATCCGTACTACGTGGTGGTTATGGCACTGGCTGTGGCGGCTTTGGTTGGAATTGGCGTGCCGTTTCTGTGGGGTGCGTACGTTAGACGAAAGTCGTATGCTTGGATTTTGCCGATGTTGGTCGGCGTTACGGCGGTGATTGCGATAATTATCCTTAGCTATGCTGGTACGATGACTTGGTTAATGTGGGCAGTTGGTGTTCTGGGGGCTGTCGGTATGGTTGGGCTATTGGCTAATTTATATACACCGAAACGTTGGCTTCAGAACTTGGCGATTATCACCTCTGTGGCTGCGTGTATGACCGCTCCAGTTGTTTACACGCTGTCGACTATCAACGTCACACATACGGGCAGCATTCCGACGGCGGGCCCAAGTTCAACAGCAATGCAGGGAAGTAATAATGAAAAATCTCAGGCAGACAGCACGTTGGTTCAATATCTTTTACAAAACCAAAATGGTGCGACTTGGTTGGTGGCGGTGGATGGCGCGAATGAATCTGCGGCAATTCAGCTAACCAGCGGTCAGCCAGTTATGGCAATTGGCGGATTTAACGGCAGCGACACGCCGCTCACGCTTGAGCAATTTAAGCAGTTGGTGGCGGATGGCAAATTGAAATATTACGCCGCTAGCTCGCACGGTCATGGCGGTGGTCCAAATGGCGGAAATAGCGAAATCACAAATTGGATTAAGAAAAACGGTAAAGTCGTTAATTATGGAGGTAGTGATGTAACATTATACGAACTATCTGCATAGGAAATAAATTTAACTAAAGGAGAAATATTATGAGAAAATTAGATCAAGAATCTCAAACAACACCAGAAAATATCTTTAATAATCCAGAATACGCTTCGAACGAAAAACGCTCAATTGGCGTCGGCGCAGCAATGGGAATAGCAATTGGTGGCGTGGTTTTGTGCGGACTGGGATTTGTTGCAGGTATGCAAGTTGGCGGCTCCAGCGGAAGCCAAATGGGCGGGCAAGCTGGCGGCCCTCCAGGAATGAGCCAATCTCAAGGCGGTCCTGGCGGATCTAGGCAGCAAGCTGGCGGAAATGGCAGCACGTCTCAAGCTCAACCTGGACAACCTGGTAAATCAGATTCATCTTCAGCTGGACAAACTCCGTCAGCTCAAAATAACACAACTAACACGCCGCCATCAGACGCTTCACAGTCTGGCGTAGCACCTCAACCAACTTCTCAATCCTCTCGACAATAAAAACCTAATTCTCAATAAAAAATTACCACCTCATCACGGGGTGGTAATTTTATGTAGTTGCATGTTAGCGTAGAATGAATAGTCCTGCAGCAACTAATGCTAGGACGGCGATAACACCTAAGAAGGCATTAAATCCTGTGTTTGCAAGTAGTCCGCTTACAGCATGCTGAGGCTTATTAGCTGGATTATGAGTGGCAGCTGATGGATTTCCAGGCTGTGGTTGTGGTTGTGGCTGTGGCTGTGGCTGTGGCTGTGCTGCCCTAGGGATTGCTGATGTGTCAATAGCCAGAGTGCCGCTAAATGTAGTTGAAACTGTTCCGATTGTTACACTTCTGGTCCAAGGAGTATTCAGGATAGGAGATGCTCCGTTGGCTGGCAGTGACAGTAGCTGAATGTTTCCAGGAGTTGCCGTGTCGTTAATGACTTCTGCTGAGTTGGTTATGGAGACTACGTTTCCTGTCAAATCCTTTAATGGCGAAGCGAATGACTTGTCATTAGGCTTAATACTAGGCTGTTGATCTTCAAGATTCAGTGAAGTTAGAGACGTTAATCCAGTTAGTGGACTTATGTCGGTGATGGCATTTTCTTTTAGGGATAGAGTCTTTAGAGAAGTTAGTCCAGCTAGTGGGCTTAGGTTTGAGATTGAATTGTGGTTTAATGACAAATTCTTAAGGTTTTTGGCGGCTTCTATTCCAGTTAGGTTGGTAATGTTTGAGTTGTCTAGGTTAAGATCTGTCAATTTTTCCAACTCTACGTCAGTAATTTTTTGATTTTCTGTACGAGTTGTACCAAGTTTCTCTCCTAGTTTTTCATTGAGTAGCTTGCGTAGTCCCGTGTCTTTGACTTCAACCTCTTTAGGTTGTCGTCTTTGGTATATACGAACGTAGTCGACTGACATAGTTGCAGGGAATGTGCCTGGTTCTTCTGCTACGACATTGTAGGCATTCGACCATTTACCACCAGGGCCGTCGATATAAGTACCGCCAATTGCCATGTTAAGACGCAGGAAGAATGGTACGTCGAATGGCCCGTGCGGTGTGTTTGCGGCATTTGGTTGACCAAATCCTTCAACTGTATGATAGCTTTTTCCATCAATGAAGTATTCTAACTTTCCTTCGGTCCATTTTACTCCATACGTATGCCAGTCAGTAGTATTTGAAAAGCCTGCCGGTAGGTCCGATTTGTGGCTATTCTTGTGTGTCTTATTGGTTATGGATTTTCCCCAGTGTGCATCCGCGGCAGCATAGTCCAAATCAGAACCCTTTGTTTCTACGATGTCGATTTCGCCATTCATAGGCCACCCCTCACCGTATCTTTTTACGTTAGGGCTCATCCAGAATGCTGGCCAGGTACTTTTATTATTTGGCATTTTTATGCGAGCTTCAAAATATCCGTAAGTCCAAGCTTGTTTCTCTTTTGTTTCTACGAATCCAGAAGTAAAATCTTTATTTTTACCCTTATTACAGGTTACGCCTGGTTTATATAGACCGATCAGATTTAGACTGCCTCCACTGACGTTTATATTTTCCGCGGATTCTGTATAGCACCCCTGAACCTCACTAGCGTTCCAGCCTCCTGTGTATGGAGACCATACGTTCGTATCTAGTGAATCTCCATTAAACTCATCTGACCATACTTTCTCGTATTCACTGTCTGTTGGCGGATATGGACTTCCTGCACTTTTGGCATTATCTATAGGCATAGTGAACAACGCCCCGCCAATAATAAATGCAGCGACCATTAATCCAGTTACCGCCTTAAATTTTTTATTTAAAAAACGTTTTTTTATTAACATTTTTTATCTCTCCCAATATTTTGATATTTAACACCACTATAACAATAAGCGGAATAAAAGTAAAGTTTAGTATGTAGTTATTTTAACAACATGATTACAGAGGTGTTGGTTACTGGAGTTTCGGGTTGAAATAAAAAATTGCCACCCCGTAATGAGATGACAATTTTCCTGTAAACACTTAAGTCGAATTAGCGATTAATCGTTAGGTTTATTGACTTTAGAGATTTGATGTTGGAAACCGCTCTTAGGTCGAAGACAGAGTTGTTCTTAAGAGATAAAGTCTTAAGGTTTTTAGCTGCCTCCAAGCCTGTTAAATCGTGAATTTTTTCTGCTTCTGATGCGTTGTCGGCTGCATCTAGGTTAAGATCTGTCAATTTTTCCAACTCTACGTCAGTAATTTTTTGATCGTCTTTACGAACAGTACTAAGCGCTGTTGACAGGTTTTTATTAAGTTGAGCGCGCAAGTTATTGTCTGGTACGTTAACTTCTTTAGCTGTTCGTCTTTCGTATACGCGGACATAATCGATTGACATAGTTGCTGGGAATGACTTTGGATATTTAGCTAGGGCATTGTAGGCGTTTGACCACTTACTACCTTGGCCGTCAATGTAATCGCCGCCGATTGCCAAGTTGAGTCGTAGGAAGAATGGCTTGTCAAACGGACCATAAGGTGTATTTGCTGCGTTTGGCTGATCGAATCCGTTGACGGTGTGGAACTTTACGCCGTCAATGTAATATTCCAATTTTCCTTCAGTCCATTTTACGCCGTAAGTGTGCCACTGAGTAGTGTCTTTAAATCCAGCTGGCAATTTTTTACCTTGGGCATGCTTCTTGTATCCTGGTGAGATTCCCCAGTGAGCATCTGCTGCTGCGTAATCTAAGTTAGAGCCTTTAGTTTCTACGATGTCAATTTCACCACTGCGAGGCCAACTACCATATGCAGATTCGTTAGGACTCATCCAGAATGCTGGCCAAGTACTCTTATTATTCGGCATTTTTATGCGAGCTTCAATATAGCCGTAAGTCCAAGCTTTTTTGCCCTTCGTTTCTACGAATCCAGAGGTGAAATTGCCGCTTTTTTCATTGCCACTACACTTTTCGCCCGGCTTATATAACCCAACCAGATTTAGACTGCCATCTTTAACATTCACGTTTTCTTCTCTATTTCTATAGCAACTTTGAACGTGGTTTGCGCCCCATCCGCCACTGCGCACATTCCAAGATTCTGCGTCTAATGACGTGCCATTAAATTCATCACGCCAAACAGGCTCTTGATTCCAGTTGGCGCTATCATTTAGTGGATAATCATCACTAACAGTATTCTTAGCTTGTACGGTTGGCAAGGTAAGTAGTGATCCACTGACAACTAATCCAGCTATCATTATGCCGGTTAATATTTTAACTTTTGTATTTAAAAAGCGTTTTCTTATTAACATACACTCCCCTTAAATTTATGTTAGACACCAATTATAACAACAAGCATAATAAAAATAAAAGTAGAATAGTCAATTTTACAGCAAAATTAAAGAACCATTATTTACTATATAAATAGCATCAATTAGAGGAATAATTACCATGAAAAAGGTATAAATGAGAACAAGTTAATTTAACAACAAACCTATGGCGACGATGACTTCGCAACTTTAGGTAGTTATGTGAAATTGTTGAGATATAAAGGTATAATATGATACGTGAGAGTTTTACTGATTGAAGATGATGTTACAATTGCTCGACTATTAAAAGAAGGGTTGGAAGACGAGTCGTATGCGGTTGATGTGGCGAATGATGGCAGCGAAGGTTATCGAACCGCTGCGGCTGATGATTATGACGTTATTATTTTGGACATAATGTTGCCAGAAATGAATGGCTATGAAGTTTGTCGAGCCCTGAGAAATGATGGTAATAAAACGCCGATTTTAATGTTGACTGCGCGTGATGCGGAGCGTGATATTGTTGAAGGATTAGACACTGGCGCTGATGATTATTTAGCTAAGCCATTTAGCTTTGATGTGCTATTGGCTCGCATAAGGGCGTTACTTCGTAGACCGAATGAGAAATTAGAGGAAATTCTTCAGGTGGGCGATTTGAAACTTGATCCAAGCTCGAAAAAAGTAACGCGAGCTTCGCAGGAAATTAACTTGACCGCTAAGGAATATGGTGTTCTGGAATATTTGATGCGAAATAAAGGTAAAGTTTTATCGAAAGAACAAATTATATCGCACGTTTGGGATTTTGATGCGGACGTATTGCCGAATAATGTTGAGTTATTTATTATGTTTTTGCGCCGAAAAATTGATAAGCCATTTAAGTCGAAATTAATTCATACGGTTTCGGGTTTTGGCTATAAATTAGAGGAAAAATCATGAAACAGCAACGCGTCAAGCGACTAGCACTGAGTTATTTGGCTGTGATTATGGCGCTATCGTTGGTGTTCAGTGTGATTATTTATGTTGTTACCTCGACGCAACTTAATCGGGAATTGCCGCCCGATGATCATATTAAGCAATCTGCGGATATTGAAGATCAATTTCATCATCGGTTAGAGCGACGCGACAATGAAACGCGCGGAATGGTGGTGGTATCTTTAATTGCGTTAAATGGTGCGATGTTGGTGTTCGGCTATTGGTTGAGTCTAGTGTTGGCACGAAGAACGCTGGCACCAATTGAACGGTCAATTGAGCAGCAAGCCCAATTTGTATCTAATGCTAGCCACGAGCTAAGAACACCGTTGGCAGCGTTGCTTTTGAGTAATGAAATAGCGATGCGTAAGCGTGTGCTGACTGACGAAAAATCTCGTCAGGTTTTGAGCCAAAACGTTGAGGAAATTAAAAAACTGGCTAAACTTAGCAATTCGTTGCTGGATTTGGCGAAGTCGGAAAACGCTTTGAATGATCCAGAGCTAATTGATGTGTCTAATATTATTGGTGAGGTCGTAGATCAATATTCTTCAATTGCAAAAGCGAAGCAGATTAAAATTTTACAGAACGCTCCAGATGGTCAAAAAGTAACTTTGCAAGTAAATGCGGTTCGTCAGATTTTATCAATTTTGGTGGACAATGCTATTAAGTACGCGCCGCAAAAAGTCGGCGAAGTGAAGATTCGGGTTGGTTTGAATAAAAATTCTGTGGAATTTATAGTTAAAGATAATGGGCCAGGCATTTCGTCAAATGATCAAAAACACATTTTCGAGAGATTTTATCGTGCAGACGCGGCGCGGACTCGAACCGACGCGTCGGGCTATGGTTTGGGGCTGGCAATTGCTAAAACCTTGGCGGATCGCTGTGGTTATACTATTCGCATCAAAAGTAAACCGTCAGCTGGCGCGGAATTTATACTAGTCATTCCAAATTAATAACAGATAGAATATGCTATAATTTACGCATGGAAACATTGCCAGATCACGATAAATTATTAACCAACAGAGCCTTGCGGTGTGCGGCGGCGGAGCTAAACGTTGATTCATCTGAATTACGGATCACGCCGGTAAGCGGCGGCTTTTCGCTTAATCGTCGAGCGCTGGTGTCGTCTGGTGGTCGAACGATTTTCGTTAAAGAAGTTGATGCTAATTTATTGTCGGATGAGGGCGAGCGGGAATTAGGCTGGCTAAAAAAAGATTATGCAGTGACACGCTTGTTACAGAAAACTTATCCGCAATATGTTGCTGATTGGACTGAACTGGCTGATGATGGTCACGTGTTGATGACGAGCAGTTACGCTTCGTCAGATGGGTGGTTGTGGCAACCTCCGACGGATAACTCTGTCGCGGAACGTTATATTTCGACGGTGATAACCGCGGTTCGCGAGTTGGAAAAAATAAAATTGCCGCAGGAGCTGATTGAAGAATTGCAATTGCAACCGTTTGTGGCAAGAGAACTTGGATTAGATGATGGGATTGATCAGATTATTGCTGACGCTGATATTCGTCGTCGGTTGATTGATAACTATCAAAAACTATTGCCGAGTCAGTTGGAGATTAATCAGCGGTGTTGTCGGAATATAATTGAGCTACTAAAAAAGCGCGATGAGTTGATTGATATTTCGACGCGCGCTAAAGAATTTGCCAAGCAGACGGAAGATTGCTTTAATCATTCGGATGTTCGTAGTGATAATCTGGCATTTAATCCGCAAACTGGCGAGTTGAAGTTGGTTGACTGGAACTGGGCTTCCTATGCGCCCCAGGGATCTGGTGCGACAGAATTTCTGGTTGATATGGCGCGCCATGGTCGTGACGTAACGCCGTGGCTAGGTGAGTTGAACGCGGAAATGCTGGCATCATTTGTCGGATTTTTCCTTATACGTAGCCTCAAACCACCACTCAAGCCGGGTGATAATCTTCGTCAAATGCAAGCGTTATCAGCGGTTGTTGCTTACGATTTACTGGAGCGTATGTGACGGCCTCTCATCCGCTAATCATTCTCCGCGGTAATTCTGGTTGCGGCAAAACCAGCACGGCGCGCTTACTCCAGCGTCAACTAGGCTACGGCACGATGTTGGTGTCACAGGATGTGGTACGCCGGGAAATGCTGCGCGTGAAAGATAGCGAAAGCAATCCGGCGATTCAGCTGATTTACGATCTATGCATGTATGGCAATAATGTTGGTTATACGGTTATTTTGGAGGGTATTTTGAGTAATAAAAAATACGGCGCGATGCTGCGCCAGCTGCTGGATGATTTTCAGGGTGAAAAACTGATTTATTATTTTGACGTATCGTTTAAGGAAACGGTGCGCCGCCACGCTACAAAGCCAAACGCTCATGAATTTGGCGAATCAGAAATGCGCCAGTGGTGGAAAGATCAAGATGTTTTGAATGTACCAGACGAGCAGCGAATCGGTGAACAGTTGTCTCAGGCGGAAATTGTCGATCTGATTTACCGCGATGTTTTGGTATTATCAGAGGGAACAAATACTTCCGCATCTCGCATGTAAATAATACAATGCACTTTCATTGACAGACGCTATATATCGCGTGTATATTCAATATTAAGCACTACATATGGTGTTTTAGAAAATAAATAACGTTTTTTGCAACATACACCCACTGGAGAGGTTGGGCTGGTTTGCTATTTTTATAAATAAGGAGGGGGAATGTATAAATCAATTAAAAAACGCGACGGTCGAACTGCTAAATTTGATCGGAAAAAAATTGAAAAAGCAATTGAAAAGGCGGGGTTGGAAACTGGTGAATTTGACGCCGCTCAAGCAGTTGAATTGACCGACAAAGTTTTGGGCGTTTTGGAAACTCGTAACCAAAAGCGTCTACCAAGCGTTGAAGATATTCAGGATATTGTTGAGGATGCGTTGATTGACTCTAAGTTTAAGAAGACTGCAAAAGCGTACATTATTTACCGCGATCAGCATAAAAAATTGCGCGAAATTACCTCTAATATACACGTTGATTTGATTGATAAATATCTAGGAAATTTAGACTGGAAAGTTAATGAAAACTCTAATATGGGCTACAGTCTTCAGGGTTTGAATAACTATATTTCAGCGGAGATTACGAAGACTTACTGGCTGGATAAAATTTATACATCGAAGATTGGAAAGGCTCATAAAGAAGGCGACTTGCACATTCACGACCTTAACTTGCTAAGCGTTTATTGTGTTGGTTGGGACTTAACTGACTTATTACAAGAAGGATTTACTGGCGTGGCTGGTAAGGTTGCCTCTAAGCCAGCTAAGCATTTCCGATCAGCGCTTGGTCAAGTTGTAAACTTCTTTTATACATTACAGGGCGAAGCGGCTGGTGCGCAGGCTTTCTCCGATTTTGACACACTATTGGCGCCGTTTATTCGCGCCGATAAATTGAGCTATGAAGAAGTAAAACAGGCTATTCAAGAATTCGTCTTTAATGTCAACGTACCGACTCGTGTTGGTTTCCAGACGCCGTTTACCAACATCACGCTTGACCTTGAATGTCCAAAGCATATGGCAGATAATCCAGTGATTATTGGTGGCGAAATGCAGGACACGACATATGGCGAATATCAAGAAGAAATTAATATGCTAAACAAGGCTCTGCTGGAGGTTCTTTCTGAGGGCGACGCTAATGGTCGAGTCTTTACGTTCCCAATTCCAACGGTTAATATCACCAAGGATTTCAATTGGGATAATCCAGTGATTGAAAGTTTGTGGGAGGCTAGCGCTAAATACGGCATTCCGTACTTCTCAAACTTCATTAATTCCGACATGGATCCAGAAGATGCGCGCTCGATGTGCTGTCGATTGCGTATTGATAATCGTCAATTGGAATATCGTGGCGGTGGCTTGTTTGGCTCAAATCCAATGACTGGTTCGGTCGGTGTGGTAACGATAAACTTGCCACGACTGGCTCTAAAATCTAAGAACGAAAAAGAATTCTTTAAGAGGTTGGCTGAACTTATGGATATGGCAAAAGACAGTTTGGAGACCAAGCGTAAAGTTTTGGAGCGATTGACCGACGCTAATTTGTACCCATACACCAAGTTTTATTTGCGAAACATTAAACAGCGTTTCAATCAATATTGGAAGAACCATTTTTCAACCATTGGTTTGATCGGCACGAATGAGGCGGCGCTTAATTTGCTGGGCGTTGATATTGGCACGGAAAAAGGTAAGGCTTTTGCTGAGAAGACACTTGATTTTATGCGCGATCGTTTGGTGGAATATCAGAAGGAAACTGGCAATAATTACAACCTTGAGGCAACGCCAGCTGAAGGCACGACGTATCGATTGGCACAACTTGATAAAGCCAGCTTCCCAGATCGAGCGCATTTTGCTAATGGAATTGGTGCGGAAGTTAAATGTCCGTTTTATACCAACTCTAGCCACTTGCCAGTTAATTACACGGACGATTTGTTTGAGTTGATGGATCTTCAGGACAATTTGCAAACCAAGTACACGGGCGGCACGGTGATCCACTTCTTCTTAGGTGAGCGTATGGACGATCCGCAAACTTTGAAAAAATTGGTGAAAACGATTTGCGAAAATTACAAATTGCCATACTTTACGTTCAGCCCAAGCTTCTCAATTTGTAAGAATCACGGCTATATTGTTGGTGAGCATCCAGAATGTCCAAAGTGTGGTGAAGCGACTGAAGTTTACTCGCGTGTGGTTGGTTTCTTGCGTCCAGTTTCTCAATGGAATAAGGGCAAGCAAGCGGAATTTGAAATGAGGGAACATTATGACAATGCCGCCGAACACCAGCGACTTAGCGCCGTCGCGGCAGCTTAAGGTGTCAATTGGTGGAATTCAGAAGCTGTCGCTTGTGGATTATCCAGGGCATGTGGCGGCAGCTCTGTTTCTCTCTGGTTGCAATATGCGCTGCGGTTATTGCCATAATCCTGAATTGGTATTGCCTGAACGGTTAGCGCCGAGCATTCCAGTTGATGAAGTGATGATATTTCTAAAATCGCGAGTTGGTCGACTGGACGGCGTGGTGATTTCTGGTGGTGAACCAACGGTAAATGAAGATTTGCCGGAGTTATGTCGGATGATTAAGAAACTTGATTTTGATATTAAATTGGATACCAACGGCACACATCCAGATATAGTTCGTGGAATGGTCGAAGAAGGGTTGATTGACTTTATTGCTATGGATGTGAAAGGTCCGCTGGAAAAATATGTTGAAATTGCGGCGCGACCGATTGATTTGGAAGCGATTAAGGAGAATGTTCGGTTGATGATTGATTCGGGAATTGATCACGAATTCCGTACGACAATTGTCCGCGAGCAACTAGAAGTTAGCGATTTTGAGAAGATTGGCGAGTTGGTTAAGGGCGCGAAGAGATTTGCCTTGCAGCATTTTCGCACTGGCACGACAATTAGTCCAAAGTTCGCGAATTACCACACTTTTACTGACGAAGAATTTAGAGAAGCTCAGAAAATAATGGAAAGGTACGTTGGAGAATGCGTGATTCATTAGAGGTTGAAATTGTGCGCGTCCGTCAGGAAAATCCTGAGGTGAAGACGTTATATTTTGCGCGACCGTTCGACTTTACCGCCGGACAATATATTACGGTTTTTATTGATGGTAGCAGCGTGCGTGAAGGGAAGGCTTATAGCATTTCTTCTACTCCTGACGATGAGCTAATATCAATTACTGTGAAGAATGTTGGTGGTGAATTTTCTAGCTATTTATGTTCACGGAATGTTGGCGATAAATTACAAATTAGCCACGCTTATGGCGATTTTAATCCGCAAACAGAAAGTCCTTTGGTCGGAATTGCTGCGGGCTGTGGGCTTAGTCCAATTTGGAGTGTTATGGCAAGTTCTAGTCAGCCGACGTTTTTATATTTTAGCCAAAAATCGCCAGAATATATGGTTTTTGGAAATGAGCTAGCGGCGTCAAATATTAAAGTGAAGAAGTTCAGTACTCGCCAGCAGATTGAGGAAAAAGATGGTTGGTTTAACGGTCGATTTAATGTGGAAAAAATTGTTCACGAAACGCCAGAAGATGCGCATTTTTTGGTCTGTGGAAGTTTGCCATTTGTTAGAGATGTTTGGCAAAAATTATCCGCCGCCGGCGTAAGTGAATTGAAGATTTCAACGGAGACGTTTTTTGAGCAATGATTGGGGTGACGACTACAGTAGAATTATCATCGACAGTAATTGATGGTGATGATTTTGATGTGTTTTTGTCGCTGAGAGATGGCAATATTAGCGAGGATTTTTCGTCTAGTGTTGGTGAAGAAGTGACTGATGGTGTAGGTCGGTTTGATTTGGTGGCGGTAGCTAGCGGTGAAGCAGAGTTACCTTCTACCGAGAAAGTATCAGTGTCAATTGGTCAAACGGCATGTGCGACATGTGTTGGCTGCCCATTTCTTAGTCAGTGCGTAAAACCTCAGGCGTTAGTCATGAAACAGGAGTCGGAAAGACAGGAGAATGTATCTGATGATATGAATTCTGCGGATGAAGAGGCGATTCCTAATTTGTTGGAAATGACACCAAAACAAAGCTATTTGGATAGACTATTGGCTCCAGATGATTTCGATAGTCTGGATGAAAATGGACGCGGAGAATTGGTGTTGGCGGGATATTCAGAGTCTACCGATTATCAAGAGCCTATTATTAAAAAAGCACCTGAGCCAGTGGTATCAGAGGCGAAGCCCATAGATTTGACAACTAAAACAAATAAGTCAACTGAGAAACTCATACCGCAGGAACGAGAAGATAAAACTTCGACTAACCAGGCGGTTGAAGCTTCGGGCGAGGATGTGGGCATTGAGAAGATAGGGGTGGTCAGCCCTTCGGTGGAGATGAAGCCGCACATTATTGATTCTATTTCTGACGCAGTGCATAATGACAGCAAGAAGCCGGCACCAGAGTCCTTAGGTGCGCCGACAAAGACGGAAAATGCGCCGGTATCGGTAGTGATAGATAAGAACACCCAAACCGTTGATGATAATAGCAATTCGCTGGAACATGAAACTGTTTACCCTGCGGCTAGCGATAATAAGATTGCCGCTAAGGCTGTAGAGTCTGAGCCGAGCCGAGAAGCAGAAAATGATGAAAGTGCTTTTACGTCAATTTCCGAGCAGCAGCACTTGGCAGCACAATTTGATGCAGTAGGGGCGGATAAATCTGCGATTACGGTACCAATTGACAATTCTGGTACGAAAGCACCAGTATACATTCAATCTAACGAGATTAATATAGATGCGACGCCGGATTATAATAATTCTGTCGAATCGACTGACATTGTTGATAATGAGCGGCTGGTTGATACCGCAATAGTTGATGAAGCTAAGGTTGATCCTCCAAACGAGGAGATTGACATATTGGCGGCGGATCAAATTTTCACTGATGCACAGGTCTTGTCAATTGAGCAACTTGACTATAGTGGTACGGCGATAGAGCGTAGTCATGGTAAGGATAATGATTTTTGGGCTGAAGAAGATGCGGTTTTCTTTATCGAACGGCAGGAGTCCCCAGTAGTAGAGTCGGAAGCGTCTTCTGCTGAAGCAGTGACGATTGCGCTGCCGGTAGAAACGATTACAGTGCGTGAAGAAACTGATGACTCTGAGCCAGTGGAACAAGTAATTATTTCCACCTCACCGATTATTGAGCCAACACTTGATGTTGAGTCGGACGAGGTGGCAACGAAAATTCCAGAGGAATGTCTCGTGCTTCGTGAGGAGTTTGTGAAAATATCGGAAAAAAGCGATTTGCTGCGCAGTGATGATGAAATTAAAAGTGTAATTATGGATGTTAGTGACATAAAATCAGGCATCAACTTGTCCGGAGAGCAAGCAGAACTTAACGATATTCTGGATGATTGTGTCTATAATGGCGAAGAAAGTGTCGCGAATGGTGATGATTTGCTGATGAATACCCATCCATCATCTGGTTTATGGCCAGACGATAGTCCGCTAAATCCAGAAGAGGGGTTGGTGACAATGACTCAATCGGCTGCGGATGACTCATCATTGATATCGCGGCTGGTTGGTGTGTTGGTGGTGGCGATGTGTGTGGCGCGCGGCCGACAAGCTAGAGCGATTCCGAATAGCTGATAATCTTTGCGTGGTGTAAGCGATAAATAGGGCTGCGCGAAATGATAGCGCGAAGATTGGCAGCTGATGAATGGTTAAAGCCTGATATAATGAAACTATGAAAGTGCTCGACAAGCCGAAAATTGATCGTCCCCGCGAGAAGTTGGCACGTTACGGTACGGCGCGGCTGAGCGACTTGGAGCTGTTGATGGCGATTATTGGCAGCGGTAATGCTCGGGCCGGTGTCGGCAAGATTGCGCGCGAGGTGCTGAAAATTTTGCGTCAAAAGGGCGGTGATGTTTCATATGATGATCTGCGTAGCGTGGTTGGTTTGGGTGAAGCGAAAATCCCGGTGATTTTGGCGAGTTTGGAACTGGCGCGGCGGTACTTGCTGGACAGCGACCAGCCAATCATCGACAGTCCAGAAAAGGTGGTCGAGCTACTGGTCGACATTCGCGACAAAAAGCAGGAATATTTTGTTTGCCTGACGCTGGACGGTGCGAATCGTTTGATTGCCAAGCGGGTGGTGACTATCGGTACGTTGACGGCCAGCCTGGTACACCCGCGCGAGGTTTTCGCCGACGCCATCGCCGATCGTGCCGCCAGCATCATCGTGGCACATAATCATCCGAGCGGGAGCTTAAGACCAAGTCAAATTGATATAGCAACGACTGAACGCCTTAAGCACGCGGGTGAACTACTTGGCGTACAACTGGTTTATCACCTGTTAATTACCAAACAATCATTCCGGATTATCGACTAGAAAATGGTATAATAACCTTAATGATTACCTCTGATTATCAGGCGAAATATATTGCTCATGAGCTTGAGCGTGTCTATGCTAACGATGACGTTGCTAAGTTGTCGGGTCTGATGTTTGATGCTCAGATTATTCCGACACCGCACCAAATCGATGCGGCACTGTTTGCATTAAACTCGCCAACGGCTCGCGGTATTATCATGGCGGATGAAGTCGGTCTCGGTAAAACCATTGAGGCGGGCATCGTTATCATGCAATACTACTCCGAACGCAAACGAAAGATTCTGATCATTACGCCATCAAGTTTGCGTCAGCAGTGGGCACAGGAACTGCAGGAAAAGTTTAATTTACCGACAACCGTTGTTGACGCTAAATGGATTAAGTCAAAAAGAACCATTGAGAAAGACGGTATTTATATTTGCTCTTACGAATTTGCCAATCGCCATTCGACAAGGTTATCAAACGGCTGGAATTTGCTAGTTCTTGATGAGGCGCATAAGTTAAGGAATTTTTATAATAACCAAAAGGGTATCGCTAGTGCGGTCTCTGATATCGCTAAAGGTTCTGAAAAATCGCTGCTCCTCACAGCCACGCCTCTGCAGAATAGACTTGAAGAATTATACGGCTTAGTGTCGGTTGTTGACCCTAAATATTTTTATAAGCTTGATGTTTTTCGCCAACGCTATATTAAGTCAAATCATCCGTTTGCACTCGATGATCTTCGCTCGCGCATGAGCAAAATTGCCAAGCGTACTTTGCGATCGGAGGTCAAGAAATATATTAAATACACTGACCGTATTGCCAAGACGGTGCAATTTGAACCATCTGGCGATGAGCAAAAATTATATGAGCTGGTGGACGAATATTTGCATCGCGATAAACTGTATGCATTTGCATCTTCGCAGCGCCACTTGTCAGCGCTGATTCTTCGCAAACGTCTCGGTTCATCCACGTTCGCGGTTGCCAGTACACTCCGGAATATTGTACGGCGCATGGAGGAAGAGTATGCTGCGGGTAAGGTTCGCGATAACCGCGGTGGCTTGATTGATGAGCTGGGTGATCTGAACGATGAAGAAATTGAGGCATTTGAGGAGACTGGCGCTTACGATGACTATATAATTAAATCGGCCAAAGAGCGCGCCGAGTTTCAGGCTGAAATCGACGAGCTAAAATCATACGCCGACTTTGCTGATTCTATCAAAGAAAACGTCAAGGCTGAAAAATTGGTCGAAGCAATTAGTATTGGCTTTAATGCACTGGAATCAAAAGCTGCTCGCAAAGCAATTATTTTTACCGAATCAACCCTTACGCAGAACTATATCGCCAAAACGCTTAAAAAGCAGGGCTATGATGGAAAAATAGTGTTATTCAACGGACAAAATAACTCGCCGGAAAGTACCGAGATTTATCGCCAATGGTTGGCGGATAATGAAAATTCCGATGTCGTTACTGGTATAGAATCAGCGGACCGCCGCAAGGCGTTAATTGATAAATTCAAAGAACCTGAAATGCAAATTATGATTGCAACCGAAGCAGCTAGCGAGGGTATTAACTTGCAATTTTGCTCCATGCTGATCAACTACGATCTACCGTGGAATCCGCAACGCGTTGAGCAGCGTATCGGGCGCGTCCATCGTATGGGTCAGAAATACGACGTCGTCGTGGTGAATTTTAGCAATCAAGGTAATGTTGCTGAACAGCGAATTCTTGAACTATTGACCGATAAATTTAGTTTGTTTAAAAGCACGTTTGGTGCTAGTAATGATGTGCTTGGTGCGATTGAAAGTGGACTCGACTTTGAGAAGAAAATTAGCGATATCTTGAATACGTGTCGCACCGATGATGAGATTAGCCAACGGTTTGAAAAGCTGCAAGAAGAATTTAAGTCAGAAATTGATACTGAGCAACAAGCGGTGCGTACGCGGATTTTTGAAGGACTTGATCCTCACGTACAGGATCGTTTTCGTCGATATGACGAACAAGCTGAAGATGCTTTTACACGATTCGAACGATTATTCATGGGTTTAACGCGGTATATATTGCGCGACAAGGCGTCATTTGAAAACGAACATGTTTTTGATCTAAAAACTGCACCAAAAAAGGATATCGAATGCGGAACATATTTCTATAAAACCGAACGTTTACCGCATGCTCGGCAATACAAATATGCCGACGATTTGGCAGAATATGTGCGCCGTACAGCAAAGACTGCGCCAACGCCGCCGGCAGAACTTATCTTTGACATGAGCCAGTCTGATCGAGTCGCTTCTGAGGTTAAAAAGCTGATCGGCGCCCGCGGCACAATGGTTGTCGAGCAGGTAACCTTTCCGATGAAAATAGACTCTTCGGATATGAGCGAAAGTTACATTTTGGCGTCAGCGCAGACAGAAGACGGTATGTTGCTTGATACGGAGACTTGCCGCAAGATCCTCGAGCTATACGCTGCTGATAGCAACCAAAAAGCAGTTGCCCCTACAGAAGTGTTGCAAAATCACCTTGCTCGGCAGATTGCCGAACGCCAAGAAGAAGTCAAAGGCCGCAACACCGAAGCTTATCTCGACAAAAAAGATCTACTAGAACGTCAATATAAAGACAAAATTGTTGAATACGAAATGAAAGTCGATAAAATTGAAGCGAAGATCCGAGATCTGCAAAAACAAGAGCGTCAGGCAGGCGATGCCGCTTCTCGTCTAAAAATTGCTAGCGAAGTCCAAATTTTGCGCAAAAAAGTCCGCACTTTCAACCGCGAGAAATACGACCTCGAGGACAGTATGGACGAGCAGATATCCGATAAAATAGCCCTAGCACAGCAAGCGTCTGAGGGCGGGGTTGAGCGTATGGAGTTATTTGTTGTTGAATTTATTTTAAAATAAAGACTATAAGATGCCGTATTAAGCCTGTAAAAAAATAAAATTGCAGCAGGCTATTGACATGAGAAGATTGTATCTGTTATTATTTGCTATGAACATAATTAATAAAAAGCATAAAGGAGGAATATATGCTAAAAATAAAGATTGACTTGTCTTTAGGGATATTTGAAGCCGAGGGAGATGAAGAGATAGTTGAAAAACTATATAAAGATTTTAGGGAAGGATCATTGGATATAAAACAATATGGTGATTCCGGAAACAAAGAAGATAATTATGTGCTAGAAGCCAAAACAAGCTCTTCGCGTGTAAGCAAGAAAGTTAAAAACGGAGTTAAGAGAAAAGAGTCATATTCAATTGTCACAGATCTTAATCTAATGCCAAGCGGCAAAGAATCGCTAAAGGAATTTTATCATAAAAAGTCACCCGAGTCTGGTATGGAGCGAGCTACGATTTTTGTTTATTACCTTGAAAAGATTGCAGAAATTAAAGGTATAACACCTGACCATATTTACACTTGCTATAAGGAAATTGGTATACCAGTACCTAAAGCACTTAAGCAAAGCCTTCTTGATGCTGCATCCAGGAAGGGCAGTATAGATACTGGTAGCCTTACTGATATTACGATGACTACAGTCGGTGAGAATATGGTTGAGCATAGCTTGCCCAGTCAAAAGGAGGATTAAGTGGATAAAAAAGATACTGAGATACAAGTTATGGAAAAAGCGTTTCTAGCCCTTGAAGAGTTGGATGATGAAAATTCTAAGCTGAGGGTGATAGAATGGCTTATTAAAAGGTTTGGTCTAAACAAACTGAGTGTTCAGGGATGTGATTGTACGGTGGCAAATGAAGTGTCTCAATCGGAAGACATGTTACCTACATTTGAAATGTTTATTGATTTATACGATGCGGCTAATCCGTCTACAGATATGGAAAGGGCTTTGGTCGGTGGATATTGGCTACAAGTGCAAAATAGTCAAGAAACGTGGAACTCTTTTAGTGTAAATAAATTATTAAAAGACGTTGGTTATGGTGTTGGCTCAATATCTAAAAGTTTTGACCGAGCACAAGATCATAAGCCTGCTTTGGTGAGGCAAACTTCGAAAAGCGGAAGCTCTCAGCAAGCTAAGAAGACTTACCGGCTAACGCAGTCTGGGATAAAATTCGTAGAAAAACTCTGTTATGTGAAATGCGACCATGAAAATTAGCTTTGATAACTTGTTTCGAGATATTCCACCATCTTTACGAAATGAGTTGAAGGACAAGTTTATAGAAATCGTTAAAAATTATAACGAAAGACGGTGGGAGTCTTCTGAGCTGAATGGTGGTAAATTTTGTGAAGTTACATATACAATATTAGACGGATTTGTTAAACAAAAATATGCTCAGAATGCTTCTAAACCTCAAAATATGGAGCAATCTTGCAGAAATTTGGCCAATTACCAGGTAGCAGATTCTGTAAGGCTATCTATCCCAAGAGCAATCGTTGCTCTATATGAAGTGAGAAATCGTAGGGGCGTTGGTCATGTTAGTGGGGATGTTAATCCTAATCATATGGACGCAGTGTATGTATTAAATTCTTCTAAATGGATTCTTGCTGAGTTAATTAGGGTGTTCAATGGATTATCTGTATCTGAAGCACGAATAGCTGTTGAGGAGTTATCTAGTTACGATATTCCATTAGTTTGCAATCTTGGTAACGTGAGGCGTGTTTTGAACTGCGATCTTAACAAAAAAGAGCAGACATTGGTTTTGCTACACTCATCGCCCTTGAATTTAATGTCCGAAAAGGAATTGATAAAGTGTGTTGAATATTCAAATCTATCCATGTATAGAAAAAAAATTTTGATACCGTCTCATGAAAAAAGACTTTTGGAATATGATCAAAAATCTAAAACAGTCCAACTGTTGCCACCTGGGATTGCTGCCGCAGAAGAAATTATACGCAAGCACTCTAATTTGCTAGAATAATAAGAGATTATCCTTAATGAAAAAGTATAGTATGAACGAAGAATCTAATCCAATTAACATTCAATCCCTCAACTTCCGCACCGACCTAGCGAAAAAGCTGGAGGAGCTAGTGCCGGAGGCGATTGCGGATGGTAAGGTGGATGTCGTCAAGTTGAAGGAACTGCTGGCGGAAGATGCTGGCGAGCCGAATGAGCGGTTCGGGTTGTTTTGGCCGGGCAAGAAGCAGACACTTCGGGCGGCACAAGAGCCGACGACTGCAACGCTCCGACCCGCCAAGGACGAGAGCAAAGATTGGGACACGACCAACAATATTTTCATCGAGGGCGATAACCTTGAGGTGCTGAAAGTCTTGCAAAAGCAGTACCACAACAGTATCAAAATGATTTACATCGATCCGCCGTATAACACTGGTAAAGATTTTGTCTATCCGGACAATTTCAAGGAAGGTTTGCAAAACTATCTGGAGTTTAGCCAGCAGGTAGACGAGGGTAACAAAAAGATCAGTACCAACACCGAAACCGCCGGTCGTTATCACAGCAACTGGCTGAATATGATGTACCCGCGCTTGAAGTTGGCGCGCAATTTGTTGACCGATGACGGGGTGATATTTATTTCGATTGATGATGCTGAGCAAGCGAATTTGAAAAAGATTTGTGATGAGATTTTTGGCGAAGGTAATTTCTTGGGTAGTATAGCATGGAGACGCTTTAATTCTCAGGCAAATATTGGAATGTTTGCTAAGGTTAAGGATTATATTTTGATATATGCAAGGAATATAACGTTAGTGGATTTCGGTAGAATACCTCTTACTGAAACTGCAAAGAAAGAATATCAATACAAAGACGAGCACGGTATCTATGCGCGGCGTCCGTGCATAGATAGCGTGCGAGGACGCTATGTATATGATATTAAGTTGCCAAATGGAAAAGTTCTAAGTGAAAACTGGATGATTACAAAAGAAGTTTTTGAGGATGAAGACCGTAGGGGCTTGATACATTGGCCGCAAAATGGCGGCAATCCGATGAGGAAGATTTATCTACAAGACGCAATGAAGGCGGGTCAGATTGCTAACGACTTCTGGGGTAGTGAATTTGGTAATAATAAAAATGCGACGGAAGAAATAAAAAATCTGTTTGATGGAAAAAGAGTTTTTGATTTTCCTAAACCGTCTAAACTTCTCAAAAACATAATTGGATTAGGCTCTGCAACAAAGCTGAGTAATGATGATGTTGTGCTTGATTTCTTTTCCGGCTCCGCCACCACCGCTCATGCTGTCATGCAGCTCAACGCCGAAGATGGCGGTAATCGCAAATATATCATGGTGCAGTTGCCTGAGCCGACCGACGAAAAGAGCGAGGCGTTTAAGGCTGGTTATAAAAAGATTAGCGATATTGCCCGCGAGCGTATCAATCGGGCGGGTGAAAAGATTAAAGCCGATTTTGCCGATAAGCTGGCTGAGCGTGAGACTCCGCTGGATGTTGGATATCGTACTTACAAACTGGCTGACACCAATTTCACCAAGTGGCAAAGCGCGCCGACGGGCGATTTGACCGAATTGCAGGCACGACTTGATCTGATGCGCGAAAGCAGTAACGATAATGCTAGCGAGGAAGATTTACTGGTGGAAGTGCTTTTGAAAATGGGTTTGCCGCTGACTACGCGCACTCAAACCGTTGACGTCGATGGTCTGCATGTATATCAAGTCGTCGCCGAGGGCGATTCGACGGAAGGTCAGCCAGTGCTGTATCTCAATGAGCATGTTAAGCCAACTTTGGAGCAATTACGCGCCATTATCACTGACCTGACTCCGAGTAAATTTGTCATCCTCGACGACGCCTTCCAGGGTGACAACCAGCTTAAAACCAATCTGGTCCAAACTTGTAAAAGCTATGATGTAGAGTTGTGGACTGTGTGATGCTAGTTTTCTTAGATGAATCTGGCGATACTGGACGAATGACAAATAAAGGCTCTTCGCAGTTTTTAGTAGTTAGTGTGGTTATTTTTATGGACGAAGAAGAAGCCTTGGCTTGTGATAAGCGCATAGATTTATTGCGAACTGAGCTAGGGTTAGATAGTAATTATGAATTTCACTATAGTCGAAATTCTAGACAGAAAAGATTCAAATTTCTGAAGGCGGTTAGCCCGTATAGCTTTACTATTGCGACAGTTGCGATTGACAAAGATCCTTCTAAGCTCTGGGGGGATGGATTTAATGATAAGAAATCTTTTTATAAATATGCTTGCCATATGGTACTTACCAATGCTATGCCATATCTGGACAATGCCAGACTAATTATTGATAAGAGCGGTGGCGATACATTCGCTGGAGAACTGAAGAGATATCTAAAGAATAAATTTAAGACAGATGAGAGTGATAAAATAAAAAAGCTTAAAACTCAAGATTCTCACAAGAATAATCTTCTTCAGTTGGCAGACTATTGTGCGAGCATCAGTAATCGTAAATTGCAGAGAAAATCAGATGCTAGTGAATATTATAATTATCTATCTCACAAAATAGTGAGCTTACAAAGGTGGCCGAAATGACAATCTACATACAAGAAAGCCGTCCAACCTACTCTTGCGAGACGCACCCGATGGACGGGACTAATCAGTTGAACGGCACTTCCATTATCATAATACATGAGAGAGAATATAAAGTCAAGTTAAAATTACAACATAGTGTATTATTCAGAGGTAAATCATGAAAATTAAATACGATTCCAATCAATCGTTCCAGTTGCAAGCTATCAGTGCTATCACTAGTGTTTTTGAAGGACAGCCTGACAGTGCCGACCCATTTGATGCAGTTTTACGGTCTAGATCAGTGTATGGCGACCAGATCGGGTTTTTCAATGAAATTGGTGCAATTGGCAATAATCTACTACTTGATGATGACGCGATATTAGAAAATGTGAAGTCTATACAAAACGACAACGGTATCGCTCCGGTTGAAAAGCTGAATGGTATGAACTTTAGCGTTGAGATGGAAACAGGTACTGGCAAAACCTATGTATATTTACGCACAGCACTGGAAATGGCGAAATTGTATGGTTTTTCGAAGTTTATTATCATCGTGCCGAGCATTGCTATCAAAGAGGGCGTGAAAAGTAGCCTTGATAGTATGCACGAGCATTTCACGCGTGAGATGGGGTATAGTCCGTACGAAGCGTCGGTGTACGACGGCAAAAATCCAGAGGTGGTGCAGAGTTATGCTACTAGTACTATGACGCAGTTTATGGTCATGACAATTGATGCAATTCGCGGTAATAAGAATACGCGAGTAATTCATCAAGAGCGCGATAAGCTAAATGGTATTGCGCCAATTGAATATCTGGCTGCTGTCAATCCGATTGTCATTATGGACGAGCCGCAAAATATGGAGAGTGAACTGTCGACGAGTGCGATTAAGGATTTGAACCCGATGTGCACATTGCGTTATAGCGCCACGCATACTAACGAATACAACATGATGTATCGGCTCGATCCAGTTGATGCTCACCGAGAGAAGTTGGTAAAAAGCATCGTGGTGGCGAATGCGCAGCAAGAGGGTAGTGATGCTAAGCCGTATATCAAACTCATCAATGTGCGCAATACGCCGAAGCTTCAAGCTTATGTAGAAGTGTTGGTCCGCGATAAAAACGGTAAGGTCGGACGAAAACCGCTTTGGGTGAATCATCATGACAAACTGGATATTCGCACCGGTAATAGTATTTATGAAGGCTATATCATCAATGAAATTTCGACGGTTCCAGCGAGTGTGGAAGTTGGATCGCAAGGGGTCTTGATGCTTGGTGAAAATTGGGGCGGTAACGAAGATCAGGTTATGCGCGAAATGATTCGTGTGACCATAGCCGAGCATATTAAGCGAGAATATTTACTGCGCGATCGAGGAATTAAGGTATTGAGTCTATTTTTTGTTGATAAAGTGGCGAGCTATTTAGAGTATGATGATGACGGCAATATGGTTGATGGAAAATTTGCGCGTTGGTTTGATGAATTATACCAGGAAGAGCGAAGAAAGGGCCGTTTTTATGAAGATATCATGCCTGAAGATCCAAGTGAGGTTCGAAAAGCATACTTTGCTGAGATGCGTAAGGGTGGCAAAACGAGCTTCGTTGATAGTAAAGAAGGTAAGGGCAATGCACAGGACGAGTCGGCTTATGACCTAATCATGAAAGGCAAAGAAAAACTGCTTGACCAGGCAAATCCGGTACGGTTTATTTTTAGCCACTCAGCGCTGAAAGAGGGCTGGGACAATCCGAACGTATTTCAAATTTGTATGATGCGCGAGAGCGGCAGTGAAAATGATCGCCGACAGACGATTGGACGGGGCTTGCGGTTGCCAGTGCGTCAGGACGGTACGCGAGTGTTTGACGAACAGATCAATCAGTTGATGGTGGTTGCTAATGAATCGTATCGTGATTTTGCTAATAATTTACAAAAGGAATATAAGCAGGCTGGTGTTAAGATTGGTTTTGTGCGGCGTAGTGAGTTTGCGCGAATAGTATTGCACGATGATCCAAGTAGTACGCTGGGACATCAGAAATCAAATGAGGTCTGGGAGTGTTTGCGGCGCCGCAGTATGATTGATGACGAGGGTCGCGTGCTGGCCAATTTCACGCCGAATAATATTGGTTTTACACTTGATCTACCTGGCGATTTGCAAAAATATCATGCCGAGGTGGTGGATATTATTGAGGGCTGTAAAATTGATAAATTTGTTAAGGATGCGCGTAAAAAAGAGAAGATTCGTCCCAATAAAGAAGTTTTGTATAGTCCGCTACTTGAAGAATTGTGGAAGCGAATTTCACATAAAACGACGTACCGTGTGGTATTTGATAATGGCCAGATTATTATGGCGGCCATCAATGCCATTAAAGCTAATCCTGAGCTTAAACCATTGAGAATTGAAGTGCAAAGACATAGGGTGCTTTTGAAGCGCGGCGGCGTTCATAATGACGGTATGGTCGGCGAAGCAACACATGATTTGGCGGGAACGTTTGAACTGCCGGATATCATCTCTGAATTACAGGATAGCACTGGTCTCACTCGACGAACAATTGTTGACATTTTGATCGGTAGCGGCCGGTTGCATGAGTTTTTGAAAAACCCTTACGATTATGTGCAGATGGTGAAGGGTGCAATAAAGTCAGTGCTGGCACAGGTTGTAGTGGACGGCGTTGAGTATGAAAAGATGGGTGAGCGTAGTTATGAACTTCGCAATTTCCAAAAAGATAGCGACGAAGAAGTCGAACGATTTATTGATCGACTGTATCAAGTTAAGAATCAACAAAAAACAGTGACAGATAGATTGGCACTAGATTCGGCGACTGAACAAAAGTTTGCCGAGTATTTGGATAGCCGTGAAGATATCAAATTATTCCTCAAGTTACCGTCGAAGTTTACGATACCAACGCCAGTTGGTGACTACAATCCAGATTGGGCAATTGTCAAAGAAATCAATGGCGTAGAAAAAGTATATATGGTGCGTGAGACGAAGAACGGTGGCGAACGCGAAGATGAACTACATAAAATTGCTTGTGCCAAGAAGCATTTTGAGACAATTGGTATGTGTGATTACGCTAAGTCAACACCTGATGATTGGCGGGTGTAAGTATGTCAATAAAGAGCTGCGAGATACCCTCAGGATAATATATGAACAAGCCAAACAAAACTATCACCATCGCTCGCGCCATCATCTGTATCGGTGATGCTGCTAGAAATGCCAATGATTATAGTTTGCTGGGTGCGCTGCATGAGATGGTGGAGCAATTGTCACAGCATGGTGTTAACGACACTGACGTTGATATGAATTTGCTGCTGGAATATGTTAAGTCGTTGAACGATTGTGAATATTGCCGAGAATCTAACGGCGAGATGAGCACTGCCGATTTGGTAGATGAAATAAATCGACAATTAGCGCGTCTTAGTCAGGAGCAAGTGAATAATTCTAGTAAATTGACTTTGGAATTTGAGCCGACAGTTTATTTAGTGACTGCGAATTATGCCAAGGATGAGAATGGGACGACTTCTGGCGTATCAATAGCTTTGGTTTTTAATAGGGATGGCTCGGTAAGTGCGCCGCGCGATCATTTCTTGAATGCGGAATTGCTTAATTATTTTAATGATAAACATCAGGTCAATTATCAATTTATCGAAAATGGTTTACCGCCGAAACTTCAGGATTATCAATTAGTTGCGGGAACGGCGGAAGCGAGAGAAATCTTGCCGCGGGAATTGGAAGTGATAAATTTTTAAGGTTTTATGAAAATCTCCGTACACATTAAACCAAACTCTCGTCATCGTGAGGAAGTTGTGAAAAATGACGATGACACATTGACGGTTTATGCCAAAGCTCCAGCAATTGAAGGTCGAGCCAACGCGGCGGCTATTAAATTATTGGCAAAACATTTTAAGGTCGCATCGTCCAAGGTTAAATTAGTGCGTGGTGCAACTTCAAAATATAAGATATTTGAGATTGATTAAGTTTACGGATAAACAGCGCCCGGTGTCATATCGCCGATTAAATTTTGTACCGTTACGAATGAATAGCCCTGCTGTTTGAGTGAATTAAGGATACAAGGAACGGCATTCACGGATGTCGGATGAATGTCGTGCATTAAAATCACAGCTCCGTTGCGAGCGCCAGCGACAGCCCTTGAGCAGACGATTTCGCTATTACGATCAGCCCAGTCGCGCGTATCGACAGACCAAACAACTGCCGACATTCCGCGCTGACGGAATTGCTCCAAAACCGCCCGATTAAACGCGCCGTATGGTGGACGTATGATGTTAGGCTTGGTGCCGACGGCTTGTTTTATGGCGTTATTCGTCTGGTCAATTTCACTAGCGAGTTGCTCTGCTGAAACCTTATTTAACTCTGGATGTGACCAAGAGTGGTTGCCTAATTGATGTCCGCGCGACTGCATACGGCGTAATGTGTTGGCGCGTGCTGAAACTTTGCTGCCGATTAGGAAAAATGTCGCCTTGGCGTCGTACTTATCCAATATATCCAACAGTTTTTCGGTGTATGGTCCAGGCCCGTCGTCAAAAGTTAAGGCAATTGTTTTATTTGCGACGGTAGGTGTTGGCGCAGCGGGTGCTGGTGCTAGTTCTGGCTTTGGCTCGGGTGGCTTGGGAATATTGGCTAGTTTCCGGGCTGTTGGGTTTTGTAGATATTTAGAGACGGAGGAAATTGGCACGGTAATTGTCAATTCGCCGTAAGATGACGGCAGTAGCGACGCCTGACCGAGCGGCCAAGCCAATGCATTGCCGTCGCTGGTGATGATGAAATTAGACAAAGCTTCTTTATTTATGATTTCGTTCAGGTCAATTTCTGGCTGCTGGCGTTGTTTGATAGTCTGAGAAATGCTATTTTTGGCAGCGAGTATGATTACTTCGGCGGCTTCATCGGACTGTTCTGTAAAATCAGCTAAGCCGACAACTTCGCCAGATTTTTTGTCGAAAGTCCAAAACTGCGTCATTGATGCTGGATGTGCGCCATTCATATCCTGCTTAATATTGACGACAATTGACAGCGCCTCTGAAGTGTTGTGCGTGACTTGATAACCAATTGTTTCGGTCATTGGCTTATCAAAAACTGTCGCCAGTAAAACCGTATTTTGAAAATCGCGATCAATTTTATCAATCGACTCGCTAATTAAGCGATTAATTTTTTCATTTTCCGTGATCGGATATTCAATTGAAACTTTTTCCCGTTTGTTATCTCTGGTGACAAATTTTGAGCGAATGCCAGAATATTTCGAATCGGCAAAATAATACTTTTCGTCGGATGGTGCAGTCGTTTGTCGCGAGTGTGATTGGTTGAGAAAATATATCCCAAATAGCCCTGCCGAAAATAGCAATATCAAAAACGGTATGATAATAAATAGTTTTTTCGATTTTGGTTTTGCTTTTTTTCTCTGAATGCGCATACTATAAGTATAGCACTAGTATTTTGGTTTTGTTATTATTGATGATAAGTAGAGACTAGCTTGATCAAAAATTACAACAGAGAGGAATTTACGGAGTGGAACTTGAGCCAATTATAAAAGTCGATAAACTCGTTAAGACTTATGACGGAAATAACGTGGTCGACGGCGTGTCGTTTGAAGTTAAAAAGGGCGAGATATTTGGGATTCTTGGTCCTAACGGCGCGGGCAAAACAACAACGTTGGAAATGCTGGAAGCGCTCAGACCAATTGATGGCGGCGTGGCTACAATTGACGGCATAGATGTCGCTAAGAAACCTAAGGATATTAAGAATATAATTGGCATTCAGCTTCAATCGACGGCTTTTTATGACAAGCTGACTTTGCGTGAACAATTGAAAATGTTTGGTAGTTTATATGGTCGGACAGTTGATACTGAGGTACTGCTCGCTAAGGTTCAATTGACAGAAAAAGCTAAGAGTTATGTTGAGCAACTTTCTGGCGGTCAAAAACAGCGTTTTGCGATTGCTTCGACATTGGTAAATAATCCGAAAGTATTGTTTCTGGACGAGCCGACCACAGGGCTTGATCCGCAGGCGCGTAGAAATTTATGGGACTTGATTAAGGAAATTCGCGACGAGGGAATTACGATTCTTTTGACGACGCATTATATGGACGAAGCGGAATTATTGTGTGACCGTCTGGCAATTATGGATAGCGGTAAGATTATCACAATTGATACGCCGCATAATCTCATCCAGCAATTATTAGCGCGCGGTTTTAAGAAGGAGCAAGTTGTCGAGCAAGCCAACTTAGAGGACGTGTTTATTGATTTAACAGGAAAGGCAATTCGGGATTAGCATGAAAAAATATTGGATTGGAATATTCGGTCAAGTTCGCGCTCAGCAAAAGCGTTTCGTCCGAGATAAAATGGCGCTATTTTTTACTTTCCTTTTTCCGCTGATTTTTCTATTAGTGTTCGGGTCGGTTTTTAGTAATGATTCGACCAGTTTTAATATTGCAATTGTCAACAATTCGCAGACAGAATTTGCTAAAAGTTTCGTTAAAAATGCCAAAGAAAATTCGAAGGATTCGATTCTCAAAATTAAAGATGTTAAAGATATGAATGACGCGCGCGAAAAAATGAAGCGGTCGGAGCTTAACGGTATTATTGAGCTTCCGAGTGATTTTGGCGCGATAAAAAATAACGACAATCATCCTATTCCAACAGGCACGATGAATGTTCTTTACGCCAAAGGTTCTGAACAAGCGGGTAACACGTTAGTGGCGGTGATGAACCAAATTACCAATAACATCAATAGTCAGATGGGTCAACCTGAAGCTCCGCTTAAAGCTGTTGGTAAAGCGATTGGCGATGAGCAATTGAAATCGTTTGATTACATATTTACGGGACTATTAACTTTCAGTTTGATAAGCATGGGTATTTTTGGCTTAGCTAATCAAATGCCGGCCGAAAAGAAGCGTGGCTCGTACCGACGCTTACGTGCAGCGCCGTTTACTTCTGGTCAGTTGATTATCTCTACAGCAATTCACTATACGATTATTTCCTTGCTTAGCTTGATCATGATGGTTGTCGCTGGCGCTTTGATATTTCACTTTAATATGCGAGGCGATTGGACACTGTTTGTCGTTATATCTATATTATCGGCATTCATGATGGTGGGAATAGGGCTATTGATTGCTGGCTGGTCGAAAAACGAAGATCAGTCTTCTGCATTAAGCAATTTGATTTCTTTTCCAATGATGTTTCTGTCTGGCACATTTATCCCGCTTTATCTATTTCCAGAATGGTTGCGAAGCGTTGCTCAATTTGTTCCTATAACTCCAATCACGGATGGTTTTCGGCTAATTATGACCGAGCACGCAAGTTTTATGGAAGTCTTGCCACAATTCGGTATTATCGCGGCTTGGACTTTCGCTGTTTATTTCTTAGCCATTAAGCTATTTAGATGGGAATAACTATTCAAGGATAGCGAAACAAATAGAAAAACGTTATGTTTATCGTAAGCGGGTGCTTGTTATTTTTATCACGGGAGTTGCTTAATTCCGCGCGACAAATCAAATAATTATTCGACGCCGCCGGCTTTAAGAATACTTCTTAATCCGTTTTCTCCACCGACGAATCCGCTGGTTTGATAGTCGTTAATAACCATATATGGCAAGCCATTCACGCCAAGCGACAGAGCTTTTTGTGTGTTGCCGTCAATTTCTTTTTGGTGCGGTTTTTTAGTCATACAATCGGAAAATTGCGATTCATTCATGCCGACGTTTTTGGCGGAAGTTAGGAAATATTCCAGTGGAAGAACAGGGATTTTTTTCGGCACAGCAACGTTTTTTACACCAATTCCTTTATCGAAGTAATCACGCTTAATGCGCGGGACGATATCGTGGGTGTACTGCCAATATTTATCTTGATCAGCAGCACAAAACGCAGCGTGAGCACCGGTTTCGGTATTGTTGGTCATTTCTTTTAATAGTGTTACTACGCGATGCTCATAACGAACTTTTCCGGATTTAATATAGTCATTTTTGAAGAATTCTGTGCTGGTTGCGGCTTCGACCTCGGCGCAAAATGAACAAAAATAGTCAGTATAATCAATGAATACGTTTTTCGCGTCGGCGGATCCTTGTGACATTTTTTCATTCCACGGTTTATTATCGCCAATGTGACGATTCGGCGGGCGATTGACAATTCCATAGATAAACAAAGCTACAGTTCCCACGATTACAATTCCCGAAAGAACCCAAATAAGTGCTATGCCTGATGATTTTTGTCGATTCATATTTTCTCCTGTTTAGATAATTCTGTGTACATAAAAATAATTTGACCTGATTTATATAGCGAGAATAAACTGAGCAGTAAAGCCAATAAAAGAACTATTATGCTGGCGATATTTGCGGCGGTGGCGGCAGCAGCTCCTGAGAAAAATAGGGTTGCAATTGGCAAGATTAGTGATGTTCCACAGGGAACACAGCCAAGTCCAATTGTTGCGGCAATTGATGCGATTCCGCTTAGTCCGACTTGTCGAGATACAGTTTTTTCATTATCGCGATTATTCTTTGCTGTAAAAATTACAGCGGCGATCGATATACCTTGAAGGATTGACACTACCATAAGCAGCGCACCATTTGGTGAAGTGAAACTTTGTTTGAAGACGTCTATAATCATCGGGCCGAGCAGCGCGATTTTATCGAGGATTGGTAGACGCGACATCATCAGCGGGCCGTAAAAATTGGCGTTGATTGCGAAATAAATTATCACGGCGAAGGCGACGGTAGCGACAATTGTTATTAGGAAATATTTCGGCGAACCAAGCATTCTGCCGACTCCTAAAAGCGCTGATTTGATGGATTCCTGCTTGCTGCGAATTTGATCCATACATCTATTATACGATATTCGTAAAGGCAATTCGATCGTCTGCGGCAGTAACTTTTACCGTATCTCCGTCGTGAATTCGCCCGTCAATCAGTTCGAGCGCTAAAGGATCAAGCACGCGTTTTTGGATCAAACGCTTAAGTGGCCGAGCGCCGAAACTCGGGTCGTAGCCGTCTCGCGCCAACATGTCACGAACGCTATTGTTAAAATTCAGCGTTATGTCGCGACTATCTTTAACTTGGCGAACAACTTTTTCTAATTGCACATCAACAATTGCACGCATCGACTCGGGATGAATTCGGTCAAAAATCACAATGTCATCAATTCGGTTTAAGAATTCTGGGCGGAAATGACCACGAAGTGTCTCTAAAATTTGATTGTCGAGCGAACTAATGTCGTCGCCCGTGTAGTCCATAATCATTTGCGATCCGACGTTGCTGGTCATGATGATAATGGTGTTGCTAAAGTCAATCGTTCGTCCTTGTCCGTCCGTCAATCGACCGTCGTCCAAAACTTGTAGTAGTACGTTAAATACGTCGGGGTGTGCTTTTTCGATTTCGTCAAACAAAACCACGCTATAAGGGCGTCGCCTAACGGCTTCCGTCAATTGACCGCCTTGATCGTAGCCGACATATCCTGGAGGCGAACCGATCAATCTGGCTACGGCGTGGCGTTCCATATATTCGCTCATGTCAATTCGAATCATGGCGTGTTCGTCGTCGAATAATTCACGACACAAACTGCGCGCGACTTCTGTTTTTCCTACGCCAGTAGGTCCGAGGAATAGGAATGAGCCAATCGGTCGATTAATGTCGCCGAGCCCAGCGCGTGACCTACGAATGGCGCTCGCTACGGCTGCCACGGCGCGATCTTGTCCGATGACTTGGCGGCTGATCGATTCTTCCAATTTGGTCAATTTGCTGGATTCGCTTTCCATCAATCGCTCCACTGGAATTCCGGTCCAGCGCGCTACAACGCCAGCGATATCGTCAGGCGTAACTTCTTCGCGGAGTAATCGGTCGTGAGTTGGAATTGCCGCTAGCTCCTCGCGGGCGCTTGCTAATTTTTTCTCCAGCTCCGGTAAATCGCCATACTTAATGCGGCTGGCGGTGGCTAAGTCTGCGTCGCGTTCAGCAATTTCTAATTGTGAGCGCAGATTGTCCATTTTTTCGGTAGTCGTGTTGACGGTTTGCAAAATGTCTTTTTCGTGTTGCCATTTTTTATCAATCACTTCGGCTTTTGCACGAATCTCGGCAATTTGCTCCTTGATTTCATTTTTACGAATATTGGCGTGATCGGATTTGTCCTTTTTCAGCGCCGCTTCCTCGATTTCCAATTGCAAGCGTCTATTGTTCAATCGATCCAGTGCAATTGGCACGCTTTCCAATTGCATTTTGAGCGAGCTGGTCGCTTCGTCAAGCAAGTCGACTGCTTTGTCTGGCAAGAATCGGTCGGGCAAATATCTGGTGGACAATCTGGCGGCTGCCACGATTGCGTCATCTGCGATTTTCACTCCGTGATGAATTTCGTATTTTTCCTTCAATCCGCGCAAGATGGCGACGGTGTCGTCAAAACTTGGTTCGCCAACGTAAACTGGCTGGAATCTTCGTTCTAAGGCGGCGTCTTTTTCGACATACTGGCGATATTCAGCGAGCGTCGTCGCGCCAATCATATGCAATTTTCCGCGAGCCAGCGCTGGCTTTAACATATTACCCGCATCCATACTGCCTTCGCCTTTTCCAGCACCAACCATGGTGTGAATTTCATCGACAAAAAGAATAATCTCGCCAGCCGCCTCTTCTACTTCTTTTAGAACAGCTTTTAGTCGATCTTCAAATTGTCCGCGGAAACTAGCGCCCGCTAGAAGACTGGAAATTTCTAGGGAAATTAGTCTCTTATCCTTTAGTGAAGCGGGAACGTTGCCTTTGACAATTCGTTGCGCCAACGCCTCAACAATTGCGGTTTTACCAACTCCCGGCTCACCAATGAGAACGGGATTATTTTTGGTGCGGCGACTCAAAATCTGCATAGTGCGTCGAATCTCTTCATCTCGACCAATCACTGGATCGAGCTTGCCTTCTCGCGCCAACGCCGTTATATCTGTACCAAATTTTTCGAGTGGTTTAGTTGTTTCTTCTTGATTCATGTTTGGTGGCATAAAATCCTCCTTTTGATTTTTAGTCCTAATTTGTTGCGCCCCAGTAAAATACAGAATGGTGAAATTTGATGTAGTTATCATAACAAATTAGCACTCTCAGTGCAAGAGTGCTAATAAAATAAATAGTCATTTTATGATATGTTAAATGTATGAATATTCTTGTCACTGGTGGCGCTGGATATATCGGCAGCCACACAATCATCGAACTATTATCATCAAATCATAACGTAGTGGTGGTCGATAATTTATCAAATTCGTCCGTTGAAAGTCTGAGGCGAGTTGAAGAAATCACCGGTCAATCAATACCGTTTTATGAATTCGATTTGTGTGATCATCAGCGACTATCAGAATTATTTAAGACTGAGAAAATTGACGCTGTAATTCATTTTGCTGGGTTGAAGGCGGTTGGTGAATCGGTTGAAAAGGCGCTTCTTTACTATAAGAATAATCTCGAAAGCACGTTGGTTTTGCTTGATGTGATGCAAGAATTTGGTGTGAAGAAACTGGTGTTTTCTAGTTCGGCAACAGTTTATGGCGATCCTGCTAAATTGCCAATTACCGAAGATATGCCGTTGTTCGCCACAAATCCATATGGCCAAACAAAGTTGATGATTGAGCAAATGCTCCGCGATATTTCTGCGACAAATCAAAATTGGCAATTTACATCTCTCCGCTATTTTAATCCAGTTGGCGCGCATCCGAGCGGTCGCATCGGGGAAGATCCTTCGGGAATTCCAAATAATCTTCTGCCGTTTGTGTCGCAAGTTGCTGTTGGTAAGCGAGAGTATTTGAGCGTTTTTGGTGACGATTATGATACTCCAGATGGAACTGGTGTGCGCGATTATATTCACGTGGTTGATTTAGCAAAGGCTCACGTGGCGGCTCTGGAGAATTTGGGTCGACCGAACGAATATAAAGTCTATAATATCGGCACTGGTCGTGGTACTTCGGTTTTGGAATTAGTGAAGGCGTTTGAGAAGGCGTCTGGTCGCGATGTTCCATATCAAGTTACGCCGCGTCGGGCAGGTGACATTGCGACGTGCTATGCTGACCCAGGATTGGCAGAAAAAGAATTAGGCTGGCGAGCAGAACTGACAATTGAAGATGCTTGCCGCGACGCTTGGAATTGGCAAAGCAATAATCCAAATGGTTACAACGGTTAATTGCCGGATTTGGTGAAAATCTTATTTTCGTAATAAGCGGAACGTTTGGAAAGTTCTGAATTTAAGTTTTCAATTCCACCGTATTGTTCGACCAAGGTTTTCTTTCCAGAAAATAAGTTTGTGCCCAGACCTAATCGGTCGCCGTCAATTTTAACGCCCAACGCTGCCAAAGTTGACGGATACATATCGAATGTCGTGAATTGACGACTCTTTGAGTGACTAGTTGAAATGGCTGGATTTATAAACGTGTTGTAAATGGTTCGCTGATAATTAGTTCCGCCAATTTTTTCGTCGTAGTATGAAGTTTGCATTCCTAAATGGTCGCCAGAAATGATAATTGTGGTGTTTTCATAAAATGGCTGAGATTTAACCCAATTGACGAATGCAGCGACTTGTTTTGAGGAGCAAGCGTGGACATTGTCGTATTGATTACTGAAGGTTTTGGCGCAGGTTTCGTCCAAATAACCATCGGTAAAATGCGTGTCGGCGGTCAATAATTGCAAGTTGAATGGCTTGTCTGACGCCGCCAAGCGTGAGGCTTCTTCGCGGGCAAATTGAAATAATTTTTTATCTTCATAACCCCACCAAACTTTGTAATCTTCGGAGATTTTTCCGTGTTTTTTGGCGTAATTGTAATCTTCGATATTGAAGTTACCGTGTTGAGTTAATAATTTATCGCGTCCGCCAAAACTCGCCTCAGATCCCATAACAAATGTTTGATTATAACCTTGTTTTTCTAAAATCTCACCAAGACTATAAGCGCCTGGCAAGAATTTTTTAAACTCGCCCAGGGCGTTATGATCGCGCCCACCAACCAAGTTCTCTTTCAGTGGTACGCCGGCAGATTGCGCGGCCATTCCCGCCACAGTCCAACCAGTGTTTGTTGCGGGTAAAGCGCCGCCGACACCGGATGCTTTGTTTGAGAATGAGGTATTTTTTAACGCCAATTCTTCCAGTTCTGGAATGATGGAGGTTTCGGAGCTGCCGCCATTAGCCTTTGACGCCAAAGTGTTTTCCATTGACTCTAAATAGATGTATATTAAGTTGCGTTTTTTCTCTGGAAAAGTTAATTTGGCGGTTTTTGGATTGACGTAATTTTCTTCGTATAATTTGGTCGATTGGGTCAGGGCGTAAATATAATTAGGGATGCCGAAACTTTGAATTAGAAGGACGATCGCAATTAAAAACATACTTAGCGAGTAAATTGCTTGATTTCGTAATCTCAAAAACGGCAGGGTGAGTTTTCGTGATGATTTGATTTTTTTCAAGCAGAAGGCGATTATGCGATTGATAAAAGAGATCGATTTGTCGAACATTGGGATTAATAAGGCGCCGAATAATAGGAAAACTAGCGGAAGATTTTGCAGGACGGCCGACCATAAATTGTCAGATTTGCCACCAGCTAATCCGTTAACAAAATAAAAAATTATCTCGTCGATTTGCGAATTTTTAAAGACGATATATTTATATCGTGCCGCAATTAAGCAAAATGCCGCCAAAAAAAGCAGGATGATTGATATTGATTTAATCCAGAAACGTTTGGTAAATTTAATTTTTCTCACCATTCTATTATATCACTTACGTTTTTTGCGGATGAAGGGGTATAATAAAAGTATGAGCAAGAATAAGACGCGCACATTCGGAATTAGTTGGTGGATTGGGCTGGTTTTATTTGCGGGGATGATTTGTTTGATGTTGGGCGATATTTTACATCGAGATGGTGTAATTGGCTCAAAAACTGATGTTTTAGTGATGGGTACGAATGCTGGATTTAAGCCGTTTGAATATATTGATAATAATCAAGTAGTTGGCTTTGACGTTGATCTGGCGAGGGAAATTGCTAAAAGCTTGGGCAAAGATTTGAAGGTCGAAGATATGTCGTTTGACGGGCTACTTCCGGCGTTGGATAGTGGACAAATTGATATGGTGGCGGCTGGAATGACAGTGACGCCTGAGCGAGAAAAAAATGCGTTGTTTTCAGATCCGTATTATTCGGCGTCGCAGAGAATAATTGTCAAAAAAGGCAGTTCGATTCGTAATAAATATCAATTGCCAGGGCGAAAAATTGGCGTACAGCTGGGTACGACTGGCGATACTTTGGCGTCTAAAATTGCTGGAGCATCAGTCACACAATTCCAAACCGCGCCGAGCGTTTTGCAGGAATTAAGTTCGGGAAAAATTGAAGCAGTTATTCTGGACGACGCTCCCGCAAAACAGTACTCGGCTGGATTTTCTGACTTAGAAATCTTGCCGGGCGCGCTCAGCGATGAAAGTTATGCGATTGCTATTAAAAAGGACAATAAAGACCTCTTGGAAAAGGTTAATAAAGAAATTGCTAAGATGAAAAAAGACGGTCGCTATGAAAAGCTGATCCGCAAATATTTTGGTGAGGAGGCTAAATCGTGAATTTTTGGGAAGTGATTTTTGGCGGCGGCCGATGGCTATTTTTATGGCATGGATTAGAAGTGACGCTGGTTTTGACTGTGTTGTCGCTGATTTTAGGATCGGCAATTGGTGTACTTGTCGCCCTGATGCGCACGTCGAATTTACGACCATTTGGCAGGATGAAAACAAGCAGACTCGCAAACTTTAATCCGCTGGCTAGTCTGGGAAAAATTTATGTCGATATTATTCGCGGCACGCCACTTTTGGTCCAGCTGCTGATTATGTATTACGTCGTTTTTGGGTCGTATCAATTTATGCCGAAGATTTTTGTGGCGGCGGTGGCGTTCGGGATAAATAGCGGTGCGTACATTGCTGAGATTATTCGTGGCGGAATTCAGAGTATTGACAAGGGACAAATGGAAGCAGCCAGGTCTTTGGGTTTGAGTAATTGGCAGGCAATGCGACTAGTTATTTTGCCGCAAGCAATGAGAAATTCATTGCCGGCGTTGATTAGTGAATTTATCGCGCTGTTAAAGGAAACCTCGGTTGTTGGTTGGATTGGCTTGAATGATATTATGCGGGGCGCGGACAATATTCGTTTTCAGACGGCGACAGCTTTTCAATCGCTATTTGCCGCTGCGGCGATGTACTTAATTTTGACGGCTATTTTTACGCGAGTAATGGCGCGAGTAGAAAGGAAATTGAAGCATGACGATGATCAGCGTTAAAAACTTGAAAAAAACGTTCGGCACAAATCGAGTTCTTCGTGATATTGACGTGGAAATTGAAGAGGGCGAGATTGTCGTGGTGGTTGGCTCGTCTGGTTCTGGCAAGTCGACATTCTTGCGTTGTTTGAACTTGCTGGAGGAGCCGACTTCGGGCGAGATTATTGTTGATGGAGTTAAAATCACCGATCCGCACGTAAACTTGAACGCGTTGCGTCAGAATATCGGCATGGTTTTTCAGCAATTTAATCTGTTTCCGAATTTGAGTGTGATTGAAAATATTAAATTAGCTCCGAAAAAACTGCGTAAATTTTCAGATCAAAAAGCGACAAAATTGGCGCGAAGTTTATTGGACGATGTTGGGTTGTTAGATAAAGCGGACGCTTCGCCGAATAGTTTGTCTGGCGGTCAAAAACAGCGAGTGGCAATTGCACGGGCGCTAGCGATGGAGCCAAAAATTATGCTTTTTGACGAGCCGACTTCAGCGCTAGATCCAGAGATGATTGGCGAAGTTTTGGATGTGATTAGAAAAGTTGCCAAAAAGGGAATGACGATGGTAATTGTTACGCACGAAATGAAATTTGCCCGCGAGGTCGGCACGCGGATGATTTTTCTGGACAAGGGCGAGATTATCGAAAATGGCACGCCAGCTCAGGTAATGGACCACCCGAAGACTGAACGTGCCAAAAAATTCTTCGCCAAATAGCCCGAGTGACCTCGCTATAATTCGCTTAGAACTGGAACTTCTGTCAATTTATTAACCAGCTGGTCCAGGTCAACCTCTGTCAAATAGCTTGGCAGAATCCGCGTCGTTTTTGGATCGACAAAGCCACACTCCGCTACTTCCTCGACGCCGTGAGAAGTTTTTTCTAAGTCAATGTTTTGGTAATCTTGCCAGTTGGTGATGAGGAAGAAAAATTCCAATTGTTCATTCGGGCCGTGCGCTGATTGTTCGCCTGATTCGGCGAATTGTTGTATAAATAACAACTTACCGATTTCTGGTTTGACGCCAGTTTCTTCAATCATTTCTCGACGCAAGCCGTCGAGCAAGCTTTCGCCCATTTCCAAGCCGCCGCCCGGCGTACACCAAAAATTACGCCCTTTGCCATTATTGGCGGTCAATTGTTGGCAGAAAATTTTGCCGTTTTCATTGATAATAATTCCGCGTACGTTTACTCTTCGTCGCATAAAACCTCCTTCGATTGCTAATAGCCAGAGGTTCAATTAAGCTGAACGTACGCCCAATAATTTCATGGTCGGGGTGACTGGATTTGAACCAGCGACCTCACCGTCCCGAACGGTGCGCGCTACCGAGCTGCGCCACACCCCGACGCTAAAAAACAGTATAAAACTAACAGATATTTTTGTCCAATTGTAATTATTAAAATGGAGTCGACTAGCCCTAAAATGATATAATATAAGGTGGACTTAGAACGTAAAGGACTATAAATGAAACATATTTTACGAATTTTTAGAGACTATTGGCTGCTGTTTATTATCTTGGTTGGATTCACGTATGGCGTTGTGATGGCGAATTTGTGGCTGCCGGATAAAATGTCGGAAATTGTCAATAACGGCATTATTAAACAAGATATGTCGGCGATTTGGAACAATGGCTTGATGATGATTTTGGTGACGGCGGCTGGTGGGTTTTGTTCAATTGTCGTGGGTTTTTTGGCGGCGCGAATTGCTACGGGAATGGCGCAAAAATTGCGATTGAAATTGTTTGAACGAATAGAAAGTTTTTCTTTGGCGGACTTTAATAAGTTTTCTACGGCGTCGCTGATTACGCGCTCAACGAATGATATTCAGCAGATTCAAACAACGTCAATAATGCTGCTGAGACTGGCATTAATGGCGCCGATTATGGCAATTGGCGGTCTGCAAAAAGCCATGAATAATGCGCCAGATTTAAGCTGGATTATCGCTTTGGCGGTGTTCGTTTTGTTTGTGGTGATCGCTACACTATTTACGATTGCCGTACCTAGGTTTAAGAAATTGCAGACTCTGGTGGATAAACTTAATTTGGTAGCGCGGGAAAATTTGGTTGGACTGAAAGTTATTCGTGCGTTCCATAACGAGAAGATTGAGCAGAAAAAATTCCAAGAAGCTAACGTGGAATTGAACAAGATGAACTTATTTGTGAATCGTTTGATGATGTTGCTTGATCCGATTATGACTTTAGTGATGAACTTTTCGAGTGTGGCAATTGTGTGGTTTGGCGCGCATTTGATAAGTAGCGGCAATTTGCAAATTGGTAATATGATGGCATTTTTGGAATACGCGATGCAGGTGATAATCTCGTTCTTGTTGCTGTCGATGGTATTTATTATGGTGCCGCGAGCTGCCGTATCAGTGCGTCGAGTTGGGGAAGTTTTAGATACTTTGCCGTCAATTACCGACCCGAAGTCGCCGAAAAAATTACCAAAAGATGCTAAGGGAAAAATTGAGTTTAAGGACGTTACGTTTACTTATCCTGACGCGGATTTGCCAGTGCTTTCGGATATTAATTTTGTAGCTGAACCTGGTCAGACAACGGCGTTTATTGGCAGTACTGGTTCGGGAAAGTCGACGTTGATTAATTTGATTCCTCGTTTCTATGATGTTTCGGCGGGGCAGATTTTGCTTGATGGCGTTGATATTAGAAATCTGAAATTAGAAGATTTGTCTGGTCAAATTGGTTACGTGCCACAAAAAGGTGTGCTGTTTAGCGGAACGGTTGCTAGCAATATCAAATACGGCAACGCTGAGGCTAGTGATAAGTTGGTCGAGAAGGCGGCCAAAATTGCCCAAGCGGAAGAATTTATTAGCGAGTTAAAAAATGGTTATAAAAGTGAAATCGCTCAGGGTGGTAGCAATGTTTCTGGTGGTCAGCGTCAGCGTCTGTCGATTGCGAGGGCCATTGCGGTTGAGCCGAATGTTTACATTTTTGACGATTCGTTTTCGGCGCTTGATTTTAAGACGGACGCGAAGTTACGGGCTGTGCTTGCGAAGGAAACTAAGAATAAAACTGTGTTAATTGTCGGTCAGCGAATTAATACGATTATGAATGCAGATAAAATTATCGTGCTTAATGAGGGAAAAATTGTTGGTCAGGGAACACATCAGGAATTGATGAAAGATTGCGAAGTTTATCAAGAAATTGCCGCTTCGCAACTCTCGGAAGACGATTTACAGAAAATATCTATTGCTGCGAAAGGAGTGTTGTAATGTCTAGGCAAACCACGAAAAAACGCCAGCAAGTACGAATGGGCGGCCCGATGGGCAGAATGGGCACTGGCGAAAAGGCTAAAGATTTCAAGGGGACGGTCAAGAAGCTGATTAAATATTTGTCGGATTTTCGATGGCAAATGTTGATGGTGTTGGTTTTTGCAATTGGGAGCACGATTTTTGCGATTGCCAGCCCGAAGATTTTAGGCGGCGCAACGAATCAAATTGTTGATGATTATGCCAATATGAAAGCTTACGAGGCGATCACTAGCAAATTGCCAAAAGGTGTTTCTTTGCCAGCGGGAACTACTGGCGCGGACGTTTTGAACCGATTGCCGAATAAGTCGGAGATTGAAAAACAGATTCCGTCCAGTCAGCTTGAGTCGATTAAAAAGCTAGATCTTAGTCGGCGTCCAGAATTTCATTTTGACGCTATTTGGCGAATAATTATTTTGCTAGTCGGAATGTATGTGTTGAGTGCAATTTTTCGCTATATTCAAACGTGGATAATGACCCAGGTGACGCAAACCGTAACTTTCAGGATGCGACAACAATTGTCCGAAAAAATAAATCGCTTGCCGTTGAGTTATTTCGATAAGCAAACTTACGGCGAAGTTCTTAGTCGCATAACTAATGACGTCGATACGATTAGCCAAACACTAAATCAGAGTTTGTCGCAAATTATAACTTCAACGGTTACGGTGCTGGGGATTTTGGCGATGATGTTTTCGATTAGCTGGCAGATGTCGCTAGTTGCGCTGCTGGTGCTTCCGTTGGCGGGTGGCGTGATTACTTTGATTGCAAAGAGCTCGCAAAAACAATTCTTGCGCCAGCAAACGCAACTTGGCGAACTTAATGGACACATTGAAGAAATGTATGGCGGACATCAAGTGATGCGCGTCTTTAATGGTCAGAAAAAATCGATTGCTAAGTTTTCTAATATCAATAATCGGCTTCAGGAGAGCGCTTGGAAGGCTCAGTTCTTTTCTGGCTTGATTCACCCGATTATAAATTTTATCAGCAATATCGGCTACGTAGCCATGACAATTTTGGGCGGTTGGCTGGCGATTAATGGTCGACTGAAAATCGGCGATATTCAGGCGTTTATTCAGTATGTCGATCAGTTCAATCAGCCGCTGGTTCAGGTTGCTAATATCGCTAATATTTTGCAATCGACAGCTGCTGCCGCCGAGCGAGTGTTTGAGTTTTTGGACGAGCCAGAAGAAGCGGTTGAATCGAATAACTTGGTAAAATTGTCCGACATAAAAGGCGAAGTTGAATTCGACAACGTCGTCTTTGGATATAAGCCAGACCAAACAATCATTAAAGGTTTGTCGGCGCACATTAAGCCAGGTCAGCGTGTGGCGATTGTCGGTCCAACTGGCGCCGGTAAAACGACGCTGGTTAACTTGCTAATGCGATTTTATGAGATTAATAGTGGTTCGATTAAAATCGACGGCGTGGATATTCGTAGAATGAAACGTAGCGATGTGCGGCAAATGTTTGGTATGGTACTGCAGGATACGTGGCTGTTTAATGGCACGATTCGTCAGAATTTGATGTATGGCAATCCAAAAGCTACCGAGGAAGAAATGATAAAAACCGCCGAAGAAGCGCATGTTGATCATTTTGTGAGGTCGTTGCCGGGTGGATATGATATGGTCTTGGGCGAGGAGGCTGCTAATATTTCCCAGGGAGAAAAGCAGCTGCTGACAATTGCCAGGGCGATGCTAGAAAAAGCGCCAATGTTGATTTTGGACGAAGCGACAAGCTCGGTTGATACGCGCACCGAAGTCCTTATCCAAAAAGCTATGGAGAAGTTGATGCAGGGAAAAACTAGTTTTGTTATTGCGCACCGTTTGAGCACCATTCGCGACGCCGATTTGATTTTGGTGGTTAAGGACGGGAATATCATTGAGCAGGGCAATCACGAAACTCTGTTGAAGCAAAATGGTTTTTACGCCGAGCTTTATAACAGCCAGTTTGCTGAGTAATTGACTGCTACTTTTTATATAGTGATATTTTTGTAGCCTTTGGTGTGTGCAGATCAAAATCAATATTAGTTTTCTGGACAATTTCATAATAAGGCGGAATTGATGGGTTTTTCGGAAGTTCAATTATTTTTCCGTCGTTAAATAATTGTCCTTGTCGGTAGACATTGTGAATAAACTGTACATTTGGCTTTACTTTTCTTAAGCGATATAATGCTGACTCATGTCGTATTCCGCCATCTGTAACAACTTTGGGCTGCGTATGCCATTGCCCCATAATGCATAACGTTAATAGGGAATCGTCAATTTTAAGGATATTTTTAGCTAGCTGCTCTTCTCGTTCTTGCGGGCTTGGTGGTATGATGGCATCCTCATCTAAATTGTCAAAAAATGTATCAATAAAAACGAGCTCTTTAAGTTGATTTTGCTGCAGAAGAATTGCTATCGTTTTTATCATCTCAAGAGATAGAACGCTTAAGTCAAAAAGGTCTTCATCAACTAAGGAAAAATCGCAAGATCCGGTCTTTACTGAATTGATGAAGTTGGATACGGCGGGGCTGGCTTCAATAGCTAATCTCTTTACGCCAAGTTTCTTAACCAGAGTATAGACGACGTCGGCATTTTCTTTAATGCCGTGGATTTCGCCGTATAAAATTATGTTTGATTTTCGCAAAGTGGATTGAAACAAATTTAACTGTCTTATGTCCAGCTGTTTCGGCAAAAATGTTTTGATAATATCGTGGTTATTCATAGGTGCTAATTGATAGTTTACTTCATAAAACCGTAAATATATAGGGTTGCGTTGTTAATAAATTTGTCGATATTTGGCGAACTATTTATAATTAAGTCATGAATATCGCAGACCAACTCCTTGTTAAATACCCAATCATTTCCGACCAAGTTGACATAAAAGAGCTTGGTGCGCTTTTAAGAGAGTTGGAAAAAACTTTACGCCGTGGCGCCACTGGAAACATCGTGGAGTTTGGTTGTTATGTCGGCACAACTAGTTTGTTTATTCGCCGACTATTGGACGCTTATAATTTTACGGGCGAATTTCACGTTTACGATTCGTTTGCGGGATTGCCAGAAAAAACCCAGAAGGATAATAGCGCCGCGGGTGATCAATTTAAGGCTGGCGAGTTATTAGCGCCGCGTAAGACATTTGTCCAGAATTTTAAGAAAGCAGGATTGAAGTCGCCGATTATTCACAAAGGCTGGTTTTCTGATTTTACTTCTGATGATGTGCCGGAAAATATTATGTTTGCGTTTTTTGATGGCGATTTTTATGAGTCAATTGTCGATTCTTTTCGGGTTTGTGAAAGTAAGTTTAACGAAGACGCGATAATTATTGTTGATGATTACGCAAATGAAGCTCTACCGGGAGCTGCAAAAGCCACTGATGAATGGCTAAAAGTTAATCGACAATTCACGGTCAGGACTGAGGCTAGTCTGGCAATTATCTCCTCTTGCCCAAAAACATAAACGTGTTACAATTAAAACATCACTAATATAAACAGGGGAGGGTTGTGATGGACGAACCAATTCACATTACGTCTGAAATAGGAAAACTTAAGACCGTTCTATTGCATCGGCCAGGTGAAGAGCTGGAAAATTTGACGCCAGACTATCTGACCGATCTTTTATTTGACGATATTCCATATCTGAAAGTGGCGCAGGCTGAACACGATGCTTTTGCGGAAGTATTGAGAAGTCGTGGAATCGAAGTTTTGTATCTGGATCAATTGGTCGCCGAGGCAATTAACACAGATCAATTGCGCGAACAATTTGTCGATGAAATGTTGGCTGCTTCTAAGCAGGATTCGCGCCGTGTTACTCAAACATTGCGCCAATTCTTGTTGGACTTGCCAACTCACGCTATGATCCGCAAAATTATGGCTGGTGTTCGCAAGGATGAAATTACTTTGCCTCCAGACCAGCATCAGCAACTTCATAATATGATCGAGAAAAATCGTTATCCGTTCTATCTCGATCCAATGCCAAATCTATACTTTACACGCGACCCAGCTGCCGCAATTGGTAACGGTTTGACAATCAACAAGATGCACTGGACGGCGCGACGTCGTGAGTCGCTATTTATGCGCTACATCATCGACCATCATCCACGCTTTGCTAATCGTGCGCCAGTTTGGTACAACCGCACAGAGAAATTCTCGATGGAAGGTGGTGACGAATTAGTATTAAGCGATAAGGTTATGGCAATTGGTGTCTCAGAGCGAACAACCGCTGAGGCAATTGAAAAGATGGCAACCAAATTGTTTGCTGGCTCGAAATTCGAGAAAGTCATTGCTATGGAGATTCCAAAATCTCACGCCTTTATGCACCTAGACACCGTGTTTACGATGATTGATCGTGATAAGTTTACGATTCACCCAGAAATTCGCGACCACGGCGGCAGGATGAATTGTTTTATTTTGGAGAAGGTTGAAGGTCAGCCATTCCCACGAATTACACACGAAACAGATTTGGAGCATGTCTTAAGGGTTGCGCTGGGCTTGCCAAGTGTTACGTTGATTGAGTGTGGCGGTGGCGATCCGATTGCTGCCGCTCGCGAGCAATGGAATGACGGTTCGAACACTTTGGCGATTGCGCCGGGTGTTGTGGTGACTTATGATCGCAACTACGTAACTAACCAGAAATTGCGCGAAAACGGCATCGAAGTTATTGAAATTAGTGGTGCTGAGCTTGGACGCGGTCGTGGCGGTCCACGCTGTATGAGTATGCCGCTAGTACGAGAGGATGTATTCTAATGGCTCAGAGTTTGAAAGGACGATCATTGCTGACTTTAGGCGATTATACCGCTGAAGAGATTCGCTTGCTATTGGACACGGCTCGTGAATATCGTCGATTGAAATATGCCGGTATTCCGCACCGAATTCATGAGGGTAAAAATGTGGCTTTGTTGTTTGAAAAGACTTCAACGCGAACACGCTGCGCATTTACGGTGGCTGCTAATGACCTTGGAGTTGCGCCAGAATATCTTGGTAAAGACGATATTCAATTGGGCAAGAAAGAAACGGTTGAAGACACTGCCAAGGTTTTGGGTCGAATGTTTGACGGGATTGAGTTTCGTGGTTTTGATCATGCAACTGTTGAGGAATTGGCGCGTCACGCTGGCGTTCCAGTGTGGAATGGATTGACCGATAAGTTCCATCCAACGCAGATTTTGGCTGACTTCATGACAATTGAAGAACATGTCGGAAAATTGAAGGGGACTAAGCTGGTATTTGTTGGCGATGGTCGTAACAATATGGCGAACTCGTTGATGATCGGCTCAGCTATTATGGGACTTGATTTTCGTATTTTGGCACCTCGTGAATTGCATCCAGAGCAAGCTTTGGTCGATAAAGCAAATCATTTTGCCAGGTCAAGCCACGCACGTATTACCATCACTGACAACTTCGAAGAAGCTTTGCGTGGTGCCGATGTGATTTACACGGACGTTTGGGTTTCAATGGGCGAAGAAGACAAGTTTGCTGAACGCATTAACCAATTGCGACATTTCCAAGTTAATCGCCAAATGATTAACTTGACAGGAAATCCTGAGGTCAAGTTTATGCACTGTTTGCCAGCATTCCATGACGCATTGACGATTACTGGAAAGAAGATTCAGGAAGATTTCGGTTTAGATTCAATGGAAGTAACGGATGAGGTGTTCCGCTCGCCACATTCGATAGTTTTTGATCAAGCGGAAAATCGTATGCATACAATCAAGGCTGTGATGGCTTTGACATTGTAGTTGTTGTCGTAATGAGGAGGTTAAGGAGGCTCCGAGGCAATGGTAGAAAAAATTAAAAAGGCAAAGCAGAAGCTTCGATCACCGTCGGCGTTTACTATTTTGTTTGTCGTGATCATCGTTATGGCGGCATTGACGTGGGTTGTTCCTTCTGGACTATATAAGACAAACGAAGATGGCGATCGTATAGCTAATTCGTATCACGTAGTCGACAAAGATCGAACCGTCACGGAAGAAAAAGACGGTAAAAAGGAAGAGATCAAAAAACACGATCAGCAAGGTTTGTGGGACGTCTTTACTGCACCTATTAAAGGTATGTCAGACAAGCTTGATGTCATCGTCTTCGTGATGGTGCTTGGTGGATTCTTAGGCGTCACTATGAAAACTGGTGCGCTTGATGCTTCTCTTGGTGCACTACTTCGAAAGATGAAGGGCAAGGAAAAGTGGCTCATCCCGATTCTGATGATTTTATTCGCTATCGGTGGTACTACTTACGGTATGCAGGAAGAAACTGTGGCGTTTTACGCGCTCGTCATACCGATGATGATTGCTGCTGGCTATAACGCCATGACTGGTGTGATGGTGATTGTGTTGGGTGCTGGTACTGGTGTGCTCGGCTCGACAATCAACCCATTCTCCACTGGTGTTGCAGCAAAAACTGCAGACGTGAAATTGGGTAGCGTTATTCCAATAATGTCTATCATCTTAGTACTTTGTTTGATTGCCGCGATTGTCTTTACTATGCGTTACGCCGCAAAAGTTAAGGCAGGCAAGTACAAAGAAGACGTTCGCTACAAGCCAGCTACGGCTGCTCTCGACATGACAAACGTACCAAAATTCACTGGTCCACGAAAAGTTGTTATGTCTGTGTTTGCTATTACGTTTGTGTTAATGATTCTTTCCTTGATTCCATGGGGAAGTTGGAATATCACATTCTTCACTGATATGTTTGAATGGGCTGCAGGTTTGCCAGTCATTGGCGCGGTACTTGGTGTAGTCCACAGTGCGGCATTTGGTGATTGGTATTTCAATGAAATCACTGCACTATTCCTAATTTCAACAATTGTCATAACTGCAATTTACTACAAAGAATTTAAGAAAGAGGGTGTTTTTCCAGTTGATACATTTATCGACGGTGTGAAAGACATCTTGCCAGTTGCTTTGATTATCGCAGTAGCAACAGGTGTTTCTGTAGTGATGACTAACGGTGAAATCCAGGACACAATCATCAGCTGGGGTGAATCTCTCCTGAAAGATGCTGGTGGCGGTGTTGTTGGTGTGTTGGCATATCTATTCTATTTGCCAATGTCATTTATCGTTCCGTCATCATCGGGTTTGGCGGCAGCAACTATGCCAGTTATCGCGCCAATTGCTGACCTGGTTGGCTCAAGCAAAGAAGTTATGGTTGCCGCATTTGCGACAGCGTCTGGTTTGATCAACATGATGGCTCCAACTATCGCGTCGTTGATGGGTGGATTGGCTTTGGCTGGCGTTTCATATCGCGACTGGCTAAAACGCTCAGCTCCAATTATGGCAGTATTTGCTATTATCAGCATTACAGTTATTGCAATTTTCGGAGCGCTGTAGCCTATGGATAAGAAGCGTACTATTGTAGTAGCGCTCGGTGGTAACGCCCTGCAACGGCAGGGCGAAGCCGCGTCTGAGCAACAGCAACGAGTAGCCGATGAAACCGTTCGGCAACTTTTACCGTTAATCCAAGCCGGTCATAACGTAGCAATCGTTCATGGCAATGGTCCTCAGGTTGGCAATATTGTGTTGCACGAAGAGGCGATTAACACGCCAGATGTGCCAAGTTTGCCACTGGAAGATTCTGGCGCTATGAGTCAGGGATTGATTGGCTTTTGGTTGCAACAGGCTTTTCATGACGCCTTTATGGTTAATCAGATGAACAATCGCGCCGTTAGTGTTATAACTCAAACGATTGTTAGCTTAAGCGATCCAGCGTTCCAAAATCCAACCAAGCCAATTGGTCCGTTCTATTCGGAAGACGAGGCAAAAACCGTCGCTAGCGAACGCGGCTACACGGTAAAAGAAGACGCTGGTCGCGGCTGGCGACGTGTCGTTCCATCGCCAAAACCTCAGACGATTGTTGAGGCTGATGTAATTAAGGCGTTGGTTCATGCTGGCGTGACGGTTGTTTCAACTGGCGGTGGCGGCATTCCTGTTTTGCAAGACGAAACTGGTCAATTAAAAGGCGTCGCTGCGGTTATTGATAAGGACTTCGGCGCGGCAAAATTGGCAGATCTTTTGGACGCTGACACTTTGCTAATTTTGACTTCGGTTGATGCTGCTAAAATTAATTTTGGCAAACCAGATGAACAATCTCTCGGGGAAGTTTCAATAGAAGAACTCCAAAAGCATATTGACGATGGGCAATTTGCGGCAGGTTCGATGTTGCCAAAAACTCAGGCTGCCTTGTCGTTCCTGGGTGGAAAGTCGGGGCGCACGGCGATTATTACTTCGCTGGATAAAACCGCTGAAGCTATTAGCGGCTCGGCAGGCACGATAGTTAAATCGTAATAAAAATCAAGAAGTTCCTGTAAACGGCGCAGGAGCTTCTTGTGTTTATGTATGTTTTATTTTATAATATGAAATTATGTTGCAATATCTTCGTTCAACAAACAGTGATTCAGTAATTAGCCCGCAAGAAAAATTGCGGTCTGGTTCGTGGGTGCGTTGTGAAAGGCCAAGCGACGAAGAGGTTTCGCAATTGCTGACACTGGGCTTGGATGAGGATTTGATAAGTGACGCGCTTGATCCGCATGAGGTGCCGCGTATTGAGTTTGACGATGAGTGGACTTATTTGATTGCGCGATTGCCGGACACTGATGATGATTTTAACGATTTTACCACGCCGATTTTATTCTGCATTAATAAAGATCATATCGTAACATTGTCCAGAGATAGTTTGGGACGATTGTGGCAGCCATTTATTGATAAAATGCGGATTAGAACAGATCGACAAGTTGAGCTTTTGGTGGCGATGGTTGAGGCGATTTCAACGCAGTATCAGCGGCGTGTGGCAACGATTAATCGCCAAATGCGAGCGGCTACGGACAGTATTCATACACTGAGAGTTAATGACATTGCCACTCTGGCGGAGTATGAGCGCAAATTGAACGATTATCTTGACGCGTTAATTCCGATGAACTGGGCAATTGAGAAGCTTCTTGCGACTCAGAAATTGCGATTGAAAGCTGATGATAAGGAAGACGTTGAGGATATTTCGATTGATTTGGAGCAGGTGATTGCGCGTTGTAAAAGTTTGTTGAGGACGATTACTAATGTGCGCGACAGCTATAGGGCGGTGATGGATACGCGCCTTAATGAGACGATTCGCCTGCTAACCGTAATCACTGTAGCTTTGACTATTCCGACGATGATCGCTGGTTTGTATGGTATGAACGTGCCAGTTCCAGGTGCTGATAATCCATTGATGTTTTGGGGAATTACCGCAGTTAGTGTAGTGCTGGCATTCGTTGTGGGCTATTATTTCCTGCGCCGCCGATAAGTTTAATTGCAATTCGACAGATTGCTAATATCGCTTGTGTATATTATAATTTTCTTATGATGGTGGGCTACTTTGAGCGTAGATCGTTGACTGAAAAGTTGACGCAAGCTCAACGAATGCATAAAAACGGTTGGATCAATTTGACCGGGAGTCTTGATGCTACTCGAGTTTCAAAGGCTTTGTCGCTGTCTGCTAATATTGTCCGTGACGTACTAGACATCCACGAATTACCTCGAGCGGAGTTTTCTGATGGTGTTGAATATATTTTTACACGCATACCATTTGGTCAAACTGATTCTGGTAAAACGGCACCGTTTTTGATTGCAATTAGCGGCGGTCATTATATTACAATATCGCCTCATGTTAAATTTTCACCCCTGGAGGTTAGCGATTATTTATTTAGCACAACCGAACGTCCAGCGGGAGTTTTTGCTGCGAATTTGGCGTATATTATTTCTCAATATGAACAGCGTGTGCATTTGTTAACGGAGCAAATTAGCGATGCTCGTCGGCGACTAAGTCGTCATGAAGTTGAGAATTCGGATTTTATTAAATTTGTGGCAATTGAAGATACGCTCAATGAATATCGAAGCAGTTTGGAAGGGATATCCCGCGTTATTACACAACTAATGGAAAACCGCCGCCATTTATTTAAGACTAGAGACCTGGAAGCCTTGGAGGACGTTGACCTACACATCAGACAAGTCTTAGTGGCAATCAGTTCCAGCACGCACACAATTTCCAGCATTCAAAACGCTTATTCGACGGTTGCTAATAATACGCTGAACCAACGTATGAAGGCGTTGACCGCAATAACAATTCTTCTGGCTATTCCAAACGTTTTTTACGGAATGTACGGAATGAATATTGCGTTACCATTTCAAGGTGAGCCTTGGGCGTACCCGGTTATCACCAGTTTTACAGTGTTGTTGATTTTACTTGTTATGTTTGTTGCTAAGCGACTCCGCTTATTCTAATATAGATATAATAAGCATTTTCAAAATGTTTTTGCTTGACGTGCCAATAAACGTTTGGTAACATTGTTAGCGTGTCTCGCGCCGAAGCATTAAATTGCTGATATTAAGTGATAAAGGTCGAAGCGCGTGGGGCTGCACATAATAATAAGGAGTGCAAAACACATGCCAATAGCAATCAAATTTGTGCCATCAAGGCGCAAAAAGATCGCGGTGGATGTGGTGCCTGCCGAATGGCAAACATACATAGCACAATAAAAAGAGTGCAGTCGATCCAACGATAGAATAGGGACGACTATAAACAAATCCCGCTCCAAGGCACCGGAGCGGGATTTTGGTTTGTGTGAAAATACGTTAATCTTTTACTTCAACGCCAGCTTTTTTCAAGGCCTCCTTGACTGATGATTCAATTGAGCCAGAGCTGTCCATCTCGGTATTTTTTCCATTTATGTAGAAAGTTGGTGTTGCGGCAACGCCGTGTTTGCGACCGAGAGCCATATCGAAGTCGATTTTATTTTTAACCTTGTTGCTGGCAATATCGGTTTTATATTGATCGATATTAAGTTTCAATTGTTCAGCATAAGATTTGAAAATGTTGTCGCGTTCTGTAGTGTTGGTGTTTTTCCAAGCGTCCTGATTTGCGTATAGAAGCTCATTCATTTCCCAGAATTTACCCTGTAAGCCGGCGGCTTCGGCCACGGCAGCGGCAGCACGTGCGTTAGGGTGTGAGCTAGCAATTGGGAAATTGCGGAAAATTAGTCGAACGTGATCTTTATATTTTTTAGCTAGTGCTTCGGCTTTTGGTGCAGCGGTACCACAGCCAGGGCATTGATAGTCGGCGTATTCGATAATTGTTACTTTGGCGTCTTTGCTGCCAATTTCGTGATCTGCAATATTGCCATTTCTTGATTCTGCGCTGATAGTTGTGTTCAGCTGATCGTTATTGATATCGCTAATGTTTAGTCGATTTTGTGTCGAAATATAAATCATTCCACCAACAATCGCCACTACAATAATTGCGAAAATTATCCAGCTTTTCTTATTCATTTTCCCTCCATTTACTCTAGTAAGTATAGCACGGAATGCTGTACAATAAAACTATGACGATTGTGCTAATTTTTGGATATTTGGTTACTTTGGCGGTTTTGCTGATAGTGCTGGGAGTTCAGCCGAAAACGTCTTCGCATAGCCAATTTGAGCTGCGGCGGAGAAGTGGATTGGGTGATGAAAAGGCTAAAATTCTTTTGCGACAAAGGGAATTTTTACGAGATATTATTTCGCTGCAGCGCGTCGTGGCTTCTTTATGTTTGGTAATTTTAAGTATTATTAGCGTTTATTTGTTCAATTGGGTGACTGGACTCTTTTTGTCAATTATAATAGCCCTAGAAATCGGAGCTGTCGCGCGAATTGGTTTGTGGCAGAAATATTCACAGCAGCTTTACGAGAAATACGAACCGCTAATTTTAACGACAATTGAGCGACATCAAGTAATTTTGTCGCTAATCCGTTCGGTATCGCCAGTTGTTGGTGATAGTCGGGTGATTGAATCGAAAGAAGAATTGCTGGAAATGGTTGCTCAATCCAGCGGAGCAATTTCACCTTCTGAGAAAAAGCTTATTACTAACGGATTGAAGTTCAACGATATGAAGGTCGAGGAAATTATGACGCCGCGAAGCATGATTGAATCGGTACCTATGAATGAACTTCTCGGGCCGCTAGTGCTTGATGATCTTCATAAAAAGGGGTATAGCAGATTTCCTGTCATTGACGGCGACATCGACCATGTTGTTGGTATGTTGAGAATTCAAGATTTGTTGACAATTGACCGCAAGGCAAAATCTCATCGTGCGGAAACAGTCATGAGTAAAGATGTCTATTATATTCGCGAAAATCAAACTCTACAGCATGCCTTGGCTGCATTTTTGAAAACGCAACATCACTTGTTTATTGTTGTAAATGAGTTTCGAGAAACAGTTGGTCTACTGAGCTTAGAAGACGTAATTGAAGCGCTATTAGGTCAGAAAATCATTGACGAATATGATGTTTATGGAGATATTCGTAAGGCTGCCACGGCTAATCCGCAGAAAAATAATTTGCCCACAAAAACTCGACGAGATGTTTAATTCTGGGAATTTGCCCATATTATGCTATAATAACAGATATGAAAAATAGAATTTTGGCGGCAGAAACTTCTAAAAAAGTTGGTGAGAATATTACAGTTGCGGGCTGGGTTCATTCCAGGCGTGATCATGGCGGGTTGATTTTTATTGATTTGCGCGACCACACGGGTTTGGTTCAGTTGGTTATTAACCCTGATAAAAAAGATGCTTTTTCTTTGGCGGAAAGCTTACGAGATGAGTTTGTGGTTCGTGCTTGTGGCGTGGTTGCGGAGCGTGGCGAAGGTCTGAAAAATCCAAATATTGCCAGTGGTAATGTGGAAATTGTTGTGGACAATTTGGAAATTTTGAACCGAGCTGAAACTTTGCCAATTCAGCCATTTGCCGAGGATAATCAAGCTGGCGAAGAACTAAGATTCAAATATCGTTATCTTGATTTGCGTCGTCCAAAAATGCAAAACATGCTTAAAAAACGCGCCGAAATGTATCGTCGAATCCATGAATATATGGACGGTCGAGATTTTATTGAAATTCAAACGCCAATTTTGGCGAATTCAAGCCCTGAGGGTGCGCGTGATTTTCTGATTCCGAGTCGTTTGCAGGAAGGGAAGTTTTACGCTTTGCCACAAGCCCCACAGCAGTTTAAGCAGCTGCTGATGGTTGGTGGCGTGCCGCGTTATTATCAGTTGGCGGCTTGTTTCCGCGACGAAGACCCGCGAGCAGATCGCTTGTATGGCGAGTTTTATCAGCTTGATTTGGAGATGAGTTTTGCTGAAAATGGTGAAGAAGTTCGCGCTGAAGTTGAGCCTTTGATGAAGCAATTGGCGACTGATTTTGCTGGTAAAAAATTGTTGGATTTGAGCGATTTGGCGGTTGGTGATGGCAGTTCAATTCCGCGAATTTCGTATCGCGATGCCATGGAAACTTACGGTTCCGATAAGCCTGATTTGCGATTTGGTATGGAATTGATAGAACTGACGGATGTGTTTGCGGAAACCGAGTTTGGTGTGTTTAAAAACGCGGAATGTGTTAAGGCTATTTGCGTAAAAAATGGCGCAAGTTTGAGTCGCAAACAAATTGACAATTTCACTAATATCGCTAAAAGTGAAGGCGCTGGCGGTTTGGCGTACATTACATATCAAGACGGTGAAGCAAAATCTCCAATTGCGAAATTCTTGAGTGAGAAGGAATTAGCTGATATCCAGCAGAAAACTGGTGCGGTTGATGGCGATGCAGTGTTCTTTGGCGCTGATTCTCGCTCGGTTGTTAACGCGGTATTGGGGCGCTTGCGTAATGAATTTGCCTCGCACTTTAATCTTAAGGACCCATCGGTCGTGGCGTTTGCTTGGATTGTTGATTTTCCGTTTTACGAGTGGGATGAGCGTAGTAAGAAGCTTGACTTTGGGCATAATCCGTTCAGTATGCCAAAGGGTGGCTTGCAAGCTCTGGAGTCTGCTGAAACTGACGCCGAAAAATTATCCATTGTTGCTGATCAGTTTGATATGGTGATGAATGGTTATGAGATTTGCTCTGGCGGCGTTCGCAACCATAATCCAGCGGTGTTATATAAAGTGTTCGGTTTACTGGGCTTTAGTGAATCTTATGTTGAAGAAAAGTTCGGTGCTATGTTGGGGGCTTTCAAATACGGCGCTCCGCCTCACGCAGGATGTGCTTTTGGAGTTGATCGTATTTTGATGGAATTGACCGATGAGCAAAACGTCCGCGAGACTCTGGCATTTCCAAAGAATGGCTCTGGCGTGGATGTGATGATGAATTCACCTTCAATTGTCGATCCTGCTCAGTTGCGCGAATTGGGTTTGTAGAATATTTGCAATATTGATCTACCGTTTTGGTTGTGTTAGTGTGAGGGTATGAAAAAAGCTATAGTTACCACTACTATAATTGTAGCTCTCGTAGCGAGTGTGGGTGGTAGCTTATGGCTTAAAAGACGCTTAGATAATCAAATAGCATTAGCGACAGCTCAAGAACAACAAGAAGAGCAGCCGAAGCCACATAAACCAGCATTCGATAAATACGATAATGGTCCTGCCGATCCTCAAGAAATACTAGAATTAGTAAATCAGGAGCGGGCAAGAATTGGTGTAGCACCGCTAGTCATGGACGAGAACGTACAGAAATCAGCACAACTCAAGGCAGATGACATGGAAGCTAAAGGCTACAGGCAGCATAATATACCTGGATTAGGTGATATGTACACGCAAGAAATGTATTATCTGATATACCAGCAGGCTAAATGTACTATGAGCGGCGAAAATTGGACTGCGGGAGCAAACATTAGTAGTCGTGGCGCCTTTAACTGGTGGATGGGTTCAGAGTCTCACCGTAAAGCAATACAAGATCCTAAATATACAAAAATTGGAATAGGCGTAGGTCCAAAAAGTCAAGTAGCCGTTCAACACTTCTGTGGATTTAACTAATAACTAGCATATAGCACAAACCCCAAATCTCCTTATAACAATAAGGAGATTTTTTATGCAAGGAAATGAATCGCTCCGTCAGTACTTTCAGTATCATGTTAACAATCACCCAGATCAAAACACAATAATAATAGACTAAACCCTAATGCCAAGCCACGCCGACAGAATGTCGCCCGCGAAGTAGGCTAATCCTGCTGCAATCGCCCCAAGGAGTAACGTGATGCCTGCAGACCGCCAAGGTGATTGTTTGCTAACTTTGCCCTTGATGAAGCCGATTGCTAAGAACGTTGCCGCAGTTAGCGCCGAGCTAATATAGAATAATACCGCGTTTGGCGCCTTTAAGTTTGCAATTACGTCAATCAAATATGGCAATACTGGCACGCTACCGACCACCACGAAAGCTAAGAATGTTACTGCGCCTATGGTCTTTGGAGATGAGCGTTTTTGGCTGTCGCGAACGGACTCTTCGTGCTCTGCACTGGCTGCCAAATATGCGCTAGAGCCCATTGAGAATCCGTCGGCTATTAAATTAGCAATTCCTAATATAAGAATTACTGAACTGGATATTCCAGCACCGGCTGAAGCCGCCACGACTGCAAATGTTGTTACTGTGCCGTCAACCGCGCCATAAACAAATTCCGGTATGTATCGTTTGAAAAAATCTCGCATAACCATACCAGTTTATCATATTGTTAACGATTAGCGGACATCTCTATTGACAATTTAATAAGCTTATGCTATAGTGAAATAGTTAGATTATCTAATACAAACAATTTAACAAGCATGCTAAAATAAACATAACAAATATAAACTTTTGCAGAAAGGTAAAGCGTGGAAGATATCCAAACAGCCATCGTTTTATTATCAATCATCGTAGGATTGTTGTCGGTTATTATCGTAACGCTACTGGCAGTGGTCATCGCCTTGTTGGTAAGACTTAATACGGTCATGAAAAGCGTTAGTAAAATTACAACTAACGTAGCTAGCGCGACTGAGTGGTTGTCGCCAACAAAAGTTTTTAGTGAAATATCAGGTTTGTTTCGTAAAAAATAATTAAAAAAAGGAGTAAATATATGAAAAAAGTTTTAGCAATTATCGGAGCGGTAGCAGCAGGTTTTACAGCTGGAATTTTAACTGCACCAAAGAGCGGCAAGGAAACAAGGAAAGACTTGAAGGATAAAGCTGTAAAAATGAAAGCCAACACTGAAAAGGTGGCTTGCAAAGCGACTGCTGCAGCTAAAGACAGCTTAAGCTCGTTAAAAGCTGGTTCCCAGAAAGTTGGAGATGCTGTAGCAGAAACCGCAAAAGATGTTAAGGGTAACGTCGAAAAACGTTTCAAGTAATATTTGACTCTATTCAAGAAGACGTGAGATAATATAAGTGATGAAAAAAGTTACTTTCTATCTCGCGTCTTTTTTGATTACTTCTAGTTTGTTAGTGACGCCACGGGCAGTTGAGGCTCAGTCTGTCGATACTACGGCTGATTCTGAGATTATAAAAACGCTTGATCGAAACTGTAGTTCCGTAAGAGTTGCTATTAAAAACATCCACACCAATGACGCTCTAACTAGAGTTAATGTTGGACAGAGATATAATTCTATTTCTACCAAACTTATGGCCAGGCTGAATGGTCGATTGGCGATTAATAAACTAGACAGCTCAAAGTTGGTGAATATTACTAATGAATTCGAGTCGACGAGACTTAAGTTTAATAGCAATTACAACGATTACGACACCGCGATGACCGATCTTCAGCGCGTAAAATGCTCTAATAACGTGGCGGACTATTATCAAAAATTGACCGTTGCTCGCGAGGCTCGTAATAAACTTTCTGAGGATGTGAAGATCTTGGATGAATTGTTAGTGAGATATAAAGAAGAAGTGCAAGTTATTAAAAATTCGCTGTCTGGAGGGTCTAATGAATAGAGCTAAGGAATTATTTCGTAGTTATAAATTCGCTACGTTTATTGGGCTGACTATTGCGGTCTCAGTTGTGTTGGTGTCGATCGCGATGTTTATGTATTACAAGACTGACGCCTACAGATTGGATTTGAGTCGCCCAGAATATGCTTCTCGCCGTAACCAAATTAGCAAGGATGCGAATGAAAAAAGTCACGAATTTGACGCGCAAGGCTCAGTAAATAAGGATACACTGAAGGAATTTTTGGGAATTTATGATAGAGAAGTAGAGAACGTTAATAAGATCAAAGCGTTTTCTAATGATGTGTTGAGCGATAAAGAATTGGGTTTGTCCAATAATTAATCTTTATCTTCTGGTCATTGAGGTTGGGGTCGGCAGAGTCGCCAAAAGAACTCCTTCGCGATCAAAGTTTTGCAGCAATCGATGTCGCATTTCAGAGGTAACAGACCACTGATCGGATGGCTGAGTTTTTCCGGCAATGATCAATTCTGTTCCTCGTCCAGTAATATCACCAACGGAAACGAATTTAGGCGGATCGATAATTTTCTTTTGCCAAGCCTTTTCTTTAGCCAATTCTTGACCAGTAGCGTTAATGATGTCTGTAACTGCAGAAATGTCAGAGCTTGGGTCGATATAAATGCTGAATCGCGACATGCTATAGCCCATAGTTTTATTGATAACGTGCTGAATCGTGCCATTTGGAACATAATGAACATTACCCTCAGAATCTCGTATAACAGTAGTGCGAGTGCCGACTCTCTCGACGGTTCCAGCAGCTCCCATTACGTCAACAATATCGCCAACACGATATTGATTTTCGGCGATGATGAAAATACCAGACAAGAAGTCCTTAACGAGCGATTGAGCGCCAAATCCTAACGCCACACCGATTATACCAGCGCTGGCGAATAGGGGCGATAAATCAAATAGAAATAGCTTATTGGCTACAATTGCGGCGACATAGAAAATTATTATGATTCGCCAGAAGCTGCGGGTTAATTGGATGAGAGTTTTTTCGCGCTTCTCTATATCTTTACGGTGCCAGGAACGATGCTTAGCGGTGGAGCGTATAGAATAATGGATAGTCCAAGATAATAAATATTTCCCCAGAAAATAAACAAAAACAGAGCCGATAATAATGCTGACTGTGTCGATAATGCGCTCACTAATTAACCAGCCAAGGTTGTTGCCATGCAGCCATTGACCTAACGTAGAAGAATCTAAGAACTGTTTTATAAGCTTATCCATTATTGATTTAGTATAATAGAAAATATGAGTTTTGTCGATCCGAATCAATTTATTATCACTAGAAAACGTAAGAAGTATAAATTCGCTTTATTCCACAATTCACCTCTATGTTTTGAATTTGACGAGTGGATAGAACGGGAAGTCGATTGTTTGGAAATCGGTGCTGGAACTGGACTATTCAGCGTGGAGCTTGCATTGCATCATCCTGAAAAGACGTTTTTAGCAATTGATGTGAAAGGTGATCGATTGCAGAAGGGCGCGAAAATTGCTGAAGAAAAGGGGCTGGAGAATGTGTTTTTTGTTCGAGCGCGGGCTGACCAAATAGACCAATTAGTGGAGCAGAATTCTTTGGAGCAAATTTGGGTAACATTTTCTGATCCGTTCCCGAGGAAGCATAGCGCTGGGCGTCGCTTGACTCATCCTAATTTTTTGAAGAAGTATTCTTCATTGCTAAAATCGGACGGATCTTTATTAATCAAACACGACGATCACATTTTTTTCTGCTGGAGCTTGGAGCAATTGGTGGCAGAAAAATGGCAAATTAAGGAGTTGAGTTTTGATCTTCATGAATCCGCGCTAAATGACGAATATAAAATAATGACGACTTACGAACAAAGGTGGATTGGCGAAGGAAAAACTATTAATTTCGTAAGAGTTACCCGCTAATAAATGAAAGGAATATTATGCAATTTAACGACTACTCAACTAAAGCAATTTCTACTTTAACAGATAAAGATTCTCATAAATATGGTGATGTTGACGCGAGGTTGATGGCACAAATATTGGGATTAAGTGGCGAATCTGGTGAAGTCATGGAGAAGTTTAAGAAAATTTTACGTGATAAAAATGGCGAGATCTCAGAGAATGACCGCGACGCAATAATAAAAGAGCTCGGTGACGTGCTTTGGTATGTTAATTCTATAGCGCATTTGCTTGGCTGTAGTTTAGAGGAAGTGGCTCGCAGAAATAATGATAAACTGCTCAGTCGTCAGAGTCGAGGGAAGATTCACGGTAGCGGCGATGATCGCTAATTTTTAGCTAATTGCTCGCGAATCCATCCGTCGATTGTGCCAGCGCCCATACACAGGACGAGCTTTTCAGAGTTCCTTGCTGCGGTTATTTCTTGCCATAAACTATCGTTTAATTCGGCAAAATGAACTTTTTCTTTGTCGATATTTTTGGCAAGTTGTTGTGGTGTTAAAGTTGGCAAATCTGGATTTTCCCTAGTTAAGTAAGTCGGCAGCCAGTAAATTTCGTTAGCATCATGGAAAATATCATCAGTGTATTGACCGATTATTTCGTGCTGGCGAACATTTTGGTGTGGCTGATAAACCAGGATTACATCATTTGACAGTTCTTTAGCCATCTGTAATGTCGCTCGGATTTCAACCGGGTGATGTCCGTAGTCAGAGTATAGATTTTCGGCGAGCTTTTCAAAACGTCGTCCTGATCCGGGGAAGAAGTTTATTGCTTGGTATATTTCTGACTCCTCCGCGTCCACTCCAATATTCTTCAAAGTTTCGATTACCAAAGTAGCGTTCTTTCGGTTATGCTCGCCGGGCAGAGTGATATTTTTATTGGAATCGTGCAAGATTGTTAGATTTTTTTCATCAAATATGGCAGAATTTTCTTGCCACGCGATAACTTTTTTAGATTTTTCACCGAATTCACGGAAGGCGTCTAAGTAAGATTCCTTTGTTGGGTATGTGTCTGGATGGTCGTAATCAACAGATGTGATAAGGCTGATTTCTGGAGAAAAATGCAAAAAGTTGCGGTCAAATTCATCACACTCGTATACGAAAAATTGGCTATTTTTATCGAATGTTCCGCTCGGTCCAAAGCTTAAAGTTGAACCCACAGAATAACTGACAGGAATTTGCAATTGCTCTATTGTCCAGACTAGCAGGCTTGTTGTTGTGGTTTTTCCGTGGGTGCCAGCGACCGCGATAAGTTTCAGGTTTTTATCGGCGATTATTTGTGCCAGCAATTCGTCGCGCTTGCTGGTTTTTATGCCTAATTTTCGCGCTAAGGCTAATTCTGGGTGATTTTCCGGTAAAGCAGCGGTGTAAATAAACCAGTCAAATGGTGATTTATCATGCTCTGATTGCAAGAACGCGCCAGATTGGTCAAAAGAAATAGGAATTCCGGCTGACTCTAATTCGTTTGTGATGAGACTTGGTGATTTGTCGGAGCCGCAAACACCATACCCGACCCCTAAGGCAATTCTGCTCAGCGGTCCGATGGCAACGCCGCCAATTCCTGAAAAATAAATTCGCATACAAATATTATACCACCGCAGCGGTAGTAATATTCACGTCATTGGGATAATTTGCTATACTAAAATTATAGAGAAGGTGGTGGGATGGCTATAGATAAGAAGAAAACCAAGTTTAGAATTAAGCGACTCAGTCAGATTAAGACTTGGCAGTTGGTCGTTTTATTGATCATGTCTGGTTTTATTTCGGCAACTTTTTTGAGGCTGAACAATGTTGGCATGGTTGAGCGGCGAGAATCTGTGGAAAATGCAGATAAGGCTGGGGATATAGTCAATCTTCAGCAACGACTATATGATCTGCAGCGTTATGTATCTACGCATATGAACGCGGATCCGGGGAAGATTGCGCTAGATCATACGTATAAACAAATGTATGACCGGAAGCTGAAAGAGTTCGAGGAGGAGATAAAAAATCAGTCTAACAATGATACTGTGTCGAAAGTTAGGGCTGTCTGTGATGCTAGGGCGCAGCAAGGCGGTTACGGCCGATTTACGACACAGGCGGATCCGAGGTATATCAGTTGTATTAATGAGGAGTGGGCAAAATATCCTGCCGCGAAAGCCGCTAACTTGCAGTTTGAAGCGCCTTCAACTGAGCCGTATTATCATACTTTCATCTCGCCGATATGGTCAGCTGATTATGCGGGGTGGTCTTTGCTGGTGACGATATTTATTGCCATGATTATCGTAATGAGGTTGGTTGTTCTGGGGATGCTAAAGTTGATGCTTAGGCGACGAAATAAGCTTTTTTAGCTTGACAGGGGTGATATAGAGATAGTAATCTATATAGGTATATCATTAATAGGAGGTATATAACCAAATGGCTTATAAACATACCAACTCAAAGGGCATCACATATTACTTGCATAAGACTGACGTAACTTTGCGCGGCGGCAAGACTCAAACTATTTACTTCTTCGCTAAGGTTGAGAAGAATGAAAAGGGTACACCATGTGATCTGCCAGAAGATCGTATCGTGAAAGAAAACCCACGCAACGGCTTTTTGACAATTTCTAAGAAAAAATAGTCCTTTGCTTGCACCATAAGCGCGTTTGGTGATATAGTAGAACCAAACAAACAGGTGCCATAACTCCTCTGTAAAAAACAGGGGAGTTTTTGTTGGGATTGATTATTTGTGGATATTGTGGTATAAATTGCTTATGACACAAAAAGAAGGATCATCGGTTGAGGCTAATATAAATTCTGAGCTAACTCCTGAACAGGAAGCTGAGCTCGATCATATTGTTGAAACTATGGTATGTTCTTATGACGACGCAAGGCGAAAAATGGGCCTTCCCGTGGATGACCCAAAAGAGGTTGGAAATCTTATCAAGAGGGTGTCTTCACCTAGAGAAGTTGGCAAAAAGTCTGTGCAAGGATTTTTCTGCGGCGATTGTTGTAGGTATATAGAACCAGGTAAAGAGTGTTCACATGTAAGAGTTGGTAGTCGTGGTGGGCGGTATGCTAGTGATAGTAGCAAATACTAAAGAAAAAGCCCCCTGAGACGGATTTTTCTTGGTGGCCCAAGTGCATCTACATTGGAAACATATCTGTAGCGAGGTTCTGAGCTGGAGACGCTTAATAGAGGCGACCACTCCTTCAATAAAGATACCCACCGCCATTAAAGTATATCGTAGCAGAATGTGTTAATATCAATAAATTATCCTCTTGACTACTTTTTACGTTATCCAGCCTGATAAATTCATAAATCAGCACTAAATGTCGCGGTTGGGTTAGACTAAGATTGCCACAAAGGGCTAATTGAGGTCGCTTATTTAGGAGATTGACGATATAATCAAAATAATGAAGAAAAACTCTCAAGTACAGCTCCAGGGTATGTTACTCGGCTTAGCTATAGGCGACGCCCTCGGTGCTCCTATTGAACACGGTTACACAAGTGATGAGATTGTCGCTCGTAAAGAAGAATTGCGTCATATGCACGATGAAGCGCACTTTCCTCGTGGCGTCTGGACAGACGACACTTCTATGGCATTATGTTTAGCAGATAGCTTGCTGGAATGCGGCGGCTATGATTCGTGGAGCGTTATGGATAAGTATTGCAAATGGCAATCAGAGGGCTACCGCTCGTATTTTGATTATGGCGAGGGTATCGGCATGCAGACGCTTATCATGCTGGATATGTACGCTAGCGGTCACGCTATTTTTCACAAAACGATGAATCGGAGCGATGGTGCTGGCAACGGCGTTGTAATGCGTCTCGCGCCAGTCGTGATAGCTGCCTACGGCAAACGAGATATCCGTGACGTAATACGGCTTGCTCAAGTCTCTGCTAGAGAAACGCATTACTCCTATGAGGCTGAAGCTGCTGCTGAAGTGTTTGCTGCCATACTACACAACGCTATCCATCTAAAAAACAAAGCAGATATTATAGATGTTAGTAAGTATAGTACCGGCGCACACTACGACCAGCTACTGAACAAGACCAAAGAGAGAGTTGAGACAGATAAGCTCAAGAATAAGCCAGGTTATGTCGTATACACCCTCCAGATAGCTTTATGGGGCTTTATGAACTATGACACATTTGAGGATGGAATGTTGGCGGTTATGTGTCTGGGCGGCGATGTCGATACAACTATGGCGGTGTACGGGCAATTAGCTGGTGCATACTATGGACTTGATGCGATACCGAACGAATGGCGGCGTGATGTCTATCAAGGGAATGATATTATTGAACTAGCGGATAAACTAGCCGCAATGGATGATTGCCCTGTCCTGTATACACGGTTTGAGGAAGATGTAACTTAATGCAAATTAGGAAGAGAATGACTATATGAACAAAACAACATTAGAAACCGCTCAGCAGCTGCTAGCCACAAAAGAGTTCAGCTACAAGGATATTAATCCAAGCGAAAGAGGAATATTCCTAGCGGCGCTTATTGAGAATGGTAAAGTCGCCAAAGAAGGAGCTAACCACCACTCAAATATCCCCAAAGGAACGCTGATTAGTGAGTGGTATTTACGACATAAGTTAGGGCTGAGTGGAGCAATAAAGCACGACCTATACACCTCGCTTGAGCTGTGGGAGCTAGATGATAAGCGATATCAAATTATCTATTATAAAACCTTTGGCTTAGGTAATTATGTTGAAACAAAATCAGAATTCTATGACGATAAAGACTCTGCTCAGGCTCACCTTGACGAAGAATCTCGTAGGCTTGAATCAGAAGTATCTCTCCTTAAGAGATAAAGCCTAGAATCGTTTTTTACAAAGGCAAATCATATTAAGTGTCGCTACTTTTTGTGCTTGGATTGTTGTATGATAAAACAGATCTAATAAATGCGTATGATGACGATAAGGCAATGATAGCCAACGAGCTACAGCGCCTAGAGCGTCAGCAGACAATACGAGAAACTGATATAGATATTGCCCTTGATATTATGCGAAATGCCGATAAGCAGTGGCTACTTGCGTCACCAAGTGCTAGGGTAAGGTTCCAAAGCAGATTATTCCCACAGGGGTTGATATATGACTATAAAAACCATAGGTTTGGAGCCAGTGAAATCAGTTCATTTTATAGAGTACTACCAACAAAAAAAGGCTCTCCAGAACCTGAAAAACCTTTCTTGGTGGCGGGGGTAGGATTTGAACCTACGACCTTTTGGTTATGAGCCAAACGAGCTACCAGACTGCTCTACCCCGCGATACATAATTATGATATCAGCTTAGCGTAATAATTGCAACATCCTAGCGCTTATGGCTGTTTCCTCCAAATAAAAAGTTCATCCATTGCTGGAAATTGCTATCCGTTCGCTTTGCGCTCGACGCAAGTTTTTGGGTAGGCGTGGCGCTTTCGAAAGATTGGGTGATGAGCTGTTTTTCTCCGGGTAAACCTTTTCCTGTGCGCTGTCTAATAGTCAATTCTTGATACTCTTCGCTTTGATAATATTTCGATTCGTATTCCAGCAAGGCGACTTGCAATTTTTCTATTTCCACTTGCTGGCGTTTGTTGTCAATAGAGCGTTGTAATTCGTAGTTTTTTTGCATTGATTCAATGGAGCCCCAGGCCCAACTCATAGCAATTAAAATAGCAGCTGCAATAACGACATTATTTAGGGTCAAATAGTCGTGCTGTATTCTGTAAATTAATCGTTTGAGTTTTAATTTGTTCATTTTTGCAAATTTAATATCTACCACATAATATTGTAGCAGGAATAGTAAAAATATTCATCTTATGATTATCAAATTCAGACTTTGGTACGATTTTACGCCCACGCTCGAACCTATTTGAGCACAAAGTAGCTGCGCTGAAAAAGATCAGGGCAAAGCCCTGTTCGGCAGGTCGCCCGCGCCCCGACCCGCCGGAATTCTTTAAGTGAGGACTAAATGGATATTGTATAGGTCTTATGAATATCTACAAATATCCATATGTATTTACAGTATCATATCATCTATGTAAAGTATAAGTATTTGCACACAACATGTGTATGTTATAATCATAACTATGATACGGGTAGCTCATATAATGCCAACTGAATATCAAGAAAATTTAGTTGCCGATGGTGTGCGCTTTGATATTCAGATGAGTTTAGCTCATCTCGTACTAGAAGATGTCAGCTACCGAGAACTATTCTCAAAACCTATCAGAAGTAGCTTTTTAATACTTGATAACTCGGCCTTTGAACTCGGCGAATCTATCGACAGCAATGATTTAATGTTGGCCATTTCTAAAGTTAGTCCAGATGAGATAGTTCTGCCAGACTCACTGTACAATCACAACTCTACTATGAAACTTATGCAAGATTTTATTGCAAGGCACAGAGATTACCTGTCTAATATGTCACTAATGGCCGTTCCTCATGGGAAAAGCATAGATGAGTATATCGAGTCGTACAGAATAATGTCATCTCTTGACTATGTATCAACTATTGGTATCGGTACTATATATAATGACAAGTTTGCAGAAGACGGAATTCTCGGAAGAGAAAAGATAGTCCGCGAGTTAATAAATAGAAATTTAGTGGCAGATAAAGCACATCACTTACTTGGACTGGGTGATAGTGGCAATATAGAACTTATCCGACTATCTAAATATGATTTCATAAGATCTTGTGATTCAAGCGCAGCGTATGTTAATGCTCGTGCTGGCACTAGAATAACGTCAGACGGCTACAAAAAAGATAGGATTAAGGTGGATTTTTCAGCAAATTTTGATAAGCATATTTACAAAATTATGTTGCATAACATGAAGACCTTGGAGGAGGCGGCAAAATGAGGCGAGGATTCAAGATCTCACTTGAGGGAATAGATGGAGCTGGGAAAACAACGCAACTTAGACATGTAGTTAGCCATCTGCAAGACTCAGGGTTCAACCCCATGATCAAGCCGTGCAGAAACAATACAAATAGCGATGAGCTGGATGGTCGACTTCTGTCAATTATTAAGCGAGATGAGGAGATGCGGAGGTACCCAATAACCGACGCACTGGCAAGTGCCGCACGAACACTATATGTTGACGAAAAGATCATAAACCCTCACCTTGAAAAAGGCGGGGTGGTCGTAGCCGACAGAGATATTGACACCGCAATAGCATACTCATTACCAGATCTGCAGAAATCCTATCCTGAGGTAGATATTGATTTGCATGTAACTTGGATGTTGGGAGTTTACAGTGTTCGGCATGCCATGCCTGATTTGACCATCTATCTTGATATTGCACCAGAAAGAGCGCTAAGCAGAGCTCTTAACGATGACATCCCGAATGAGCGCATAATATTCAATGATCAAGACCTCGTTTTCATGCAATCTGTTCAGCAGGGATATAGTAGGCTCATAGAAAGAAGCCCCGACAGAATTTACCCTATTGACGTAAATGATAAATCTATAGACGAAGTATCAGAGGAAATCTCTCATCATATCAATCGGTTTATTAACAGGAGGGATTTATCGTGAACGCTGCCGATGAGATGCTGGTCACAAAGCGAGGTTGGTCTGTTCGCCAGCCTGTTAACGAGCCTGTCGTTATCTTAATGTCTGGCGGGATAGACTCATCAGTTTTAGCAGAGCTCTGTATAAAAAATTTAGGTAATATACTTTATCCACTCTATATAAAGAGAGGTGCCAAAGCAGAATTAAGAGAATTAGAGGCAACTCAAAAAATTATAAATTATTTACGAAACTTATATCCTGAAAATATTAAAGATCTCAAAACAGTTTCTTGTGAGGTTGTACCTAAAGAACTATACGATTCTTGGGGTTCTGAAGAAGTGCAAATAAAGGGGTTGCCTTTGCGAAATATAATGCTAATCTCTCTCGCCGTCCAATATGCCACCTCACTCAAGGAGACTATACGAACGGTGATAATAGGCGCAGAAAAGGTGCTTCCTGAGGGGTCGGAATATCCAGATATGAGTCTATTGTCCCTCGTTGCTGATACGATCATGGTCTGTTCCAATACTAATGATTGGGATTGGCAGGTAATGTCACCATTGATGATACCTGGGCTATTTCCACACAAAGACTACGTGACAAAAAACGATTTAGTATTATGGGCTCAGTCCAATAATTTTCCCCTAGACGATACTTACTCCTGTACTAGTGGTAATGAAGAATGTTTTTTATGCAAGAGCTGCATGGCAAAGAAAAGAATAATTCAATAAAGGAGGGGCTTTATGAATATAACCTACGCCACAACTAACAAATATAAATTAGCTGGAGCAAACCAGGCATTATTAGGGGCGGGTCTAACACTCACAGCTCCCGACAGGGAGCTACCTGATGTACCGGAAATTCAATCAGATAGCCAAGAAGAAGTATCCATTGATAAAGCTCAAAAATACTACGAACTACTAAAGAGCCCACTGGTTGTTATGGATTCTGGACTGTTCATCAAAAGCCTCAAAGGTTTTCCAGGGGTTTATACGAAATACGCACTTGATACTATCGGCATAGAAAACATAGTAAAATTGCTTAGAGATGACAGAGGGGCATACACTCAGCGTACGGTTACGTATCTAGATGGACTAGAAATCAAGACGTTTACGTACAAAGTGCATGGTGAATTACTCAGCGAACCACGCGGCGAGAATGGTCGTGACTACGATAAATATTTCAAAGTTGATGGCGCAAACAAGACGATAGCTGAGATGAGTGACGATGAAAAGACCGACATGATATCTGTAGTATGGAAGGAGTTAGCACAGTGGTTGCAGCAAAAATAAGTTCAGCAGAGGCGAAACTGATCGACGCCATAAAAGATTATTTATCAGAGAAGGGTGAAGACATTAACAGAGATGGCTTAATTGATACGCCAGAGAGGTTTGTTAAACAATTAAATGAAAATCTTCGTGGTTATAGCCTAGACCCTAATGATTTCGCAAAAGTTTTTGACAGCGATGGGTATACAGATCTTATATACATAAGGGATATAGATTTTAGTAGCCAATGTGAGCACCATATGGTGCCGTTCATGGGCAAGGTTGACGTAGCCTATTTGCCAGACGGTAAGATTTTAGGACTATCAAAGTTTGCGCGTATAGTAGATGCCTACGGAAAACGACTACAGGTTCAAGAAAGACTTACAAAACAGGTTGCTGACCTTCTCGAGGATACATTGAAGCCTAAGTTGCTAATAGTTAGAATGGTAGCGCAACATACTTGTATGAGCACTCGCGGGGTATGCAAACCTGGTAGCACGACCGAAACGGTTGTAATTCGCGGGGATGCTGAAAAATATAAACATTATATCAGCCACTTTCAGCGTATGATAGAAAGGTAATAAATGATAAGTATTACGAGACAATTCGAATGGGATATGGGACACAGAGTTACTAATCATATGTCCTTATGTAAAAATCCACATGGACACAGGTATAGATTGCTTATCGAGATATCGGGCGATATAAAGAATAAAAACAACGAACCCGACCAGGGCATGGTTTTAGACTTTGGAGACCTCAAAGGGCTAATCAATGAAGAAATAGTTGACAAGCTAGATCATTCATTTATGTACTGGGATAAGGACGATGTTATGTCAGACTTTGCTAAGAATAACAAAGAGCTTAAGTTTATCGAGACATCATTTGTGCCTACTGCTGAATGTATTGTTGAATATATCGCCATAACCCTACAGAAGCTATTTGAAAACAAGCTACCCGGCATTGCCTTGGAGTCTGCTACACTTTTTGAAACACCAAATTGTAGTGCGAAATGGTCTCGAGATTAAAATGACAGAAAAATATATTCCTACTGTCGAGGAAAAAGATACGTATAGAGCGCGTCGCGATTTTTTGAGTATAAGTGGCGATGGTATTTTTGCAACTTTACAAGGTGAAGGGGTTACAGCTGGGTATCCAGCTGTGTTTTTGAGATTGCAAGACTGTAACCTACATTGCGGTAAGGATGGTATTGGCTGGCGCTGTGATGCATGGTATACATGGGACAGGTCGACACCTGAATTTTGGAAAGAGCGCCAAAATAATCCACCTCATGAGGTTGCAGAAGAAATTTCCTCTGCGTGGCTTGAGGCGTTTGGCAGTACAGAAGCGGAACCTAGGCTTGTCATTACTGGCGGAGAACCTCTACTGCAGCAAGACAGAATTGTAGAGTTATTGAAACTACTGAACGGATGGCAATTTGAAATTGAGACCAATGGTACAATTGTGCCACGGGTAGAATTGCAGAATTGTCAGATTAACTGCTCGCCAAAGCTTTCAAGTAGCGGAAATTCAGTCCGTTCAAGATATAGACCAGAAGTACTTCGTGCTATATCCAATCTTAGCAATTCATGGTTTAAGTTTGTCATCTCTAGTCCTGAAGATGAAGGCGAAATACAGACAATAGTAAGAGAATGTAGTATATTGCCAGAGAAAATACTACTGATGAGTGAGGGCGTTAGTCGTGACACGCTGGAGGCAAGAGATAACCTTATTGAATTAATGGCGTCTCGTATTGGCGCGGTTGCTATAAGGCGCAATCAAATATTTTGGTTTGGGGACCGACGCAGAACTTGAAATTATTAACACGACTCTGTAGTCATACGCAATATATACAATATACAATATCCATTTAGTCCTCACTTAAAGAATTCCGGCGGGTCGGGGCGCGGGCGACCTGCCGAACAGGGCTTTGCCCTGATCTTTTTCAGCGCAGCTACTTTGTGATCAAATAGGTTTGAGCGTGGGCGTAAAATCGCCCAAGAAGGCGAGGGTTTGGATTTTTACTCTGAAATGGTGGGGGCGGCTGGGATCGAACCAGCGACCAATCGGTTATGAGCCGACTGCTCTAACCCCTGAGCTACGCCCCCGTGATACTTATTATAGCGCATCAGAGGTAATTATAGAAGTTTTCCGGCGGCAATTCGCACGGCTTCTGACCAAGAAGTAAAACAATGCGGAGTGGACGCTAGTTCTTCGCTGGTAATTTTATGTCGAATGGCCAGGGCTAGCTCGGCTGCCATATCACTAGCATGTGGTCCGACAATTGTCCCACCTACGATAACTCGCTTCTTATCAACGATCAATTTCACAAAACCTATTCGCTGGTCGGTAATATTGCTGCGTACGGTAGTCGTGAGCGGAACAATTGCTATTTTTGCGCTTATTCCTTTCACCTTACAATCATATTCATTCATTCCAATTTGAGCTATTTCTGGCTGAGTGAATGCAACTTGTAGGCGTGGGGAATCATTGAATTTAATCTTATTATTATGTAGCAAATTATGAGCTGCAATACGACTCTGTGCTAAAGCTGTGTGGGTTTGGATATTGGTGTCAGTTACATTTCCTGCGGCAAAAATATGCCGAGCGGAAGTTTGCAGGGAAGAATTAACCAAAATGCCATTCTCGGTATATTTTACGCCGGCGTTTTCTAAGCCTAAATCTGTTGCAGGCAATTGTTGGTCGGCAATTACAATCTCATCAACGCGTACAGATTTTTCTATTCGCCCTTGCAGAAAAGTGACACGTTTTTGTATAGACGATTTTTGAATAGTGATAATCTTAGTGCGAGCTAAGATTGAAATATTGCGATTTTTTGCGTCATTCGTAACCAAAGCACTGACTTCTGGGTCAAATGTTGATAATATTCTGGCCGATTTCTCTGCTACGTAAACTTTTGTTCCCAGGGTGGAGAAGATGTGCGCCAATTCTAGTGCCGTAGCTCCCGCGCCAACAATGAACATGGTTTTTGGTGGGCGCTTCAAGCTAAAAATAGTTTTTGGAGTGTAATAAGAAACGGCATTTAACCCAGGTATTTCTGGAATTTGCCAATCAGATCCAGTTGCAATGAGAAATTTGCGAGCGGACAAGTGTCTTCGATTGATGGCTATTTCGTTCGGACTCAAGAAATGTGCATTGCCAGCAAAAACACTAATGCCTTGCTTCTCGTAATAATATCGATTGCCGCCAGCTCCAGTTCTCTTTACAACTTTGTCCCTCCAGGAGAGTAGAGAAGGGTAATTATACCCAACCGAGTTAGTGCGCAACCCAAATTTAGCAGCATCTTTGGCTGTTTGATAAACGTTAAGAGCGTGAGTTAAGAATCCAGTTGGCACATCTCCCCAGTTTGGCGATTCCCCGCCGAATGTTGATTTTTCTACAACAGCAACTTTTTTTCCGGCACTTGCTAATATGCTGGCTGCGGGTGAGCCACCAGCGCCGCTACCAATTACGATATAGTCATAGTCAAAAGTTGGTTTTTGCGACATCAAATCTCCTAAATTATGGTTTTATAATTTTTATATAAATAGGCTGCGTCAGGATGTAGAGTTTTCATAATGCGGTGTGCTTGGCGGCGGATATCGGCAGAGGTTATTTCTGGGTGAGTTTCGCACCAATTCATAACGCCCAGAGTAACGGTTTTTGCAATGTCTTGAGCTTGACCTTCTGGAGTACGAACGCTTAGGCAGGTGGCAATTATGGAATTGTGGAGCTTATCTGGGTTAAACTCCTCTGGCGGTCGTTTTCCTTGTTTGATGACATCAATTTGACCCGGCTTTACCATAAATTGCCTCCGTAGCTAACGACACCAATAACGCGGTCGACAAATAGGAATGCTGCCAAAATTAATAAGCTACCACCGCTGGCGAATTGCAAAAATCTCTTATGGTTTTCTCGCCAACGCTGTAAATTAGAGATGCTGCGTCCGCTGCCGATCAAGACGATAACGACAAATAACGGCAGTGTGGACACGATGACGTAGATCGCTACGCTGATGATTTGTAAGAAGGGGTTTGGTAGGGTGATAATAGCCAGACTAGCGGCGATAATTGGCGCGATGATAAATATGATTTCTGCAATAACGCTAATTATTCCCAGAGCAAGGCTCTCTATGGAGTTTTTGGTTTTTTTGGTGCGCTTGTTTAAATATTCTGCAAAATTGCGTGGAAGCCATAATGAAGTTCCTGGTTGTCGTCGAAAGTAGAATGCCCAAATTGCGACTCCTAAGCCAAACATCATCCCTGAAGAGACGGCGGCAACTAGTTGCTCTGCGCTGGTGACGTGGCGGATGAATAGTGATAAGAAATAGGAAATGGAGCTGATAAGCAACAAGGTGATCATTGCGACTCCAAGTACAAAACTGTTGCTCATACGAAAAATTTTTCTCTGGGCGGTTTTTTTGCCAATCGAATGTCCGCTAAGTAACGTTAAAACGCTGACGCTAAGCTGAAAACTAGCGTGAATAATCGCTGCAAAAATTATAGTAGCCAGTGATGAGATTGTTACAGGGGTCATTTTTGTGTATAAATCCTTCCCTACCAGTGTACCACAAGCGGAATGAAAAGGTAAATAATGACCGAAAAAGGTATTGCTTTTTTGTCAAATTTATGATAGTATAAAGACAGTTAAATAATTAACACAAAAAGGAAAAAATATGGAAATCAACACCAGTGAATTAGCTGAATTTTTAGAAGTAACCCGAAAAAGGGATCTAGCAACGTGGGAGCGTCAGCGTAATTCATGGGAATTGGATAGCTTTGTGTCACGACGATTGGCGGCTTTGGACGGCGTTCAATCTGAAGAGCTTGAGCTAATTTAATTCAGTATCTATAAAAAATTCCCCGTCGTATTGACGAGGAAAGATAATTTCTGGTAGCACCGGGTGGACCCGAACCACCGACCTCAGGCTTATGAGTCCTGCGCTCTAACCAGCTGAGCTACGGTGCCACACTGCATTGATTGTAACAGATAGTATAAAATTTGCCAAATACGTTTTAGGTAAATTGTGAGATAATGGATATGTGAGATATATTATCGCAGTCAGTGGTGGGATTGATTCGGTAGTTTTGCTGGATTTGATGTCGCGAACGGAAAAAGATTTGGTGGTCGCTCATTTTGACCACGGAATTCGTGAGGATTCGGCGAGTGATGCTAGATTTGTCGAGGCTTTAGCTGATAGATATAAAATACAATTTGTTTGTCGGCGCGAAAAGCTGGGGACTGATGCTAGTGAAGAATTGGCGCGCCAAAGACGGTATGAATTTTTGCGTGGCGTGGCAACGGATTTTGATGGCGTGATAGTGACAGCGCATCATCGAGATGACATTATTGAAACTGTAGCGATGAACCTTAAGCGTGGCTCCAGGTGGCGAGGCTTGGCGGGGATGAGTGATAGCCAAATAGTTAGGCCGATGAATGGTTGGACGAAGCAGAGGATTTATGAATATGCGATTCGCCAGAAATTGGAATGGTGTGAAGATGAGACAAATCAAAGCGACTTGTATCAGAGAAATAAATTTAGGCGCAAGATAAATCGTGAGCTTGATGAATATCAGAAACTTGGAGTGTATGAGGCGTGGCGAAAACAGAGAGAATTAAGAGGGAAAATTGAGCAGGAAATAGAGAAGTTTGATGGAGAAGTACTTAGTCGGTATTTTTTGACGATGATAGATGATAATGTCGCACAAGAATTGCTATATTATTACGTTTTACGACATTATGATGTGTCGTTACTGGGTTCTCAATTGGAGCGTATGCTAATTGCTATAAAAACTGGAAAAGCTGGCTCGTGCTGGCAAGTTGGCGGCGGCATTGTGATGAAATTGACGCTAAGAAGTGTTATAATAAAGAGAGTTTGATTAGTATAGGCGAAAGGATTAGTTGAGAATGGCTGTTAAGATGCCTCAAAGAAATGGAAAGAATAGAATAAGTCAAATTTTACGATTTGGATTGTTTTGGGCAATTATAATTTTTGTAGCGTTAATTTTTTACGCAACACTCTTCCCTGCATCGAATCTTAAAGATGTTGCATTATCTGATGTAGTGCGTCGAGCAAATGACGGTAAAATTGCTCAATTGGAGATTCAAGGAAACGATATTAAGATTACTCCGAAAGATCAATCAAAACCTACCGAGCATTCAGTCAAGGAATCTAGTAGTATTTATGAGCAGGGCTTGAACAAGGATGCTAAGGTTGAGGTGAAAGTTATCCCGCCATCAACAACCGGCGAAACTATGTGGAACCTGGCGGTTATGGTTGTGCCTGTGCTGATTATCGTGGTGTTCTTCATGTTTATGATGCGCCAAGCTCAGGGTCAAAATAATCAAGCCATGGGATTCGGCAAGAGTAAGGCTCGCCTGTATGGACAGGACAAAGAAAAGGTTCTGTTTACAGATATCGCTGGAAATGATAACGCCAAGCAAGATTTACAGGAAGTTGTTGATTTTCTCAAACATCCGAAGAAATATAAAGATTTGGGCGCAAAGATTCCAAAAGGCGTATTGCTAGTCGGTAATCCGGGTACAGGTAAGACGATGCTAGCCCGAGCCGTCGCTGGTGAGGCTGGTGTACCATTCTTCTCGATCTCCGGTTCTGAATTTGTGGAAATGTTTGTCGGTGTTGGTGCTAGCCGAGTGCGAGACCTATTCTCTAAGGCTAAGAAAAATGCGCCGTGTATTATCTTTATCGATGAGATTGACGCCGTAGGTCGTAAGCGTGGCTCTGGTATGGGTGGTGGTCATGATGAGCGCGAGCAAACTCTGAACCAGATTTTGGTGGAAATGGATGGCTTTGATGGCGAAACTAATGTTATTGTTTTGGCGGCAACCAACCGCGCGGATGTTTTGGATCCGGCGTTGCTTCGCCCTGGACGATTTGACCGACGTGTAACTATTACGCTTCCAGAACGCAAAGATCGTGAGGCAATTCTGAAAGTTCACTTTAAGAAAAAGCCAACTGACGAAACTGTTGATCTTGATAAATTGGCGGCAAAAACCGCTGGCTCATCTGGTGCAGACTTGGCGAATATGGCTAATGAGGCTGCAATCATTGCCGCTCGTCGCAACAAGAAGAAGATCTCAAATGACGAATTAACTGAGGCGTTTGAGCGTGTGGCAATTGGCCCAGAGCGCAAGACTAAGATAATGAACGATCACGAGAAAGAATTGACTGCTTATCACGAAGCTGGCCACGCAATTGTCGGTCACGTCTTGCCTGACTCTGACCCGGTCCACAAGGTTACGATCATCCCGCGCGGCGGTACCGGTGGAGTAACATGGTTCTTGCCGCCAGAAGATAAGAGCTACACAAATGTTTACGAGTTTAAGGATATTTTGGCTCGGGCAATGGGTGGACGAATCGCTGAGCAATTGATTTACGGCGATGACGGAATTACTACTGGAGCTGGTTCAGATTTGCGAAAAGCGACTGAAATTGCCCGTGATATGGTGATTGAGCAAGGAATGGGCAAGGGCTTGCGCGATCAAGTATTCCACGAAGATAACGGCGGCTTGATGTTTGATAAAATGACCAGAGAGCGTCCGTATTCTGATGAGACTGCGAAGATGATTGATGAGGAAGTCGCGCAATTGATTACCGAAGCTAAACATCGTGCAATGTTGGTATTGAAAGAGAATCGTTCGTTCCTTGATAAGTTGGCCGAGGCTCTACTGAAGGAGGAAACTCTGGAAGAATCTGAGGTTGACGAGATTCTTAAAGGCACAAAATTACCAAAAGAAGCTAAACTGCATTCGTAAAATACTATGGGGCGCGTTCGTAGTACGGTTACGAAAATAAATCAGCGGCTTAATGTGAAATTGGCTGCTACGATTATGGCTAGCTCGACGTTGCTGTCGAGCTTGCTGGGATTTTTCCGTGATCGTCTACTAAACTCAGCCTACATGCCAAGTAAAAATGGAGCATTTGCAGGATATCCTGTTGGGCTGGATGCTTATACGGCAGCTTTTATGGTGCCAGATTTTATGTTTGCAGTGCTGGTTTCTGGTGCGCTTAGTGTGACGTTCATTCCAGTTTTTAATGAGCGCTGGGTCAAGGGCAATAAGCAGTCGGCTTGGCAAATTAGCTCGAGCATGATTAATTTCATGGCTCTAATAACTATGGCAGCGTCGGTGCTGATTATTATTTTCGCTGATCCGTTGATGAAATATTTAATCGCGCCTGGTCTGAGCGAATCTGGCCATGCTTTGGCGGTTAGTATGATGCAAGTGATCGCGGTTAATCCGTTTATTTTTGCGGTTGCGGCGGTGATTGCTAGTATTCAGCAAGCGGTCGGGCGATTTATGTTCTGTGCGCTGGCGCCAATGCTATATAACGTCGGCATTATTATCGGTACAGTGTGGTTTACTGGCGGCGTCAATTTATTCGGCTGGCAGATTTTTGACGGCGGCATTATGGGCGTGGCGTTGGGTGTGGTTTTGGGTTCATTTTTGCAATTGATCGTCAGCGCGGTTGGCCTGGCTGGGCTTGGGTTTGATTACAATTTCAAAATTTATTGGCGGAATAAAGGATTTAGAAAAGTTTTATCTTTACTGCCGGCGCGTTCTGTTGATCAAGGAATGGATTATGTGGTTAGCTTGGTCGAGGTCAATTTGGCTTCGCGCTTGGCTGATGGAACGGTTAGGGCGTACCAGCAGGCCTTAACTCTTCATATGATGCCGATCAATCTTATTGGCGTGGCGATTTCAAATGCCGCCTTTCCTCAATTGACTGAGCATTTGGGCGAAGGTCGGAATGACCTATTTCAAAAAGATCTGCGTTCCCTGCTGAGAATTATTTTTTGGATGGCACTTCCGGTGTCGGTGGTGATTTTCTTTACCAGGGGATACGTTGCGCACTTTATTAGTAACGGTGGTGATCAGCTGATTGCTGGAATTTTGGGCTGTCTGGTCGTGGCGATTTTATTCCGAACTATTTACCACATGGCCGCGCGAGCATTTTATGCCCGCCAAGACACGAAAACTCCGCTGTACATTTCGATATTTTCAATCTCTTTAAATATCATTTTGGCGATTGTTCTGTCGATGGTTTTGAAAATGGGCGCATATGGACTGGCCTGGGCTCAATCAACCGTGGCGGTTTTGGAGGTGGTTGTGCTTTTGGCGGTTATGAATCGTCAAATGCCAAAATTATTCGACATGACGTTTGTGCGAGCAATTTTTAAGATGATACTCGCTGGAATTGTTACGGGTGTAGTTTGTTATATTGGTGTGTTGGTTTTGCCGTTTCGTTATCATGACGACAGCTTCTTTAGCGCTTTTCCGAAATTCGTTATCATTTCATTGGTCAGTTTTGGCACATACGCTGTGGCTTCGAAGTGGTTGAAATTGCCAGAAATTGACCCGATTCTTGCACGATTGAAAAAAGTGTTATTTGGACGATTGGAGTTTAAGGGCTAATGGAAAATATTCGGAATTTTTGTATTATTGCTCATATTGATCACGGCAAGTCTACGCTGGCTGATCGAATGATGGAGATGACTGGGACGGTAGAAAAGCGCGAAATGAAGTCGCAGTTGCTGGATTCGATGGATTTGGAGCGGGAAAAAGGCATCACTATTAAGTTGGCGCCGGTACGAATGCGGTATAAAAATGTCGATTTGAATTTGATTGACACTCCGGGGCATGTCGATTTTAGCTATGAAGTCTCGCGCAGTTTGCAGGCTTGCGAGGGCGCGATATTGGTGGTTGATGCTAGCCAGGGAATTCAGGCGCAAACATTGTCGAACGTTTACCTGGCGATGGAACAGGATCTGACAATTATTCCGGTCCTGAATAAGGTTGATTTGCCGGCCGCCGATATACCGCGCGTATCCAGGCAAGTCATTAATTTGTTGGGCTGCGATGAGAGCGAGATTATTCATATTTCTGCTAAAACTGGTCAAAATGTAGACAAGGTTTTGGATGCGGTTGTCGATAAAATTCCGGCGCCAACTGGCGAGGCTGATGATCCGACTAGGGCGTTGATTTTTGATAGCTATTATGACGATTATCGTGGCGTGATTTTATACGTGCGGGTGGTTGACGGGCGAATTAAAAAGGGCGAATCTATCCGAATGATGGCGACTGGCGCAGATGGACTAGCTCTGGAAGTCGGTCATCTTAACCCAGCCATGCAACCCGACCCTTCGCTTGAAACTGGCGAAATTGGCTATATTGTGACGAACCTGAAAACGACACGCGAGGCGCGGGTTGGCGATACGGTAACACTGGGGAGATATTTTAATTAAGATTAAAAAGGGAAACCACGAATCTACAAACAATAAGCTTAACTGAATTTTTTTGGCGTTGGTTCGTAATATTGACGCGTATGATTGCTGAAATCAGTTTCCTTACCAGATTTGGCATAGCATTTATTCGACAAAACTCATTAAGTCTCTTAACAAAGAAATCAAACGTCAAACGAAATAGAAGGTTCTTTTTCCTAACGAGGAGGCTCTGGAACGTTACTTAGTTACTTTGTTTGAAGACTCTACTAGAGTGTTTACACAAAATTATTGACAGCATCTTTTCCTTTATAATATAATAAAACCTCATGAGGTATTATATGTCTAAACAAAAAATTAATCGCTTTGTCGGATCTATTGGAGCTTTTATTGGGATCCTTGTCTTTATTGCATATATTCCACAAATTATCGCTAACTTACAAGGAGAAAAAGCTCAACCATTCCAACCACTATTCGCAGCAGTTTCTTGTTTAATTTGGGTAATCTATGGTTGGACAAAAGAACCTAAAAAAGACTGGATCCTCATCATTCCCAATGCAGCGGGAGTGATATTAGGCGGTTTAACTTTTATTACTTCTTTATAAAAGTTATATAAACAAAACCAGCAACTTCATAAAAAAGTTGCTGGTAGAGATTTTGGACTATCACAGGAAAAAATATTTAACCAAAGTGATATATTGTTTGATAAATCAGAGTATAATAGTAATTAAAAATAGGATTGGATAGCGAGCAGATTCTTGCTTCCTGCTATGTTTATATTCCATCAAGTGTAAGTTAATTAAGATTAAAGAAGGAAAAACCATGAATCCACAAACAATAAGCTTAACTGAATTACAAAAACACCTCGATCAAACTTGTAAGGAGAAAGGTTGGGATAAAAATTCTGTCACTGAAGTATTCTTATTGTTAGCCGAGGAAGTTGGCGAGCTGGCGAAGGCGATTCGCAAAGAGACAGGATTTAAGGGAGAAAAAAGACCTGATAACCACGACAATCTGCGCGAGGAGTTTGCGGACGTGCTGAACTATTTGATGGAATTGGCAAATCGGTTTGACGTCAATTTGGCGGAAGTGTATTTTGAGAAGCACAAGATCAACCAGACGCGACAGTGGAAATAGTATATACTAGTATTGAAAAGTGCAGATTAGATAAGATAATAAAATGCACGAGTTGGTGATACAGTAATACTGGGGAGATATTTTAATTAAGATGAGCGACTTGCCACCGATTAGATTTGCTAATGGAGCTTGCTTTGTTGCAAACGAAGTAACGGCTCCTTCTGGAGTGAAGAGAATAGTTTTTGGAGATAATCCAGAAAAACCCATGGCTCGTCTTGGCTATAGAGAAGTTGGCAGAAAGGCTTGTTTTGCGGGTATGCTATTTAAGAATGCTCCAGACGAATATAAGGCGGGTACGTCAATATTGTCATACTTTTTTGAAACAGCAATTCCTGAATTGGGACTTCACCCAGGAGAAACTTCAAAAATACATAAACCTGTTATTGCTTTACTTCTGGCTAGATATGGGTTGGAAGCTGACACAACTTCGGAATATTGGTCCCGTGCTGGACTATTGGTGCAACGAGTAGGAATATCAAGGAAACATCCTCAGCTGCACTTCTGTGAAGGAAACGAAGAAGAATTCGAGGGCGAGCAATATCAAAGATTTTATGATATTGTGCCAAATAGAGAATTGCCGTTCTTGTATCCTTTAAAATCTCCTTCAAAGCAGGTTGATATGCATACTTCGTATATTCCATAGCCGCAAAACCCTGCCAATACAACGGCAATGAGCGTTTAACATAACTGTCTAGTTGTAAAGAATGGTATAATTGCTAGTGAATGTCTAAGACAATTGAAAAGTTGAACCTGAGCGATTCGACACTACAGTTCGAGTCAGAAAATTCGTCGGTTTTGGGCTATGGTGGATAAAAATATAAAAGCCTTAATTGAACTATGACTTCAAAAGAAAATATCCTTAGTAAATGGCACGCACTATCGTCGCATACATTGCTTAAACATCCGCGACTCACTGTGGTAGAGGACACGGTAAAGTTGCCTGATGGTAAATTAATCCACTACATCTATTACCCTTATCTTGGGTATGGCGGAGTAGTTGTAGTGTGTCGTCGTGGTGATACTATCCTTGTGCAGCAAGAATATTCTTATCCTGTGGACGAGGTATTATATCAGCTACCAGGTGGTAAAATTGAGGTGGGCGAGGACGCTTGCGCAGCTGCGAGGCGAGAGTTGGCCGAGGAATCTGGTGTCGCTATGAATAATTTGCGAGAATGTGGATGGTTCTATCCTGACAATCGTCGTACTAACGCTAAGTTGTATGTGGTCTACGGGGAATACGCTAGAGCGGATTATCGGCATCAGCCGGACGACGCAGAGCAGATTATTTCGCAGTGGTTGCCGATTGCTGATGTGCAGAGTATAATTGACGCAGGCAAGATTACTAATTATGCTATGCTGGCGGCGTGGGCAATAGTGGATCGTCAGTTGTTTTCGCGAAAAAAATAGAGCTAGATGTTAACGAAAAAAGTATATCCTACAATTAGCAAAAGACGAAACTGCATACCGGAAGACGATCTTTCTCCATAATAAAAATGGTATAATATCTACCGAGGATATGATCAAAGAAATTACTGTCCAACCACTTCCAGGTTATAAAGAAGTCAAGCCGTTTGTTTATGCGGGGTTTTTCCCGGTGTCCAACGAAGACTACAATGACCTGAAAGAGGCAATTGAAAAGTTGAGTCTGAGCGATTCGGCGTTGCAGTTTGAGCCGGAAAATTCGCCAGTACTGGGCTACGGTGTGCGAATTGGATTTTTGGGTCTGCTTCATATGGACATTATTCGCGAACGACTAGAGCGTGAGTATAATTTGGATTTGATTGTTACGAATCCGAGTACTGATTATCAAGTTAGTCTGACGAATGGCGAGGAATTGGATATTAAATCCGCCAGCGAATTGCCCGACCCAGCGCAGATAAAAGAGATTCGCGAACCATGGATTGATGGCGAAATTGTCGTGCCACAGGATTACATAGGCGCGGTGATTCAGTTGATTGTGGGCAAGCGTGGTCGCCAGAAAAACCTGAGTTACATTGACGAGCGGGCGCTGATTTCATTTGCGGCGCCTCTTGCGAATTTATTAACGGATTTTTATGACCAATTGAAATCTATTACCAGTGGCTACGGTTCGTTTAATTATGAGTTGGCGGATTATCAAGTGGAAGATTTGGTGCGCGTCGATTTTTATGTGGCAGGCGAAATGGTTGATTCGTTGAGTGTAATGTGTCATCGGTCAGAATCTCAACATTTGGGGCGTGAGATTGTTAAGAAATTGAAGGAAGTTGTGCCGCGTCAGAGTTTTGAGGTTTCATTGCAAGCGGCAATTGGCGGTAAATTTATTGCCAGGGAAAATATCGGCGCTTATCGAAAAGATGTTACGGGCTATCTTTATGGCGGCGATGTCAGTCGTAAAAAGAAGCTCCTCGCCAAACAAGCTCGCGGTAAAAAGCGCATGAAGCGCTTCGGTAAAGTCGACATACCGAGCGAGGCATTTATGGTAATGTTGAAAAGGGATTAATTGTGAAAAAACCTATTGTTTATATTGATATGGATGGTGTTTTGGCGGATTTCAAATCTGCTTTAACGAAGATATCGCCTGAGTTGATTGATGAGTTTGCTGGTAAGCATGATAATATTCCAGGAATTTTTTCTTTGATGGATCCAGTGCCTGAAGCTATAGAGGCGGTTTACGCCCTGAAAGACAAATACGATTTATATATTTTATCTTCTTCTCCGTGGGAAAATCCGACGGCTTTGGGTGATAAGTTGGCGTGGGTGAAAAAATATTTTGGCGGCGAAGGTTCGGATAATGTTTTCTTCCGTAAGGTTATTTTTTCGTCAGCAAAGAATTTGAGTCGAGGCGATATTTTGATTGACGATCGGACAGCGAACGGTGCGGGCGAGTTTCCTGGTCGGCTTATTCGTTTTGGAAGTTCTGAATTTCCCAATTGGCAATCTGTACTTGATGAGTTATTATAGGTAGATATTATGTCAAGTATTGAAGATCTTATTACAAATTATCAGCCAACTGAATCGACAATTGAGTTGGTTAAAAGTACGAAAATTGCGCTGCTTGCGGGAATTTCTGGTGCAGGCAAAGACACGATAAAAAAACAATTACTGAAGTCCCCAGAGTTTCGCGATATCGTTTCTCACACTACGCGCGCGCCACGCACAAATAATGGATGTGCCGAGCAAGATGGAATTGATTATCACTTTATTGATTCGCAAACTGCCGAAAATATGCTACAAAATAATGAATTCATCGAAGCGAAGTTTGTCCACGGTACAGTTTATGGGACGTCAGTGGCTGAGTTGAAATTAGCGCATGATCAGAACCGCGTGGCAATCACTGACATTGACGTTCAGGGTGTGGAGGAATATGAGCGACTGGCGCCAGATAGCATTGCGATTTTTATTGTGCCGCCAAATAGCCAAACTTGGATTGAGCGATTAAAAAAGCGCTACGCAACCGAAGAAGATTTTCAAGCGGAGTGGCCAAAGCGTCATGCCTCGGCGATAAAAGAGTTGGCTTACGCGCTTGAAGTTCCGTATTATCACGTGATTATCAATGACGATTTGGAGCGAGCAATTCGAGTGACCGAGGAAATTATTTTGCGCGGCGACGTGTTTAAGCGTCAGGATGACGAGGCGCGTTTGGTAGCTCGAAATCTTCTCAATGATATAATTAATCTATGAGTTCAGTAAAAACTCCAAAAAAAATAGCAGCCAGGCAAGATCGTTCCTCGAAGACCTTGACTACACTGTTAGACCAATCCTTTTTTATCTTTGCAGGTTTGGCGTCGTTTTGGTTAGCGTGGTTGGTGCTTAGAGAAGGTTGGGCGACGGGCGGTTGGTGGCTGGTTGGCTTGTTCTTTGTTGTGTGGATAATTGTGGCATATTTGGCGCTGCCTAGGCTTCATCGAATTTTGAGCAATATGTACGTACCGAATTATTTTATCGGCAGGACACGAACAGCGGACGGAGTATTAAGCGACCCTGTCAATTTGAGTGTGCGCGGCTCGGAAGAAAAGCTTCATAAGGCAATGACTGAGGCTGGCTGGGTTTTGGCGGATGATATAACTCCGAGATCAGCTTGGAAAATGGTGCTTACGGTGCTGAGCGGTCGTAGCTATCCAAATGCACCGGTGTCGCCAGCATTTTTGTTTGGCAGGCGGCAGGACTTTGCTTATCAGCAGGAAGTTGACGGCAATCCAAGGCGTCGTCATCATGTTAGGTTTTGGCGCTGTCCAAATGGCTGGCTTCTTCCTGGCGGTCATCGAGTTGATTGGTTGGCGGCTGGTACATACGATAAGAGTGTTGGCTTTTCTTTGTTTACTTTTCAGTTCACGCATAAAATTGACGAGAATATTGATATTGAACGAGATTATATTATTGAGTCGGTTAAAAGTAACAATAAAAATGTTAGAGTGACGATATTAAAGGATTTTTCAACGGGCTATCATTCGCGCAACGGTCTTGGAGACTCTATCCGCACTGATGGCGATTTGCCAATTTTGGGAGTTGGTCGGATAAAGGCTGACGATAATGTCACGGCTTCAACGCGGCTCGGGGTGATTATGGACGGCACAATTTATGATCGTCATCCGCGAAATCACGAAACCTTATTGGAAGAGCTTTGGGGCCGCCGACCACCGCAGATTTTAATTGGCGGCGGACTAATGATTCTGGCGTCGTTGTTCACAATTGGGCAAATGTTGGTGGACTTTTCTAGCTGGCCGACGACTTTGGTGCAAGTTGCGAATATTGACGGAATTGATATAAATGCCGCGAATACCATGTTGTCAATGATGGCTGGTTTTAATGTTCTGCTGGTTGTAGCGGAAATCGTGCTAGTTGGACTGCTGCTTCGAGGAAGCAGTCGGGCGCGAATCTCGCTACTTTCTGTGGCGACATTAGCTATTGTCACCGAATCTTTATCCGTGACAATTGGGCGAATTAATGCGTCGATTATGCTGCTTTTGATCTCGATTGGTGTGCATATTATGATTATGATGTTGTTTTCTTCAGATGCAGCGCGCTACTTTACGGAAAGACGATAAGGCTTGGCACTCTGCTTGTATGAGTGCTAGATTTGCGATATAATTGGACTATGACCGAACGTCAACAAGCAATCCTTGTCGCGATTATTGAGCAATACGCTGAAATTGCGGCGCCAGTTGGTAGTGTAACGCTAGCCAAATTATTTGGCGTGAGTAGTGCCACGATTCGCAGTGAAATGGCAAAACTTGAGGAGATGGGATTTATTGAGGCGCCCCACACGAGCGCGGGTCGAATTCCGACAGATAAGGGATATCGTTTTTATGTCAATGGAATCACGGCGGCGCAAATGACGGAATTGCCGAGCGGTATTGATAGCAGCACGAAAGCAATTGAGGCGCATGTCAATTCAAATGTTGATACTTCAGACAAAGCGATTCGTCGAGCGGTTGATGGTTTGGTGGAAATGACTGGCAATTTTGGTTTTGCGTCATTTGGTTCGAGTTTGTATATGAACGGAATGACTCAGCTCTTTAGTCAGCCAGAGTTTGGTGACGGCGATCACGTTCAGGCAGTTGCTAAATTGATTGACAATATCGAACCGTGGCTGCGTGAAGCGGCGCCGGACGAACCGTTAAATGTGTTTATTGGTAGCGAAAACCCAATCGGTAAAAGTAGTGGAGCTACGTTGATTATAAGTAAATTTAAGTCATCGTCTGGTGGCGATAATTACATCGGTGTGATTGGTCCGACGCGACAAAATTATCGTCGAACGATGGAGCTGGTGCGTCGTACGGGCGCGATGCTGGAAGAAGTCTTGTAGTGGCTAAAAGGAGGAAAAATGACGAAGAATAAAAAATCTGAAGATTTAGAGAAAGAAGTTGCTGAGCTGACGTCGGATTTGCAGCGAACTCGAGCGGATTTTGAGAATTATCGTAAGCGCGTGGAAGCGGAAAAACAATCAGCGCACGAGTTGGGCCAGACTAAGTCGGTGATGAAATTATTGCCAGTCATTGATACAATTGAGCGAGCTGTTGCCAACGTTCCAGAGGAACTCCAAGATAATGCGTGGGTTAAGGGCGTGGCTGGTCTGAGTAAGCAGCTTGACAAGCAATTGAAAGAGATTGGTTTGGAGAAAATTGACGTCAAACCTGGCACTTTGTTTAATCCTGAATTTCATCAGGCTGTTCAATTTGACGAATCGACGGATGGTGACAAGGAAGTTATTGCCGAGGAGCTTCGTGCCGGTTATACTTTTAACGGCTCAGTTGTTCGCGACGCAATGGTAAAAGTTGCCCGTCAATAATTTGATTGCGAAAAAACAGTTGTTAGCACTCTTGACACGAGAGTGCTAATTATTTATACTGAGATAGTTGGCACTCGCCACGAAAGAGTGCTAGAATGAATATAAGATATAGACCAGATGTGATCATAACAGAAAGGGGAATCATATGGGTAAAATTATTGGTATTGACCTTGGTACAACCAACAGCGCATTTGCATATATGCTAGCTGGAAAACCAGAGGTTATTTCTAATGCCGAAGGTAATCGCACTACGCCATCTGTAGTTGCGGTTAATAAAAAGGGCGAACGACTTGTCGGTCAAGTTGCTCAGCGTCAGCGTGTAACAAATCCAAAAAACACGATTTACGGTGTTAAGCGTTTGATTGGTCGTAAGTTTGACGATAAGGAAGTTCAAAAAGACTTGGATATCATGCCGTACAAGATTGTTAAAAAAGGTACTGGCGTGGCGGTCGAAATGGGCGATAAGGAATATACGCCAGAAGAAGTTTCAGCAATGATTCTTAGCAAAATCAAGGCTGACGCCGAAGCTTTCTTAGGTGAAAAAGTGACGGAAGCAGTGATTACGGTGCCGGCTTACTTTGACGATTCACAACGTCAAGCAACTAAGGATGCTGGTAAAATTGCTGGACTAGAAGTTAAGCGTATTATCAACGAACCGACAGCTGCAGCTTTGGCGTACGGTCTGGAAAAGGGTAAGAATGACGAAACTATCGTAGTGTTCGACCTTGGTGGTGGTACGTTTGACGTGTCTGTGCTGGAACTAGGTGACGGCGTGTTTGAAGTTAAGGCAACTAATGGTGATACGCACCTTGGCGGTGAAGATTTCGACAACGCTATTGTCAACTACTTCTTGGATGACTTCAAGTCGAAGGAGGGAATTGATCTTCGTAAAGATAATGCGGCGATGCAACGCCTAAAGGACGAGGCTGAGAAGGCGAAGAAAGAATTATCAACGGTTACGGAGTATGAAGTCAACATTCCATTTATTACCGCTGATGCCGATGGTCCAAAGCACTTTGAGATGAGCTTGAGTCGTGCCAAGTTGGAGGATTTAGTTAAGGATCTATTGGATCGCTTGGATGGTCCAGTAGAAAAGGCTTTGAAGGATGCCAAACTTTCTAAGTCCGACATTAACAATGTAGTTATGGTTGGTGGAATGACTCGTATGCCAGCTGTGGTCGAGCGTGTAAAGAATTTCTTTGGAAAAGATCCGATGCAAGGCGTGAACCCAGATGAGGTTGTGGCTGTTGGTGCTGCAATTCAAGGTGGTGTCTTGGCTGGCGATGTTAAGGATGTGTTGCTTCTGGACGTGACTCCGCTTTCTCTTGGAATTGAGACGATGGGCGGCGTATCGACGAAGTTGATTGATCGAAATACTACAATTCCAACAAGCAAGAGCGAAGTTTTCTCGACAGCTGCAGATAACCAGCCTCAGGTGGAAATTCACGTTCTTCAAGGTGAGCGCGAGTTTGCTAATGACAATAAGAGCTTGGGTCGTTTTGTGCTTGACGGTATCGCACCAGCACCACGCGGCGTGCCTCAAATTGAAGTGACCTTTAATATTGACGCCAACGGTATTCTTAACGTTACGGCTAAAGACAAGGGAACCGGCAAGGAGCAATCAATCACTATTCAAAACTCTGGCAATATGAGTAAGGAAGATATTGAGAAGGCGCAAAAAGAAGCTGAACTTCACGCGGACGAAGACAAGAAAAAACGCGAAACTATCGATACGAAGAATCAGCTTGAAAACGCTATTTATCAGGCAAAGAAAATGCCGGACGAATTCAAAGATAAGATTTCTGACGATGATAAGCAAGCGATTGAAAAGGCTGTCGAAGAGGCTGAAAAGCACAAAGATTCTGAAGATAAGGACGAATTGGATGCTGCAATTAAAGCCTTGAATGATGCGATTATGCCAATCGGGGCTAAGATGTATCAACAATCAGCCGACGATAAAAAAGCTGATGAAGCTGGCGACAAAAAGTCTGATAAAGACGAACCGGTCGAAGGCGAGGTGGTTGACGAGAAATAGCCGGTGCTACTAAACGACTTGAGAGGTCTTAGATACTAATATCGTCAGGGGCTACTCTAGTGTGAGCAGCCCCTCTTTAATGAGGATAAACTTATTGACTATTTTTACAAAATATGATATTATATAAACTGCAATGACAAAAGGTATAATTGAATCATATTTAGATGAGTCTCGCCTTCAGAAGAGAGTGTCGGAATATATTCGCATTTTTATGGGTGCAGATGCTCTGACCGCAAGTCTTTACGATGATGAAAATTCGGCGTTATATAGACCTCAGAGGGATTTTATAATGATTGAGCCGAGCGAATCTTCCGTATTTTTGCCAAACGAAGAGACTCATAGTACTCCGTCTTTTTATGAAATAGAGAAGTCTGCGGGTACTAAATTAATTGAAATGGATAGCCAAGGGGATATTACCGCAGTGCCTGGCGAAGAAAAGAAGATCGCTACCTTCGGGTTGTCAGGCTGTACGGCTGTAGCTGTGGTCTCTGAGTTTCCCGACGGTACGAAGCGAGGGTATATACAGCATTATTCTCCGTTAGGGGATCAATTGAGCGGTTTAGTTTTACGTGGAGAAATGGGGGGGTAGAACAGCAGTCGCCGGTTAGTTGCAAGATGGTTATTATGACTCCTGGCGAATATCACAAAGATCCTGATGGTAAATGGATAATGACGCCAACATCTCAGGAGCGTGTTGATAACTTGATTGTAGAAAGCGGCATGAAAAATAGGGATAGAGATGTAAAAGTATACCCTTATGGTTTAGATTGTGACCTAGGTAGTTACAGACAAGGTACTCTCATGATAGAATTCAGCTCTGATGGTGAGACAAAAATCTATACAGAAATGTTACCTGTCAAGTTTGATGAAGAGCTGTGAAGCCCGAGTCTGATAAAGACGAGCCGGTCGAAGGCGAAATTGTCGACGAAAAATAAACCTAACGTATTTACAAAGAAGGCTGCTCGATAAAAAGAGTGGCCTTTTTTGGACTTAGCACTCTTGCACTGAGAGTGCTAAACGCGTATAATATACAAGGTATGAGCAAGCGTGATTATTATGAAATATTGGGCGTTCCAAAGACCGCTTCTGAAGATGAGATAAAAAAGGCTTTTCGTAAATTAGCAATTAAATATCATCCTGACAAACAGGGCGGCGACGAGGCTAAATTTAAGGAAATTAATGAAGCTTATGAAGTTCTGAAAGACAAACAGAAGCGACAGCGTTATGATCAATTTGGTCATGCTGGCGTTGGTGGCGCGTCTGGTGGCGGTTTTTCTGGTAATCCGTTTGAAGGATTTGGTGGATTCGGTGGTCAAAACGTTCACTTTGATTTTGGTGATGGTGGACTAGGTGATATTTTTAGCCAATTCTTCGGTGGCGCAGCTGGCGGCGCTGAAAATGGTCGTTCGCGTGGACGTGATGTTGAAACTAGCGTAACATTAAGTTTTGAGGACGCGGTATTTGGTGTAGAAAAGAAAATTAGTTTAATGCTGGATGTTGAATGTGAGCATTGTCATGGCGATGGCGCCGAGCCAGGGTTTGGAATGAAAACGTGCCCAACTTGTAAGGGCGCGGGTCAGCAAACTCGAACGATGAATTCGCTGTTTGGACAAATTCAGCAGGCGGTTGTTTGTGAAACTTGTCACGGTAAGGGAAAAGTTCCTGAAAAAGAATGTTCAGTTTGTCGAGGGAAAGGAACGACCCGACAGAATCAGGATATCACTATTAAAATTCCGGCAGGGATTGATGATGGCGCGACAATTCGTCTGCGCGATCGTGGTGAAGCGGTTGCTGGTGGCAGTAGAGGTGATTTGTATGTCCACATTCGTGTTAAGGCGCATAAAAAATTCACTCGTGAGGGTAATATTATTCTCAGCGAAGAACATATTTCTATGGTTGATGCGGCACTGGGAACGGAGATTGATGTAGAGACTGTGGACGGCATAATAACGATGAAAATCCCAGCGGGTACTCAGAGCGGCACCGACTTCAAGTTGTCAGGTCATGGCGTGCCACATTTACACAGCGAATCTCGTGGCCCGCATATTGTGGGTGTTATTGTTGATACGCCAACTAAATTGACCAAAAAGCAGAAGGAGCTTTTGGAGCAATTTAAGGGCGCGAAAAAACGAGGGTTGTTTTCCTAGTATATTTGCCGAGAAAAAATCCTGTGCTATACTGAAGCTAACATAAGAGGGATTGAAGGTATGGGATTAATTTTTCTGGTAATAGCTATTATTGTAGTAATTAAGCTAATAAGATTATTACAGAGAGGTAATAGCCAGCCGTCTAATTATTCTGAAGATTATCGGCAGGGATATTGGGATGGTGTGCGTGATGCACAAAATGGATGCGCCAAAATTGAGAATGACAACGGTCAAGTGAGGCTTATCACCGAGAATCAAAACGCCGCTTCGCGGATTGCGAATACGCCGTTAAATATCAGTAAAAATGAGAATCTCGATAATATAATTCCTACTAGTATTTCCACATCTGAAGAGAGAGTAAATACGGTTGCTGCGCCTGTTGAGAATAATATTGAACGAGCATCACATATTGATGACAAGGAAAAGGAGAGAGGTCGTAAGACTACAATTAATATAGCGCTATATACGGCATCGCTACTTCTGACTGCGGGAATATTGCTTCTAGCTCAGGCAATTAATCTATCTATCCAACTTAGGTTTGGATTGGTGTGGCTGTTTATTTTTATTTATTATATTATTGGTCAGATATTGTATGCTCGCTTGCCAATATTAAAATCTGCGTCGACAGCGCTTATTGGTACGGCCTTGGCTGCTGTGCCAATTGGCGGCTGGACTATGAATTTACTTTTAGGTATTGACCCCGCATGGTGCTGGCTTATTAGCTCTGTAATTGGTGCTGTTTTGTGTGTTGATGCTACAGTGAGATTGAATAGTATACCCCTTGCTTATGTATCGCTGCTATCGATGTTTACGATGACGACTAGTTTGCCGGCTATTGTGCATGCGCAGCTGGTCTGGTATTACGTTGTAATGCTGCTATTTGGATGTTTGATGACTGTGGCTGCGTATTTTTCTAGTCGCTTTCCTCGTCAGTTTGTCGAACCGTTAAACGTTGTAAATCCGTTTATCGTGCCGATGACGATGTTTATTGCGCTTAGTTCGTCGGCATATATGGGCACATTAGATATTAGCGTATTGTTATTTACTAGCGTTGCATATTACTTTACGGTTGCTCTTGTCGAGAAGTCTAAAAAGATGCGTACTTATGAATTGACAACAGCTCGCTTATTGTTAATGGTGATGGCTACTAGTTTCACAATGTATTTATCTGACGATAATCAGTTGGTCGTAAGCGTGATTCTAGGGTTAGTGACACTTGGAAATATAATCTGGTCCGCTGTATCAATGTACATTCAGAAACAGTACGATAGACATCATGAAATAGTATTGTGGGCTAGTTTTGTTGTGTCGCTAAGTGCTTTGTTTGGCGTGATCGGCTCTGGAGATTCGCTACGAATGACGATTGCCTTTACCTTTATTAGTGTTATTTCAGCGATTAGTCTTGCAATCCTTTTTTTGTTACGTCGTGTCCGCTTCGGTGTTATGGTTGTGATATCTGGGATTCTATTGGTGCCGATTGGTATAACACTATTCAATATTGATATATCTATAGCACCACGCGTACAGTGTCTAATTTTTCTATTCATGACGCCACTGCCAGTTATTTGCCGATTGCTAATTTTGAAGCGTCCGAATATTAGTAAAAGTCAGGCTGCTTTAGTGTATGGCGCTGCGTCAACTTGGCTATTAATGGCAATGTTTACTTCAGCGATGATAGCCACTTATGCGACAGAGGAAGCCCTGATGTGTCTATCGGGCGCGATAGCTATCGGCGCTGGCATTATGAGTGTGGCTGTATGGCGCGAAAAAGTTTATGAGTTTGTAGTTGGAGTCCATACCTCTTTAATGTTGTCAGTATTTTTGCTAGCTTTAGGTTTTGCGGTGTCTGGTGAAAACGTCTCTATTTTAATGGCGTGGATAAATGTGTCGTCGCTATTAATAGCAGAGTGGCTTTATCGTCGTCATAGCAATGCAGCCATCAAAAGTCGTGAGCTGTTTCTATATTCTATTATTGGCGTAGCTATCATTGTTGTGTTGTCGTCAATTCATCCGATAGTTTGGCTGCCGTTAGTGGTGTCACTATACTATGCGTTTTACCGATGTCGTAGAGAGGTTTATTTGGGCGGGGCATATCTTACGACAATCATCTTTGTTTTATTATTCCTGCATTGGTTGAATATACCGTTTAATGACAATCTCGCAATTGCTGCATGGGTGAGTCTAGTTGGTTTTGGGTCTTTGTATTGGACGCTGCGAATGAATAGGCAATCGTCAATTATTGGTGATATGACGCTGTGTGCTGCTATAGTTCCAGCGATAGTGCTTCCAATAATTAATCTACCGGCAACATATGATCTGTCGTTCAAAATATTGGGATGGCTAGCAGCTGTAGCGGCTCTTTATATGGCGGTACTTGCTAAACGAGATTGGCGAATAATGACAGTAGCTGCGCACCCGAGTCTAGTGTTGTTGCTTTACCTTATAGCTCAATGGTTTGCTATTCCACTCGAATTCATGTCAGTCGTTGCCCTGGTTGTTTTTGCGGTGTTTTACGGTCTGGCTATTGCTGCGCGAATCAGAAAGATGTCGAGTCGTTGGTATTACTCTTCATTCTATAGCGCCATCGGCTGGTCGGTAGGCTTATTGTCTATTACTACATCAGTTAGCGCTACGGCGGCGTCAGTGATTCTGGCGGCGCTAGTGTGGATAATTAATGGTATCGCCTTGATTCTCGAAGGTGTTCCTAAAAAGAATATTTTATATTTTGATTCAGGTGTGATCCTGATTTTGTGCGGCGTTTTATTTACTATTAAAAACCTAGCCCTACCCGTTCACGATATCACAATACCATATTTGTGGTCAGCGGCAATTCTTTCGGGAGCGATGATGTCGTGGCGTTGGTTGGGGTATATTCATAAGTCTACGACAGTACATTTAGTATTGGCTCTCTCTGTGTTTAGTCTGCCAACTCTCATCCTGGCGTTCGCAGGAGACAGTGTTATGGAAATATTATTCCTAATAGAGCATTCATTGATGGTTGTCATGGGGTTGGTGCTTAACAAACGACTGATTACGATCTGGGGTGCTGTATGTGTGACATTAGCTTTGATATATCTATTGTCGGGATACACTTATGTATTAGCTATTTTGGCCGGTATATCTATCATTGTAGCGGTGATAATTGTGGTAGCGAGAGCTCAAAGAAGCAAAAGACAAGATATTGCAAAAAGATAGTTTTTATGCTATAATATGCCACATGAATAAAGAGGCGACCCTTAATACAATAGAAACAATTGAAAATCAGTCTTCTGTAGAGGACCTTTATAGTCAGTTAACGGATTTGTCGCCAAAAATTGTTACGATGTTTAATCCATCAAATCGCAAAGAAGAGGAGGAGAGGTTTCTTTCTGGGGAGGTTAGAAACCCTCAGTTTTACTATGAAAAGCTCAATTCTGCTGATTTTGACGAAGCTGCAGAAAAGATACAGGAGATTGGTAATAAGATATTAAATCATCCTAGCCTACCGTCATCACACAGAGGCATTTACGAAGAGTTCATCGCAGATTACTCAAAGAAGACGACGCTACTTAATTATGCGCAACAGTATAACAATGCAAAATCAGAAGAGAAAAAGAAAGCTGCCGCTGAGAAGTATAGACATCTGAATATTGAATCTTACGGTGAGCCAGACGAAGATACCTATCGTTCTCTGTTGGGTGGAAAATTAAACGCTATTCATAGCAAAAAATTGACAGGAAAAGCGAATGAACTGCGGAAAGAGTTATTCGGTATGGTTAATTTCAAGCCTGGAATGGATATCCCAGAGAGGTTCCGTCCATCAGACGAAACAGTGGAATGGATGCATAGTGTAGCAGAGTCTTTATATGGAGGCATGCTAAGTCATATTCCTAATGAGCAAGAAGAATTTGATCCGTATGAGTTGCAGAAAATATTTACTGATATTATCGAAGAAGAGTTCAATAATGATTCAAAGGGTTATGCTGGAGCAGCGGAGGGTTGGACGGTTTCTGTAGAGAAGGCTACTTCTGTTAATGTAAAATCCTCCGAGAAAAGAATAGTTATTCCCGACAATGGTATGATGCGATCTCGCAAAAAGGTTGAGAATTTGGTAGTTCATGAGATTGGCATCCATATGCTGAGGTCTATTACTGGCGGAGAAACGGATATGCTTCCTCTGAGATCTGGATTGAGCGACTATTATGACGCCGAGGAAGGGCTGGGCGTGGTGATGGAGCAGGCTTTGAGCGGAAAGTTTGCTGAGCGCGGTGTTGATCACTATATAACTGCCGGATTGGCGTATTATGATGAAAAAGATTTTCGTGGCGCATTTGAAGTGAAATGGAGATTGTCGCTACTCGACTCCGTTAGAGATGGAGGCGAGATTAACGATGAGCAGATAGAGAAAGCGAAAAAGACTGCTTTTACTCAGACTTTACGAAGCTTCCGCGGAACAAACGACATGCCTTTATTTAAGGATCTGAGCTATTATAATGGTTCGGTAGAAGTTTGGAGATACCTAGAATCTATAAAAGGTGATGACTTTTTACTGTCGTTGCTTCTTGCTGGGAAGGTGAATACTTCAGTGGACAACAGACGTGTAATACTTGAATCGAAAAGTGTGTAGTGGGGTATTATACATTTGATATATATCATAAATTATGCCATAATATTGACGTATGAAAGAAAAAACCATTATTGGGTCGACTGAGCTTGTGGATTTTGGCAAGCGAGCGCAAAAAGTCCCAGCTAAAATTGATACGGGCGCCGATTCCAGTGCGATTTGGGCGAGTAATATTCGCATTGATAAAGATGGAGTGTTGAAATTTTCTTTGTTTGGTGAAGGTTCGCCCTATTATAACGGTAAAATATTTAAGAGAACTGATTATTCTGTGGCTAGCGTACGCTCTGCAATGGGTCAAAATCAGATTCGTTATCGAACGCACTTTTGGGTAAAGCTTGGCGGGCGAAAAATTAAAATGTTGATGAATCTATCTGATCGGTCGAAGAATGAATTCCCGGTGTTAATCGGAAGACGGTCGATTTCTGGAAAATTCCTAGTGGACGTATCAAGAAAAAATGTTCGCAGGAAAAAACCGTCCGTAACTGCTAGTCTTAATGAAGAAGTAAAATTGAATCCATACGAATTTTATAAAAAATATCATCAGAAAGGTGAAGAAAAATAATGCGAATTGCAATCTTATCCAACGGCAACATTAATTATTCGACGCTTCGCCTGAAAGAAGAGGCTGAAAAACGCGGTCATAAAGTTAAAGTTATTAAGTATAAAAACTGCTACGTTTCAATTGACGAAAAGCATCCGACGGTCATTTACAAAGGTAGGGAAATTGGTGAATTTGATGTGGTAATTCCGCGAATCGCGAGCCACATGACAAAGTATGGAACAGCGGTTTTGCGTCAATTGGAGATGATGTATCCGAAGGCGTTTTTCATGAATCGCTCGATTGCGATTACTAGGGCGCGGGACAAATTACGCTCAACGCAGTTATTAGTTAAAGCGGGAGTGTCGATCCCGAAGACGGTCTTTTCCCGAAACGCGACTGACATTGATTCGCTCATTGAAGAGATTGGTGGTATGCCGGCGATTATTAAGTTAGCGCGCGGCACGCACGGAAATGGCGTGGTTCTGGCGGAAACTAAGAAGGCTGCCAAGTCGGTTCTACAGGCGTTTTATTTGACCAACTCGGACGGCACGAACGTACTGCTTCAGGAATTTATTAGAGAGTCGGCTGGTGTCGACATTCGTGCGTTTGTGGTTGGCAGTCAAGTGGTGGCTAGTATGAAGCGTCAGAGTTTGGACGATGATTTTCGTAGCAATTTACACAAGGGCGGCGAAGGAACCAGTATAAAATTGACAGATTCTGAGCGTAAAATGTGCGTGAAAGCCGCTAAGGCAATGGGATTAACGGTTGCTGGAGTCGACTTCATGAGATCAAGTCGTGGAGCTTTGGTGCTGGAGGTTAATGCTAGTCCAGGATTTGGAATTGAGAAAATTACTCGCCGTAACGTTGCTGGAAAGATAATTGAATACATCGATCGAAACGCTAAGCGTGGCAATAAAAAAGATAAAATCGGCGCTTAAGCATAAACTTGTTATAATAGGTTTATGGACGAGCCTCGTCACTCGACAGTAACTCAGACTGTCATCAAATGGATATTTATCTGCGGTATGCTGATGGTTATTGGTGGGGCAATTTTTTATGCTTTTCGAACGGTTTCGCCAAAAACGGAAATGATTTACCTGAATAAGACGATGCTTCGAGCGGAAATTGCTAATGACGAAGAATCGCAGCGGAAAGGCTTGTCTGGAAGGCTGGGAATTGATGAGAATTATGCCATGCTGTTCGTATTTGACCATAACGATCGTCACAAAATGTGGATGAAAGATATGAAGTTTTCGGTCGATATGATTTGGATCAATGATAAAAAGCGCGTTGTCTATGTAAAACATAACGTCAAGCCAGACGCTGAGCCGCATGAAAAATATGCGCCACCAGTTCCGGCAAAGTATGTGTTGGAGGTGAAGGCGGGAGTTGCTAAGCGGGCGAGCGCTACAATTGGGTCGCAGGTAAAATTTGATTTGGAGGAGGATAAATGAGCGTGATAATTCTATTTGGAGCAATTTTAGTAACGGTTTTTGCGGTTGCATTTGTTTCATCTCGAAGATTCGGTCCATTGGCGTTGTCGTTGGCGACGGGATTTTTACTGTCAGAATGGTGGGGTAGCTGGCTGACAGGAGTGCTGGACGGCTTGAAATTGGAAACTGGTTTATTGCCAAATGGTGTAATTTCGGGATTAGTTTTAACGTTGGTTCCGTTAATTATGCTTCTTTTAAGCGGACCTAGATATCAGAAAAAACATGAGAGAATTGTCTCGGCGGCGGGAATCGCGTTTTTGACAGCAGCGCTATTGGTGGTTCCTCTGGGAAAATATATATCACTAGACGGACAGGCGCTGGAGTTGTATAGGATTTTCGCGAATAATTGGCGGTATGTGGCCACGTTTGGTCTGGTGTGCGGTCTAATTGACATTTTTTCACTGCATACTGGCGGACATAAACTCACTAAGCATTGACCTTTATGCTGGTTTGTGCTAGGATGAAGAAAGCGGATATTCCGAATGGGTCCATAGCTCAGTTGGTTAGAGCACCTGCCTTTTAAGCAGGGTGTCCCGGGTTCAAGCCCCGGTGGACCCTCCAAATTTGATGAAATCGACTCCCTTGGTGGAGTCTTTTTTGTAGCTCCAAATGTAGATATACTTTAAGTATGAATAGATGGCTATTTGAGAAGTTGCATATTTCTTGGTTGGTGGCGGCGTGGTGCCTCGGTCTGACAATTGGCGTAATTTCCATCCATTACATACCGCGGTCGTTTGCGGCGAACTCATTATTTTTATTGGTCGGGCTGGCTATTTTCGTAATCGTGGCAATTTGGCGCTGGCGATTTTTCGTGATTTTAGCAATTATTTCTGGAGTTTTGATTGGTCTTTGGCGTGGTGAAATTGGCAGAAAAGGCGTGGAGGTTTATGATTCGTTAATCGGAAAAGTCGCAATTATCCAAGGTCAAGTTTTGGAGGATCCTGATCTCGATAAAAATAGTCAAACGGTTCTTAGATTGGGCAATTTGCGGATGAATAATGAAAAATTGCCAGGACAAATTTGGGTGACGACGCCAGATAAAAACTCAATTAAGCGTAGTGATATTGTGAAGGTTAAGGGTAAAATGACGGCGGGATTCGGGGCTTTTTCAGCAAGTATATATCGGGCGAAAATTATTAGCGCCGAAAGACCCGTTCCGGGTGATGTGGCGGTGGGAGTTCGTGATTGGTTTGCGGGGCGAGTTCGTGAGCATATTCCGGAATCAGAGTCCGCGTTGGGGCTGGGATTTTTATTGGGCTTAAGGCGTGCTATGCCGACTGAATTAAGTGACAATTTGAAAATTGCCGGATTAACGCATATCGTGGTGGCGAGCGGCTATAATTTGACAATTTTAGTTCGTTTAGCGCGACGATTATTCGCTAAGCGATCAAAATATTTAGCAATGCTCAGTGCGGCTGTTATGATAATTGGTTTTATGGCGGTGACTGGATTAAGTCCCAGCATGTCGAGGGCTGGTTTGGTGGCGGGACTGAGTTTGGCGGCGTGGTATTACGGCCGGACAATTCATCCACTGGTCCTGCTTCCCGTGTCGGCAGCAATCACGCTATTGATAAATCCGCAATTTGGTTGGGGCGATTTGGGCTGGCAATTAAGTTTTGCTTCTTTCGCGGGTGTAATTATGTTGGCGCCACTTCTTCATTCTTACTTTTTTGGTAATAAAGAGCCGGGCGCGTTTCGACAAATTTTAATTGAAACTTTGTCGGCGCAAATTATGACATTGCCGCTACTTATGATGAGTTTCGGCGTGATTAGTAATGTGGCGCTAATTGCGAATATGTTGATTTTGCCGTTTGTACCGCTAGCGATGCTGCTGACGTTTATGTCGGGCGTGCTGGTTTTTGTGCCGATGATTGGCGCGTTGATTGCAATTCCAACGACGTGGCTACTTGGCTATATGATTCAAGTCACCAATTGGACGGCTGGATTTGAGTGGGCTCAAATGGAAGTTAGTATCAATTTATGGCAGTGTGCGGTTTTATATGTGGCGCTAATTTTGGCAATGATTTGGATGAAAAAGCAAACTAAATTGGACCTCGCTAAGATAAATATTGTGGAGTAGTGTATAATAGTAACAGATTGAAATAGCAAATAACTTTAGGAGAAATTATGTCAGGACACAGTAAATGGGCTACAACTCACCGACAAAAAGCGATTGTTGACGCTAAGCGCGGCGCGATTTTTACGAAATTGGGTAATCAAATTGCTATTGCAGCACGTGGCGGCACAGACCCAGCGCTGAACTCAAGTTTGGCGATGGCGATTGAAAAAGCTAAGGCTGCGAATATGCCTAGTGCAAACATCCAGCGAGCAATTGACCGAGTTGCAGATAAGAGTGCGGCGGCTTTGGAGGAAATTGCTTACGAAGGTTATGGTCCTGGCGGCGTGGGTGTTATTATTGAAACGGCGACAGATAATCGTAATCGAACACTGCCAGAGGTAAAAACTGCGTTGGTTAAAAATGGCGGGCGAATTGCCGATGCTGGTAGTGTGATGTTCCAATTTACGCGCAAAGGCGTCATTACTATTGAAGGAAACGGGGAAGATTTGTTGCTAGCGGTTTTGGACGCTGGCGCCGAAGATGCTGTCGAGGAAGATGGTGAGATTATCGTGTATACGGAGTTGAAGGATTTGGCGAGCGTGCGGAATAAATTGGTTGAGCAAGGCTTGAAGGTTAAGGACGCGGAACTGCGATACATTGCTAACACGCCGATAGAAATTGCCGACATGGAAACTGCGCAGAAATTGATGAAAATGATTGATGCGTTGGACGATTTGGATGACGTTGTGAATGTTCATACAAATGCAGATATCACGGCGGAATAAAATTATCGCTTTAAGAAATCGCTCCTTTTTTGGGGCGATTTTTAATTTGACAAAAAGTACGCTAAACTAAAGATGATTAACCATAAGCAAGGAGCGAGCATGAAGTATTTGCGCAACACACTACTTATGATACTAGCCGCGGCACTAATAATGCCGACGCCGTTGGTTTTGGCGGAAGGTGTTTCAGGTGCTACTCAAGAGTCGAAAGTTGATGACGCTCAGACTGTTGATAATAGTCTTAAATCAGCTGAGGAAGCGAAAGATTCAGTTGTTGATAAGGAGCAGATCGATAGCAATTCACCTTCTCAATCAAGTGAAAAGCCCGAGACTCCAACGGAGAATTCGTCTATAGATAGTCCGAGCGAAAATCCTACTACCAATGAGTCTTCAAAATCCGAGTCAAACCCTGAATCTGAGTCGCCAAAAATAGATAATCCAGGTGGAAGAATAGAAGAAAATGCTCCGATATTAATTTCAAAGATTAGTCAGGATAAAAAATACGTTGAGATTTATAATCCGACGAATCAGAATGTTAATTTGGCTGGTTGGAAAATAGAGTATCACACTGGACCTGAAGCTAAAACCGTTGGAAAAATTTTCAAGGATGAAGTAATCTCGGCGAACGGATTTTTGGTTTTGTCGAACAATAAGATGTTGGCGAGTGCCATAAAGTTTGATAATAATTTAGGTTTGGCTCAAAATGATGGATCGGTCGTGTTGTCACGTTCGGACGGGTCGGTCGCAGATACTGTTGGCTGGGGGAGTAATTCAAAGTCTGCAGGTTTGCCAATTAAAGGCGGTGTGAAAATTGTTTGGCGCTGTTTTGTTGGTGAAAATATTATTGATTCGAAAAATAATTCCACTGATTTTTTGTCGAGTAAAGGTTCTGACAATCAGGAAATTGCGCCGTATTCACGACCAAATTGCAAAACCCCAGATTCCAGACCTGAACCTCCAAAGGAGTTGAATAAATGTGAAGGCCTGAAGCTAAGTGAAATCGCGTCGAACGTTGATGAACAGTTTATTGAGATTGTCAATTCTGGTGAAAAAACCGTCATTACGACAGGCTGTAAATTGGCAGTTGGCGATTCTGGCGTTCGTGAGAATATTGGTGACATCGAATTAAAGCCGGGTGAATTTTTAACGATCAAAATAAAAAATACGAAGCTGAAATTGCCAAAAACAAAAGGAAAAGTTTATTTACTAGACGAGGCTGGCTCGAAAATTGATTCCGCTGAATATGAGAAGTTAGCGAAAAGTTCTTCGTGGAGTTTGATTGATGATGAGTGGATGCAAACGTTTATGATAACTGAAAATTCTGAGAATATCTTTAAGGAATATTTGGATTGTCAGAATGGCTATGAGAGGAACGCGTTGGGCAAATGTGTGAAAATTGCCATCCCGACCGTTGAAAGCTCTTGCCCTGTTGGTCAATATCGCCATCTGGAAACTCGCCGTTGTCGAAAAATTGAAGCGGCAAAAACTATTACGCCTTGTAAAGATGGCTATTATCGTAGTGAAGAAACTGGCAAATGTCGATCTATCGCATCGGCTGCGGCCAAAACTTTGAAGCCTTGCCCAGAAGGTCAATTTCGCAATTCAGCTACGGGTCGATGTAAGAAAATTGCCTCCACTGACGATATAGCAAAAGAATGCCCAGAAGGATTTGAACGTAATCCGCAAACTAAGCGATGTCGAAAGATAAAATCTGCGAATATGCCAACTGTTGGTTCGGCGGCTGCTGAAGTTAAGCAGGTCGCTGGTGCTACTTGGGGTTGGTGGGTGTTTGGTGGCGTGAGTTTACTGGCTGTCGGTTACGGCGTATGGCAATGGCGATGGGAAATTTCGCAATTTGTACGAAAAATTCGCGAAAGCATTAAATCCGCTAACGGCAAATAATTGCTATAATAAAGATATGAGAATTATCGGGATTGACCCGGGAACGGGGATTTTAGGGTTTGGTGTGATTGATTTTTCTCGTGGCAAGTTCAAGATGGTCACGGCGGGAGTTGTGACGACGCCGGCACATACGCCAATTGACGAAAGGCTTGAAGATATTTTTGATAGCCTAACAGAGATTATTGCCGAAACAAATCCTGATGTTATGTCGATTGAAAAGCTATTTTTTGCGCGCAATGTTACGACGGCGATTTCCGTGGCGGAAGCGCGCGGCGTGGCAATGTTGACTGGGCGAAAAGCTGGAATGCCGATTGCTGAATATACGCCGTTGCAAATAAAACAAACTTTGACCGGCTATGGAAAGGCCGATAAAAAGCAGGTCCAGGAAATGGTGCGCCTTAATTTGGGTTTGAAAGATGTTCCGAAGCCGGATGACTGCGCGGATGCTTTGGCTGCAGCAATTACACACGCGGCGATGAATCGGGTATAATTGAAATATGATTGCACATGTTTTTGGGAAAGTTGCTGAGAAGTTTAACGGCTCGTTAGTCATTGATGTTCATGGTGTTGGATATGAAATTAGCGTGGCGACTAATGATTTTGACGCGGTGGTGTTAGATCAAGAGGTAAAGTTTTACACTTATCATCACGTGCGCGAGCAAGCTGAAGAATTGTTTGGTTTTTCGAGTTTGGCGGCGAAAAAACTGTTTGAAATGCTAATCACGGTTCAGGGGGTTGGCCCGAAGGCTGCGCTGGCTATCTTAAGCTTGGGTGATGCCGAGCAGGTGCGCAATGCTATTGCTAATGCTGACAGCGGTTTTGTGCAAAAGGCCACTGGCGTCGGCAAAAAAACTGCCGAGCGAGTGGTGGTCGATTTGAGCGATAAAGTTGGTCTGCCTACTCATTACAGTCAAACGGAAACTCCATTGCAGACTGAATTGAACACTTCCGATGAAGCTTTGGAGGCGTTGATGGCTTTGGGCTATACATTAGCGGATGCCACTAAGGCGCTTGAAAATGTCGATGTCAATTTGCCGACATCTCAGCGAGTAACTGAGGCGCTGAAGAAATAAAAAGGACGCTAAAAGCAATAGCGTCCTCGTAATGATAATTAGTTTTCTTACGGCTCAATAATAATTTTTTTATTTGACCAAAATGAAGGCTGGTAGTGAATTTTAATTTTTGAATCTTTTGCAACCTCAAAAATAACAGAACCTTCTTTTTTGCCGTTGACTGCTAGGTCGCCAGACCCTAGGTTGTCGCTTGCAGTGAAGGCTGTGCCGTTTGGCCCTTCAATGGCACCATTCGCATCTTCTATTTTCCAGTCGAACGTATTAAATGATAGCTCGCTATCTGATTTGTTGACAATTGACACGTTCACTTTAACGAATTCTTTTCCGTCATTAGCCTTAATAAACTGGTTATCTGATTTCCAGTCGCGATCAATTGATTTAACAGTCACCTCCTTGCCGTCAAAAGCGATAGTTTCACCAACTTTGAAAGTAGTTTTTTCGGTTGGTTTATTTTCCGAAGTAGCGTTATTATTGTTTGTGTTGACGACAGTGGCTTTGTTTTGTTGCGATGCGCTAGATACTCCAATCACAATAATAACAATAATTACCCAAAACCACACCTTCTTAAAAATTGGTTTTTTCTCGCTTGTGTTCATCATCCCCTCCTATGAGATGTGCCGCCCAACAAAAAGGACAGCCGTTAAATTTGGCTGTCTACACCTAGAACGCAAGTTTACGCTCGATAACGGCTGCCCATTATGCACGTAAACAATGCGCTCAAAACGCCTGGTTCTAGATGTAGACACCCCTATTGTACTACAAATGATATAATTAGTGTATGGCAATTGAAAGAATAGTTGATACAAGTTCGCATGATGATGATTCTGAAGAGCAGCGAATTGAGGTGAGTCTGCGTCCGCAGAGCTTTGCTGAGTATGTTGGTCAGGAAAGATTGAAGCGCAATTTGCGCTTGGCGATTGATGCAGCCAAAAAGCGCGGCGAGCCGTTGGATCATGTATTATTATATGGTCCGCCGGGGCTTGGTAAAACAACTATGGCGACGGTGATTGCTAATGAAATGGGCACGAATCTGCGGATTACTAGTGGTCCGGCTATTGAAAAAGCGGGCGATTTGGCGTCGATTCTGACTAATTTGTCGGACGGTGATATTCTGTTTATCGATGAGATTCATCGGTTGGGTCGATCAGTGGAGGAAATCTTGTATTCTGCAATGGAAGATTTTAAGCTGGATATTGTGATCGGTAAGGGTCCGGCAGCGCGATCAATTCGATTGGATTTGCCGCGATTTACAGTGATTGGTGCGACGACGCGAACCGGAAGTTTGGCGGCGCCTTTGCGTGATAGGTTTGGGCATATTTACCGCTTGGAATTTTACACGCCAGAGGATATTGCGAAAATTGTGACGCGTAGTGCGAAGATTTTGGAGTCGTCAATTCGAAGTGAAGCGGCGGATCTATTGTCGACGCGAGCGCGCTTGACGCCACGTATTGCCAATAGACTTCTTAAGCGAGTTCGTGATTACGCCGACGTTAATGGCGATGGAATAATTGATGTAAAAACTACAACTAACGCTTTGGAAATGCTGGAAGTGGATGAATTGGGCTTGGATCCGGCTGATCGTAATTTATTACAGTCGATTCTGGAGAATTATGGTGATAATCCTGTTGGCTTAACAACAATTGCGGCGCTGACTGGCGATGAGGCGACAACAATTGAGGATTTTTATGAACCATATTTGCTACAAATTGGTTTTATTGAGCGCACACCGCGTGGTCGTCGAGTGACAATTAAAGCGAAGCGGCATTTGGGAAAATAGTTATCGTATTCTTCGGCTATTTGTGCTTTAATAAAACCAGACAAACTTAACTAGGAGCCGCCATGGGCAAAAAACAAGCAACGACATCACCGGTTAAGAATTCTAAAGCTAGACGCTGGCTACGGCGATTTATAATTTTGATAGGAATTTTGGCTGGTTTGTGGCTGGTCAATTTTTTAACTTGGCTGCCGGCGTATATAGAAGTGTGGAATATGGCACGAGATCCAATGGCTGAAAAGGGCGTTTTGGGCTTAAAGCTGAAATCGTCACGCGAAAGACATCGCATACCTACAGAACGCGGATTTTTAAAAAAGAGTACATCTCTATCAGTTGATAGATATTATGAGATGCCCCAGAATGAGTCGGTGAGTGATTTGTTAAATAGACTGCAACGATACGCTGAAGATTCTGGCTGGAAGCTAGACAAAGAGAGGTCTGGGGAGGAGTATTTTGTAGGATATAAAGATATAGAGGGTAGGAAATATCAGGTCAGCGTGGGAATAGGTGACGAAAAAGTAGTATATGTATCAGTAGAAGGCTTGGGCAACTAATATGAAAATTAGAGTTATTATATTATCTTTCTTTGTAGCTATTATTTTTGGCCTTTTTATACAACAGTCGGCACAAGGCGAGGTTGTTCCTTATAATTACGCAGGAAAGAAACTTACGATTACATTACTAGGCGATTCTTATTCGGCTGGTAATGGTGCCGATGGGTATGAATATGGTCCTAATATCTGTCATCGTAACAGCAATAACTGGGCGGAAATGTATAAAAGATGGCTAAGTAATAACGGACTGTCAGTAACGCTTATAAATCGCGCTTGTTCTGGAGCTAAAATTAATGACTTTTTGGAGGATAAGAGTGCGGGTAGTGTTGTAAAAACGATTAGTGATGATCCGAACAAGCTAGCGACGAATGAACAGATTATTAAATATGCAGAAGACAGGGATATTTGCAATATTAAACCGAATAACGACTTAAAAGTTGCTTATAGGATCATCAGTAGTACGATTGGCTCTAGGCGCGGAAAAAATCAGAAAAGAGTCAATATAAGATGTAATTATACGATTCGACGACAACTTGATGGCGTGGATCACAGCACGGATATGGTAATGATGACGATTGGTGGAAATGATTTGGGTTTTGACGACATTGTTAAATCTTGTTTTACCGCTGTAATAAGATCTGCTTCAGATTGCAAAACAAAGATAAATGACGCCAGGAATTTGCTGGATAAATTAGAAGATAGAACGAAAACCATTTTATCATCGCTTAATTCTCGTTTACGTCTAGACGCGAAAATAGTTCTCTTAGGATACCCGCTACTAGCACTTGATAATGGCGAGAAGCTATCCGATTTTTCGGTTGCTAGTGAAGTGCGCAAGTTGGGGTTGGAAGGTAATTTACGCCAGAAAAAGGCGGTTGAGGAATATAATAAAAGCCTCGGTAAAGAGAAAGTGATTTTTGTTGATAGTTTGCCAAAGCGGTTTTCTGGACATGAGCCAGACGCCTCAATATTTAAGAAGAATCACGATCGTTGGATTCATGAATTCCTTGAGCCAAATGCATTCAATATGAGCTCGTGGTATCACCCTAACTTCTTTGGGCATAGCAATTATATGTCAGCGCTTCGCGAAAAAGTACCGCTGCCTAATTTGGTGAAACCAATAACGAAAACGAATGGCGATATTGATGTAGTATTTGTTATTGACACGACTGGTTCGATGGGTAGTTCAATTAGCGCTGTTAGAAATAACATTCGAAATATAGTTGAGTCTATCAGTTCGAAAACCAAGAGTGCTAGATTTGCACTAGTCACTTATCAAGATCATCCGTGTTGTGGCGGAAGCTCTGATGACTATCCATCCAAAATTGAGACAGATTTTACGAGCAATGTCGAGGCGCTTAACAAGGCTGTTAATTTTATTCAACTCGGTAATGGTGGTGACTGGAAAGAATCTGTTTATTCTGGTATTAAGACAGGGCTGAATCTACAGTGGCGAGCGGGAGTAAAGAAGATTATGGTTGTGATTGGTGACGCTCCAGCTAAGGATCCAGAACCAGTTACTGAGCTAACCGAACAATCTATCGTTGATGCTGCTTATGCTGTTGATCCAGCTCAAATATATATTATTGATACTTCTGGATATGATGCGATGGCATCTGCGGTGTCTTTGGCTGAAAGAACGGGCGGCGCATATTTACAAGCCGATAATAGCAATAAGATCGTTGATCAGATTAATACGTCAGTTGAAAATGTGACAAACAAACCGAACGCCTGGATAAATCGTCAATATGTGGCGAAAATTGGCGATACATTAGAATTGGATGGCGCTGGTTCTTATTCGGCAAATGGTAAAATCGTGAAATATGAATGGGATATCGATCAAGACGGCGTGTATGACGTGACGACGGATAAGCCTTTTGTCAATTATACGTTTACTAAGGAGTTTTCTGGGTTGTTAACACTTAGGGTGACTGACAGTTCTGGACTAACGAACGTAGCAACGACGACTTTGACTGTTAGCGATGATGGCGATGAGCATGAACGGGAATTTGATAATTGTCCAGATGTGGCGAATCCAGATCAAGCTGATTATGACAAGGATGGAATTGGTGATGCTTGTGATTCTGATCCGGGATATTTGGAGGAATATGGCTATTATCAGATGTTAGAGTATGAAAAGAATCAAGCAAAGAAAGATGATAGTAAAAAAGAAAATACAAATCGTAAACCTGTTGACGTGTCTTCGAGCAATAAAGTAAACGGTGATGACAAAAAGAAAATAGCTACCATAGATTCTGATGGAAAAGGAGTAAAACTTCAGGAGAATGGTGGTATGAATGAGGTGAAGTTGAGGGAAGCTCAGGGGAAGTCTGAGGATAATAATGAAGATAACAGGGGTGGATCGTCGTGGTTTGGTATTGCTGTAGCTGTTGGAATGGTTGCAATTAGTGTAGTAACAATAGTTATAAAAGTTTATCGCCAAAAAACAAGATTATCTTAAGTTCTGTCGTGTTATAATATAGGCATGAATCCGCAAACATCCTCGTCAGAAGATTTAACGCAGCCTGCTGCGTATGATGCTGATGGTCGACCACTGTACCATCATCCACCACAGACTGGTCGTCCAGCTCCGGTTGTGGCGCAGACGAATTCTTATGTGACGACAAGGCCGGAAATTATTGATGGGGAAAATTTTGATCCGCGATTGCGTAGTCAATATGCTAATGAACCGCAAGTCGTACATGTTGCCAGGGATATTGACCCGAAGCCGTTTACTATTAGCGATGACTTGAAGCAAAAACATGAAAAATCAGTTCAGCAATATCCGAATCTCAATTTGAGCGAAGGCGAATACATTATTTTGGATATTAAACGCCATCCGATTGGTATGCTAATTCCGACGGGTATCTCAGTTTTCTTGGTGGTGATGATTATGGTGTTTGTGATGTTTTATCCGTCAATTGCTCGTGACGCAATTATCTCGCCGATGCCGTCACTAACCGATGTGTTTGGCGTGGCAATGTTGCTTATTGGGCTGGTGGCGCTTGGCGGTGCGGTGTCCTTGTGGATATATTTGCAAAATCATTTTTACATGACCAACGAAAGTGTAATTCAGGAAATCCAGGGTAGCTTATTTTATAGGCACGAGCAAACGGTGAGCTTAGGCAGTATTGAAGATGCAAGCTTCCGCCAATCAGGCATTATTCAGACTCTTTTCAATTACGGCACGATTCGCCTCAGTACCGAAGGTGAAGAAACGACATATATATTCCATTTTGTGGCAAATCCACGCAAGCAAATTGCGATAATCAACAATGCCATTGAAGACTTCAAGAATGGCCGCCCTGTTTGTGATGATTAGCTAATTATTTATGGCGACTTTCTTTTACGTAGTCGTCTTCATCGACAAGCGTCGCAACAAGTTTGTATGACTTGCATTTTCCGTCATTACAATTTGAAGATTCATAACGATAACTGCTGTCTTTCTCGCCAATTTTCTTACCTTGCGGATCTTTTAACAACGCTGGATCCATAGTCGGAAGCGTACCTTCTTCTAACTTCTCTGGGTAATAGCCATTTTTAACGTAAAAACCTTCTTCCAGGCTATAATGCATAGCGTTAATCGCGGTGCGTTTTTTGGCGTTATTTGATTCGTTGGTCAATTTTGTATATTGTGAGAAACCTAAGATTGCGATAATAATCAAGAAAGTCGCTACAACCAAAAGTTCAATAATAGTAAAACCGTTTCGCTTATTCATGAATGTAATTATAGCAAATCTTGCAGCAAATCGGTATAATAAAGGAAGTAACTAAGGAGGGAATGCTATGGCAAAATCAGACAGTAAAACAGTAAATCCAGAAAAGTCAAGTCAGGCATCGGATAAAAAAGTTGATGAAGGTAAGCTTAAGGCGCTTGGTCTAGCAATGGATCAAATCACCAAGCAATTTGGTGACGGATCAATTATGAAATTAGGCGAGGCTCATAAAGTCGATGTTGAAGTAATTCCTTCTGGTGCTTTGAGTTTGGATTTGGCGCTTGGCGGCGGATATCCAAAGGGTCGTATCATAGAAATCTATGGTCCAGAAAGCTCGGGTAAGACAACATTGACGCTTCACGCTATTGCAGAAATTCAGAAGCAGGGTGGAACGGCAGCGTTTATTGATGCTGAGCACGCGCTTGATCCAGCATATGCTAAGCGTCTGGGCGTGGACACGGAAAATTTGTTGGTTTCTCAGCCAGATAACGGCGAGCAAGCATTGGAAATTACGGAAACATTGGTTCGTTCGAACGCGGTGGATTTGGTGATAGTTGACTCAGTAGCTGCCTTGACGCCACAGGCTGAAATTGATGGCGATATGGGTGATTCTCATATGGGTCTTCAGGCTCGATTGATGAGTCAGGCTCTACGTAAATTGACGGGAATTATCAATAAGTCAAAAGCCACGGTGATCTTTATCAATCAGATTCGTATGAAAATTGGCGTGATGTTTGGTAATCCTGAGACTACAACGGGCGGTAATGCGTTGAAGTTTTATGCGTCGCAGCGAATTGATATTCGTCGAATTGGTCAAATTAAAGTTGGCGATGATATTATTGGTAACCGTACGAAAATTAAGGTTGTGAAAAATAAGATTGCACCGCCGTTCCGCGTGGCTGAATTTGACATTATGTACAACGAGGGAATTAGTAAAACTGGCGACATTCTGGACTTGGCGGCAACGCACGGTATAGTTGAAAAGTCGGGTGCGTTTTATAAATATAACGGCGAAACGATTGGTCAAGGGCGCGATAAAACGAAGACTTATTTGAAGGAAAATCCTGAGGTTTTGGCGGAAATTGATCAGAAAGTACGTGATAAAGTGAAGGAAGCGGAAAGTTAATGCGTGCGGCAGAGACTGCATATTCAGTGGAAAAGCATATGGCGTCGGTTAATCTTATTTTTGATGACGAGCAGACTACTTACCTTCGAAAACTGTCGGAAAAAATGAATCTTGATTTCGGTGAGTTTATTCCACACGCAACGCTAATCAATGTAACTGAGCAGGATATGCCGCGTCTCAAGTTAGCTGCCGCCGCGTTGCCGTCCCTAGACAAACTGGTACTTGACGGTGTCAACTTCTTGCCAGATGAAGCTGGTAACTGTGTTTGGGTTGAGCTGCGCGTACAGAAAACCTCCTGGATGGTTGAAGTGCGTCGGAAGTTGCTTGAAATGCTGGACGATATTCATCCGGGGCTGGATATCGATGGATTCCGTCCGCACATTACGATTGGGTGCGTCGAGGCTGGTACGCTTGGCGATGTCGATATGAGCGCAATTCCACGCCAACTGCCGGTTATTACTAAGCCACGTGCCGCCGCTTGTTACAACGGCGTACATGGCAAAGTGGTTGAGGTGGTCGAATAGTCCACCAGTGGCTAGCGCATAGTTTTGGCGCTATAATAGTTTTATGAAAATCACCGATATTTCTCTTCAGGCTCGTGATAAAAATCGCGTCAATGTAAGCGTTGACGGGAAATATCGTTTTAGCTTGGATGTATTCCAGGTCGGCGAGCTAGGCATTAAGATTGGTCGCGAATATACGGAAGAGGAAATTTCGAAACTAGAAGACGATAGCCAGTTTGGCAAATTGTATGCTAGGTCTATAGAATATTGCTTAATGCGTCCGCGAGCCATCAAAGAAGTGCGCGATTATCTGCGTCGGAAAACACTAGCCACTCGTCGACGTTCAGCGAAAACTGGAAAAATTATTGAACATCCTGGAGTGAAGTCGGAGATTACTGAGCGCGTCTTGGGTCGTCTTATTGAGAAAAAATATTTGGACGATGAAAAATTTGCTCGATTTTGGTTTGAGCAGCGGTTCATGAAAAAAGGCGCCAGTATTCGTCGTTTGAAATTGGAACTGGCGCAAAAGGGAATTGATAATACAACGATTGAGTCGTTAGTTAAAGAGAATATTCGCTCTGATGACGAGGAATTGCAGAAGGTTATTGCTAAAAAACGTTATCGATATAGCGATCAGCAGAAGTTAATGCAATATTTGGCTAGGCAGGGTTTTTCTTACGACGACATTAAGAAGGCTCTTGAAAGCTCAAAAGATTAATCAACTTTTGTAGATTCTGGTTGCGGACGAGGCTGCTTACGGAATGGATTTTCGTATGAATTTATCTGCGGAATAGGTGTTTTTTCGGCTATGTGCGAGATAGTTGCTGATTTTACAATTATTTTATCGTCGGTTACTTTTATAATCTGAGAACGATGAATAAGTAGTTCTGTGTCGCCAAAACTTTTCAAGAACGGTCGCCGAATTCGAAGCTGTTGTATAATAAAATTCCCAGCTGCCAAAGTGTAGCCGATAACTTTTCCGATTTTCTTATTTTTCTCATCAATAACCAACTTGTCTTTTAATGTAAAATTGATGTCATAAATTTCTTTTATAGTAATCACATCATCAATGCCGATGATCTCATCGGTTGAATCGATAATCATACCGAGCGGCCCAATTTCTCTGACGTCATCGATGCGAAGCAGGCTAGGATGTTGGTCTAAAAGTCGTCCTTCAAGTTCATATGCGATTATAGACAGATTCTTCGGATTGATAATTTCCCGCGACGTTCGCGCCAGTTCGGAGCCCGTCTGAAGACTCATGACGGGAATATCAAGGAAACGATCTGCGGATATAAGCATAACTATATTATAAACGGTTACGTTCTATTCGGCAAACGGATTGGAGCGACCAGCTGGTAGACTAAACGAGTCGTTTGCTGAAGTTGACGGTCGGAAGTCTTTAATAATTTGCATGGTTTTCTTATCGAAGCTTATTGATGCAGTTTGTGGCTCTTCGGTAGGAACTGCTAAAAGTCCGCTCAAAAGAAATATCGCGATTGCTACGCCTCCGATTACGACAACGCTATATATTATCACATGAAATCGCCACAGGAATTTAGACAGTGATTTTACGATTGGCTCGAGCTGTTCTGATATTGATGGACTCATCGTGTATAGACCTTTACTTCAAGTGATTGGATTGATATTTCATGATTATTTGCGCCTCTGGAAATTGACACGCCTGAAAGCTGCATTCGAGTGACATTTTTTTCAATAAGACTAAGGAAATGTAGGAATTTAGTGTAATCTATATGGTCTCCCAATTGAATTGACACGAAAGTGCTTTTTACTCCAGCGGGGCTGGCGGATGTTTGCTTGCTAGGTGTCGCTGTTTTAGTGGAGGTCGTTGGTTCGTTTTGGAAAGAGAAAGATTTAATCGGAATGCCAGCGCGGTCAGCGTAAGTATTTAAATCCTGAATAATCTGATTTTGATATTGATAAAGTTTCGATTCTGAGACGATATTCTTTGCTTTTTTAACTGTGTCGGAATTGCGGTCGAGCTGAGATTTCGACGCGAGCAAACTTTGTATTTTTGCGTCAACTGCAGTTGCTTCGGTCTGCATTTTTCCGACTTCTTCTGATGTTTTACTTAGGAATGAATAGGCGAAAATAACTAGTCCTACCATTGCTGACAATATTATAAGCAATAATAACGACAGGACAATTCGCGCGATACTGGCATTTAGAACTTTTTTCATTGCTTTAAGACCTCTGGCTTTGGCGTAACGCTAATTGTTATAGTGATTGGATAATCTGCAGGCTTGTCTGACGATTGGTTGCCGCCGCTGTAAACAACGGTCTCCAGGTGAACGTCGCTAAATATCTCTGACTTTTCTAAGCTGGTTTTTATTCGGATGGCGTCATCCTTATTCTTTCCGAGAGCTGTTAATGACAATGGTTTATCTAGCGCTGAAGTGTCTAGTGTTAGAGAATCCAGAACCATGCCTGATGGGATGTACTGTGCAATTTTTGGAATAATTGTAGAGTAATGGGCCTCGTTGCTAATGATCGCCTTAGCCGAGTCGAGGTCTTTCTTAAACTCGCTAACTTCTTTTTGTGTCGATTGGTATTGAGCAAGCTTAGCGTTTCCTTCGTCGATGTTAGCTTGAGCTGAAGTGCGGCTATTTTCTAAGAATAGATAAAATCCGCCAATAGTTAAGAATAGCAAACCTGCAAATATCAATGATATGATGCAGTATCGTCTTAAGATGACATTTACTCGTCCAGCGCTGATTTGCTTTTTTTCTTGAGGAGGGAGAAGGTTAATCATAAATATCCTCCTGCTTGATTAAGGCTAATCCCGCGACTGGCGATAGCTGAGAGCGAAGCTGTTTTGCTGGCTGCTCTAGTCCATCGAAATTCAGCATTTGCCACGGACTTGCCACGCGCGCTGGCATCAATAATTCGTTTGTGAAAAAATCACCGATTCCTGGAAGATTACCGCCGCCGCCAACTATGAGAATTTGCTCGATTTTTTTCTCATCAGGGAAGCGGTCTGTGTAATATCGCATAACGCGCTTAACTTCGTTGGTCATTTTTTCTAGGCTTGGCTGCAAGGCTCCTGCGATTCTGGCTTGCCTTGGACCGGGATTTAATCCATTTAATACCTTAAATTGATGAGCTGTCTCAATTGGTACATTCATTTTTTTAGCTAAATTTAAGGTGAGTGAATAGCCGCCAACATTTAATCCGCCCGTCACACGTATATCAGAATCTAGAATTGCAATATCTGTAGTTGATGTGCCTATATCGACGATAACAGTAGGGAGCATTCCTTCTTCTGTGCGCTTCAGAAGTCTAGCGATTGCGCTGATGTTTGGCTCAATTATTGCAACTTCCAAACCGCATTGTTTTGTGGCGTCTAACATGCTGTCGATCATTTTCTTCGGTGCGGCACACATTAGCACACTAAGTTCATCTTTCGTGCGATTGATGATTCGATAGTCCAAATAAAGAGAATCTAGGGGTGCTGGAATGTATTGTTCGGCTTCCAAATTTACCGCACTGCGAATATTGCTTTCTTCTTTTACGGGCAGGCTAAATGTTCGCGAGAATGTTCGGTTAGTTGGTATGCCCAGCGCTATGCGATTGCTATTGATCTGTCCTACGACGTTTTTCTTCAATAACGTTTTGATATTCTGCGCCAAATATTCAGTGTTGTCTGCGGAATTTCCGTCGCTTTTTTGAGAATCGAGGTTGATCGATCCATATCCATGAACCAGCATCCGATTTCTATCAATCGACATTACTTTTATGCTTGTTCGGCTGATATCTAGGCCGATGATTGGTTTTTTTCTATAAAATATGCTCGACACGTTATTATTTTCCCACCTATATGTCAGTATTATAGCATAAGCTTTTTTGAAAAACTATTATTCCTTAACTTGACCCGCCATACTTGTAATTGGACCCATAACACTAACTGCCACCAGGGCAATAACAATACCCATAGCAACGATCATCACTGGCTCGATAATAGAGCTAACGCCGTCAATCGCGGTGTCAACTTCCTCCTCGTAAAAGTCAGCGACTTTAACCAGAACCTTGTCTGTTTGTCCAGTTTCTTCACCAACAGACAACATCTGTGCTACGATTGGCGGATATAAATCGTCCTGCTCTGCGATAATTTTTGATAAAACTTCACCGTTTTGGACTCGTTTGGTGGCTTCTTTTAGGGACTTTTCGTAGGCGACATTTCCGACGGCGCGCGAAGTTACATCCAGCGCTTCAAGCACAGCCACACCTGCGCCGATAAGAGCAGAGAAGGTTCGAGTAAAGCGGGCGATTGCCACTTTTTTGACAATTGGGCCGACAGCTGGAACTTTGATGATGATATTGTGGAATTTTACGCGACCTTTTGGAGTTTTAATATAGCGAATTAATAGCCAAATACTTCCGGCAAATATTGGAATGATTATATACCAAAATGACACTACAAAATCGCTAATTCCGAGCATAATTTCAGTAAGCATTGGCAGTTTAGCGTCGGGTCCGCCCATGTCTTTAATGGTTTTACCGATAACCGGAATAATGAAGATCATCAGGATAAAGAAGGCGATGATTGTAATGATTAAAAGTACGATCGGATATGTCATGGCGCCTTTAATTTTTTTCTTCATGGATGAGTTTTTTTCCTGCTGAAGGGCTAGACGTTTTAAGATATCATCCAAAATACCTCCAGTTTCACCCGCAGCAACCATGTTCACGTAAATATCATTGAAGGTTTCTGGATGTTTACTCAGAGCATCCGCAAAAGACATGCCGCCTTCAATGTCTTTAATCACAGCGTTGATAGTGTCTCGGAAATTGGCGCTTTCGGCGTGTTTTGCCATAGAGTTAAGGGAACGAAGAATAGGAACGCCAGCTGAAACCATGGCGCTTAATTGGCGAGTAAACATCACCAATTCTTCAGTTTTGGCGCCTTTCTTTTTCTTGCCGAAAGAAAAACTAAGCTCTTTTTTTGCGCCTTTTTCTTCAATTTTTATCAATTGTCCACGTGACCTCAAATTGTTAATGGCAGACAGTTTGTCAGCCGCTTCAATAGTTGAGGAGACGGTCTCTTTCTTTTTATTGACAAGCAAATATTCAAAAATTGGCATAATGTTACTCCCTTGTTGCCCTCAAAACTTCGTCCACGGTGGTGATCCCGCGCAGTGATTTAATAAGTCCGTCCATCTGCATTGTCACCATGCCTTCGGAAATCGCTTGATCTTGAATATCGTTGCTGGTGGCGTTGGCGGTGATCATTTTTTGGATAGGGATGGATATGCCAAGAACCTCGTAAATGCCAACGCGACCCTTGAATCCGTTATGTCCACACTCGTCACAACCTTCTGGGTTTGGCTTCCATAAGCGCTCAATTCCTGAATCTGTTGATCCCATGGGCGTGTCGCCACCAATTTTATCCTCAAAAGCCTGTTCTTCGAGATTGTGAATTTTTTTAATCGACTCGGTGTTTATCTTAAACATCTCGGTGATATACTTTATTTCTTCTTCGTTTGGAGTGTATTCTTGGCGGCAATTCATACACAGGCGCCTAACTAGTCGCTGTCCAATCACCGCCTTCACGGTTGAAGCGATCAAGAATGGCTCGATTCCCATATCCAGCAGACGTGGCAAACACGTTGCAGCGTTATTTGTGTGTAGAGTGGAGAACACTAAGTGTCCAGTTAGCGCCGCTTGAACGCCAAGGTTTGCAGTTTCGCCGTCGCGAATTTCTCCGACCATGATGATATTTGGGTCTTGGCGAAGTAGCGCTCTTAGTCCTGAAGCGAAAGTCATCCCGGCCTTGGCATTGGTCTGGGTTTGATTAACTCCTGGGATTTTATATTCCACCGGGTCTTCAATTGTGGAAATATTGACATCTGGAGTATTGAGTTCAGACAAGACACTAAATAAGCTGGTTGATTTTCCCGATCCAGTTGGTCCAGTCACCAGGATCATTCCGTTCGGCTGAGCCATTGCGTCTTTTACTGTTGCGAGCGACAGTCCCCAATAGCCAAGCTGATCCAGTTTAACAGCCTGGTTTGATTCGTCCAAAATACGCATGACCACTTTTTCGCCATCAGCAATTGGCAATGTCGAAACACGAAGCGCATATTGTTTTCCTGAAACTTTTATCTTAAATCGGCCGTCTTGTGGTACGCGGCGTTCGTCAATTTTCAGATTGGAGAGGATTTTAATGCGGCTCACCAAAGCGCCGTGAACGTTTCGTGGCAATTTGTTAACTTCCTTCAAAACACCGTCAATTCGGTAACGAACCTGAACGTAATCTTCGCGTGGCTCAATGTGAATGTCGGAAGCGTTGGATTTTATGGCATATTCCAGTAGCAAATTAACAGTTTGAGCAATTGGTGAATTTTCCGCAAAATCATCTTGGCTAACGTTCTGGTCTTCGGCAGAAGCGTCTTTTTGCACCGCAATAACTTCGTCAAGCTCGGCGTTAATATTGCCGCGATAATTTTCTAAGCAGTCCAAAATGTTACTTTTTGTCGCTAGGAAAACCTTAGTGTTGTAGCCAATTTCTTTCTGAATAAAGTTCAATGCCTGCACATCGTCTGGGTCTTCCATCGCAAGCGACAAGCTGTCGTCCTCATTTTTCTCAAAAAGCACAACATTATACTGGCGTGCGATATGTTCAGGAATTCGTTTCAGCACATCTTCGGGAATATCCTTTGGCTCAATTCGCACGAAAGGCACGCCGATATAATCGCCAATCAACTTTGTCAAATCTTCCTCAGAAATGACTTTTTGTTCAATAGCGGTTTCTTGCAATGTTTGCTTCGACCGTTCAGCGATCAATTTTAAATCAGCAAGCTGCGGCTCATCAACAACCCCACCTTGTTTCAGAATGCTCTCAATTGTCTGGTCTGAAACACGCATAACTCTTATGGTTATTGTACTATTATCGCCAAAAAAAAGCTAGCATAGTATAATATAAGGGTGAATATTTCTAGTGAAGAGAAAATGCGAGAATTGGGCGCGGCAATTGGTCGGGCTGTTTCCGGTGGGGAAGTTCTGGAATTAGTCGGTGATATTGGCGCGGGTAAAACTACATTGACAAAGGGAATTGCGCAGGCTTTAGAGATTGACGAGCCAGTTCAGAGCCCAACTTTCACGATTTCACGCGTGTACGATTCACCTCGCGGTCTGAGTTTGGCGCATTACGATTTTTATAGATTGGGAAATGCTGGAATTATGAGCGAGGAGATTCGCGAAGTGGCGGCTTCTAATTCGGTGGTTGTAGTTGAATGGGCTGGCGCTGTCGATGATGCATTACCGAGTGATCGGTTGGTGATAAAAATTACTGCGATTAGCGAAGAAGAACGGCTTGTGGAATTTTATCTTGGCGGCAAAAAATCTGATGAACTTTTGAGAAAAATAAAGGAGAATATGGCGTGATAATTTTATTAGACACTTCAACATCAACATGTTTTTTAACAATAGTCAATGGAGAAAATCGTCAGGATTTTGAATGGGAAGCTGGGCGAACGTTGGCGCGGAATTTGTTGAAATTTTTGGAAGAAAAGACTGGCGATTTGCATCTGATAAGCGGCATTGGCGTGATGAAAGGACCAGGAAGTTTTACGGGGCTGAGAATTGGTTTGACGGTTGTGAATACCTTGGCGGACAGCTTGAATATTCCTATCGTTGGTGCGATGGGTGACAATTGGCGTGATTTGGCTTTGGGCAAATTGCGTTCTGGCGAGAATGAAAAAATTGTTATGCCAGAGTACGGCGCTGCCGCGAATATCACTGCACCGCGAAAATAATTTTTATCGCCCAAACCATCAAAACCGTGTATAATTAAATTACGGCGGTTTGTGATTTTTGATTCGCCGAATTAGATAGTTTGAAGTTGATTGGCTGTTGATATTTTTCCTTGAGACGAACACTCAGGGGCGGCTGATCGGAAAGGAATGATAATGATAGAAGTAATTATTGCCGCGGCTATTGGAGCTGGCGCGGGTGCTGCTGGTCTTGTTGGATATCAGAGAACTCGCCAAATTAATGGTAAAAATCAGATTGAGCGAGATCTGGCAGATGCGAAAACTAAGGCGAGCGACATTGTCCTAAAGGCTAAGGACGAGGCGCTTAAGATTGAAAATGAACGTCGCAAGGAATGGCAAAAGACTGAAAATCGTTTGGCGGATCGCGAGAGGACTCTGGACAATAAATTGGAGGAGCTTGATCGACGAGCAGAAAAATTGCGCGCGCATGAAGATGAAGTTGATAATCTTAAAAATGAAATTCGCGATATTCGCTCCAGGCAGCAGGAGAAATTGGAAAAAATCGCTGGATTGAAGAAAAAAGATGCTGCTGATAAGTTAATGCAGATGACTGAGCGCGACATTAAGCAAGACTTGGTCGGTTTGGTGTCAAAATTACAACATGACGCAATGGATGACGCTGAAGAGCGAGCGCAAATGATCCTAGTGACCGCAATGGAGCGAATGAGCAGTGAGGTGACTGCCGAGCGCACGGTGACTGCGGTCAAGCTGACCGATGACGAGATGAAGGGTCGAATTATTGGTAAGGAGGGGCGTAATATTCAGGCACTGCAGCGCGAAACTGGCGTCGATATTTTAGTTGACGATACACCCGGCATGATTATTTTGTCGAGTTTTGATCCTGTTCGCCGACAAGTGGCTCGACTGAGTCTTGAGATGCTAATGAAGGATGGTCGTATTCATCCTGCGCGCATTGAAGAGGTGGTCGCTAAGGCTAAAAAACAGATTGAAAAAGAGGTTCGCCAGGCTGGTGAAGACGCTATGCGTGAAACTGGCGTGGTTGGGATTCCGAAGGAGATGCTACTGCTTCTTGGTGAGTTGAAGTTTCGTACCAGCTTCGGGCAGAACGTCCTGAAGCATTCGACTGAGATGGCGCAAATTGCTGGAATGATTGCCGAAGAAATCGGCGCGGATGTGCGCATTACGAAGATTGCTACACTTCTCCATGATGTCGGTAAAGCTGTGTCGCATAAAATTGAGGGTAAACATCATCATATTGGGGCGGAATTGGCTCGTAAATATGGCATGGACGAGAGAATTGTTCACGCAATCGAAGCGCACCACGATGATATCGAAGCGACAACTCCAGAGGCGATTATTGTTCGAGTTTGCGACGCGGCTTCGGCTGCACGTCCAGGTGCGCGTAATGTTTCTGCTGAAAACTTTGCAGAGCGAATGCGCGATTTGGAAAATGTCGCCACGAGCTTTGAGGGGATTGATAAGGCCTACGCGATTTCTGCTGGTCGTGAAGTTCGCGTAATTGTAAAACCTCAGACGATTGACGATTTGTCGGCGATTAAATTGGCGCGAGATATTGCGACGAAAATTGAGTCGACAATGCAATATCCTGGCACCATTAAGGTTAACGTGATTCGCGAAACGCGAGCAATTGAGTTTGCTAAATAATGAAATTTACAGATGAAGAGCGACAGGCTTGGCTGGCAAGTTTGGATAGGCGTTTTTCCAGTGCGGCGGTGTTAATTGAAAATGAGCAGGGCAAACTATTGATCGTCAAGGCTGGTTATAAAGACCATTGGTCGCTGCCGGGTGGTATTGTTGACGCTGGAGAATCTCCGCTGGAAGCGGCGGTGCGCGAGGTGAAAGAAGAAGTCGACATTCAAGTCGATCCTAAGGATCTGAAACTTGCCATGGTTGCTTCGCGTCATTCTAATGAGTTTTTGACGCATCAATTTGTGTTTTTTACGAAATTAGAAAACGATGCTTTTTCTGAGATAAAATTGCAGGAATCGGAAATTGTGGCTAGTAAATTTATTGCCAAAAATGAGGTTGATTTTGAAGATATGTCGCTGCTCTGGGCAATCAGATTTTGGGCAATTGATAAATTCGGTTATGTAAATACGAAAATTATTGATAATGATGGCGTGAAAAAAGAAGTTGTAGATTTTTTTGCGCCGATGATTGGAGGGAAATAATGGGAATATTAGTTATTAGTCGGCACGGTGAGAGTGAGTGGAATCTGCTCGGCAAGTGGACTGGCTGGACAGATGTTAATTTGACGGAAAAGGGCCGTAATGACACCGTGCGATTGGGTGCTTTATTGAAAGGTCTATCATTTAACGAGGCTTACACTTCATCATTAAAACGCACACAACAAACTTTGGCGGCGCTACTCGAAGGGTGTGGTGTCGAAAATCTACCAACAACGCATGCAATTGAGTTAAACGAGCGTGATTATGGCGATTTGACTGGAAAAAATAAATGGGAAGTTAAAGCGGAAATTGGCGAAGAGGCTTTTAATGGTATTCGACGCGGTTGGGATTATCCAGTGCCGGGCGGCGAAACTTTGAAAGATGTTTATGCGCGGGTTGTTCCATATTTTGAGCAAGAGATTTTGCCGAAATTGCAGAATGGTGAGAATATTTTATTGGTGGCTCACGGCAATTCTATTCGGGCTTTAATTAAACATCTCGACCAAGTTCCAGAAGCCGAGATGGCGAATGTAGAAATGCCATTTGGTCAATTGCTGGTTTATACGTTCGATCCTGGTCAATCTTTGCCAATCAAAAAAGAAGTACTGTCGGTTGAGATTGAAGCCGTGAATGCTTAAATAGTTGTATATATTTCGTATGCACTTAACGCCGATAAAAATTGTTGAAATCTAAGAGTGTCGTCGCCGCGATATGGCCACGTTGCATGGTTTAGCCAGAAACCCATTAAGGTTAGACAATGATCTAAATTTATTTCTTTGTAATAGTTTGAAATATTATGACCGCTTTTATGTAGGTCGATTAGCAGGCTAGTGATATCGCTGCCGGATTCTCCAGGTCCAGACCAACTCCAGTCGATTAACTTAGTGCCGCGTTTGGGATGCCAAGCCATATTTGATTGTCGAATGTCGTGATGACAAAAAACTAATTTTTTTATATCGCTATGTCGGATTCCGACACTTAGTAGGGCGGGTAAGTCTACTAATAATTTCTTAGCTATATTTTGGCTATGGGGCGTTAATCTGTCTAAGAATCCTAATGACAACTCTCTCAATTTAGCTATTTTCTGCTCGTCTAACGAAGCCCACCCTTCTTTAATAAAACTATCGCGTGACGATTCGATATCAAAGGTATCAGGCGGCAATGGTATATTTTTCAACTCGTCAAACTTTTCCTTCGCTGATTTGATATAAGCGTCTAGCGTTTCGCTCTTTGCTCGCCATAGCCAACCTTCGTTGGGCGTCATTGTCTCCATGATGAAAGTGTCATCGTCTCGCAATATTGATCTGGGTGGAATTCCGCTATATCCATGGCATCGCAGATAGGATATCGTGAACGCTTCTTTTCTCAGATATTGGCGCAGTCTATTTCGCTTAATATCATCGTATCTAGTCGATGTTCGCTTAATAAATACCGAATGATCATTTTTTGTGGCGATAATTTTGTCGTATTGCATATGACCGCCGTTAATATTGCGATCATTTTCGGAAAACTCTGCTATCTTAATTAGCGACCGGCAAGACAAATAATCAATAGCCCTGGTTACTATTTCATTATGTGATGCGTATAATTTAGGCAAATTATTGAGCGGTAGCCAGGCTGCGTCGATAGCGTCGTCTCGTCCTGACACCTCTGATAGTTCGTTGACTATGAGCAAATACGCACTGGTTTCGATCCATGACGTCTGATTGTTGCGTGAATCATTAACAAGCCCTTTGTATATTAATATTGGATTATTGCTAATTATTATTCCAGTTTCTTCTTTTGTTTCGCGAATTGCTGCGGTAAAGGATTCTTCTTTGGAATTGATGAACCCTCCAGGCAATGCCCATTCACCACTGGACCGTTTTATCAAAAGAATTTTTTGTGCGATTGTGTTGATTATTACACTGTCTGCGGTGTAATTTGGACCGTTATACCATAATTTACGATTTATAGATATTGGCATTGTTTTTTCATACAGTAACTAGAGTATTATTCAGCGCATTTTTAGCCAAAGCTGCTTTTACGTATTTACGATACTCTATAATTTTATCACCTGGACCTGTATGTTTGCCAGGGGTGTCGCTCAATTTGACCGTAGATACTCCATCAACCTCTGTGGCTTTCATAACAAAGTTATTGGGTGTAATTCCAAGGTCGTTAGTCAAAGTTGTACCCCAGCCGAATGTTACATTTATTTTGTCCTTAAAGTAATCAGCTATCCGAATAATTTCATCCACGTCAAGTCCGTCACTAAAGACGATAGTTTTTTCCAAAGGATCAATTCCGTTCTTTTTGTAAATTTCAATAGCCTTATTTCCAAATTCTATTGGGTCGCCAGAATCGTGTCGTAGTCCTTTCCACGAAGTCATTTGTTCGGGCGTAAAGTCAGCAAAGAAGAAATCTGTTGTAAATGTATCTGTTAAGACGATTGATAATTCGTTGCCGTATGTATTTTGCCAATCTTTTAGTGCCTGATTGTGACCACTTAGTGGGTTGTTTCCGGCTTTATCTGCCAGTGCAGCGTAAACCATTGGCATTTCGTGTGCAAAAGTTCCAATTGGTTTTAATCCTAGTTTATGCGCCAAGTATATATTTGAAGTTCCGACAAAATTATTGGGGAGTTCATTTGCAACTCGTTCAATTACGTGCCTATGCCAATCATAGCTAAAACGTCGCCTTGTGCCGAAATCAGAAAATTTAATATCTGGGCGGCTTTTTAATAATTTGATCTTTTCGTCTAATCGGCGATCTCCTTCGGCATATACTTCTTCCAAAGAGCGACCTTCACATGCGAGTTTATTACGAAAATATATTTCATTTATCTCGCTCATGATAACGGTTTCCCAGAATGTAACTAGGGGCCATTTTCCCGTAGCCTCAACCGCTAGATCACCGCGCTTATCATGTCCGATCTTGACCGGAGGCAAGGGGTTACTCATTAGAAAATCAAGGTATTCTTGCGAAAACGTCGCTTTACCATCTTGGTTTTGCAGTCCGGCTAAGTAGGCTATTTCATCAGGCCGCCATCCTTCAGCTAGCTTATTTAGTCTATCCTGTAATTCTACTGGGGATACAAATTCGGATAATAGATTAGGGGAGCGATTTTTCAATGTGAAAGTAACTTCTACTTCAGGATGTTTTAAGAACTCGTTCATCCCCATAGTTATTTTGTAATAATCTAATCCTTGTGATATTTTTGAGCCCTTCTCCATTTAAATTGTCTCCTGAATCATCTTCTTTGCTTCTTCGGTTGATATTGCTAATATTCCAGCCTCCTTCATTGCGGACAATGCTTCTTCTTCGGCTGTTGGAGTTAATCCTACAGCGCGGATGGCATCTATAAGTAGGTATGTAGTAACACGTCTGTCATCTTTGAAATGTTCGGCGATATCTCGGGCGGTAGATTTTACACAAAAATCTGTTGCTAATCCGCCGAGAAATACTTTAACTTTTTCATGGGGTGTTTTTGGCTCTATGATAGATTCTAGTGTTTCGCCCTTGTCGCTTCTACCTTCCCACCCAGAGTATCCGTCTGTCTGACCGGTGCCTTTATTGATGATGATGTCATCAGGCTGGATATTTAGGTCTTCGTGAAATTCAGACCCTCTAGTGTTAGCTACGCAGTGAACTGGCCATTTGTCAAAATGTGGTGTTTTTTCGGGGTGCCAGTCTCGGGTAAATACAACCGTGCCGTCGTGTTTTCGTATCTCGTCGGCAATGGAGTTGACAGGTTTGATGATTTGCTCTGCTTCGGCAACTGCAAGACTTCCATCGATAAAATCATTCTGTGGATCAACCCCAACAAATATATAGTTAGACTTTTCCATAATATTAAGATCCTCCTTACTTAACGTATAGTTTACACTTACTATCTAGTCTAATAGCCAGTTATTGTATTGTCAACACTAATTTATGAAAAATATAAATTTTCTAGATTTTTATAGGGAAGTTAGTCTAAACTACGATCTAAATTCTCGAGCTTACTTGAATTGAATTCATACAATTTTGCTGGACGATGCGCGCCGTCTCGCCACAACTCATTAGTTTCATGAATTAAGTTTAAGCTGAGGAATTTTTTTCGAAAATTACGCTTGTCAAATTCACGACCAAAAACTATCTCGTAAACTGTTTGCAGTTGCGTTAAGGTAAATTTTCGATCCAGAAAAGCAAATGCCGAATTGGTATATGTCATTTTGGCAATTAGGCGTTCTTTAGCGTATTTAATGATGTTGGCGTGATCGTATGCCAGCTTTGGTATTTTATTTACGTCAAAAAATGCCACTTCTAAATCTTCATTGTACGTAATATTGCGTCCACAGCCCATGTAGGCTACAGACACTGCATGTCCTCGTGGATCACGATTAATCGTATCGAAAGTGTAAAGCTGTTCAATATATCGTAGGTCGTCTTTGATTTTTACGCCTGTCTTTTGGAAAACTACACGTTCGAGCGCATCTGTAGTCGTCTCTCCCTTGGCGTTATACCCTCCAGGGAGGGCCCATTCTCCTTTAAAAGGTTCGTTCGGTCGTTTTAATAATAACACTTCCAGGGTATTGTTGTTTACTTGAAAAATTACTGCATCCACGGTTAGCGTTGGAGGTGTATACGGTTTTGTGTAATTCATACAATATATCTTATCCTGAAGTAAGCTACTTGCCAAGTTATTTTTATGCTTCACGAAGTATAAAAGTTTGTTTGTAAATTTATTCTGTACTTATTTAGCAATATATGCTAAGATAGATCAGAACGAATGATAGAGATATCTTCGGGGTGTGGCGCAGTTGGCTAGCGCGCGCGGTTTGGGACCGTGAGGTCGAAGGTTCGAGTCCTTTCACCCCGACCAACTTAATGATCATTCGAAGTATTAAAATAGCTGAAAGTTTGGTCGGCTATTTTATTTTTTTTAAGTCATCTGTTATTATATAAAGTATCATGAGTGTCGAATATAATTCATCACAGAAGAGTAGTGGAGATACCCCCCGAAGACGATGATTACCTTCCTCCATATTCGGAGATATTTAAGCCGGGATTGCCTGGATTGCGCACGGTTATAGGCGTGGCACAAATGACATACTATCCACGGACACCAGATTATGAGGCCGCTTTGTTGGAGCATCTTCCGTATCTAGACGAAGTTACTCCAGATACCGTGAGAAAATGGCTCGGTCTTGACGATAGCAGTGATAAAGAGAATTAAAGCTTATTCACATATAGTCCAATAATCAAGTCGCCATCATGGAATTTTTGCTTTAATTGCCAGTAGGGTGGAACTTGTTTTTTATATTCGCCATATGTTTTTTCGCGAAGAATAAGCCAGATTCTTGGAGATTTTACTGACTCTAAAGAACTAATTTCTGGAGTATTCAATTTTTTAATTAATCCCCATTCGCCAACCCAACCTAGCTCTTCTTTCGGCTTCAGAAGTATAATTTCTTTATTTGTGCGGTTGTAATAGGAAGTGTGAAAATAAGTATAGATCTCGCCAGAGATAATAACATCACTACTCTGGATATTTTCGTTTATATGATTCATGGCTGTGTTGGTATTATTCCAGGACAATTCTGCGATATTTTTACCGCCGACATGCCACATATAATGACCGATAAATAATACCAGGACAATAGATATTCCAATAGACCACCATTTCTTATTAGAAAAAATAAGCCCGATGAATACCGCAATCAAGCCGTAAAACGCCGGTGCCGAATAAGTGAAGTATCGATCTAAATAAACTGGTCGACCCTGGCTAAGTATGTAAATAATAATCATTGGTAGTAGCGACCAGATTATTAAAATCCAAATTGCTGCTTGGTATTTTGGGCATTTTTTGGCTAGGATGAATGAAATTGCGACTATAATTGGTGGCAGTAGTAGCCCAAAATAGCGGACAATCCTGTCGTCGTAAGTCAAGAACATTGATAGTGTTGTTGGTATGGTAAATTTAGTAACTTCGGGGATCCAGAAGCCGCCACTTACTCGGCTGGTTTGAGAGATCATGATTGGTAGCCAGGGGAGAAATAGTAAAAAGCATGTCCCTGCGGCAAGCCAAACGTTTTTGTCCTTAAATATATTTTTTATGGCAGTACGATTTCCGCCAAGTTTTAGCCAAATATATGCGAAATGCGCGGGTAGCATTAATGCTAGGAAATATTGTGTATAAAGACCGAGTGCTACTAAAATTCCATATAGCACCCACCAGAACTTCTTATTTTTGTGCTCGACTGCCACGACAAATGCGTATGTCATCGCTACGGCCAAAAGTGCTGCTAGTGCATACATTCGGGCTTCGTCGCTATAGCGAATTGAGAATGGTCCTAGCGCTGCTAAAAAACTTCCGAATACGGCGATTCTTTTAGAGAAAAGTTTTTGGAGTAATAGAAATAATAGGGCAATCGTCAGAACTCCGCATGTAACACTAAATCCTCTGAGCGAAGCTACGGAATTGCCGAAAATCGATTGCCAAACGTGCATGATAACGTAATAAAGTGGCGGGTGGACGTCCGTGGTTGTAATGGCGATAATTTCCCTGATCGGCTGCTGAATGATGGCCGCCGTATATCCTTCATCGTGCCAAATATCGGCTTTTGTTAAATAGGTAAGTCGAACGTTGATGGCTAAAATTAAGATTGGAATTAGCCAGATCCAACCGGGCATTTTATGAAGAAATGCATATAGCTTTTTAAGATATATACAGAGTTTTTTCATGAATTATCTGGATAATTTTAACGCTATCTCTCTCGCTTTATTCGCTAAAGTGTCGTCAATTTTTTCCAGCCCCGAATCTGCGCTTACGCCGCGTCGCTCTAGTGCCTCGCCGATAAGAAAATCTGCAATTTGCGGGTTTTTGGGTAGAATCGGACCGTGGAGATAAGTGGCAATGATGTTGTTATAGCGAACACCTTCGTTTGCGTCGGTCATATTATTGCCAGCGCCTTTAATAACTTGCCCAAGAGGTTTGGCGGTCTTATCTAAGAAAGTTTGTCCGCTGTGATTTTCATAGCCAACGATATCTCCAAATTCCTGACTTTTGATGACAATGTTGCCAATCATCCGCTCGTCGCCAGCAATCGTTTCAATTGGCAGAATGTTAGCGCCAACAATTTCCTCGCCCTTGAGTGTTCGGAAAAACCGACCAAATAATTGGTACATTCCGCAAATCATCAACATCGGCACGCCGTCTTTTGCTAATTGTCGCAGTTCATCAGCTCGCGCCAGAAGATCATTTTGAATAATCGTCTGCCCAGAATCTTGTCCGCCGCCGCCAACAAAAATATCAATTTTAGAAAAATCCGTTGAATCGCCTGGATTGTGATCGATAATCTCAACTTCGAAGCCGCGTCGCTCCAGCCGTTTTTTCAGGACTAGCGTGTTGCCCCAGTCGCCATAAAGATTCATATCTCGCGGATAAAGTTGCGCAATTGTTATTTTCATTATGATATTTCCTCCACGTCGGTTTTTCCGCTCAGCAAGCGACGAATCGCTGTCATGGCCGTGTAGCTACAAAAAATCTGTTTTGGCTCATCGGGATTAGTATTGATAAAATCTTCCAAGGCCTTCGAAATATTGGTGTCAATTTTCCCAATTGGAATGTCGTCATATTGAAGCCGCAAAGCCATGTCGTAAGCGCGCGCGCCGCTGATCATTGCTACGTTTTTTAATAGCGAAAAATCGACGTCCCAGAACCAACTGACATCTCGTCCGTCGGCGTAATTGTCATTAACAGCGATCATCGTAGCACTATTATTTTTGGCGAATGACAGAAGTGCTAACCGAAAGCCGCTCGGATTTTTCACTAAAATAAGCTCAATTGGCGTGCCGTTTAGGTAAATTGTTTCACCGCGACCAAACGCCGGTTTTATGTTTTCCAGCGCAGATAAAATTGTATCGGTAATTTCCGGTCCCGCGATTTGTCGAGCCAGGGCAACCGCCGCCGCCGCATTGAGAAGATTATAAACTCCAGTGAGTTGCAGATCTACGTCAATTTCTTTATTGTCAATTTGAAAAGTCGCCTGTTGAGCGTTAATTTTTTTCAATAAAACATCGGCCGCCACGCTCTGATTTGCGACTGCGGTTCCGTATTTTAGGGTGTCGTCTGTTGGCATCAATTGAAGTAATTCGCTGGTTGTACCGAAGAAAGCTTTTTTAGCCTGAATATGTTCGCTAATCTTAAAAATTCGCGGATCGTCGCGGTTGAGAACGACAGTGTCGCTGGTGGCTTCAGCTATTTTTTGAAGCAATGCGGCTGTATTGTCAATTTCTCCAAATCTGTCCAATTGATCGCGCATAACATTCAGAAGCAGGGAAAAGCGCGGGCGAACAATTTGCACAAACTTAACCGCCCAAGCCTCGTCCAGTTCCAGAACCGCAATGTCGGCGTCCAGCTTGCCGCGGATATTAACTTCATCAAGTAGCGCCGCTGCCACACCTCGGGAAAAATTGCTACCAGTGCGATTGGTGAAGACTTTCAGCCCGACTGATTCCAGCAACTCTACGACGATTTTTGTCGTCGTCGTTTTCCCATTCGTTCCGCTGATAATCACCACGCCTTGCGGTAAATCTGCCAACGTTCTCTGAATAAATTTTGGGTCAATTTTTTCAATCACCAAACCCGGCAAGGCTGAACCGCCACCGCGTAATTTAGCGACTTTCTTGACGCTTTTGCCAATAATAGTACTAATCATCTGTCTTGCCATATTGTCTATTATACTCTGCCGGGTCGATGTGCTACAATATCAATATGTTTTTGGTGGGTATCTTTCAGTGGTGGTATGGCAATGGCTTGTTGCAATATATACGACAAAGTTTTCTGGGAGTTTTACGAACCGCGGATTTTTTCTCAGTCGGGCTGCTTTTGAGAACCTTATTCAATCCGTTTCGCCAGATTTCAGCCGCTCCGGTTGGCGGCGACTTATCTGTGCAGCTATCTGCGTTTTTTGACAAGATATTCTCGCGAGTAATTGGCGCGGTGGTGCGCTCCATGGTGATAATTATTGGAATATTGATGATATTGCTACGATTTTTGTGGATGATTTTAGGAATTATTATGTGGCTAGCGCTGCCGCTGATGCCGTTTATCGGAATTATTTTATGGCAAATGGGAGTTTCTGTATGGAAATAGAGCCGAGATTTAATTACGACAGTTTGCGGGCTCAGAAGGCGCGATTTTCTGTAAGGTTTGGCAATGCTTGGCATATTGTGGCGATAGCTGTCGGCATTATGATGGTGCTACTTGGTTTGTGGTCGTTGATTGAGCATGGGGCGATTGGCTGGCTATTATTTGGTCTGAGTGGTCCAATGATTATGGTGTCGATTTGGTGGGAAAAAGATCTTAAGACGGCAGAAATTAGTAAAAATCCTAAGACAATTGACGATGTGATGGCAGCGGACGTTTTGGGCAAATTGCCGCGCAGACCAACGCCGATTGATATTGCTGAGGCGATTACAGGCACGCGAGCCGGGCAATTTTTGGCAGTGCGGCTGGGCTTGACGCCGAATTTCTTACGTAATATTTCCGTCGATGATCCAAATCGAACGGAGCAGATTTGGAAGGCGGCGATTGAAATTTGGCAGAGCACGGAAAGTCCGAAGATTACTAGCGCGGTTTTGGCGGCGGCGATAGTAAAGCAATTGCCACAATACGATTCTTTGCTGGCGAATATGAAGATCGATTTTCATGATATCGAGGAGGCTATTCGATGGTACGAGCGAATAAAGGCGCTGATTGACCAATATAAAGAGAAGCCGCTAAATACGGGCGGAATTGCTAGGGATTGGTCTTTTGGTTATACGCCACTGCTGAGTCGATTTGCTCAGAATATTAGCGTCAGTGTATCTGGCGGCGCGTTTACGACTAAGTTGGCTGCGCATGAGGAAGCGTTGGGGCAGATGCTTAAAACGTTTAGTTCTGGCGGGCGGCAGAATATTACGCTGGTCGGTGCTGACGGTGCGGGAAAAAGTACTGTCGTGTCGGCGTTTGCTGAAATGCTGATTGACGGACATCGAGGTGTTCCTGGTTCGCTGATGTACCAGCAGGTTTTTATGCTGGACGCGTCGTCGTTGATTAGCGTGGCGTCGGGTCGCGGGGAATTGGAAAATCTAGTCACGATGATTTTGAACGAAGCTTTCTTGTCGAAAAACGTGATTTTATGTCTGGACAATGCGCAATTGTTCTTCGAAGAAGGCGTTGGTTCGGTTGACCTAAGTAATGTGTTATTGCCAATTTTGGAGGCGGGCAGACTTAGGACGATTTTAACGATGGACGATCAGCGATTTTTGCAAATTTCCCAGACTAAGCCGCAGCTTGCTCACGCCTTGAATACAATTGCAATTCAGCCGTCAAACGAACCCGAAACTATGAAAATTATGCGTGATCAATTGGTTTTATTTGAGGCGCAACACAAAGTGACATATATGTATCAGGCGCTGGCGGAGGCGTATCGTGTTGGCGATCGTTATGTTCAAGACTTAGTGATGCCAGGTAAGGCGTTGAAAATTTTGGAAGCGGCAGCAAGTTATGCGAGTGGCGGGTTAGTGACCGCGCAATCTGTGGACGATGCGATTGAAAAGACTCTTGGCATAAAAATCTCGGTAGCATCTTTGAGTGACGAAAAGGAAAAATTGTTAAACTTGGAGTCATTAATTCATCAGCGAATGATCAATCAAACGCGAGCCGTGACAGTTGTTTCTGACGCTATTCGCCGCGCGCGCACAGGTGTTAGAAATCAGAATCGACCGATTGGCGCATTCCTGTTTCTTGGTCCGACTGGTGTTGGTAAAACGGAACTTTCGAAAGCTTTGGCGGATGTTTATTTTGGCGGTGAAGGCAATATGATTCGTTTGGATCTGAACGAATTTGTCAGGCCAGATGACGTGGCTAGGTTAATTGCGGATGGCGCGAGAGATCCAGGAAGTTTGACCGCTCAGGTTCAGAAGCGCCCGTTTTCTGTCGTGCTTTTGGACGAAATTGAAAAGGCTCATCCGCAGGTTTTGACGACACTTTTGCAGCTTTTGGATGAGGGAATATTGCGTGATGAAAATAACCGAGAAATTAGTTTTCGCGATACGATTGTAATTGCGACGTCAAATGCTGGCGCGGATAGAATTCGTGAATATATTGAGCGGGGCTATCAATTGGAGCAGTTCGAGCAGACATTTATTAACGAGTTGATTAATGCCAATTTATTCCGCCCAGAGTTTTTGAACCGTTTTGATGAAATTGTTCTGTTCCGTCCGCTAGGAAAAGAGGAATTGCTGCAGGTTGTTGATTTGATTTTGGCGGGAGTTAATAAGACCTTGGCGCCGCAAAAAATTCAAGTTGCGGTCGAGGAAGAAGGTAAGAAATTGTTGGTCGAGGCTGGCTATGATCCAAGATTAGGAGCTCGTCCGATGCGTCGCGTCGTCCAGCGTGCTGTCGAGAATACTGTCGCCAAGCAAATGCTAGCTGGCACAATTGCGCCTGGATCAACTACAATTATTACCACCGAACAAATCCGCCAGATCTTAAGCAGCCAAGCTCCTCAAGTGTCAGTGATTACCCCAAACAGTTAGTTGAGTTTCTTGACGATAGATTTAGCCAACTCCCTATTAAATGGCGCCACTGCCGCCACAGCTACCGCGCCAACACCTCTCGTAAGCGCGCGAGCCTTAGCTTTGAAGCGTTCTTCGACTGCCATATTTGGATTTGAAGTGTCAATCTTTGGTGATTCAGACAAAAATGCCAACCGCACAGCTCTTGCGCCCAGTGCCAGACTCCTCTTTGTATCGCCAGCCAACGCTTCAGCGAAGCCTGTACGAGCAGTAAAGTTAATGTCGTATTGGTCAATCTTGCGGTCCTTGTCGGTAGCATGCTTGCGAGACTCTTCAATATAGCGCAGGCCTTTGCTTAGATTTTCTGCTGCCCGTTGAGAGTTTTCCTGATTATCATAAGAAGGGTCTGTTACGATACGCTGCAGCTGCAGGGTTCCGAGCGTTGCGACGCTCGCGCCTAGTTCACGTAGTGTACTGCGATTCTCTTCTTCTTCGACCAAAGCTTTGTGTTGCTCCACTGCTTCAGTAGCCCATTTTTCGGATTCATCGTAGTCGCCTTGATGGCGGTAGGCGGCACTTAAATCACGAGCAGCACGGGCTTGTTCGGATAAGTTTGGCGCCAAATTATAAGCCAGGGAGGCTAATATGGCCGCCTGCTCGAAATCTTTCTCGCGTATTGCTTTTAGAACGGCTTCCATTACGCTAGGGAAGTCATTTATAGGCCTTTGTTCGTTAGTCTCCATCATGATCCTATTTATACCACTATTTAATATAAAAAGCAAGCAAATAGTAGTTATAATTAAAACCCGTCACAATAACGGGTTAATCTGGTACTCCGCACAGGAATCGAACCTGCAACCTTTGGTACCGGAAACCAACGCTCTATCCAGTTGAGCTAACGGGGCGTGTGTTTTGTTGATGCAATAAAATGGTACACCCGGCAAGATTCGAACTTGCGACCCCTTGGTTCGAAGCCAAGTACTCTAATCCGCTGAGCTACGGGTGCGTATGAAGTTATTATAACATAGATGACGTGTGAGTAAAATGATATACTATATGCATGGACGTTATGACTAATATATCACTGAAACAATACACAACTATGAAATTGGGAGGTGAGACTCGTTATATGGCGACGGCGGATTCTGCTGGTGATGTTGTGTCGCTATATCGTAATGCCCGAAAGGAAAATTTGCCGATTTTTGTGTTGGGTGGTGGCAGTAATGTGATTACGCACGACGAGGTTTTTGAAGGGATCGTACTGTTGAATAAGATCAAAGGTTTTGAGGTTATCTCTGAAACCGACGAAACAACTGATGTGAAAATTGGTGCGGGCGAAGTCTGGGATGAGGTTGTTGAGAAGTCTATTGGGCTTGGACTTCAGGGAATTGAGGCTATGTCGGGAATTCCTGGAACGGCTGGAGCTGCGCCGGTCCAGAACGTTGGGGCGTACGGTCAAGAAATTGCTGACACGTTGATTAGTCTGGAGGCTTACGATTCAAAAACCGACACAATTGTAACTATTTCTGCTGATGAATGTGACTTTTCTTATCGAAATAGCATTTTTCGCGATAAGGAAAAAGGGCGATATTGTATTCTGAATATTATTTTACGACTAAATAAAGCAGAGCCGAAACCGCCGTATTATGCTTCTTTACAGAGATATATTGACGAGAATGATATTCGTGAAGTTAACTTGTCAGTGATTCGCGTGGCAGTTCTTAATATTCGTTCAGAAAAATTGCCAGACCCAGCGGAATTGCCAAGTGCAGGTTCTTTCTTCAAAAACGCGCTGGTTGAAAAATGGAAATTGGAAGAATTGCAAAAAGAATATAACGACATTCCAAATTATGCAATGTCTGACGGAAGATATAAAATCCCGACGGGTTGGTTGATAGATAAGGCTGGCTTAAGGGGTTATCGCAGTCACGGCATGCGAGTTTACGAAAAGAACGCGTTAGTGCTCGTGAATGATTCGGCAACAGGATATGATGACTTGGCGGCGATTCGTGAGGAAATTGTGCAAATTGTCTTTGACAAGTTCGGTATAAAAATTGAGCAAGAGCCGTTAGAACTTTCCCGATAATAAGCATATGCTTTTTTGTAGATTTGCGCTACAATATTGATATGAATCGTGGGACGGGTGGTTATACGATAATAGAATTAGCGATAGTAGTGGTGGTTGTTGCAATTTTGGCTAGCATTGCCTTTGTTGGTGGTGGAAGATTTTTGAACCTAACTAAAGATCAGGAGCAGAGGGCTGATGTGTCTGAGTTGTCTTTGAGGTTGGAGCGATATTACAAGTATAAAAATGTTAGTGCTATCGGACACGAATATCCCTCCTGTGCTGATTTAATTAAGGATTTTTCGTCAATTATAGGAGGTGATTCTCTGAAAAAGGAGATGATCAAGTGTAATCGTAGTGATTGGGCTGGCGGAAATAATGGTGAGCTATTGTATGAAGCTTCGAATGTGGATGACGGCGATTGTACGAAGCCTGCATCCGGTCCTGTGCCTGATGTTGTAGCGGTAACTTGTGTGAAATATAGCATTATATATAAAGAGTTTTCAACAGGAGTAGAGAAGAAGGTGGATAGTATATGGCGCGACTAGTGGGAAAAAGCGATGGATTTACTATTGTTGAGGTAGTGGTGACGTTGGTTGTAATTAGTATTTTTTTGATTGTTATTTTGAGTATGCAAGCACAAGTTAGCCAAATATCAGTCATGAATGCCCAGTACAACAAGGCGAGTCTTCTGGCATATAATAATATGCGTCGTTACGCGAATGATTCCGCTCCGTCTTGGTTTAAATGTACAGACCCTCCTCCGATCTTTAGGGCTCCGGGTTCTAGATATAAAGTTGAGGAAAGTGTGGGTAATATTGACGGGTTACCAGGAACGGTTAAGCAGGAAGTATATGCATCAGCGCCATACGGATGTAAGAGTGGAACAGTTAGCCTGGGGATGCCGATTAAAGTGGAGTCTATTGTGGAATATGGATTGCCAAGCTCTGGCATAGGTAACGGAAAGAAGGTTGTGCATGCGACGTATGTGGCGTTCTAATGAGAGCGGTTTTACTTTAGTCGAATTGGCAATGGTGATGGTCATCATTGCAATGGTCGTCGGCGTATTTAGCCAGATGCTAATTTCAGCAAATCAAAGCGCGTCTATCAGTAAGGCAAAAGTTGAGATTAGCCGAAAAATGCACAATTCCATGGATGCAATTGAAACTGACGTGCGTCAAGCTTCGCGCTTTAAGGTGAGTAGTTACGACGGAGAGGATACGTTTGCCACTGATAAAAATTTCCCCGGCGCAACACCTAGAGAGTGGGGATATAGAAGTAATCCGTATTCAAGCGGTGCCGTTACTGATCCCGAAAAGAACTCACTTATATTGCTTCAATATGCTACAAATATGGGACGAGGCGCTGATTCTAGGGAGATTGTTTATCTAAGAACTCCAAAGTTTGACTGTAATGCGAATAAGACTCAGCAGCCAAAATATAAAAAAGTAGTCATGTACTTTTTGAAGAATGGAGAGCTGCATCGACGGACTATCTATAATGATTTAGTTGATTTCTCCAGTTATCCTCCAGCGCCATACTCAGGATCTGCTGCGGGTTACTTTTGTATGAATGGTACGGATGCTGATAAGTTTAAGGATCGAGCCATGAAGCTTCGCGAAGATTCGATTTTGGCAACTGGAGTTTCGGAATTTAAGATTAATTACTATGACGGAAAAACGCTAATAAGCAAAAATAGTGACGCTCCAGATAGCGATAAGAAAGCTCTTGATGGCGCGGATAGCGTAGAAATTACTCTGACAATTCAATCACCTAGCAAGCAAGTTTCTGATTCGCAAACCTTAACAATACGAAAGATAAATAACCTATGATTCAACGAAAAAACGGCTATTCCTTGGTGCTGATCATACTTATGAGCACTTTTATATTGGCGCTTTTGGCTGGTGCTATGAGGGTTGTGACTCAATCATATATTTACTCTCAGGAAGAGTATTATTACAAGTTAGCTCAAGAGGCTGGTGAGGCAGGTACGGCGTATGCTAACGCTTGTTTGGATGCTAATGGAGCTGAGCAATCATGGAGTTCGGCTCCTGGTGGGATTGGGCCACTTCACCCAGAAACCAATTGCAAGGGGGCTGTAACTTTTCCTGGTAATAGATATGTATTTGAGAATAGTAAGTTAAGAACGACTTTTGAAGTCGGTGATTTGGAAGCGTCAACTAAAAGAGCAGCCTTGTCAGCTGCTACTGCTCAGATTTCATCTGTGGGTCGAGTTGAAATAACAAATGGTAGCGGTGTTGTTCTAAAGACTTATGTCGCTGTTGTAAAAAAATCAGTTACTTGGCCGGCTGACATTGATGCAACACGTACGGTGAGTGGTACTAATCGTACGTGTGCGATTTTATCAAATAATGTATGGTGCTGGGGAAAAAATGATATGGGTCAATTAGGAGATGGAACTACTCACAGCTCCAATATCCCAGTGAAAGTTCGCTCTATTGGCGATATGAGGAATGGTAAGATTATTGATATTTTTACAGCACAGCATCATAGCTGCGTTTTAACCCAGCTGGGCAGTAATAAAAAAGTATATTGTTGGGGCGATAATAGGTTTGGTCAGCTAGGCAACGGGTCGTCTGGGGCTGGTAATTACTCTAGCGTTCCGGTTGAGGTTGGTGGCGATCTCGCAGGTAAAGACGTTACGTCAATTGGTGGAACTGGTGACGTTTCCTGTGCTATTGCGTCTGGTAAAATTTACTGCTGGGGTCGGAACAATATGGGTCAATTGGGCTTCGGAAATCCTGAAAGCCCTGGATTTCGTGCCACGCCAGTGCAGATTAACTCAGGCGGCCATAATAGACTTCCTAGCAATTATTTTGCGACTAAGTTGGCGACCGGTGGATCACGCTCGCAAACGATGTGTACTATAACTACTGAAAAAAAGGCTTATTGTTGGGGTCTAGCCAGGTTTGGCCAGATGGGTATTGGTCCAATATCTGGTAATCACTACAGCCATGCTACCCTAGTTAAGGGTTTAGAAGGTGTAACTGACATATCTCAAGATGGTTATAATTGGGCGGATAATGACTACGTATCGCACACCTGTGCTATTGCTTTAACTCGTACTCCAACTGGTACTACAACTGATGTGTATTGCTGGGGTGGTGCTGGTCGTGGGCAGTCCGGGTCTTCAGGGACCGGTCACTTTGGTGCGCATTTCCAGCCAGCAAAAGTTGGTGGTCTACCGGGAGTTCCGCTACGAATTGAGGTTGGTATTTCTCATTCTTGCGCCTTAGTGGATAAGGGCGTGGGCGTAAAAAAGGAAGTGTATTGCTGGGGTGATAATAAGTTTGGTCAGCTGGGTAAGGGTAATGATCTTGCTTCTAAGGCAATACAAAAATCTAGCAACCCGGTGCTTGTGCATTCTGGCGATGATGGACTTCCTGAATCAGAGGATGTGGTGGATATTGCGGCTGGAGCGAATCGTGGCTGTGTGATTATGTCAAATAAGCGTTCGTACTGTTGGGGGTTAAATGATGAAGGGCAAATCGGCGACGGTACAAATGAGAATAGATTTAGTCCAACAGAATCATTATTCCTTCGTCCAGTGCAAAATCGATATATATATTAAAAAACGCTTGCGCTTTTAAAAACGTTGTAGTATTATCAAGTTACAAATCAAACTAACAATTTAGGGGGCACATTATCGTGACTACAAAGAATATCAAAAATCAAGGTTTTACACTAGTTGAGCTTTTGATCGTTATCGTGATCATCGCAATTTTGACAGTTGTTTCTTTGGTTGCATACAACGGTTTGCAAAACCAAGCAAAGACATCTGCTGCTAAATCTGCTGCTGACGCTGTTGCTAAGAAAGCTGAGCTATACAACACGGCTAAGAGCAAGTACCCAGCTAGCTTGGCAGACTTAACAAATAAGACTGTTGGTACTCCTGCTGTTTCACAGACTGGCGAACCATACTACTTGGATGCAAGTACTGTAAAATCTGGCAGCGTTGCTAGTGCGCCTGAAGAAGCTAACACTATTGAGTATTCAGTATGTCCAGACAACAAGGGTGCAAAGATTAAGTACTACAACTTCTCAAAGAGTACATCAGAAGAGCGACAAATTGGTTCTTGCTAATTAGCTAAGAAGCATATAAATAAAAACTCCGGCGTTATGTCGGAGTTTTTTTATGTGCGGGTTTACATTAAATATCGCGTAGAGTATGGCAGAATTCTACGACTTCTTTACGGAGTTCAGTCAACTCATCGTCATTATCGCGATTGTCTATTGACTGCCTCATCCATTCCGCGATTTTTTCCATGTCGTCTTCTTTGGCGCCTCGCGTTGTGACAGCTGGTGTGCCTAGGCGAATGCCGCTCGGTCTAAATCTTGGCAGAGGGTCATCTGGAATCGCATTAGCATTCAGCGTCAGACCAATTTTATCCATGGCGATTTCCGCTTCCTTGCCGTCAATACCGAAGCTGCTGTGAATATCTGCCAGAATCAAATGGTTGCTAGTGCCGCCAGTTACCAGCTTAAAGCCGCGCTTTTGCAATTCTTCCGCCAGTCTTTTTGCATTTTTAACAATTTGCTCGGCGTAATCTTTGAATTCTGGCCGTAAAGCTTCACCGAACGCTACGGCTTTTGCAGCGATGGTGTGCATGTGCGGTCCACCTTGCGTGCCAGGGAAGACTGCTCGATCAATCAATGTAGGTAAATTCTCGAGAGTTTTCTCTGGTTTTTTCAACGGATTGCCAACTATTCCTCGACTAAGAATCAGCCCGCCTCGTGGTCCACGTAGAGTTTTATGAGTTGTTGTGGTAATTACATGAAAGCCATAGTCGAACGGATTTTTGGCAACGCCACTAACAATTAGCCCTGCAATATGGCTCATGTCTGCCATTAGCATGGCACCGACTTCATTGCCAATTTCGGCAAATTTTTCGTAATCTAGCTCTCGTGGATATGCCGAAAATCCCGCCAAAATGATCTTTGGTTTGTGCTTTAAGGCTAATTGACGAATTTCTTCATAGTCAATTTCGCCAGTGTCGATATTTTTTATACCATAGCGAATGAAATTGTACTCTCTGGCACTACGAGTAACCGGGGCGCCGTGCGTAAGATGTCCGCCGTGAGCCAAATCCATAGCCAGAATAGTGTCGCCAGGCTCGCACCAAGCGTAATAGACTGCCTCATTAGCCTGCGCGCCAGAATGTGGCTGGACGTTAGCGTGATCGGCTTTAAAAAGTTTCTTAGCGCGGTCAATTGCCAACCGTTCGACTTGATCAGTGTTTTCTTGTCCGCCGTAATAGCGTCGACCAGGGTAGCCTTCTGAATATTTATTAGTGAAAACGCTACCGAGCGCCTGAAGCACATCTGATGAAACGTAATTCTCGCTAGGAATCAGTTCCAGGCCGTCCGTTTGACGCTTTTTTTCTGCTTTTATAAGTTCTTCAATTTGCTTGTCTTTCATGACTAAACCTCCATTAATACTTATTATATCATTGCTTATATATATCATTAGTGATATAATTTACGCATGATAAAAGACAAGTATCTTCAAAAAATCGGCAATTTAATCGCTGAAAATCGTCAAAAACAAGGTCTGACGCAGACGCAATTAGCTGAGGCGATTGGTACGTCGCAAAGTGCTATTAATCGCATTGAAAACGGGGGTCAGAATATTAGTATTGAAATGATTGCTCGAATTAGTGAAGTACTTAATAACAATATTGTGACCGTAAATCATTCCGGAAAAATGAATTTTAAGGTAACTGGCGGCAAAAAATTGTCTGGTGAGATACAGGTTAAGACTAGTAAAAACGCCGCAGTGGGCCTTCTCTGTGCAAGTTTGTTGAATAAGGGGAAGACGACGCTTAGGAAAGTAGCGCGAATTGAGGAGGTTAACCGAATTATCGAGGTTCTGAACTCGATTGGTGTTAAAACTCGCTGGTTGGACGGCAGTGATCTTGAGATCGTGCCGCCAGCACGCTTGAAGCTTGAAGATATGGATATTGCTGCGGCGAAGAGAACTAGGACGGTAATTATGTTCCTTGGTCCGCTACTGCATCAATATGACGATTTCAAATTGCCGTTTGCTGGTGGCTGTAATTTAGGGAAGCGCACGGTTGAGCCTCATCTTAGTGGATTAAGGCATTTTGGAATGAATGTCACGGCGGAGACTGATTATTATCACGCAAAAACTGATGTCAATTCTGGCGATCGAACGATTTTGCTGACGGAGCGTGGCGATACTGTGACGGAAAATATCATTATGGCTGCGGCGTTGTCGCCAAATACTACCATCATCCGCAACGCTAGCCCAAATTACATGGTTCAAGATGTCTGTTTCTTCTTGAAAAAGTTGGGCGTGAAAATTGAGGGAATTGGTACGACGACCTTGAAAATTACAGGTCGTAAGCGCATTAGTAAAAATCTGGACTATTATCCGAGCGAAGATCCAATTGAAGCGATGAGTTTTATTGCGGCGGCTGTGGTGACGGATTCGGAAATTACCGTTCGCCGCGCGCCGATTGAATTCTTGGAAATTGAACTAGCGACATTGGCGGAAATGGGTCTTAAATTTGAACTCAGCAAGGAATATTTTGCTAATAATGGGCAAACTCGTTTGGTTGATATTAAATTGCAGCGCTCCAAACTCCAGGCTGCCAAGGATAAACTTCACGCCTTGCCATTTCCTGGAATTAATATGGACAATTTGCCGTTCTTGGGTCTTATCGCGACGGTGGCTAAGGGGCGTACGTTGGTTCACGACTGGAGTTACGAGAACCGAGCAATTTACTTTACGGAGTTAAGCAAGCTGAATGCGCAAATCGAGTTGGTTGATCCACACCGTGTTTATATCACTGGCCCAACAAGATGGAAGCCGGCTGACGTTGTTGCTCCGCCAGCGCTTCGTCCGTCCGTTGTGATACTTTTGGCAATGCTTGCTGCTCCAGGTGTATCGATTCTGCGCGATGTATATTCGATTAATCGCGGATACGAGGAATTGGCGGCACGATTAAATTCGCTAGGTGCTGAGATTGAAGTGATTATTGAATAGGAATTCGCTTAATCTGCGGTTCTTTTTTAGGCTGGATTTGCGGTTTTGGAAAAATAAATTTGAGATAATCTTTCATCATTCGGGCGCCAGAAATAATTGGCAAATAGTTGCTTAATTGGTGGCGGATATGCTTTTCTAGCAATTGGTCATTTTTCAAAATAGCGGCAGCTTTATGCATGTTGACGTACAGAGATGAAACTTCGGCTTCGTAGTTTCTCCCGGTAACCTCCAGGCAAGCGATTGGCTGAATATCGGCAACACCGCCGTCACTGGTGGAAATGAGGAGCTTCAGGTTGGCGACGTCTTTCTCCCATGAAGTACCGCACGCTTCTAATCCAACGATAGGAATATTTATTGAGACATCTGAGCCGATTGCTAACGCTCGCCCCAACTCTTCGTCGTAATCTTGTATATAATGAACGCGCTCCTTGAGGACTGGATCGCTGTCGATCAATTTTAATACCTCGAGCAATTTCTGATACATTGTCACGTCACCTTGGTGAACTTTTCCTGTCAGAATATAATGCGCGTTGTGGCTAATGAGAATTTGGCGCAATGAATCTGGGTTTTCAAACGGCATATAAGGTCGTTTGTAATTGGCGAATCTTCGCTTGAAATCGAATAATATTGCATTTTCTGGGATTTGTATGGATTTTCCGTATTGGTCTTGGCGATTCAACAGGACTCGATTCAATTCCTTTCGACCGAGTTTTTTCAAATACCTCAAATCCGCGCTACTCAGCGAGTCTAATTTTTCAGAAAAATTATTTGTGGGTAATCCAAATTTATCGATAATTCCGTGATCGCGATATGTCTGCAACGTTTCAGGTAGCACCCACGTTTCAAGATCTATTCCATTAGTAATGGCTTGAAATTTGACTTTGTCGTTGTTACGGTCGCGGAAATTTGCTACACGGGCGTGTAGTTTACTTACGCCATTCTTCGCTTCAGTAAGTTCAATTGCCAAAAGATTCGGTCTCAGTCTGTCGTTGCGGAATTGCTCCATTAGCCAGCAACGCACAGCATTACTTTTTATATTTGGCAGAACTAATTTTTCAAATTGTGAACGATGGAATTCCGGTTCGGCTGCTTGAAGAAGCGTGTGGTTCGTGTAAAGTGTGTGCTTACGAACGTAAACGATGGCTTCGTATAAATTCATTCCGTTAGCGCACAGTTCGTCTAGTCGTGCCAATGCGGCAAAAATCGTTGCGGTTTCATTAAGCTGAACGACGGCTGGCTTGATACCGAGGAGTTTTAATGCTTTATAGCCACCAAATCCCAGCGCTACTTCTTGGTATAGTCTATGATCGCCAGATCCGTCGCCTTCGTACAATTGCCCAAAGTTCGGTTCTGAAATTGTAACAAATTGCGTTGAACCGAGCGTCTTCTTAAAAATGCTTAAGCTTGCATCTGGGAATCCATTTGAACTTACGAAAACTTCGTCAATATATTCAAATCCGTAATCTTGAGGTGAAACGGATTCCGAAAACTCTTCTTGTGCGAGGTTGGTGATTTTCTGGTGTGATTCGCTACGATAAAACGGTGTCACCACTACGAATGGAACTTCTAATTTTTCAGCTACACGTCGCGTGTCCGCCGCAAGAACTCCGAGTCCGCCGCCACCTTTAATACCATTGGATTTATCATAAATTTCCATCGTCCAATAGACGTATGGTCGGTTTTCAGATAATTGATGCGTTAAGCTGCTTCGTTCAATTACATCATAAAATTCGGACGCATCTTCAATATCATGCGGCTGGTATTTTGGTTTTTCTGTATAAATATATGGATCCATCGATGCCCTTTATGGATTGAAATTGTCTAACTTGGTGCGGGTGGGGAGAATCGAACTCCCATCTCAAGTTTGGAAAACTTGCATACTAACCGCTGTACTACACCCGCAAGCTTTTACTATTGTAGCAGAAAGATGTTATAATGTGAATACGCCCTGATAGCTCAGTTGGATAGAGCAGAGGACTTCTAAGCCTAAGGTCGTAGGTTCGAATCCTACTCGGGGCGCCATTTCATATAACTAATGGGGGATATATGGACGCGAATCAGAAGCCGCAAATGACGCGAGAAATGATGGAAAGGCTATATGGTCGTATGAATACGTTGAGCGACAACGGCTCTAAAGCGTATGGAGATACGGGCAGAATGCTGACCGCTAATCGTAGCGTGAATTCAGGGCGTCGATATATTAAAGGATACGAATCTTCGATATCTGCCAATAATTCTGACAATCGAAGACGATTTGGTACGGAAATAGGTGTAGCGCCTCGGTCGAGAGTCGCTAACAATAATCCTGATGATGCTGGTCTGTCTGGCGGAAATCGACGGGCTAATAGTTTACAGAATAATAATGCTTCGTCGGGCGCGAACAATTCTCGTCAATCGTTTAATGCTAATCGAACTACTTTTCGTGAGCCGCCTTCTCGCGGATATAATCCATTTGGATAAATAAAAAATTCTCACTTCAATGTGAGGTTATTTTTTGGAGGGCCAGGAGGGGCTCGAACCCTCGACACCCTGCTTAAGAGGCAGGTGCTCTAACCAGCTGAGCTACTGGCCCACAATTTCATTATACAACAATCAACAAAAATGTCTACCGTTTTATTGAAAATAATTTATCGGTGTGAATAAATTGTCGTAAAACTTGGGGCGAATGATGGGGTTCGAACCCACGGCCTCCGGAGCCACAATCCAGCGCTCTAACCAAACTGAGCTACATCCGCCATAAACCAAGCTTTTCAAATTATAGCACACACTATATCTGTACTCAAGATGGTAAAATTGCTATACTTAATGACAATGAGAGAACTAAATGGCTCAGAATTAGCTGGATTTATCAAGGAGCGCCAGGCGAAACAGGTGCGAGCTTTAAGACAGGCTTGGCATATTAATCCTCGTTTGGCAATTGTTACTGATGTCGAAAATCCAGTTATTGAAACGTACATGCGTTTGAAACAGAGATATGGCGCTGATATTTTGATTGACGTGGAGATTCATCGAGTCCCTGCGGGCGGTGCTTTGGAGGTGATTCAAGAATTGAACAATCGAGACGATGTTCAAGGAATAATTCTGCAATTGCCGATTAGTAATCCTGAGCAGACCGAGGAATTGCTCGAGAGTATTCGAGAAGATAAAGACGTTGACGGTTTGCGTAAAAAGGCGATTTTTCAGGCGGCCACACCAACGGCTATCAATTGGCTACTGGCTGGATATGGTGTTGACTTGAAGGGCAAGAAAGTCGCAATTGTCGGGCGAGGCCGTTTGGTTGGCGCCCCTCTTGAGAGGATGTGGCTAAAGTCTGGTGTCGATGTGACGGTTTTTGAAAAAGGCGACGATTTATCTCAATTGATAAATTACGATATTATCGTGTCGGCAACTGGAGTTCCAGGGCTGATTAAAAGCCAGATGATTAAGACTAAGACGGTCGTTGTTGACGCGGGAACTGCTTCGGAAAATGGAAAAATTGTTGGCGACGTATCTGAAGAAATGCGTCAGCGTAATGATGTAATTATTACACCAAAAAAAGGTGGTGTTGGTCCACTAACGGTTTCTGCGCTGTTTGATAATGTAATTACGGCTTGTCTAAAAATTGCGAATCAATCAAAAAACTAAGCGGCTTTTATGGCAGTCTTGACCTGTTCGACAACTTGGCGCGGTGTGAGATTCGCTTTTACGATGTAGCTATGAATTCCTAATTTCTTCAAATCGTGCGGAGCTTCTTCTTCGCCGAGATTAGTGAGGACAATAACGGGAATAGTTTTTCCCCAATCTTTAGATCTAATTCGTTTCAAAGCCTCCGCGCCGTCCATTTCCGGCATTTGTAAATCTAGCAAAATAATGTCTGGCTGAAACTTTTCGACTACTTCTATGCCAATTTGTCCGTTGGCAGCCAAGCGAACGTCAAACCCGTCCGATTCGAACTTCATTCGGTACATCTGGCTGATGGTTGGGTCGTCTTCAATGATAGCGATTTTTATCATGCTCTAAGTATATCATATAAACTATGTTATAATTTTTGGCATGGAAAACTTTAGGAACGAACGGTGTATTGCAGAAGCGGGTGATTTTCTTAATGGAGTTGATCATGAAGCCAATGAAAAATTAAACAAGGAAATTGCGGATCTTAGGAGTGAGGGATGCAGGGTTAAAATTGGAGAAAAGACCGATCCTGCATATAATAATCCAGATAAAATTCAGGACATATACAATTATCTGGAACGAGGCGGAGCGGAATTAAAGGATGTTCGTAAAGATATTATCCATATAAATTTGGCGGCGGTAGCACTTGCGAGTGTCCTAGAAAAGATTCCTTTTGTAAGAGAAAATAAATGGAGTAATATTGTAGATACTTATCTGGAGACTGTTCGCGATGAGTTATTGTATGGCGAATATCAAACTGCTTCGCAGCCGTGGCATAATCAGCGAGGTTCCGCACTGACATTTTTGACAATTTCTGAAGCTTATAGATTAAGAGTTTCTCGCAAAAATGGCGAAATATTATCAGAAGGTAAATATCCAACTATGAGTGGTCCGCTGGATGAGTCGGTATTTGATGAGAAGATTAATGGCTTGCCGCTGACAGAAGTTATGATTCAAGATAAAATCAACAACGGCGTAGATAAAGCGACGGCTATTGAAGAAGTAAGGAAGAGAATTAGTGAAGTCAGAGAGTTTATCCAGGCGCCAGTGACGGAGAAGTTTTCTGATGTTATTCGGCATTGTGCGGATTCGCTTGGTATTCGTGAGCGAGTGGAAACAGTGAATAGTCTATCGATTGATCATTTGAAGAAAGTGGCAGAAAAAGAGAATCGTTCGATTGACGATATGTTGGTGATGAGTTTTGGTTGCGGAACGGGACTGGCGACTTTGAAGATGCTGAAAAAACTTAAGAATGAAACGGGTGAGGCGCCAACGGTTATCCTGCTAGATCAAGATCCGTTGTCTCTAGTGGCAGCACAAAGCTTGGCGAAGAAATGGAATTTGGAAGATAAGATTGAAATTCATTGCGAGCGATTATTCAGTAAGCTTGGCAAGCCTTTGAGTTTGGAGGGAGTTCTGGGCAATCGTAAACTGGACATTGCGGAAGATTCTGGATTGCGAGAATATTTGCCGGATGGCGTTTATAAACAATTGACGCGAGAATCATTGAAGTTTTTACGAACTGGTGGACTAATGATCACTGGCAATATGAATGTAAGTCGCCCACAAAAAGAATTTTTGCATGGACTAATGGGGTGGGTTCCAAAAGTTAGGATGCGTTCAATTAAAGAAGGCTTTAAATTGCTCCAAAAATCTGGCATACCAAAGGAGTCTATCGAAGCTACGGTTACCGCGAGCGGCGTTTACACAGTTTTTGCGATTGAAACGTAGAATAAAATGCTATAATAAGCATTAGTATGATGATACGAGCATTAGTGCTAGGATTGGTTGCGTTAATGGCGCTAATTTTGGGTGTGCTTGTACTTAAAAAGTCGAAGCGACGCCACGATGCGAAGCATTGGTTTTTCCTGGTTTGTCTATGTTTGGCTGTGTGGTCAGCTGGACTTGAGGTGTTTTCTTTGGCAGACAATGGAGTAGTATTAGACACTGCATCCAGGTGGTTTTATGTCGCTTCGGCTGTGTTTTGTCCTGCGTTGGCTATTTTCACTACAAAGTCATTCCTTCCATCGACAAAATCAACGAAGAGTTTTATCTGCGTATCTAGTATACTAATAACGATTTTTTCGCTATACATTATTTTGGTTCCTGAGTTTATTATCAATACATCAGAAATCGTCACGCCAGTAGATTTTTCTCGAATTCCGATTCATGCAGTCAACTATGTTATTTTTGCAACTTTTTTCTCAGTATTCTTCTTAATTTCTATGTGTTTTGGTTATATAGCGTGGCGCAAATCAGATCCTGTCCGACGCAAGCAAGTCGCGATTTACATGATTGGTCTGTTGATATGTAGCATTCCTGGCTTTGTAGTGGATCTGTTTCTTCCAGCGCTTGGTGATTATCGATATATATGGATTGGTCCAGTTTCTACGATTATTTTCTTATTTGCGATTATGTATAGCATTGTGAGATATCGATTGATGGATGTGAAGATGGCGGTGGCTCGAAGCGTTTCGTATATGTTGCTATTAATCGCACTAGCTGTCGTTTACGTGATTTCTGCATATGTCATTTCAATTTTGGTTTTTCAACGCAGCCTGACGGTTGATAGCCACGTAAATCTCATGAACATGATTTTGGCTATGGTTTTGGCGGTCGTATATCAACCAGTGAAGAAAATCTTTGATAAATTTACTGATAGGGTTTTTTACTACGGAGAATATGACGCTGATACGTTTACGCGTGAGATTAGTAAAATATTAACCTATACGGCGGACCTACAGTTGCTAACTCGACGTGTTGGCAATTATATAGCGACTTCTCTTAAGGCGGAAAAAGTGGCGTTTTGTATTCCAGAAAAAGGAATATACGGTCGGGTGGGTCGGCGACGAATATCTGTTGTTGAGGAAGACGTTCACAGGATTATGGATTACTATTATAAGAATTGTAGTTTTCCGGAAGTTATTTTGGCAAATCAAGTAAAAGATCCAGAACTGAAAAAACTTTTGGATATTCATCGCACGAAAATTGTTATGCCACTGTTGCATCAAAATCAAGAAACGGGAATTCTATTTCTGGGCGAACATAAGAGCCTGGGATATAGTTCTCGCGATATTGAAATGCTGGAATCGATTGCTGGGGAACTGGCTGTGTCGATTCGAAATTCTTTGTCATTGGAAGAAATTAATGAGTTGAATAAAAGTTTGCAGCGTAAAATTGACGAGGCGACGAAAGAATTGAGGTTCAGTAATCGACAGCTTCAGCGACTGGACGAGGCGAAGAACGAGTTTATTTCTATGGCCTCACATCAGTTAAGGACACCGTTGACTAGTATTAAAGGTTATCTGGATATGATGCTGGAGGGTGATTTGGGGAAGATTACACCGACGCAGCGTGCAGTTCTTAGAGAGGCATTTTCTTCGAGTGAGCGCATGGTGAGGCTAATAAACGACTTTCTTAATGTTTCTAGGCTTCAGACTGGTAAATTTAACATTGATAAACAGGAGACAGACGTTGCTCAAATTCTTCGGGATGAAGTTGCTTTGCTTAAGGTTGTGGCTGATCAGAGGTCTGTCGAAATGGACCTAAAGATTGATAAAAAAGTTCCATTGATTACGGCCGACTCTGAGAAGATTCGTCAAGTTATGCTGAATATGATCGACAACGCTATTTACTATTCAAATCCGCACAAAAAGGTAATAATTTCTCTAAAGAGTGGCGCTAATGAGATTAAGTTTACGGTGAAAGATTCGGGAATTGGTGTGCCAAAATCAGAGCAAGCAAATTTGTTTGGCAAATTCTTCCGCGGCACAAATGCCAGAAAAAAGCGACCAGACGGCACTGGCGTTGGCTTATTTTTGGCGAGGAAAGTTATTTTATCGCACGACGGCGAAATGATCTTTGAATCAGAAGAAGGAAAAGGTAGCACCTTTGGATTTAAGTTGCCGGTTCGTTAACGAAATAAACTCAGTATTCCAGAAATAACGATAATTAAGGCAATTACAACGAGTCCCGCTATGCCAATGGTGCGAATGAGCTTTTTTCGATCAAAAAACCATTGAGATAATTTGGAGCGATTCGTTGCTGTAATCCTTGTTACTTTTGGTCGCTGAGATGTCGCGTCCATCCCAGAATATTTTTTATTGCGCTTTTTCTTCTGCTTTGTCATGGAAATATTATACATTAATAGATAACGGCGGAGAAGTGGCTGATTTGCTATAGACAATTCGACGATAATTTGTTATGATATCTGAAGTCGTGGCCTTATCGTCTAACGGTTAGGACACCAGGTTTTCATCCTGGCAATCCGGGTTCGATTCCCGGTAAGGTCACCATGTAACAGACAAAAGGCCTCACTGGTCTTTTTTATTTGTTTTTAATCTTGCAAGGAGCCTATGCTTACTATAAAATGATGCTAAGATAGTAGTAGCAGTAGGGTAGGGATCTAATGATAAAGAGTAGCGCGATAAAAACAAAACACGCAAACGTTAGAAAGGTCCAGGACGGTAAAAGATTGCCTAAAAACACTCCTGTGCAAAAAGTACACTCTAAACTAAAATCCACCCGAAAGCGTATATTAAAATTCTGGATTATAGCTGGAGCTGCTATATTAATAGCTGCTATCTACTTGCTCATCAATGGCGGTGCCTTGGTAGAGCAACATAAAATGGCGCAATACCTTAAGGAAAAGTATGGGAAAGAGTTTATAGTAGAAAATTATCGCATTGAGGGTGGCGGTATTGGAGTTGAGGGCGATCCGTATGTGGATGCTTATCCGGTTGATGATAGTAGTCTGAGGTTTGAAGTGTGGAATAGAGCTGACTATAGAAAAGGCGAGAGTGCTTACTCTGATACCTATCCAGATCGTATTTGGGAAAGAGAGTGTAGGAATGATATAGCTAACCTAGTTAGCAAGCAGTTTGGCGGTAGAGCTAGACTTAAATCAATAAGAATAAACAGCAATATAGAGGTTGGCAGAGCTATTACGAAAAACATACCCTCCTATAAAGATGCATTTAATAAATTTGGCAGAAATATATATATGACAATATCTTTAGAGAATGACGTTAATTTTGATGATTTGTCAGAGCGTATATATAGAGTGACTTCTGAAATAAGAAAGCAAATGGGCGTAATGCTGGCTATAGACTATCATGATTCACTACATGAGCTATGGCTGGAGGATCAGGACATTAGCAGTATGGAATCTTCGAGTGACGTAGATAAATATATAAAGAGGAGGTGGAGTGAACATAACTAATGAGCAGTATTTGGCCTTAAGCGCGCAGATCGGCCTTATCTTGTTGGCTTGCCGCGCCGTTCCAAAACCGTTTGCACTCGGTCAAATAACTGTTTTGAGATAATGCCTTTGTGCTTGCCCTCGTGTATTTCGCTTAAGTAGCGAAAGTGCCCATAGTAAAACGGATTTGCCAGCGTGTGCGCCACGGGTGTGCGGCACGGCTAAAATCATTTGGCTTTTGTCTCAAAACAGGTTCGAGATTGGGCGTAAAATCGCACCATAAAGAACGTTTGAAGTAGCTCGCTTATTGTGGCGAGCTTTTTTCATTGTTGCTTCGTAGTTTCTTTGGCGGCGGGCTCATCGTCAGTCCGAGACATCATTTCAGAATAGGCTTCAAGTATGTCGCTCTCCTTATATTTCGGTTTATGTGAGCGCTCGATTGCATACCATATTGTTACGGGTATCAGCAGGGCGGTGTTTATGCAATATATCGTAATTGCAGCTTCTATGGACCCAACGATATTTATAAATACTCCAGTATAGAATAAAAAGAAAATAATTACAGTAGTTGACCCGAAAATAAAGAATAGAATTTTTGAGATAATGTATTTATCTATTTCTGGCATAATATTTTATATTCTAGCATTAAGGAAATGGGTAGGCTAGTTTATGTGGTTATGTTGACCGTACGGATAGCTATCGGCTATAATAATGCTAACGGTAATTTTATATGGAATGTAATAATACAGGTGTTCTAGTTGCGCAGGCTGATAAGATTGATAACCTTGACTCCAGACCGATCGCCATCAGGGCTACGAATGTAATCAAGAAGTATAAAGTTGGCAAGCAAATAATTAGAGCTATCGATGATGTTTCAGTAGACATTCACGAAGGTGAATTTGTGGCTCTTGTTGGTTCAAGCGGCAGCGGTAAAAGCACTTTACTGCATTTACTTGGTGGACTAGATAAGCCTACGTCTGGTGAGATTGTTGTAGGAGGAAAAAACGTTTCCAGTATGAATGATCGTCAACTGTCTAAGTTTCGCAACCAGACGATTGGATTTGTTTTTCAGTCGTTTTATCTGCAGCCTTTTTTGACGCTGCGTCGTAATATTGAAGTCGCTTCAATGCCTCAGCGCATGGGGCGGGCGGAGCGCAAGCTACGTATTGAATCATTAGCTCGACAAGTTGGTCTGTATGATCGGCTAAGTCACCGCCCTCACGAACTTTCCGGTGGGCAGATTCAACGCGCTGCTATCGCCAGAGCTTTGCTTAATAGGCCGGCTATTATTCTGGCAGATGAACCAACTGGCAATCTGGATTCTGCCAATAGTCGCGATATTATTAGTTTATTCCAGCAAATTCGAGAGCAATATCATGCAACGATTATTATTGCTACGCACGATAATGAAATTGCCGCCCAGGCTGATCGTGTCATTGCCCTAAAAGATGGGAGATTGTGTGATTAGGCTAGCCGATATAGTACTGTTGACTTATACAAAATTACGCGCTCGTAAAATACGTACATTTATTACGGTATTGTTGGCGAGTATGATGTTTGGTGTCCTTATTTCAGCTTCTCTGATTGCTAATGGTTTCTTTCGTGGTATTGATTCGTTTCGTAAAGAGGGGTTGACTAGTCGTTATATCGTAAGTGTCACTAACGCGCCATCAAGTGTCGATGGGTTTTATAAGACTATTCGTGACCCTAATCTTATTGCCGAGGCGAAAAAACGCTATGAATTACTTGTTTCACAAAAAGCTACCGAGTCAAAGCGACTTAATCTGGAATATTCCTATATCAATGATCGGCCGCCATATTCACAGTCTGCTGACGGTACTGTGCAGCTATCTATTAATGACCAAAACGGTATTACTGCTCAATTACTAAAAGAGAAATATAGCGCCATGCCGGCTTTTGACGATGCAAAACTCTCTCGCTTAGCTAAGGGATATGGTGCTATTAAATTTTTTACTGAAGAATTTTATAGTGTCAAAAAAGGCTCAGCACTAGTACCTCTTATTGACGGTAAAGAGTTGTTCTTTGACACTTCGGATGAAGCGGAGGTGAATGCTAATTATGAAAATCCTCCTGTAAATAGCTCAAGTATTGTTATCGCACCACCTGAAATTACAGATAATATTATGCTTCCTAACAATGCTGGCTGGAAGCCTGACGGGTCGAGTTTACCTATAATCTTACCGCAAAATGTTATTGAGCGCTTACTGAAGCTGGAAAAGTTGCCGGCAAGTGCGAGTGCTGAGGCTAAATTTGAGCGCCTTAAAAATATTCGTGACAATATAACTAACTTGAGTTTTAAAATGTGTTACCGAAATAGCGCCTCGCTGGAGCTGATACAGCAGACCTTGCAGCAAAATAAAGAGATCGCAGCAAATCAAAATAACAAGGACTATAAAAAGCCAAGCCTTTTGTATGGACTACCCAATCCTACAACATGTGAAAATACTCCTGTAATAAGCGACAAACGTACGACAGAGGAGAAAAAGCAGGCGGCAAACCAAGAGCTGTTTGATGCAAGATTTGGTAAAGAAACAACTGCTGTAAGTAAATTTATTACTTTTAAAGTGGTTGGTATGTCTCCTGGCGATAGTGAAGTGTTAAATCCAGAACAGAAACAGCAGCGCGAGAAGGCTCGCACTACTAACGATATGATTTCTGGAGTATTACGCACGGAAGGTGTTGGGCAGGTTATACCGCGCTCACTATACGATAAGCTACCTAATAAAGCCGATTATGCTGATTTATTTACATATGAGCCACTTTATATTATGGGCAATGAGGATAATAAACATCGTTTTGTTGAGTTTGCAAATGCCAATGATGCGCAAAAGTTTATAGATGAGCAGGGCTGTACTGTCCAGTATGATAATTCTTGTAAGCCGATTGGTCGTTTATATCAATCTAATTTGGCATTTAGTAATAGCGTTGCTTTGGATGATATGCAGAATACATTTAAGCAGTGGTCGATCTATGCTATGCTGGCAGTTATAGTATTGGCTGCGCTTATTATGTGGATTACTATCAGTCGTACAATTGTGGATGATAGACATGAGACGGCGGTATTTCGTGCTATTGGCTTTAATCGTATTGATGTCGTGTCGATATATATACTATATACGATAATTATATCTATATTAGTAGCTGTGTTCGCTCTTGCTATCGGCTTTATCGGTGCGTATCTCTTGGATAAGCAATTCGCACCACAGCTTACGGCACAGGCGCAATATAGCTTCGGTTCTATTAATTCAAATAGAGCGATACGACTTATAGCCGTGGATATGCGACAGATAATCTTTATTGTAAGTACGTGTATTCTCACTGGATTGTTTAGTGCTATATTGCCATTAATACGCAACGTGCGTCGCAGTCCAATTCGAGACATACGAGAGTTTTAGTGGCTCTTTTACTACTATTACGTGCGCCGATGCGGGATACATCAGGACCTGTAGGATCGGGTAGCTCGCGAGAAGGCCTGAGCCAAGTCTATAAACTGGCTCTTTTTTCTGTCGAGACACTATGTTGTTGAGCTGTATTTTGCAATGGTGTATGTTAGAGGTCAGCTGTTTTTTTGTTTCTTCTGAATTTGCTATAGTTGATTTTATTAAATGTATTCTCGATATCGAACAAGTATTATAAGGTTCTCTGGCACCATTTTTCATCACTGTTATTTCGTGATATAATTTTAAAAATGAGTGATAATATATTTAAACGAACAAAAATATTAGCAACAATTGGGCCAGCAACGTTCAGCCAAGAAAAGGTTTACCAATTGTTGGAGGCCGGCGTTAACGGCATCCGTATGAACTTTAGCCACGGCGCTAACGAGGAGCGAATTGAGCAGATCGATTGGGTGCGCACAGCTAGTAAACAGTTGGGCAAGCCTGTCGCAATCCTACAAGATTTGCAAGGTCCGAAGATTCGCTTGGGCGTTTTGAAAGATAACATGCTGAATGTTAAGGTTGGCGATATGTTGGTCTTGGATTCAGAAATTACTGAGCATGACGGCAGCTTCAATTTGCCAGTGCAGTACAATTTGGCGGAGAAGATGAAAGTCGGCGAGCCACTTTACATGTTTGACGGCAAAATCAGGACGGTTGTACGAGAAATTGTTAGCCCAACTGCAATTCGTGTAGAAGTTCAGAACGACGGTTTTTTGATGAGCCGCAAGGGTTTGAATTTGCCAGACACAGATTTTGGCGGTGACATTCTTACTCAGAAAGATATTAACGATTTGGAGTGGGGCGCAAGCCAAGATTTTGATTACGTTGCGTTGAGTTTTATTCAAAAAGCTGATGACATTATTGATTTGCGTCGTCGATTGACAGACCTGGGCTCGACAGCCAATATTATTGCCAAGATTGAGACTAAGTCTGCTGTTGATCCAGAGAATTTGGAGGAAATCGTTAAGGCTAGTGACGGTATTATGGTTGCTCGCGGTGACTTGGCGGTGGAAGCTGGCGCGGAAATTGTCCCAGTTGTACAGCGTCGAATTATTGCCTTGTGCCGTAAATATTGCAAGCTAGTGATCGTTGCGACACAAATGATGGGTAGTATGGTTGACAATCCAGAGCCAAGTCGCGCTGAAGTAAGCGACGTTGCCAACGCTGTAATCCAAGGCGCTGATGTAGTTATGCTGTCTGATGAGACTGCCAATGGTAAATATCCTGTTGAAACCGTTCGTGCGATGCGCAAGACTATTATTTACACTCAAGAACACAGTGAAGTGATGTTAGTGGAAAAGGCTGAAATGCGTGAAAAAACTGACGCGATTTTAAGCTACACGGCAGCTCAATTAGCAAGAAGAATTAAGGCTCGAGCTATTATTGCGGAAACACATACTGGCGCTACTGCAATTAATGTTGCTGCATATCGTCCGAACTTGCCAATTGTTTGCGTAACCGAAGATGTGAAGACTGCGCAAAAGTTGGCGCTAAGGTACGCTTCTCGTCCATATGTTCGACCAAATGACCCAAATGCAGCAACTAAGCTAGCTGATGAGTTGAAGCAAGAAGGCTATTTCGGCGCAGATCCAGTTACGGTTGTGCTTGTTAGTGGCCATAATCCAGAGCCAGGTAAAACTGACAACATCCAAGTCAAGACATTGTCATAAGGAGAATTTGGGTGGGCAGAAAATTTCCGAAGCAAACAATTCGCGATATTGATCTACGTGGAAAAACTATTCTTCTGCGAGCAGATTATAATGTGCCGCTAACAAAGCGCGGTCAGATTTCTGATGATCTAAGAATTCGCGCTTCGCTGCCCACGCTCCGATATTTGCTGGAGCAGAATTGCAAGATTGTTATCATGTCTCATCTGGGGCGACCAAAAGGTAAGGATCTTAAGTTTAGCCTGAAAGTTGTCGCAGATCACTTATCCAAGTTATTGAGCCGTCCAGTAGAATTGTTGGATGATTGTGTGGGCGAGTCTGTTCATCAAGCTGTTCGCCGTGCGCCACGAGGCAGTATTCTTATGTTGGAGAATTTACGCTTTTATGACGAGGAGGAGGCCGACGATTTAACATTTGCCAAGTCAATTCAGCGCGCTGTTCGAGCGGATTATTTTGTGCAGGACGGATTTGCGGTCGCACACAGGGCGCATGCCAGCACTCATGCGATTACATTGTGTGTTCCAGGGCTAGCGGGATTACTATTAGAAAAAGAATATGTAACTATCACCGAGGCGATGAATAAGCCAAAACGTCCGTTGGTTGCGGTTATTGGCGGCGCGAAAGTTAGCGATAAAATATTACTGATTAAGCGTCTGATTAAAAAGGCAGATCGGATTTTAATTGGCGGCGCTATGTCAAACACGTTTTTACATTGTCGTGGGTTTAATGTCGGCAAGAGTGTGTTTGAGCCAGGAATGGAAAAGGTTGTCGCGGAAATTTATGATTTGGCGGCGGCTAAGGTCGGCACAGAGAATGTTGATGATTTTTTGGTGTTGCCGATTGATGTGGCGGTTGCGCCAGAGATTTCTAAGGATTTTCCTCGTCAAGAAGTCAATGTTGACAAAATAAAGAACTCAGATATGGCGCTGGATATTGGAAGTCAGACGATTGAGAAATTCACGAAAATACTGGCTGGCGCGAAGATGGTTATTTGGAATGGTCCGTTGGGCTATGCTGAAATTGATAATTTTGCAATCGGTTCAGCGCGAGTAGCGTTATCTATTGCCCAGAATAAAGGAGTTGTTTCAATAGTTGGTGGCGGAGATACGGCTGATTTTATATTGAAATGGGACGGACATGACGGCGCCAATTTTACCCATGTTTCTACCGGTGGCGGAGCTAGCATGGCCTTGATGGCTGGTAAAAAATTGCCTGGAATTGAAAGTTTACTAGACGCATACGGTTTGAGGTGATAAACTAAGCATAAGGATTATCTCATGAGAAAAAAGTTAATCATTGGTAACTGGAAAATGAATTTCAATATGCAGGAGGCTAGCTTATATTTGCATAAGCTGATGAATACGCTGCCATCGCATAGAGATGTTGAAGTGGTGTTGGCGCCTACTATTTTGACGCTACAGAGCTTGAGTTTGCAAATTAATCGTCGAATCGCTAAGTTGGCGGCTCAGAATTGCTATTGGCGAGATTCAGGCGCGTACACGGGAGAAATTCCAGCGGCGCATCTTCGTGGAATTGCTGATTATGTGATAATTGGACATTCGGAGCGTCGCTATATTTTCATTGAAAGCGAAAAAGATATTCGGTTGAAAGTTCAGGCGGCAATTCGAAATCGTATTCATCCGATTCTGTGTGTTGGTGAAACGATTCAAGAGAAGACTCTTGGCGAAACGAAGGATGTTCTGGCTGATCAATTGACTAGCGGTCTGGCTAACGTGACAGCGGACGAGCTGGATGAAGTAGTTATTGCGTATGAGCCAGTTTGGGCGATCGGTACTGGCGACAGTGCTAAAGCGTCTGATGTAAAAAAAGCTACACAGATGATTCGACGACATATTTCTCATTTGTATGGTAAAAAAGCGGAGGAATCAGTTCGAGTTGTTTATGGTGGAAGTATTACTTCAATAAACGCCGCGGATTATTTGGCAATTGATGAACTTGATGGTTTATTGGTTGGGGCAGCCAGTTTGGATGCATATCAATTTAAGGAGATAATCTCGAAAGCGCATAAAGGTTAAAAAATAGGGGGCATATGACAGATATTGATTTTGATGAGTTGGATAGAGCGGTAAGCTCTCTTATGGATAAGCAGCGAGAAAAGGAAGCTCCAGTGGTAGTTAATGAAAATAATAGCGAGGTTTCTGTATCTGCGCCCGTAGAGGAAAAACCTGTGCCAGAGAATTCTATTGGCACTAGCTTTGCACCTCCAGTAACTCCATTTACGCCTTCGTCTGTTGCTTCTGCTCCTTTATCATCGATCTCTCAGCCTGAAGCAAAAAAAGACTCTTCTAACGACGATACGACTCCTAAAGAGGTTGATAGTAATACGAACGAGAAAGTTACTAACGCCTCAATAGCCAACAGGACTCCTGGTGTGGCTGCTAGCGAAGTTAAAGCTGCGCCAGTAATCGCGAGACGCTCGACTGGTCGTTTCATGGATGTTGTTAGACCTTCATCTGTTAGCACTATCCAAAAGCCTACTGCTCCCGCTCCATCCCGAACTGGCACGACAATTCAGCCTTCGCCTGATTTGGTGGACGTGATTAGCACAAATAATAGGCATTCTGCGATAAGGAAAGAAATGTCTGATATGGTTGCTCAACCGGATAATCTTAGTGACACCCCTGATCTTAAAGATGTGCATAATGAATCTACTTTTGCGGAGATTGAAGATGCGCCTGCTGAGGAATTGTCATTGACTGATAAGATAGCGCAATCATTAGCCGTAAGTAATAGCGAAGCTCCTGCTACACCGATGACTACGCCGCTGGAGTCTCCGTTTATTGCTAATGTTGAAGTAGAGAAGCGACCGCTTGGCTCTGTTAGTCAAACTGTGACTAATTCTGAGATGACTAGCGATGAAGATGCGTCTATGCCTACTGATTCTGAGGATGTAAAATTGGAACATCAATATAATACCAATTTATCTAATTACAGCATGAGTGAAAATTCTTTGGGTGATGCGCCCGACTCACCAATGGATTTGAGTCCAGAAATTATAGCAATTGAGGAGGCTGGCGTTCCCGAAGATTCAGACGATAAAATATCCACTGACATTGACAGCTCTTTGATTGAGTCTTCCGAATTATCCGAAAAAGAAACTATGGATTCTGAGCCGGCACCGATGTTTGCCGCCGTATCTACAGAGGTCAAACCTTCAGCCGACAAAGAAAAGAAAAAATCTGGATTATTAATAGTGTTGCTTATTGTTCTATTTTTGGCAATTGGTATGGCTGGCGGCGCTGTTTCGTACTTTTTGCTGATAAAATAGATATATGTCTAATTTTACTGACGGATTAAATAGCGAGCAGGCTCGAGCGGTGACGCACGTTGATGGGCCGTTGTTGATTTTGGCTGGAGCCGGATCTGGAAAGACCAAAACTCTGACACATAGAATCGCTTATTTGATTGGCGAGTTGAAGATATTTCCTAGTCGAATATTGGCGGTTACATTTACTAATAAAGCTGCGAAGGAAATGCGTCAGCGATTGGCGCAAATATTGGGTGAAGATTCTGAAAATCGGCAATTTATGCCGTGGATGGGAACTTTTCACAGTATTTGCGTGCGAATGTTGCGGATGGACGGCGAAAATATTGGTCTGAATAAGCGATTCTTAATTTACGATACCGATGATCAAATAAGCTTGATGAAACAAATTATGAAGTCTCGCGGCTTGACTGATAAAGACATTAAACCTCGAGCTGTACTTTCGGCCATTTCAAACGCTAAAAATGAAATGCGAAATGCTGAGGATTTTTCCGCTTCGACCCGTGGCCCAAGAGAGCAAAAAATAGCTGAATTGTTTTTTGCTTATGAAAAAGCCCTGAAAGATGCTTCGGCGTTGGATTTTGACGATTTATTGATAAAAACTGTGGAATTATTGAGAAATAAGCCAGATATCCGCCATAAATGGCAGCAGCAATTCGAGCATATTCTGATTGACGAGTATCAGGACACGAATGCGGTGCAGTATGCGCTAATTAAGTTGCTGGTGAATTCGCGTCGCAATTTATGCGTGGTTGGTGATGATGCTCAGTCGATTTATAGTTTTCGCGGGGCTGATTATACTAATATTCTCAATTTTGAGCGTGATTTTCCGGGCACGACGGTGGTTAAGTTGGAACAAAATTATCGTTCGACTGGCGCGATTTTGAATATGGCAAATGCGCTGATTAGTCATAATATTCATAGAACTGATAAAAATTTATGGACAGCGAATGGCGACGGTGTTGAGCCAAAATTATGGCAATTATACAATGAGTCTGAGGAGGCTTTGGCGATTGCGAATGAGATTCAGGCGCAAATTGCGAACGGTCGTCAATATGGCGATGTGGCGGTGTTGTACCGAACGAATGCGCAAAGTTACGCAATTGAGCGAGCCTTGCGTCAGAGCTATATTCCGTATAAAATCGTCGGCGGTCTGCGATTTTTGGATCGAGCGGTTGTTAAGGATCTATTGGCATACCTTCGATTGTTGTATCAACCGAGTGATCGAGTTAGTTTTTTGCGAATCGTGAATACGCCAAAACGTGGCGTTGGCGCGGTGAGTATCTCTAAGTTTTTGGACTGGAACGACGCGTCAGGGAAAGATATAATTAGCGGGTTGCTGGCAGTTGAGGAGGCGGATACTTTGACGGCGCGCGCAAAACATCCGTTGCTAGAGTTCGGTCAAAAATTGCACGATTTGCAGCAGGAAATTGACGGATCTCCAGCCGAACTGATTGAAAAAATTATGAAAAGTACTGGCTATGAAGATTTTATAAACGACGGAACGCCACAAGCTGAGGAGCGAATGGAAAATATCGGCGTGCTTTTGTCGGAGGCGAAGGCTTATGTTGACGTGGCGACATTTTTGGAAGAGATGGCTTTGATGTCTTCGACGGATACGACTGCCGATCAGCAAGTAACGCTCATGACGCTTCATGCGGCTAAAGGTTTGGAGTTTCCGGTGGTTTTTCTGGCTGGACTGGAAGAGGGGATTTTGCCGCACGCAAGAGTGTTTGATAGCGGCAACGCTGATGATGTTGAAGAAGAGCGCAGGTTGTGTTACGTTGGCGTGACTCGGGCGAGGGAAGAATTGTTCGTTAGTTGTGCTAGTTCTCGGACGCAATTTGGTCAGATCGGTTACAATATGCCATCGAGGTTTTTGGATGAGATGGGCTTGATGGCTGGTGGCGTTGATAGACCAGCTCAGCCGATGATAGAGCCTGATTTTTATTCGGAAGATATTGGTTTGGAGGTTGGTGATCGAGTTCGCAGTCCGAGTTTTGGTTCGGGAGAAATTATTGACAGCGAAGGGCTGAGTGTTACGGTTCAGTTTGACAATGGAAATATTAAGAAATTGAACGTCGAGTTCGCGCGCTTGGAGAAAATTTGATATAATAAGAGTACCTGCGTTGTGGGTGTGAACTTATGGGTATAAGATTACAAGCAAAACACTATTCTAAGAAAATTACGTTTGTTTCTGGCGCGATATTGATGCTGGTTAGCGGTTTATTTTTTGTCAATCAAGCATTGGCTGACGCTACTAAGCCAGCAGCCAAGGCTGGTGAAAAGTTGGTGACGATTTACGACAGGGGTGCAGAAAAGACGATTGTTACAAAAGCGAGGACGATTCGCGAGGCTTTGAAATTGGCTAAGTTTTCTATTGATGAACGTCAAGACGTAGTCGAGCCGAGTCTTGATTCGGAGATGATGGCGGAGAAGTACAACATTAATATTTTCCGCGCTCGCCCAATAACAATTGTCGATGGAAATAAGCGTCTAAAGGTAACTACCGCCGAGCAGACGCCGGCTTTGATTGCGAAGGCTGCTGGAATTGAAGTTTTTGAAGAGGATAAAACTACTTTATCCAATTCCGATAATATGGCGGTTGATGGCGCAAACATGGTGATGAAAATTGACAGAGCCTCGATGATTAATTTTGTACTTTACGGCAAAGAATCTGTCATCCGCACGCATGCTAAGACGGTTGGCGAGCTATTGAAAGAGAAGAATATCGACCCAAAGAAAGATGATACGCTATCTGTGGATCGTTCGGCAAAAATTATTCCTGGGATGAAAATTGAGCTTTGGCGTAACGGCAAGCAGACTATAACCGCAGAAGAAGATGTGAAATTTGAGGTTGAAAAAGTTCAAGACGCGAATCGAGATTCGGGATATCGCGAAGTAAAACAGGCGGGCGAGAATGGTAAGAAAAATGTCACTTATGAAGTTGAAATGAAGAACGGTGTGGAAGTGAGCCGTAAGGAAATCGCTAGTGTTGTAACAAAAGAGTCAAAGAAGCAGATTGAAATAATTGGCACGAAGCCTAAAAATCCATTGACGAA
>CALFPG010000011.1 GCA_937921475.1 uncultured Candidatus Saccharibacteria bacterium | reverse complement strand
CAGAAAAAATCCACACATCCTGATATAATATAATCTAATGAGAAAACAAATTTTTGAGACTTTAAGATTGGAAAAAATCGTTGGCGGCGGGCAAGCCATCGGAACGCTTGACGACGGCCGCAAAGCGTTCGTCTGGGGAGGACTGCCAAAAGAACTTGTAACGATTCGCGTGACAAAGAAAAAATCACACTTCGTTGAAGGAATAGTAACGGAAATTACTGAGGAGAGTCCAGAGCGAATTACGCCGAAGGATGAAAATAGCTATTTAAGCACCAGCCCTTGGCAAATAATGCCGATGTCCAGCGAGCAATCGTACAAAGCGTCGCTAATCGAAGAAGCTTTTTTACTTCACGATATCACATTGCCTGAAAAAATCAAGGTATTTTCTGACGGCGTAGAATTTAATTATCGCAATAAAGTCGAGTTCAGTTGGTTCGGCGACAAAACGAACGACGACGAAAAAGAAACTCTGGACTTGGCGTTTTTCAAGCGTGGCGGTAAGGGGAAAGTCATCGTCGACGGAACCAGCTTGGCACACCCGAGCATAAATAAATTGGCAATTGAAATCCGCGACCTATTACGAGAAAAACCGATTGTCGCGTGCCAATTAAAAACACTATTGATTCGCTCAGACCAACAGGGAAACGCCGTCTGGCAATTGTACGTAAAAGATAAGATAGAAAACCTGATTTCCGACGATGAAGCCAAATTACTATCAGCTGCGGGCGGCGAGATAATTTATTCCAACCCCAAAAGCCCAGCCAGCAGAATCACCGAACGCTTGAACAAATTCGGCGACACGACACTGAGCGACACGATTTTAGGCGTCGCATTCAACTACGCTTGCGAAGGATTTTTCCAAGTCAACATTCCCGTTTACGAAAAAGCCCTGAGCGATATGAAAGCATGGATTAATTGCAATGAAAAATTGCCGATACTTGACCTTTATTCTGGAGTTGGGACAATTGGTTTGACAATTGGAGGCGATGACGTGACGCTCGTGGAGATTAACGAACATGCCGTCGCGGAAATGCAGAGGAATATCGCCAAGCTGAATCGACCGAGTGCCAAGGCGATTTTGGCGCCGAGCGAAAAATCTCTGGAATGTATAACGGGCGAGCAAATTGTTATCGTTGATCCGCCGCGCGCTGGACTTCACGCGGACATTACTAATCGACTGCTGGAAACTGAGCCGCCTCGGATTATTTATCTGAGTTGTAATCCAGTCACGCAAGCGCGAGACGTCAGCCTGCTTCAGGAAAAATACGAAATCGTGCATCATCAAGGCTACAATTTCTTCCCGAGGACGCCGCACATTGAGCACTTGGTTATCCTTGATAAGAAGTAAATCGGCTAGCGCGTTAACGCTTAACGCGGAACATCAGTAAATTTGACACGGACTCGTTTCTATGATACGGTATTGCTACTAATATAAAGAAGGAGTTTTATATATCATGACAGAAATATCCAAATCACCAGAGCAAGGAGTGTCGCAGGAATCGCCAGACGGACAAAAAGCAACTGGCTGGGAAAGCTTAGTAGACTACGACAATGGAGATTCCGACTACACTCATCACAGTCCACTTGAAAAAGTTCCAGCAATTAACGGAAACGACCTTCTCGACAGCGGAGTGTTCTTCGGCGATGCAATAGCGCTGACGCAAAAATACACTTCAACCAGCTCAGAAACTCCAGAGGAAAAGCAAATATTATTAAATCTTGGCGATGTCTATGTGCTCGTAGGTAAAGATTCTGATCCAAAGAAACTAGAAGCAGCCTGGGCGCGAGCTATGCGCGGACACTATGATCAACAGATAACTTTCACTGAAGACATTACTGATACGGTTGAAAGTTATCCGCTAGTAACAGACACCACCCTAGACAACATACCAAAAGAAATCCTTGAAGCTGAAGCAGCGGAAGACGAGGCAAAGCGCCGCGCCGGAGATGAAGAAATTCAGCAAGCAGACGCTATTATTAACAGGGAAAAAGACTACCGAAGATTGAAAGGTGAAGTATGGGATGTAGAGCTTACTTTTGGTGAAGGAGACGAAAAATATACAACCAACGTCTACGGTGACAAACAAAAGCAACCAGAGGAGATTCCGTTTGACTCGGCATCCGAAGCTAAGATTTCAATGCAACGCACTTATGCCATACTGTGGGCAAAACTTATGCAGAAGCGCCTTAATGAAGGTGAAAGCAAAAAAGTAGCTGACGTAGCAGAAGAATCTCTTAACGAGATGGGTATCGCTCTTTCTGAAAAACATGAAAATCTATTTGTTACAGATATCTGTTATGAGCTAGATGCCATATACAATTGGGAGCATCGCGCCGAGCTAAAGGATTGGTATAATAAAAGACTTCACGAGCTGTTTGATACAAAGCCGCTTCCAAAAGAAGCTAGATAAACCAGGACTGTCAAGAATGATCCGGCAGGCATACGATATTTGCCTGCCGGCGTTTTTTATGGCAGTTATACTTTTTTCTGGCGTTCATTAGCAGTTAATTTTTTGCCAGCGCGGCGGGCCAGCCACCACTGAACTAGGGCGGCGATGACAATCACGGCGATGCCCGGCCAGAGCAGGGTAATATTCGGTACGGTGAAATCGAAGAAATCTCTCAGAAAACCAAATCCAAAACTACCAGCTGCCACAACAACCACTGACAACAAGTATAATAGCCGGGCACGTTTGGCGGATTTATCGATGGTTACGTCCAGCATAATTCCCACCAAGAACACCAAATATACGCCAAACAAAGTCGCGGTAAGTACGGTCATCGTTGCGACTTCTGCAGCGTGACCAGGGAACATAACAGATGTAATCCAATAGGTGAACGCGACAGTCACGCCAGTAATTAAAGCAATCGGTGTAACAGCCAGCAAAGTATCATGCCAGAATCGCTTCGGATTTATTCGATGCTTCGGCGTGGGAGGAAACAGCGTCCACATGAGAGTTGGCATAGTCACTAGAAAAATATTCATAAACGTAATATGGCGCGGCGAATACGGATAATTCATATTGATGAGAATCGTCGCAAGAAGAAGCGTCACGCCGTAAATAATTTTATGGAAGAACAAAACAGCGATGACTTCGATTGCTTGCATTATTTGATTGCCCAATTTCATTCCCATCGGCAGAGAAGTGAACGAATTGTTGAGCAATATAATGTCAGAAACTCGACGAGAAGCCGGCGCGCCCGCGTACATCGCCACGCCAAGGTCGGCCTTTTTCAGCGCCAAAGCGTCATTCACGCCGTCGCCAACCATACCAGTGAATCTTCCCGATTGCTGGAATCGATTGATCAAGCGCTCTTTTTGGTCTGGCAAAACTCTGGCAAAAATCGTGTAAGTGTCGGCCGCTTTATTAAATTCATCTTCGCTAAACACCGCCAAATCCTCGCCTAAAATCGCCTTTTCTGGATGTTTAATTCCAGCTTCCTTAGCGATATATTGAACTGTGCGCGGATTATCGCCAGAGATTACGCGAATAGTTACGCCTTGGCGCTGCAAAAAATCTACCGTCTCAACAACGCCACGACGCAGGGAATTGCGAAGAACAACCGCACCAATTGCCATTCCAGAACCGTTTTTCAAATCTTTCAATTTGGTTTTATCGTCCGAAAATTCAGCCAACATCAACACGCGCAAACCATTGTCCGCCCAATCATTCAGTTTCTTCTGGGTCTTCTCATCTACCGGCGCCAACTTCGACACAAACTCTGGCGCGCCCATCATCAAAGTCCGAATTTCACCGTCAATATCAGCCCTCACGCCCGCCATTTTACGCGCCGACGAAAACGCCATCACTTCCAGAACTTTCGTATTTTTTGGCGACGTAGCTTCCGACAAGATTGCACGGCCAGTGATATTTCCGCCGCTGGTTTCATGAGCAATTAACGCCGCAAAACTGGCAATGTCAGAGTCAGAATAGCCAATCTTATCACTGAACGCCGCGACTTTTTCAAGCGTAACTTCATCGCTAGTCAAGGTGCCTGTTTTATCTACAGCCAGCAAATTCAAAAGCGCCATCGCTTCAATTGCTGACAATTTTTGCGGCAAGACTTTCGCCTGAGCTAATCGCAGTGAGCCGAATGCCAAAAGCAGCGAACTCGCCAACAATAAACCTTCCGGCACAACTGTAACCGCTGCCGAAGTTATGGTTTTTAAGATAACGACGACATTATCGCCAGAGAAATAATAGACAATAGCTATAAGTAGCGACAGGACAATTGCGCCATAAGTCAAGAAATAAATTGCGCGCCAAATCGCCAATTGCAGGGGCGTAAGTTCTGGCTTGTAACGCTTCAGAACTTGGCTAATCGCGCCAGCTTTCGTGTCGTCACCAATCGCGATTACTCGCGCCGTGCCCTCGCCAGCCAAAACCGTCGTTGCCGCCAGCACGACATCGCCGTCCTTTTTCTCAATCGACGCAGACTCGCCAGTCAGCATGCTTTCATTCAGCTCCAAGCCTTTTGACTCAATAACTTTCGCGTCCGCCGGTAGTTCATCGCCAGCCTGAATAAGAATTTCATCGCCAATTTTAAGTTCGTCATAACCGACCTCGACAACATTTCCATCTTTTAACAATCGAGCTTTCGGCGCGCTCATCAGCTCCAATTGACGCAAAACTCGTTTGGCCCTTAGCTCCTGAATAATGCCAATCGTCGAGTTCACGACAATCACCACCGAAATAAACCACGCGTCACGATATTCGCGAACATAAATCAGCGCGCCAGCCAACAGAAAAATCACCACGACAATAGGTGAAAGCAGATTCCGCTTAATAATATCCAAATAGTCGCGCATTAAATTGCCCGAATCCTTCTATAGCTGAACCTCGCGCCGACTCGCCAATTTCCGTACGCGTCAGAATCGAATTGATATATCTCGCCATTTTTCACTTCAGAAATCAAAACCAAGGCAGGATTATACGGCGCCAAAGTTTTATAAAAATGCAAATCTTCATCCGTAACGCGCTTTCTTCCAGGAAAAACTTCACGGAATTTGTGCTTGCCAATATCTTCAAAATATCGCGGCTGACCTTTTGGCGGAAGGAATAATTCCGCACGCATGCCCATTCGAGAAATTATCTTTTTAACATCAGATAAAATCAACGGCGAAGTCGCCTCCAAATACATCATCAGCTGCTTTTTATTCGTCAAAAACACCGACGCCTTAGCCGTGCGACTAACATCGGCGTGCCACAAAATTATCGATTGAACATCAATTGGAAAACCAAATTTTTCCTTAGCAATTCGCTCCAGCGCCAGCTCGTCGTACGTCGCCTTATTCATAGATAATATTTTACCATTTTTTTATGAGGTGCGCGAGATGACAAAGATGTGAAATCTAATAGCCAGCCTGCATGGTCGATTCAACTGCTTGACGGGAAATGTCCAAGTGGCTTTTACCCTTAAACACGTCTTCTGGATGCTTTTCATTCCAAGCGTCGACATTTTCTTCAGTACAATCTTTAATGGCGTGATTAACACAAAACTCAAGTCGCTTAATGCTTTGGGCGTTTTCAAGATAATCGATGGAGGACTGGACTGATCTTCGATATTCTTTTTCGTTCAGCCAGTAGACTTGATAACTCAGAAAGATCAACGCAATCGTCAGCACAAACATATATATATGACTAAATCTTATCTTTTTTAAGTTTTTCATTTAATCCTCCTTATGCTAAATTTACAACTTCGGACAGATTCTGTAAATAGCAATTTTGATATCGCGTCCTGAAGCCTGCCAGCATGGTAAAATAAAACTATGGATTTCAACACTCGTTACGCTAAATTAAACGATAATCAACGACAAGCAGTCGACTACATTCACGGATCGCTTTTGGTAATTGCTGGGCCAGGAACGGGGAAAACCGAGCTTCTAAGTATGCGCACTGCCCAAATCCTAAGGCAAACCGACACCTTGCCGAACAGTATTTTATGCTTGACGTTTACTGAAAGCGGCGCCACAAATATGCGCCAACGACTCCGCCAGATTATCGGTGAGGATGCGTATAAAATTGCGATTCATACATTTCACAGCTTCGGCACAGAAATCATCAATCAACATCGCGAGTATTTTTTCCGTGGCGCCGACGCTCAGCCGGTTGACGAATTGACGCAATATCAAATTATTTCTGGAATACTCGAAGGACTTGATTGGCGAAATACATTAAGCACGAAAAACAACGGGGAATTTGTTTACATCAAAGACCTCATTCGCATTATTTCCGAGTTCAAGCAAAGTGGTTTAACGCCGTCGGAATTACGGGCAATTATTGATGACAATCAAAGCACAATCGCCGAAATCGCGCCAGATATTCAGCAAGTATTTTCCGCCAAAATATCGAAAAAGACAATCGAGCTGTTTGCGCCGATAGCTGAGAAAATTGCCAATTTAGCCGCCAAAAATCCTGACGAGAAAAACTCAAAATTGCCAGCCTCAATCACGCCATACGCCAACGTTTTGGCGCTGAGTATCGTGCACGCCGCCCAGGAAGCAATTGACGAAAGCTCAACCAAGCCGCTGACCGCTTGGAAAAATAAATGGTGCGAAAAAAATGCCAATGGCGAATTTGTCCTGAAAGATTTTACCGCCGCAGAAAAATTATCTGCCGCAATTGACGTTTACGAAAAGTACGTAAATATTCTGTCCGAGCGCTCGTTATTTGACTATGACGATATGATTTTATCCGTTATTCAAGCCTGCGAATCTCACCCAGAACTGCGCGCAAACCTTCAGGAGCAATTCCAATTCATCATGGTCGACGAGTTCCAGGACACGAACTTGGCGCAATTACGATTATTGTTCAATTTGACCAGCGAGAACGACGATAATCCAAACATCATGGCGGTCGGCGATGACGACCAAGCAATCTTCAGCTTCCAGGGCGCAGACGTGGGCAACATCCAGCGTTTCCGCCAACATTATAACGATCCAAAAATCATCGTTTTGACCGACAATTATCGTTCCACTGAAAGTATTTTATCATCGGCGCGGGACGTCATCACTCAAGGCGCGGATCGACTGGAAAACACAATTGACGGACTATCAAAGCAATTGACCGCACACGCAAATAGCGAAGGTTCAAAAGTCGAAATCCAAGAATTCTCATCTGTTAGCGAAGAGCGAGCGGGAATTGCCAAGCAAATTGCCGAGCTAATAAAAAACGGCGAAAAGCCAGAAAACATCACGATTATTGCGCGCCACCATAAAGAACTCATTGAAATCCTTCCGCATCTTTATAAGGAAAATCTTTTTGTCAATTACGAGCGTCACGACGACATTTTGGAGCAAGATATAATTCAGATTCTGGACAAATTAGCGCGAACTGTCGTGGCGATTAGCCAGAATAATTTGGACGTTGCCAATAGTTTATTGCCGGAAATTACAGCTCATCCAGCGTTTGGATTTTCTGCACTGAACATCTGGAAATTGAGCCTTCAAGCTTACAAAAATCGGCAATTGTGGCTGGAAAGTATGCTGGCGAACAGCGTATTTAAGGAATTTGCGGAGTGGCTTTTGGAGCGCGCTAAGGACGTGCCGAATTTGCCACTGGAAGAGCAATTGGACAATTTATTAGGCTTAGCTAACGATGAAAGCGGCGACCTTCAAGTCAATTCTCTCGCCAATTTCTATTTCTCGCCAGAAAAGCTAAATAAAAACCCAGAAGCATATCTGACAATTCTGGAAAGTTTGCGCACTTTACGTCAAAAACTTCGCGATCGAATCACCGATAAAAACCCAACTCTGGAAGATTTTTTGGAATTTATTGACTTGCATATTTCGACAAAAACCCGCTTAACGCAAATTCGCACGCACGCAAGTTCACTCAGCGGCGCCATAAATTTGATGACCGCCCATAAATCCAAAGGCTTGGAATTTCCGCACGTTTTTGTGATTGGGGCAATTGACAGCGCTTGGGGTGAGAAAGTTCGTTCACGTAGCCGAGCTATCCGATATCCCGCAAATCTCCAGCTCCAGCCAGCGGGCGCCACTTACGACGAGCGACTTCGGCTGTTTTTCGTGGCGATGACTCGCGCCAAAACCACATTGACCATGACTTATTCTCAAACCAACGATTCTGGCAGCGACACGATAATCGCCAGTTTCTTGACGAATTGCACGCCAACCATCATTCCGACCAGCGATGATCCAGCTGAACAAATTGAACTCGCTGAAACCGACTGGACGACGCGGCTAACTTCACCAATTGTCCCAGAATTAAAGGATTTATTGGCGCCAGCGCTCGAAACATACAAACTTTCTGCGACGCATTTGAACAACTTCCTCGACGTTTCACGTGGCGGACCGCAAAATTTCTTATTGAACAATTTGCTACATTTTCCATCCGCCAAAAATTCCGCCGCAGCTTACGGAACAGCGATTCACAGCAGCCTTCAGCAAGCGCATTGCTCATTCAGCGCCGATCATCAATTGCCAAGCGCCGAACAAATTCTCCAATTTTTCCAAAAATCACTCGAGAGCCAACATTTGCCAGCGGACGATTTTCAATTGTATTTGGATAAAGGGAAGTCGGCTTTAACTGCGTTCTTAAACACCAAATCTTCAGATTTTCACGACACAGACTTGGCGGAATTGGACTTTTCAAATCAAGGCGTAATTATAGATAACGTCAGATTGACCGGTAAACTTGACGTTGTCGACATCGATAAGCAAAACAAAACCATCTTCGTAACGGATTATAAAACTGGCAAGCCAGCGCATTCCTGGAAAGGCTCGGCTGATTACGAAAAAATCAAACTTCATAAATATCGTCAGCAATTGATGTTCTATCAGCTACTGGTCGAGCATTCACGAGATTATAGCAATTTCACGTTTACTGGCGGGCGACTGCAATTTGTCGAGCCAGACATGAAGACTGGCGATATTCTTAGCTTGGAAGATACATTCTCCAGAGAAGAGCTGACTGAATTTACGCAACTGATTGAGATTATTTGGCGAAAAATTACCACGTTAGATCTGCCGGATATTTCTGACTATTCGGCGGATTATAAGGGAATGTTGCAATTCGAAAAAGACCTGCTGACGGGCGAAATATAAAAATATTCTGGTATATTGTTGCATTTTTTATAATTAGTGTTATGATAATAAACGCTTTTGTTGACAAGTTAACTTCTCGGCTTGGTGTCGCGAATGACACAAAGCCGAGGTCATGCTTCGCACAAAAGCATGGCTTGAAAGGGGAAGTTAGCTCTTTTCTATCGCCGATACTTCGGCGGAGAGGGGGTGAAAACCCTTGGCTGGAAACCAAACTGACGCACGCCGCCGCGCGCAGCAGGACTACGAGTCCGCTGTCAGAAACGGCGCCGAAAAGTCCACTCTGGACCGTCTGTACGCGACGGTTCTGGACAAGCAGGCCGCGGAAAACGCAGCCACCGGTCAGAGCGACCGTCCCAGGAAGCTCCACTGGTAGTCTTTTTCTTTGGCAGTCGAGGCTTGTGCGACCCCGAAACCGCTGACTCCGCGTCAGCAGAGGGCGTCTGTCCGCCCTCGGCTTGATTCGCCGACCGGTAATCCGGAAAAGAATCAAAGGACGTGCAGGATCGCCCCTCTATTCTCCACGACGAAGTGGTTAATCGAGGATGGACGGGTTCAACTCTCGTCGCGTCCGCCATCCGGCAATCAAAAAAACCTGGTGCGTAACGTCGCTACTGCTCGCCACAGCTGCGGCGTTCAGGTTCATCAATGCCTCCTGCTAGACAATGACGCCTAGCAACGTGAGCCGGCACGTGGAAGTATTGATGTTTTCCCATTCTTGGGTTCGCGAGTTCATTCGTCGCAGATTCTTCTCTCAAAGATGAGATTAGAAACTCCGAACAGAACCGCTTGAAGCCCGCCCACACCCTATCTCGATGATGAGATAGGGTTTTCTCCTTTTTGTGATAAAATAACAGAGATGACATCGTTTTGGAATGATTTACCACAGCCATTTTTCATATTGGCACCAATGGAAGCCGTCACCGACGTCGTGTTTCGACATGTCGTGAAACAAGCGGGCGCGCCAGATATATTTTTCACCGAGTTCGCAAATGCCACCGGCTGGGTTCACGCTGGCGATAAGGCCATAGCTGGGCGATTAATTAAAACCGACGATGAGCAGCCACTGATTGCGCAAATCTGGGGTGGCGAGCCAGGGGATATGGAAGCTTTCGCGAAGCACTGCGCGGAACTTGGTTTTAACGGAATTGATATCAATATGGGTTGTCCCGCCAAATCTGCGATTAAAAGCGGTGGCGCGGCCCTGATTCGTCGACCCGACATAGCGATAGCTGCAATTGACGCCGCCAAAAAATCTGGATTGCCTGTTAGCGTAAAAACTCGGCTGGGCTACACTTACGTTAATGAGTGGCGCGAGTGGCTTACGACAATTCTCAAGCAAGACATCGTGAACTTGACGATTCATCTGCGTACCAAAAAAGAGATGAGCAAAGTTGCGGCGCATTATGAATTGATTGACGAGATTGTTAAGCTGCGCGATGAAATTGCCCCACAAACGCTCCTGACTATCAACGGCGACATTCGCGACCGAGAACATGGGCTGGAAATTGCCAGAAAACATCCTGGCGTGAACGGAATTATGATTGGGCGAGGCGTTTTCAGTGACCCGTTCTGCTTCCGTGAATCGAAAACTGACGCAGATAATCATAAGGAAGAATTGTTGGCGCTCCTTAATTATCACTTGGATTTGTTCGATTCTTATCAACCGATTTTAGGGCGACCTTTTGAAACCCTAAAACGTTTTTTCAAGATTTATATTCGCGATTTTGATGGCGCAAAGGAACTTCGGGAGAAATTGATGCACACCACGACGACCGACGAAGTGCGATCAATACTTGCACACAACGATCATCCACATTATACTTATTGACATGACAACAAAAAAACAAAAACTACAAAAACAACAGGCCATAGACACATGGATCGTCATAGCATTATGGGTAAGTGCTATCTGGTTCTCGCTCGCACGCGGATTCATTACTGGCATCGGCGGTTGGGTACTAGCACTACTTGCCCCGTGGGCGCTTATCGTTAGCTGTATCTGTCTTGCAATCATCTCCCGACAAATGAAAAAACGCCATGCATCAAAAGACCATCTCACCACAATAGTACGTGTTTCCTTTATCGTCATGTCAATCTCATTATTTATCTGCGGCCTTGCAATGCCTGATTTTAGTGACACGGAGACCTTTTCAACATTATCCGTGTATACAAATAACGCTATTTCATTTGAAACATCAAAAACTATCGCCATTATCTCAGGGTTTGTAGTGGTTCTGTCTCTATTCGTGGCTGTTACTTTTGGTATCGCTGAAGACAGAGAATAGACGACGGAAGACGTCGCTATTTAGATTAGTATTAATTAGAGTCTTAGTACTATACGCAAATTGATTGAAAAAGTATAGATAATATTATATAATATAAATATGTTATCTTCAGAAATGCGTGCATGTGGCATATTACACCAGGATAAGCCAAAGAGAAAACTGCGTACGGCAATAGAAAATACACCCAGCGGACAACTCCTCATAGTAAACAATACACCACTGAATAGCGTCACTCGCGGTCAAAGACTTACATTTACTCCCGTTGAAGATTATTATACAGGACGACGGGACGCAACAAGTGGCATCATGTTCGGAAATATGTCAACAAACGACATAAAAATACCTGTAGCGATTAAGCCTCATGACAATATCGCTTCTGCACTTTCAGAATTTTGTATTACACAACATCTTATTAGCGAAAGACACATTAAGCCATACTAACCACTAGGATTTTTATCAGGAAGAGATTCTATATATACACTATCAGCATTCGAAGACGATGTTGTGAGCTGTGACACGATTACCGACAGCACGGACAATCCTAAAAAAATACAAAAGGTTCTGCTTATGGGAGCAGCGACACTCGCGAGGCTACATAAATCGGGAGTTGCACATGGCGACGCGCAAATTAAAAATACCGCATTCAGTGTAAAGACAGGAGAGGAGCGAGCAATAGACCTAACTTCCTCTTATTTTGATAAAAGTGGTCGCGGCATCACTGATGACATGCATTCGTATATAGATACATTACCCGATTACATTAGTCCAACGCTAGACAATGAGTATATCGAGAAATATTTTATTGATCCATACTTATCTCTAGTCGCTGGTGCACTATCAAAAAAGCAACAGGATAGTGTTCATCGCGTTACTAGTAGTCTATGAGTAGATCTGTATAATACCGCACAATACCTTTCAATCTTCACGCCCAGTTTAAGGCACAAAAAACAAAACCCCGACGATATCGACAGGGTCTTGTCTAATTATTTACGCGCTCAAACCTAGCGTCGTCGCTTACGCCTATGAAGATCAGCAACCTTCAATCGCACCATATGACGATCGATAAGCTGCTTGGCTTTCTCACGCTCAACTTGATCACCAGCTTCATCACGCGCCTTAATAGCACGCTCCAGAGCTTTCTGAGTTTCCGCCTCGATGATGTCATCGCCGTGATCAGCTTCATCAACTAGAATCTGCACCGACGAATAGTCAATTTTTACCACGCCACCAGAGATTGCGAAATATTCCAACTGATTATCAGAATCTTCTTTATGTCGACGCACGGTAATTACGCCGTCCCGCGCAATCGTCACTAGCGGCTCATGGCTTGGGAAAACGGAAATTTCGCCATCAGTAGTCGGAATTGACACCGAATAAACTTCTTCGTCAACCTTCGTACCGACAAGTGTGACTAATGACAATTTCATGACTATTTAGCTTTCTTTTCAGAATGTTTTTTAGCCTCGGCAGATTCAGCTTCAGCGTCGCGAGCGACTTGATCAGCCAGCGTACCCTGGACCATATAGAACCAGTTTTCAGGCTTATCATCGTATTTACCAGCTAAAATGTCGGAAGCATCACGAATGGTATCCTCCAATTTAACGTAAACACCTGGATTTCCGGTAAACTTCTCAGCCACGTGGAATGGCTGTGCCAAGAATCGCTGAATACGACGAGCACGAGCAACAATCTGCTTCTGATCGTCCGACAATTCTTCCATGCCCAAAATAGCGATGATGTCCTGAAGCTCTTTATATTGCTGCAAAATTCGCTGAACCTCGCGCGCCACACGGTAATGCTCTTCGCCGACAATTTCCGGATCAAGTGAGTTTGAGCTCGAATCCAAAACGTCAACCGCTGGATAAATACCGATTTCCGTCAATGCACGGTTCATCACAATTGTAGCGTCAAGGTGAGCAAAGGTCGTGGCAGGAGCTGGGTCGGTCAAGTCGTCAGCTGGCACATAGACAGCCTGAACAGAGGTAATCGAGCCCTTCTTCGTTGAGGTAATTCGCTCTTGCAAGGCACCCATTTCCTGCTGAAGGTTTGGCTGATAACCAACCGCGCTTGGCAAACGACCAAGCAATGCCGATACCTCAGCGCCAGCCTGAGTATAACGATAAATATTGTCGATAAACAGCAAGACATCTTTACCCTCATCGCGGAAAGCCTCGGCCATAGCCAGACCCGACAATGCTACGCGTAAACGTGCTCCAGGTGGCTCGTTCATTTGCCCGAAGACTAGCGAAGTCTTGTCCAAAACGCCAGCTTCTTCCATCTCATAGTAAAGGTCGTTACCTTCACGAGTTCGCTCACCAACACCGGCGAAAACAGAGTTTCCAGAGTGGAACTTAGCGATATTGTTAATCAACTCAGTAATAAGAACCGTTTTACCAACACCAGCACCAGCAAACAAGCCAGCTTTTCCACCCTTAGCAAGCGGCGCAATCAAGTCAACAACCTTAATACCAGTTTCCAGAATCTCAGTCTTATTTGACTGCTCAGAAAGCGCTGGAGCAGGGCGGTGAATTGGGGCGATTTTACCCTTCGGTTGCGGTTTTTCGTCAATCGCTTCACCAACAACATTGAACATTCGTCCTTGAGTTTCCGCGCCGACTGGAACGGAAATTGGTGCTCCAGTCGCAACAACTTCTGCACCACGGCTCAATCCATCCGTCGAAGACAGGGCAATTGCTCGAACAGTATGCTCGTCCAAGTGCTGCGCTACTTCCAAAACCAGCGTCTCTTTGCCGTTCTTGACATGCAACGCATCGTAAATCGCTGGAAGTTCAATGTCTTGTGGAAATTCCACATCAACGACCACGCCAACGATCTGAATAATTTTTCCTAGTGTTTTACTCATTTACAGCTCCTGTTGTATTATCAGTGATATTACCTTGTGCAGTTAAGAAGCCATCAACAAATTGACGAAGGTGTTCTGGAGACTGAATATCATCAATTGACTTAATGCCTAGTTTTTTGCATTGTTCATTCATTCTCTCAAGAGCAGCCATTGTGCCTGGAAGTCTATAATACACACCAGTCTCTCGATCAATTTGCAGACCACCTTCACCAGGTATAGTTGGCCGGTATGTGGAGCTAGTGTAATACTCATCAGGGACTAGACTTACCAACCATCCATACAAAGTTGGTGTTATGCGCTTATCTAAAACTTTAAATGCAAAATGCTTTGCAAGAAATTGTTTCACTTGTTCAATTGTAACCATCGCAGCTCCTTCATTTTTACTCATAATTGCTCCTTTACTTCAAGATCTCCTTTATCATTGTTCCATCGCCTCCACACCACCAGAAATTTCAGCAAGCTCCTGAGTAATCGCTCCTTGACGAGCTTTATTCATAGCTAGCGTCAAATCATCAACCAAATCACTGGCATTATCCGTAGCATTCTTCATCGCCATCATACGCATAGAATGTTCACTGGCGCGAGCGTCAAGTAACGCCTGCAACAGTCGCGCACCAACCAGGCGATACGCCACCGCGTCCAAAACTTCTGGAATACTCGGCTCATATTTGGCGTCAGAAATCGTGTTAGAAACTTCGCTCGGATCAACCAAGATTTTCGTTCCTGCTGGCAATAATCTGTCCAATTCAGCAGTCTGAACCATACTGTTCACAAAACGCGTGTAAACAAGCGTAACGGCGTCAACTTCGCCATTTTCAAACATATTTACTGCCGTATTCAAAATCGTATGGAACGTCAATCCAGACGGCTGATCTGGCAAATCTTCATACGTACCGACAATTTTCGTATCTTTAAGGCGTGTTGCGAACTGCGAAGCCCGGCGACCGATAGCCAAGGTCAAGTTCTCAATTCCGCGCTCATCATCACGCTTCAATAACTCCAAATACTTCTTCAAAATATTGGTATTATATGCGCCAGCCAAACCTTTGTCGCTGGCCACCACGATAATCAATCGCTTATTTATCTTTCGCCTAACGAACAGCGGGTGGTTGTCAGTTGCGCCTTGGCTCGCCAAATAAGACAGCAATTCTTCCGCCGCCATTGTGTACGGCGCAGAAGCTTTGTCCGCCTCTTGAGCGCGACGCATTTTACTAGCCGCCACCAATTGCATAGCCTTGGTGATCTGCTTAGTCGAGTCCACCGAACGAATGCGATTTTTCAGCGCGCGAGTGCTCGGCATGAATTACTCCTCAAATCCTTTCGCTATTTCTTTCGTAGCTTCGTCAATCAATTTCAATTGCTCATCCGAAGGCTTGTCGCCCTTGTTTAGCTCACGCATAGCATCTTTAGAGTTTTTCCAAAGATAAGTCAATAGGGCAGACTGTGCGTCCTTAATCTTAGAAACTGGAACATCGTCAAACATACCGCCAGTCACCGCGTGAATGCTAACAAATTGCTCCCAGACGCTCATTGGCTGATATTGTGGCTGCTTCAAAAGTTCAGTAAGTCGCTGACCGCGATCAATTTGAGCCTTTGTCGCGTCGTCAAGGTCTGAACCGAATTGAGCAAATGATGCCAATTCACGGAACTGAGAAAGACCAAGCTTCAAGTTTCCGCCGACAGATTTAACGGCTTTCGTCTGAGCCGCGCCACCAACACGAGAAACTGATAGACCAGCTGAGATGGCTGGGCGAATGCCTTGATAGAACAAGTCGGTTTCCAGGAAAATCTGACCGTCGGTAATAGAAATCACGTTGGTCGGAATGTAAGCGGAAATGTCGCCAGCTTGCGTTTCGATGATTGGTAGAGCTGTCAAGCTTCCCGCGCCAAGTTCATCTGACAATTTAGCCGAGCGCTCCAATAATCGTGAGTGCAAATAGAAGACATCACCTGGGTAAGCTTCACGTCCTGGTGGACGGCGCAACAATAACGACATCTGTCGATACGCCACCGCGTGCTTGGTCAAATCGTCATAAATCATCAATGCGTGACCGCCGTTATCGCGGAAATATTCACCCATGGCTGTACCAGCGTAAGGTGCCAAGTAAAGTAGGGAAGCTGCGTCAGACGGACTAGTCGCAACGATAATCGTCTGGTCCATCACGCCTTCTTCTTTCAATCGGTCGACCAATCGAGCAATCTTCGACAACTTCTGACCAATAGCCACGTAAACATTTACCACGCCAGTTTTTTGACGAGCTTGGTTGATCATCGTATCGATAGCAATTGCCGTCTTACCAGTTTGACGGTCACCAATGATAAGCTCACGCTGACCACGACCGATTGGGAACATTGAGTCAATCGACATAATACCGGTCATCAGAGGTTCGTGAACTGATTTACGACCCATCACACCAATAGCAGGACGCTCAATTAAACCACGTTTCTTCGTCTTAATCGCTGGACCGTCGTCAAGAGGTCGACCTAGCGGATCAACCACTCGTCCCAACAGTTCCTCGCCGACAGGAACGTCTAGTACTGAACCTTTGCGACGAACGCTAGCGCCAGCCTTGACCTTATTTTCACCGCCAAGAATCACCGCACCAATCTCATCTTCCATTAAGTTCAAAGCAAACGCCTCAACCGTTCCGCCGTCAGTTTCAATTTCCAGCACTTCACTATAGCCAGCACTATTTAAGCCGTGCACCCAAGCCACGCCGTCACCAACGCGAATAACCACGCCAGCATCTTCCAAACCTTCTGTCGCCTCCAGCTGCGCGATTTTTTCCCGCAGGCTTTTGGCTAATTCTGTCACATCAATCTTGCTCATTTTTCCTCCTAGATTTTCTTCGCCCGCAAGTCGTTTAACTTCTTCGAAACCGTTGCGTCCAGTGTTGCGGTCGGCGTTTGTAGCTTAAATCCGCCAATCAACGTCGGGTCAATTGATTCTCTTAGCGACACTTTTGGCTTGCTATTTTTATCGCTCGCCACAGCCGCCAGAAATTGCTCTATTTTACGCCTTGTGTTGTCGTCAAGCGCTCTCGCACTCTCGACCGACGCTACAATCTCGCCACGCTCAGCCAATTCTGCCTCAATATCTCGCACCAACAAATCAACTTCACGTTCGTGCTTTTCGTAAATCAAAAGACCAGCAATTTCTTCCAACACCGCGTCATTGCCAGCTAAAATTTGTTCAGCTGCGTACTTTGCCAACTTTCTCCTGGACACTAATCTCATCTATTCAGCCTCCTCAAGCGCTTCCGAAATCAGCTTTGTATCTTTCTTCGCGTCAATTTTCTCGCCCAAAACCTTGCCAGTCGCTTCAGCCACCAACTCTAGTGTCGAATTGTGCAGGTCTTTCTTAGCGTTTTCAATTTCTTGAGCAATCGTATTATGCGCTTCTTTGATCAGAGCTTCAGATTTAGCGGTGGCTTTTTTAGCCGCTTCTTCAACGACTTCGGTCGCTTCTTCTCGAGCAGACGCCACGATGTCGCTAGCTTGCGCTCGCGCTTTTCGCATCATTTCGGCGGTCATTTCTTCAGCTCGATCGGCATTTTCCTTAGCAGATTTTGCCGCCGCGTCAGCCGCCTTCAGGTCTTTTTCTCGCTTGACGAGCATTTCCATCATTGGCGGATAAACAAACTTGCGAAGAACAAATAGCAAGATTAAAAATGCTACCGTCTGAAACGCCAACAGCGCCCAATCAATACCCAGCGAATCAAACAAACCAGCTTTTTCCGATGCGCCAGAATTGGCAAATTGTGTTAATATTTTCTCCACAATTTACTCCCGAAAACTACATAACTTTGCCGACGATTGCTGCGACGAAACCGATAATAGCAATAGCGTCGATGAATGAAATACCCAAGATCATCATTGTGCGTAGGTCGTTGATTTTTTCTGGGTTACGACCAGCGGCGTTCATGGCTGCTGCGCCAACGATTGCAGCGCCGATTGCTGCAAATGCAGCTGGGATTGCGTAAGTAAGTGCAAATGATAATGCTTCCATTGTTAATATTCTCCTTTTAGTTAATTATTACCTAATTTAATCACTCTCTGATATCGCTAATTTATTAGCTTCAGCAGAGGAGTGAACTTCATCAATTGGCTCGTGCGAATCATGGTGAGCCAGCCCTAGGGAAATAAACACAGTTGATAACATAAAGAAGATATACGCCTGAATACCGCCTATAAACAACTCGAAGAAATAGAACGGCTGCAGAGCTACGGGCGACAAAAACTTCGTCATATAAGCGATAATCGCCAAGAGAATTTCGCCAGCTAAAACGTTACCAAACAGACGAAAACTCAGTCCCAGCATTCGCGAAAATTCAGCCACTAACTCCAAAATGCCGACAAATGACATAATTGGATCACGCAGCGGGTTGACAAAATATCGCCCCAAATTGCCCTTGAAGCCCAAATACTTAAACGCGTAAACCTGAGCCGCGACAATCGTTACAATTGCCAAGCCGAAAGTCATATTAAGATCCGCCACACCACCACGGAATAGAGGAGTGTGATGCTCGCCAATTGTAATTGGACCGACGATCGGCAAAAGCCCCAGCCAGTACTGCGCAACGATAAAGAAAAACAGCGTAATACAGAGCGGAGCAACTTTACGCGCCCATTTTTGATCTGGAATGACTTGGCAAACCGTATTATAAAGTCCGTCGAACGTCCACTGAATTAGCCTTGTAATAAAATTATGCTTCTTTTTACCTAAAACCGCTGCACGAGTACGAAACATCACCCATACCAGCACAATCAACCCCAAAAACCCAACCAAATGTGAATTCGTAATAGATACGCCAGCAATATTGAGAACTTCGTCAACCTTTACTGAAATATGCGGACCAGCGCTTGCCATATAATCGATCATTTTTTCAACTCCTGCTGTTTAATTTTAGCAATTTGCAAAGCTACGAGAATCACTGAGATAATCGCGCCAGAAACAATTCCAGCAAGCAACCATCTCATCTTCATTCCGCTGACATTATCCAGCCACAATCCCAACAAAGTTAAGCCAATCGTCGGCAAAAACATTCGCCACATTGTACCAATCATCGTCCTTGCCAAAATCATCATCGCACCAGAATCGCCTGTATCATTAGCCGAAATGTCAGTTTCTTTTACCATTACTTTCCACTATATCAATCTGTTATACTATTTTGCAAGATGCCGCGACGAAATTATTCAAAAAATAGTCAAAAAACCCAAAAAACATCATTGGTGTCAATTTCAGGGCTGACTAATTGCCAGAAAAAACGTCGCTTCTCAACAGAGATAAAAGCCCGCCAAGCAGCAGAAATCCAAGAATTAGCAAACCCGAATTTGTCGATTGATATATATCACTGCGAATGGTGCAAAAATTGGCATTTGACGTCGAAGAATTCTAAATAGACGTAACCGTTATGCTATAATTGGAAGTGTTATTAAATAGGGGAATATATGAGCGAAGACACAACGAACAACCATCAAGACACAAAAGTTGTCGTGTACAACACTAGCTGGTGCGCGTTTTGCCACACGGAAATGGAATGGCTGAAGAAGCTGGGAATTGATTTTGTTTCCAAAGATATCGAGGCCGATCCTGGCGCAAAAGAGGAGTTGCTAAATAAAAATGGCGGCAATTTCCAAGGCGTGCCAGTAACGGATATTAACGGGGAATTAGTGCTTGGTTTTGATCGACCGAAACTACAAGATTTACTACGAAAAAACGGCTTACTAGCTGACTAATTTCTTGAAAATAGACTTAAGATTTTCCGTCAAATTCTGGCGGAAAATTTTTATTCTGCGCCAATTTGCACAACTTTTCCGCCAAGTTTTTCGCGAAAATAATTATCGTGGCTGACGTAAAGAATCGCGCCGGAATATTTGGCCAACGCTGTTTCCAATTCTTCAATACTCGGCAAATCCAAGTGGTTCGTCGGCTCGTCTAAAATCAGCAGTTGCGGGTCGTTCGCCAGCATGGCAATAATCTGAAAACGCGCCTTTTGACCGCCAGACAAGCGAGCCAGCGGCGTCATCCGATCAGCGTCCGTGAACAAATAGTCAGCCAAAAGTTGCCGAATCTTCGTATCAGAAATCGACAAATCGCGACTCATATACAATTTTTCAATCGCTTTTTCTAGCGGATCAGACAGATATCGCTCGTCAATTTCTTGTTCATAAACGCCAATTCGAACCTGCGGATCAAGGAAAATATCGCCAGAATAAAGAATAGGACCGCCGTCAAAACTCTTGCCCGACGCCAAAATCATCCGAATCAACGTAGTCTTACCAGCGCCATTGCGGCCTCTAATTTCAATCGCTTCACCTTCACGCAAATCAATATTCACGTCCTCAAACAATATCCGCTCACCAATCCCAACCGCCACATTTTCCGCGCGAACCAACACGTGCTGACTGCGACTAGAAGCATCTTTCATACTCAGGCGAATATTACGCGACTTAAATTTTCCGTAACGCTCCGCCGATTTATAGTCCAATTGACCAACAGATTCTTTGTCAATCCAAAACGTCGGCTTTTCCATTTCCGACAATTCCTCCAACTCCGCTCGCGCCTCGTTCTCCAGCCGCTTAAATTTCTGAATCGTGCCGGGATTTCGCGACTTTTCCTTAAGCCTTTGATAGTCCAAAACTTTTTGTTTCAGATTAACAATTCGTTTCTCAATCTGCTCAAAATTATTCATTCCAGCCGTCGTCGCTTGGGCGTTCTGCTTCAAATATGCGTCGTAATTTCCGCGGTAGCTAACGGCTTGACCGTCCTTAATCTCAACAATTCGATCAACTTGCCCAAGCACATCGCGATCATGCGTAATTATCAACATCGCTTGATGCGGCTGCGAATTCATCCAATCAATAAACTGCTGTTTCGCAACGTAATCCATGTGGTTTGTCGGCTCGTCAATTAGCGCCAAATGCGCCTCCGAGTGCATAATTTTAACAATTTCCACCAGCCTTTTTTGACCGCCAGACAGGGAAGAAATCTTCCGATTACCAAAACCTTCAAGCTGAAAATTACTCAGCTCTCGCTCAATTTTTTCTTCAACTTGATAAAATCCTTTTTGGTCAAATCGCTCCAAAGCTTGCGTATATTCCTCAATTTTTCGCATATTGTCGCCCATAGTCAGTGGATATTCATCAATGATTTTCTTTAGCTTGGAATATTCCGGAAGTCCACTAAGAATGTACGCCATGACCGTTTGCTCACCCAAACCGTGATGCTCCTGAGCGGTAGTCGCAATCGTAATGCCACGGCGAAAAACAACTTCTCCCGTATAATCGTTATCCGTGCCCGCCAATATTCCAAAAAGTGTCGACTTACCAACGCCATTACGACCAACCACGCCGACTTTCTCACCATCGTCCACGCTGAACTTGACGTCTTTCATTAACGTCTTATCGCCAAAACTTTTTTCAGTAATGTGAATGTCGGCTATCATGCTTGAGATATTGTAACATAAGTCATATTTCAGCCGCACCAAACTAGCCTAAATATACTGTCGCGTTAAGTTTTGCTATAATATAATCCATGTCAAAGCCAAAAGCTAAAAAACCAGCCACACAGAATATTGTCAATCGTCGCGCACGGTTTGATTATGAACTTGGCGAAGAAATTGTAGCCGGCTTAGTTTTAACTGGAATGGAAGTACGAGCCGCCAGAGAAGGACACGTCCAGCTTAAAGGCTCATTTGTTAGCTTAAGAAACGGCGAATTGTGGCTAAATAACGCCAGCTTTTCACTGCGATTAAACGTTCGCGGAGAAGCAAATAGCCGCTCAGTCGACACTTCGGCGCGGAAATTATTGGTAAGTAAAAAACAATTGTCCAATTTTACAGAAGCCAAAAAACAGGGAATGACAATTGTCCCGACCAAATTGTTGACCAATGGAAAATTCATTAAAATTGTAATTGCGCTCGGAAAAGGTAAGAAAAATTACGACAAGCGCCAAACCATCAAACGCCGCGACCAAGACCGCGAAACTAGGCGGCTTATCTCCAATAGATAATCGCATCGACTACGAACCAGGCTCAGAATTTATTGATTTTCGCGCGCGTCAATTAGCTTTTGATAGAGCTTTTCAAGCTTCTTCACTTGACTTCGCTCCGTAAACTTGTTGGCTAATTTTTTACTTTCAGCGCTAAATTCTGCTTGTTTCTTCGGACTTTTTAGAATTGCAATTACTTTTTCCGCGACACTTTCTGGATTATTCTCCGCAAAATAGCCATTAACCCCGTCCTTCACAACCTCTGAAACTTCCTTGTCGATAATAACAATCGGCTTTCCAGCGTGAGCAGCTTCGTGAAGAACCCAGCCCTGCGTATCCTTAAGCGAAGGAAAAGCAAACACATTCATCACTTTATACGCCACACCCAAATCTTCTCGCGGCATAGCGCCAGTAAATATAATCCTATCCGCAAAATCCGTCTCGGCTGCCATTTTTTCCAAAGTTTTTCGATATTCAAAATCGCCGACAAACAACAGCTTTGACTTCGGACGAGCTTCGGCAATAAACTCGCTAAACGCCTGAATCAAAATTGGCAAATTCTTTTCCTCGCCCAAACGTCCCACAAAGCCAAACACTTCATCTTTTTCATTAAGACCCCATTGCTCGCGAAATTCTGCAACTCGCTTCGCGCTCGCCCGCGGAAGAGCATTCACGCCGTTTGGCATTAAAGTAACATCGTACGTATAATCTTCAGTCTGCCAAGATTCCAATTGATCACGGCTTTTACGCGACAGGGCAATCACCGCATCCGCCTTGCTGTATAAAATAGTAATGACGCGCTCAATAATATCTTTATTCCATTTCGTTACGCCATTACGCGGACGATATAATTTGGCAACTTCCAGCAAATCCTGTCCATTCAATTTTACCGACAACGGAAAAACCACTCCCGCCAACGCCAAAACTCCTGGCAAAACCGCAGGATAATGATCGACGAACTCATATAAATCCGTACAATGTTGGATAATCAAAGGAATATTATTTTTCTTCGCTGCCTTCACGCCCAATAGACCAATTTGCGACGGCGTAAAAATATGAACAACGTCCAGATTCATATTAGCAATTTGACGCTGCACTACAGGAGGGAAGAATACCGACGTGTCGTAATCATCAAAGAATGCGCCCGTAATTGAGCGGAAACGAATTATTCGACTATTCTCATCTTCGTGAAGAAGTTCGGCTTGCTTGGACGGACTAATAGACTTTGCTGGGCAAAAAACATAGACCTCATGCCCCAAAGCTTCCAGCTCGCGCTTTAATGATTCAACAACATAAACGATACCGTTAATGGACGGTCTGTAACTGTCCGTAAAAAGTCCTATCCTCATAATAGCCCCATTATACCATTTATATCAGCGATCGATAAAATTCAACCAATCGCTCGGCGCCAGCACTACTATCAAAACGTTCAGCAATTTTCTCAGCACCAAGTTGCGCTTTCTTATAAGCTTTCTTATCTTTGCGCAATTTACTAATCAACTCCAAGAACTCATCGTCCGTTTTTGCCATAACAGCGTCGCCCTTAAATGTGTCGTTATATTGCGGAATGTCGCGTAGAATAATCGGCAAGCCAGCGCCAGCCGCCTCCAAAACGCACATAGGATGATTTTCCTGCATAGCGGGCAGAACAAAAACGTCGGCAGCGACATAATAGTCACGAACATTTTCCAGAGGTATCACACCAGTTACAATGAGATTATTCGGCACATTTTTTATCATATTTTGCATAGCGTTATAATCCGCGCCCAAATTCTTAAACGGAATTCCTCCCACCCAGAAAAACTTTACATCTGGCATTTCTTTGGCGGCTTTTATTAAAATATCCAAACGTTTTCGCGGCTGAACTTGACCATTTCCCATAACCACAAAATCATCATCCTTCAAGCCAAGCTTCTTCCGAGTCGACTTTTTCTCCGCAGCAGAATGCTTATATCTCGACATATTTATCGTATTGTAAAGAACTTTAGTCTTTGGCACGCGCATATCATTTATCAACTCATCAGCAACCATACCAGAGCAGGCCAAAACCAAATCAGCCTTTTTATAAAAGAATTTCAGCCACGCTCGGCCTAAAGGCTTCCAATATTTCGCACCTTTAATTGAACCGATAAAACTATCCGGCACAATGTGAGCAGAAACAACTTTTTTGCCACCTTTTTTCATCAAATGCCGAAACGAATATAAACCCATAGTCTGAATATGGATAATGTCAGCAGGACGATCAGAATTCACTTCAATATCAATATCTTTTCTTTTACGCAGCGCGTCCGTAATCTCCTTATAAGCCGTATGCACACCGTGACCCTGAACGGTAAATTCGCTCTCAGAAATCATATTAACAATTAGTTTTTTATCATCTTTCTTACTCATACCTACAGTATAGCAAATAATTATTCCGCCAATATCAATTCGGCAACCAGTTCTGGGCTATCCAACACCGACAAATGCCCCGTATCAAGCTCCACAAATTTATCAATTTTTACACTATCGGCGGCGTTCACAGGAAGCGAAATCTTGTCCCGTCGCCCAACTATCAATCCTGTAAATTCACGCTCAGAAATAATAATTTTTCCACCCCGAGAAATATCCCGCGCAATTTTCGATTGCTCCAAATATTGCCGCCGCGTTACTCGCGTATTTTTCGTCAGCCACCGTATCAAATCCACGGTGCTTTTCCGCCTATTATTCACCAAACACAGCCCACGAAACACCGAAAAGTAATAGTTCAAATAGATATATTGACTCACCTGACGAGTGCGGTAAAAGAACGACGAGGAGACTCTCGATATGGCCGAAGTTCTAATCGGAGGGCTGATGTACCAAATTTTCCGGCATCGCATTTTATTTGCCGCCAAACATCCAAGCGAATGAGCAACAACCTCGTCAATTGATACGCCTTTACCGCCAAAAGCCGGCATCAAATTCATCGCCCAATTTTCAACGTCGCTCATTTTCATATTTTTTATCAATTGGCTTCTGCCATGAGAAGGCAAGTCAACAAACACCAAATTCGCGTCATTCTTCAGGTGATAAGCCAGCGGAATCATCCCGTGAAAATCGCCACCAATGCCATGAATTAGCAAAATAGTTTTATTTGAGCCGCCTTGATAAAAATAGCAAGCAGTTTTCACGCCTCCGACATCCATGAAATCGCTTGATATTTCGCCCAAAAACTTATCGTACATTGGTAGCATATTCATTAAATTATATCATCACGGTATAATAAAATTATGAAGCTTTTCTCTTGGAACGTAAACGGTATTCGTGCAGTTATAAATAAGGGTGAATTTGCGAAGTTCATCGACACGTACAATCCAGATATTCTGTGCCTGCAGGAAACCAAAGCCACCAGAGATCAGGTTGAGATTGACCTGCCGAATTATCACGAGCATTTCTATTCCGCCGCCAAAAAAGGCTATTCTGGCACGGCGATTTTCTCAAAAATCCCACCCTTAAGCTGGCGCGACAGTTTTCCGCCAAACATCATTGAAAGGTTTGATTTAACGGGCGACGAATACGGCAATCCAGCCGACGAAGGACGAATTATCACCGCCGAATTTGACGATTTTTGGGTTGTCAATTGCTATACTCCAAATTCAAAAGGAGATTTAAGCCGATTAGATTTGCGATATAAAAAATGGGACAAGGCAGTGCTGGCTTATCTGGAAGAATTGGAATTATCAAAGCCAGTCCTTTATTGTGGCGATATGAACGTGGCGCATCAGGAAATTGACTTGGCAAATCCAAAGCCCAACGTTGGCAAACATGGCTTCACCGACGAAGAAAGGGAAGGTTTTCAGAACTATTTGGACGCTGGATTCACAGACACTTTCCGGGCGGCTTTCCCCGAAAAAACTGGCGCGTATACTTGGTGGACACACTGGGCAAATGCCAGAGCGCGAAATGTTGGCTGGCGGATTGACTATTGGCTGGCGTCACGTGAAATTGCAAATCGCGTTACTAATCCGCAAATTCATCCAGAACAAATGGGCAGCGATCATTGCCCTGTGAGCATTGAGGTAAATTTGTAATGGATATGAAATTTTGGCAAAAACAAGAGCCAGGGAAGCCACTTTTTCCAGATGTCGAATGGAACAAGCCAGAACGACGCGACCAAGCGGGAAAATTAGGAATCATCGGTGGCAACAAATTAGGCTTTTTGGCGGTGGCAGAAAGTTACCAAGAATCCCTTAAAACTGGCGTGGGCGAAGCTCGTGTTTTACTGCCTGACGCCTTGAAAAAAAATGTTCCCGCGAACATGACCGACGTTTTATTCGCGCCGACAAACCAATCAGGAAGCTTGGCAAACGAAGCACTCACCGAAACTTTGGCGCTAGAAAGATGGGCGGATGTATTGCTATTATGCGGCGACGCTGGGCGAAATAGTCAGACGGCAATCGTCTACGAAGAATTGGTCAAAAAGTCAGAAATTCCCGTTGTTCTGACGCGAGATGCAATTGACCTCGTGCAAAATAGTTTTCAGGAAATTCTGGACAATCCGCACGTGGTTTTCGTAGCAAGTCTGGCGCAAGTCCAGAAAATATTCCGCGCAATTTTTTATCCAAAAATGATTACGTTCAGCATTCAATTATCGCAACTCGTTGAAGCGCTTCACAAATTCACCATCACGTACCCCGTAACGATTTGCGTTTTTCATGCCGACAATTTAATAATCGCCCACAGCGGAGAAGTCGTCACCCAAAAATGGGACGCACCAATGGCAATTTGGCGGGGAACCGTCGGCGCCCGCGCCGCAAGCTACTTGATTTGGTCGCCGAAAGCGCCGCTAGCAGCAATCAGCACCGCTATTTGCAAAATGTAGATTCTTATAAATATCTGATTGACATTACGTACAATTAGTTGTATTATACTACCAAGCTTTCGCGATTTATCAAAGGGCGAAAGTAGCCCTTGGTCACGAGTGAACACTTCTTAAGGAGTGATTTTGTCATGCGAAGAATCGGAACCGCATTAATGGCATTAGTAATGATTGTGGCGATTATGGTGATGACAATCATCATTCCCGCCACAATCGGAACGGTAGCGGGAGCGATAGTAGCGCTCCTGTTCTCAGTGAATCTGATCCGCTCAATGCTCATTGGAGCACTGGGCGGAGCCTACATTGGATTTGCACTCTTATTAAATGCGGGGCTGAATGGAGGAAAGAAAAAGGGGCAATAAAGCCCGCAGAAAAAAGGAAACAGCTCGTCTGGAAGGCTATAAAGCCTCGGCGTAGTGCCTCTGCGGGCTGTTTTCTTTGCATAAAAAAATCGCCCAAAATGGACGATTATCACCTGAAGCTGCCTCTGGTACCGCGGGCCGGACTTGAACCGGCACGAGCTATTGCTCACCAGATTTTGAGTCTAGCGCGTCTACCAATTCCGCCACCGCGGCACAAGAGAACGCTCCAAGCTACCGTATGATTGTAGCACAACTAGCAAATTCTCACAAGCACGACTTTTATTTGATATCAATTTGACGTATAATAAAAGAAGTTATGTATCCGACGGATGATCAACCAAACGGTCGAGTGGGCATGCCGGTACCAGATCAGCGCCGATCTATCACGCCGCCAACTCGCGACTCAGCAGCCTCACGAAATGCCGCTGCTGATGTTATTCGTGGTCAACTTGACGCTATTTATTCCAGAACAGAAGAACAGAATTCCGCACCAGAAAGATCTCAGCCGCAACCATTTTCCAATCAATCACAGTCAAAGCCCGAAGCCCGATCAGAACAGCCCAAAGCGCAAATAGCCAAACCTCAGCAAGCTTCAATAACGTCACAGCCAGAGCCGAAAAAAGACACCATCAATCACGCCATGCGAACGATGCCGATTGCCCAAACCCAGATTCAGCCAAAACCACAAATTAGCAATTCCGCTCCTGCAAACCAAACCGCTCAAACTCAAAATTCAGCCGTCCACACTCAAGTTTCAGCCGACCAATGGAAGCAATACCACAGTGCTTGGCAGAAGTACTATCAGATGTATTACGAGCGTTACTACGCGGGCGACATCGCGGCAAAAAACCGTGAGATTTCTCGATTGACGAAGGAAAGTCAGAATATCACGCCAGTAATCAGCGAAGACGAGCCTCTGGACCCACAAAAAGCAGCCATAAAAGAACTTCGCAGTCAAATTCAGCAAAAGGTTCGCGACTCCGCAAATAAAGTGAAAAAATCCCGGCATTTCGTTCCAGCGATTGCTGGATTATCGGTGCTATTAGTCTTCATGTTTTTGCAATATAACCGCGTTATTTTCGGCGCGGTCGCAGCCTATACAACACCTGGCGCAATTAACCCGCAAAACATCATCGTTGATGCCTCCACCGACGTAACTGTCGGACCAGAACCTAGGATTATCATCCCAAAGATTAACGTTGACGCGCCAGTTATTTACGGCGCCGCTAGTGACACGAAATCGCAATCAAAAGCCATGGAGAAGGGAGTAGCTCACTTTTCAATTCCTGGCGCCAGTGCCGTGCCAGGCGAAGTCGGAAATGCCGTATTTGCCGCACACTCCAGCAACGACGCTTTTGCTGGTGGCGATTATAAATTCGTCTTTGCTCAGAATGAAAAGTTGGTCAAGGGCGACATTATTTACATGAATTACAACGGGAAACGCTACACTTATAAAATAACATCAACAGAAGTTGTTATGCCGACCGAAGTTTCAAAAGTTCAGATTAATACAGATAAGCCAATGTTGACACTTGTGAGCTGTGTGCCTTTAGGAACCGCAGAAAAGCGACTTCTTATCTTCGCAGAACAAATCAGCCCAGACCCAAGCAAAGCTACCGCGACGTCAGAATCCAGCTCAAATCAACAACAAGGAAATAAATCAAATATTCCAGGAAAACCCGAGCCGACTTTGCTTGAGAAATTATTCGGCAGTCGATAAACTAACTATTTAATTAAATAGCCCAACAGATCCATTGTCCATATTCATTTTGCTCAGGACAATTTTTCCAGAAGCGTTGGTCGTCAATCCGTAAACGTATCGCTGATTCGAGGATAAAACAGAATCCAAACCAGGCTTAACATCTATCAACGTATGAGCGTTCGTGCCGTCAAACTCGCGAATCTCCATTTTTCCCGACGCAGAAACGCTACGAATATAGAAGTTGTCAAGCCACTTAACTTCCTGCGCCACACCGATATTAAACGCGCTCGACAATTCTTTACGCTCCAAATCATAAGTCTGCAGTGCCGCGCCGTTTTGCGCCACGATAAATCGCCCAGCATTGTCCATCATCACGTTCGCAGTCGCATTGTCAGTTTTAATGGTCTTTGCCGTTTTTAAGAACTCTTTTTGGCGGTCCTTAGAATCCGAAATGTCGCCTCTATAAATTGTCATATTTTTACCATCAGCCAAAACCACCGTGTCTTTATTAAAATAACGAGAAATTCGAATTACCGGGGTAGAATCAGTAGCAAAAGTGCCAATCACAAATGGCTCTTTCCAATCTCGCTTCCAAATTCCTGCCACTTTTTTACCGTCAATAACAGCCAGGTAGGACAAACGATCGTCGCCGTAAAGCTTGAAAGATTCGACGCCAGTCAAGATTGGGCTGGAAATTGTCGAGCTATCAAGATCAACTCGCCTCAATTCGCCAGTTTCCTGCAAAGCGTAAACCGTGTGCGCGCCAGTCCCCGCAAAGCTGATTTGCTTAATTGCAAAACCAGTCATAGCCGTTACGTCGGTAATTTTCTCTGGATTTTCTCTATCAAAAACCAACCACTGCACGCCAGTAGTGTTATTTTCCGCTGGATATGAATGCTTCACTAGCGCGTAACGAGAATCGCGGTCCCACTCCGACACGGTAAACGTATGATTGTCAGAAGACAGGGAATAGCCAGCCAAAACACTTGTGCTTAATGCATACTCCGTGAACTTCTCCTTATCTTTGTTCGTGTCGCGAATGTCACCAATTGTCAGAATCGGAGTTTTATCTTTAACGCCAAATCCCATCAAGAAATTACCAGCTGGCGACAGAGAAACGGATTGTAGTGAATCGAACGTTTTTACTTCGGTGGTTTCGCGTTTTGTCGGAATCAGTCTGGCGTAATTCAGATTTGTAACAGTATCAGACTTGATATTCAACGTCTTTTGCCACGGTTCGTATTTATCCAATTTCATCGAAAAAGTGTGCTTGCCAGGAAGAACGGTGCTTTTCGTCGAAGTGCGGCGCAGTTCCATGTCGTCAATATAAACCAGCGCCCCGCCAGGATGTGATTCATATTGGACAAGTCCAGTCTGTTGCAATTCTTTCGTATTTGGATCAAATGTATAGCCAAGCATTCTAAACGTCAAAAACGTAAGAAGAATTATAAGTGATAATGTCATCAGCGTGTACACAAAGGTCCGCCGCGCGAGCTCTTTAGTGCGATTCTTTTTCTGGTACATAATTACAAAAATTATAACATATTTTTACACTTGAAAAAACCTTAGGCGATTTGTACTATAATATATAGGAATAAACATTAGGGGGATTAATGGCAAGTAAAAACTACGTGGTTATCAATGGACGAGCTTACAATACTGTCACTGGAATGGTGATGGATGATATTAAGATTGAAAAATCTGAAATAGAAAAGGAACAATCAATCAGTAGGCGTGGCACATCTGTATCAAATATTCACGCCGCACACGTTCAGAAATCTAGCACATTGAATCGTCGGCACGTTAAAATGCCGCAGCGTACGCCATTGGCCGCCAAACCCCAGAAGGCTCGCGTCGACGTTAAACAACATGTCGCCGTGAAGAAGTTTTCTGCGCCAATTGTCAGCAAGCCAGCTCCTCAGAAAATTGCTATTAACCGCCCAGCCGAAGCTCACCCCGTCACTCGTCGCGCCCAGCAAAGACCTCTTAGCGTTAATACTAAATTGCGAAAAGAACGCCAGCCTCTGGCTATGAATAACAATCCGCTTGTCGCCGTCGCTCCGCAAAAAATAGAAAAGCCAGTCGCAAAAACCGCTCATCAATTGAAAAACGAAGCGATTGAGAAAGCTTTGTCGAATGAAATTATTAGCAATAAAAAAGTACGTCGACGCCAGAAAAAAGGTGGCGCATTACGTTGGTTGAATACGTTTTCTGTTGGTTTTGCGGTGATGCTACTCGGCGGCTATTTAACATACCTGAGTATGCCAAATATCTCCATAAAAATGGCAGCCGTTCAGTCGGGAATTGACGCCAAATATCCAGGCTACAAGCCAGACGGCTATGCGCTGAACGGACCTATCAAATTCAAATCGGGCGAGGTCTCTATGAAATATGCCTACGCCGACGGAAGTTCAGGATACACCATAACCCAGCAAAAAAGCGGCTGGAATTCGTCAGCAGTGAAAGAATTTTTCTCTGAAAAACACAAGAATCCAAACACCACGATGATCGACGGATTGACAATTTACAGTGGCGGGAAAGAAGCAGCTTGGGTGAACGGCGGAATCCTATATCAAATCAGTGGCGACGCGAACCTCTCAAGCAGTCAAATTGAAAAAATTGCCACTAGTCTGTAACTCATCAGATAACGTGCTATAATTTACTCATGACTATTAGAACTCGTTTTGCGCCAAGTCCGACTGGCTATATTCACTTAGGCAACGTTCGCACCGCGCTATACACATACCTTGTTGCCAGGGCGCATCAGGGAGATTTCATCTTACGCATTGAAGACACGGACCAAGCTCGGTTCGTCGAAGGTGCGGAAGAAATGATTTTGGAAACTCTAAATTGGCTAGGGCTAAATTGGGATGAAGGACCAACTCTTAACAATCCAAAAGAAGAGTCTGGCAATTTTGGTCCATATCACCAGACGGATCGCCGTGATATTTACATAAAATGGGCGAAGAAAATGATTAGCGAAGGACTAGCTTACGCCGATCCGTACACGCCTGAAGAAGTGCAAGTTTTCCGCGACAAAGCCAAGGCTGAAAAACGAGCATTTTTATATCGCGACCATCGTCCAGAAAATCCGCCAGAGTGGCAACTTGGAATGCCGCTGCGTTTCAAAGTTCCAGAAATTAAGCGGTATTCTTGGGAAGATGCCGTTATGGGCGAGTTGTCAGCTGGCCCAGAAGCTTTGGACGATTTCATTCTGATCAAAGCGGACGGTCTGCCAACCTACAATTTTGCGCACATCATTGACGATTTCGAAATGCAGGTCACGCACGTGATTCGCGGCTCGGAATATATTGCCAGTACGCCTAAATATCTGTCGCTTTACGAAGCTCTTAAAATTACGCCACCAATTCTGGCGCACGTGCCACATATTATGGCGCCATCTGGAAATAAAAAACTTGGCAAGCGTGACGGCGCTAAAAGCGTAACTGAATATCGATCAGAGGGAATTTTGCCAGAAGCGATGCTTAATTTCTTAGCACAACTTGGCTGGAATGACGGCACGGAGCAGGAAATTTTCAGTAAAGCTGAGCTGATTGAAAAGTTCTCACTTGATCGAGTCCAAAAATCTGGCGCGCGATTTGACGAACAGCGACTCATTTGGCTTAACGGTCAATGGATTCGCTCGCTTAGTTTGGACGATCTTTATTCTCGCTGCCAACCGTTCTGGGGCGAAGAAGCCAAAAACGCCGACGAATCATATAAAAAGCGCGTTTTGGAATTGGCACAAGATCGCTTGAAGACATTACAGGATTTACCAAAATTAACAAGTTACTTCTTTGTTGAGCCTGAAATTGACACGGAATTAATTGACGGAAATAAGCAACTTCGCAAATTGACCGACGACGAACGACGAGAGTTATTGTCAATTGCTCGACAAGAGTTCGAGAAAATTACAGATTGGACACCAGAAACAATTCAGAATTGCCTTAATGAATTACTGGAAACGACGGAGCAGAAGCCGGGGATTTTGTTTAGCCTGGTGAGAATTGTGACGACGTGGGCGCCGTTTAGTCCGCAACTTAACGACACGCTGGCGCTAATTGGCAAGGAAAAAACTCTGCAAAGAATCGATAATTATCTACAAAAATAGTTTATTCGTGCGCCGAAAATGCTATACTAAGCATAAGCATGAATGTTGAAAAAATAGATAAATCAGGACAAAAAAAGAACGCCCGCTGGGAGTCGTTCAAAGAATGGGTAAAAAAGCATATTCTGGCAATTGTGCTCGTGGTGAGTGCGATGGTTATTGCTGGAGTTTTCATAATTGCAATTCATTCCATAAAATACGAGCAGACCGCTAGCGTGGAACTGAAATTGCCGACTAAAAAACCCGCGCCGAAGAAGTTTTATTCGCCGCTAACTGGCGTGGAAATCGCGAATGAAGCCACCGCGAAGTTGCCCGTAACTGGCGTGATGATTGAGAATAGTCCAGCCGCCAGACCGCAGTCAGGACTAAAGAAAGCTGGCGTGGTTTATGAAGCCGTGGCGGAGGGCGGAATTACTAGGTTTTTGGCTCTGTATCAGGGAGAGAAACCTGCGCTAATCGGTCCAGTGCGGAGCTTGAGATTATACTATTTGAGCTGGGCGGCGCCATATCAAGCATCAATCGCGCATGTTGGCGGAAGCCCCAACGCTTTATCTCAAGTCAGAAACGGCAATTATCGCGACATCGACCAGTTCTTTAACGACGGATCATATTGGCGATCTCGCGACCGCTACGCACCGCACAACGTCTACACTTCAGGAGAAAAACTTGACCAATTGAACAGTACAAAAGGCTATAACAATTCCGAATTCACCAGCTTCGCGCGAGCAGACGGCAAGCCCGTCGAATCACCAAACGCCACATCTGTAAGCATAAACCTCAGCGGGTCGCTCTACAACACCTCATACGCTTACGACAAGGCGTCAAATTCTTACCTCAGGAGCATGGCTGGCGCGCCACATACCGATAGGGAAGATGGGCAAATTGCCCCAAATACCGTTGTAGCTATGGAAGTTGGCGTTGAAGCTCGGGCTCAAAATTACGATGGATACGAAGACGTCAAAACGACAGGATCCGGCAAAGCTTACATTTTCCAAAACGGCACAGTCGCCACCGCCACTTGGTCAAAAGCGGACATAAATTCGCCGCTTAAATTGACAGACGAATCCGGAAAAGACATCGCCTTAAATCGCGGACAAACATGGATTGCAGCCTTCACGCCAGGAAGGGGAAGTGTTTCATGGCAATAGATCCGGCATCTAAAACCTTGCGCGAGTACAAACAATATTATTACCGAAAAGTCATATTAGTCCTATTATCAGCGAGTGCCTGCATCATATTAGGACTGGGAATCGCACTCCATTTCACGGCAATTTCCATATTCCAGCTAAATTTTTGGATCATCATTTTAATTACCGCTATCTTACAAATCTTATTTTCAATTTCTATCGTTAAAATCATCGCTGCGCCGCTTAATAAAATTCTGGCGGCACTTTCTCATAAAATTGGCGAACCGACAACCGACACTCCGCCAAATCCTAACGATAAACGCTACGAAAAAACCGGATTTAAGACGGCACTTCAGGCAATTTATGGCGATTATCAACCAGAACAAAAACCAGCTAGCGACAATGACAAGCCAAAAATCCCGCTCACTCAAGCTCTGAATCAAGCCAGCACTGGCGTAGTAATTCTTAATTCCAATCAGAAAATCATCTTCGCCAATTCCGCCGCCCCGATTTCCAGGAACGCAAAAGGCGAGGATTTTCTGGCGCTTGATTTTCTAAACGAACCGAGCATTTCCGATTGGCTTCACGAAATCTCCAATGAGAAAATTAAAGCCGAGCGCCGTTGGCAACGCATTAGCACCAACCCTGACATCATCCAAAAAACGCGGATTTTTGATATCGTGGCTTCATTTGAGAAAGGCGCCGCCGCCGAAACTGTTATTTTTCTCATCGACAAGTCTAAAGGATATTTGCCAGAAGAAGAGGACCTCAATTTTATCTCATTTGCCGCTCACGAACTCCGCGGACCGATTACAGTTATTCGTGGATATCTGGACATTATCAACGAAGAGTTCGCTGGACGCTTGCAGGGCGACGAAAGGCAGCTTCTTGATAGACTGGTCGTTTCGTCCAATCGCTTGTCTAGCTATATAGATAATATTCTTAATGTTGCCAGATATGATAGGCATCACTTGAAGGTTTATCTGCTGGAAGATACTGTCGCTAATATTTATGCCTCGATTGCCGATGATATGCAGCTTCGCGCCTCGACTCAACACAGAATGCTCAGTGTCAATATTCCAGATGACCTCCCAACGGTAGCCGCCGATCACGGAAGTATTGGGGAAGTGATTGGTAATCTAATTGACAATGCCATTAAATACAGTTTTGAGGGCGGGTCCGTAACCGTTTCCGCAGAGAAAAAAGGCGACTTCGTGGAAGTGTCTGTCGCTGATAATGGAATTGGTATGCCGGCGAATGTCGTGGACAATTTGTTCCATAAATTCTATCGATCACACCGATCACGCGAGGCTGTAGCCGGGACGGGAATTGGGCTTTACATTTGCAAAGCTTTTGTCGAATCCCACGGCGGCTCGATAATCGCTCGATCCCGCGAAAACGAAGGCTCAGTCTTCTCGTTCACTTTGCCAATTTATGCTACAGTTAAAGATAAATTGTTAGAAGACGGGCAATTAAATAATCAATTGATACGAAAGGGCGGCGGCTGGATAAAAAATCACGCCATGTATAAGGGCTAGGAGGAATTATGATAAAGACAATTTTATGCGTGGAAGATGACCGATTTATTGGCGAAATGTATGTCAGGAGTCTGCAAAAAGCGGGGTATGATGTGACATGGGTGGTTGACGGGAATGACGGGCTAGTGGCGGCACGCAACCAGAACTTTGACTTGATAATCTTAGATTTGATGCTACCAGAGCAACGCGGTGACCAGATTTTAGACGCACTGAGAAATAATAATGTCGATTTGGTTCCGAATAGTAAGATTCTGATTATGACCAATTTTGAGCAGGATGAGGCTTCACGAAAATCCGTCATGAGTCGTGTTGACGGATATCTAATTAAGGCTGACATTACGCCGCGGAATTTGATAGATGTCGTCAAGCAGATGAGTAGCGATGACTAAAAATATTTTGACGCAATAAAAAATGAAGCTGAGGATATTCACCTAGAATATCTGAACTGTAAATGATTCAAGACAATAAAAAAGAGCCTCTTACGGACTCTAAAATGACATTCTTGGTGACCCCACCGGGAATCGAACCCGGGTTGCCAGGATGAGAACCTGGTGTCCTAACCGCTAGACGATAGGGCCATAACTCCATGGATTATACCATGGAAAGGGAAGGCTTGTCTACTTTTTCTCTATGTTAGACTTCGACTTTTTATAATAAGACAGTATAGCCCAAGAAAAGTAAATTGTGAAAATAATAATATATAAATTTATAGATATTGTTGGCGTCATCATTGCGGTAGTAAAAGCCGCAAGCGCCTTATCACTATCCTTGCTTACAGTTATTATGGAATCACTATTGTTTATAGAATCAATCTTATAACCATAGAGCACATATGCAAACACAAATGTAAATATCGTACATATCAGCAAGATAATTATCTTTGAAACCAGTCCTAGTACTTTATTTGTTACCCAATATTGCCTAAGTACACACATCTTAATCATAATAAGCGACAATGCCAGGTTATAAATTATAAAAATGTTACGTATAATATCTGGCATGATTAAATATGCAACACTAACAAAGCCTGCGACATAATGTTCACCGAGTACCGGTATAATTGTCATAAAACTCATCACTAAAAAAATCACCGTCATTCTAATAGTCCTGTCTTTAGTCATATTTTTATTCGTGACTGCAGTAGGTAAAAGCTCTACGATAACTGGAGTATTGTAAGTAGGGTTGTTTTGATTATTATACTGATCGTTATTGGTTACTATTCCGTCTGGTGTAGGGTTGTTTTGATTATTATACTGATCGTTATTCATAGAATTATTCTCCTGACTATTATATTTTCAAATTATTATCCTATCGCAATTAATAAAGGAATCAGTATTGCAAGCAAGACGATAATCGCAATAATGGCAATGATCATAGGCTTGATCCACTTATATGAAAGCGGTTGATTCGTGTAATGATCCGTATAATCTGGCTGGCGTTTTTCCATGCTCTCTTCGATGGGCTTTGTGTGGCGGCTTCCTACACAGCACGACACCGTAATCCAAGAGACATACGCTAGCGCCACCAGCGGGCTAACTAAGACGATAAGTTTTAAGCTCCAGAACATCAAAGATATAGGAAGCCACATTATTGAATATTTATCTTCCATATCAGCTGACGGACTCAAGAAAGACATGATCGTGTAGAAAATTATAGCGGTAAAAAATGAGTTAACTACTTTGCCGTTTTTCACTAGATAATCCGCAATCCAATATCGTCCAGATTTATACCAATAAATCGAAATACAGATAATTATCCCTATAATCATAGCCGCAATAGGAAATATAGCTTCAACAAGCGACGCTAATCCAGCATATAGTACATCACGACTATAAAATACAACAATAGCAAAAAATACCGACGCAAGAAGACAGAGAATTATGTAAATTATGGTGCATAAAAAGGCATGCTTTTTCTCTATTTTTCCATCAATAATCGACATATTAATGGCAGCATATTGCCACACCGAATCTCTATTAGCAACCTCCAAGGCTGAAGCAAAAGCAGCGACAGGAGAGAGAAGGAGTGTGAATATTGTTATAGGTCTATCATACCCCCAGAGCAACGTTAAGAATATCACTACAGCTATTGCAGCATAAAAAGCAGCCTTGGGACTATTTTTCACCGTCTGGCTGATGAAATGGTAGCGCCCTTTTTTATATTGTATGAGTACAGATCCAGCCAAAAATAGAGAGCTATATATAACACCAATGGCCAAAAGTTCGGCCACTAAGAAAGCAATATAATTCCCAAAATTATTACCACGGTTACTTAGCCCCTGTACAAAAATATAAACCCCCGCAAATATCGCAATCACAGAAACAATCACATAAAATACTGCATACTTAAATGCTTTACTCTTATCAAACGAAGGACCCATGGCTACTGAGGATTCCATAGAAGTTTGTTGATCTTTTACATTTTCGGCATTAGGCAGGGTGGGCAATTCATTATTTGTGAGATTATTATTTTGATTCCGATCCAAATCATTATTCATGCAATTACTATACCACATAACTCTTGAGATTTTCCTGAAAATTCGCCATAATAAAACTATGAAAAAGGGCGGGATTTACTTTAAGCCTCACGCGATTTCCAGATTTTGGTTAAGACGGTTATGTGAAGTGGCATTACTGAGCTGTTTCACTATCATTCTTTTATATGCATGGGCGCGATTTATACCGACCGGTTATCAATTGCCCATCGGATTATCAGTCTCAGATTTGGCGGCTGGCGTAGCAGGAATCGGCAGCTTAATTGTGCTGATTTTATGTTTTTGGCTTCCCAGAAAACACGAAACTGGAATTGGAATTTTCGTATATTTGTTAACCGTAGCCGTCGCCACGACCACCATAATTACCAGCGGCGGAGTCGTTTCGCCGTTCCTAGTTATGTGGATTATCGTGGCAATTTTTGCAGGATTTTTCGGCGCAATAACCTCAGGAATAATGGGGCTTTTGGTTATTTTACAGATTATAGCCACCAGCGTTCAACAGGGAATAAACGTACAATTCATCATCGGCTACCTCTTCTTCGGATTTTTACCTTTGATTTTCAGCCTTGTTTTATGGATTCGCCGCCAAAAAACCGACGACAATACATCCAGCCTGGAGAATAAACTTTCCGCCGTTGAAAGTAAGTCTGATGTGGTGATTAATGCCATCGACGACGGCGTTCTGGCGATCTCCAAAGACGGCAACATCGAATTAATCAATCCATCCGCCCAACAGATTATCGGCTGGGACCAAGGCGACGCGCTCGGACTTAATTGGAAAAGCGTCTTAAAACTCGTTACTTCAGACGGAAAAGACGTAGAAGACCTCGAGAATCCAATAACCCAATCTTTATTAAAAAACCAGCCAACACACAACGATAAATTATTCCTATTGACCAGCTCTGAAAAACGCATTTTAGTGTCAATCGTCAGTTCTCCAGTCGGCACTGAGGGCGAAGGGGTTATCGTAGTTTTTCGCGACATCACCAAAGAAAAAGCCGAGGAACGCGAGCAAGCCGAGTTCATCTCCACCGCCAGCCACGAGATGCGCACGCCAGTTGCGTCAATTGAGGGATATTTGGGACTGGCATTAAATCCAGCCACCGCACATATTGACGAAAAGGCGCGAGATTTCATCACCAAAGCCCACGAGTCAGCCCAGCATTTGGGGCGCTTATTCCAAGATCTCCTTGATATCAGCAAGATAGAAGATGGGCGAATGAAAAATAACCCGAAGATCATCAACGTAAACGAATTTTTGAAGGATATTTTTGATGGTTTAGCGACGAAAGCCAGCGAGAAGCAACTCAATTACATCTTCATGCCAGACATCGTTGGCGAAAGTAAAGAGAAGTCGCTGCAGCCGATTTTTTATGCCAATATTGACCCTGATCATTTTCGGGAAGTCGTCAGTAATTTAATTGAGAATGCCATCAAGTACACGCCGTCGGGCGAAGTTGTCGTCAATATTACCGGCGACGATAAGCAGATTTCCATAAGCGTAAAAGATAGCGGCATTGGCATTCCCACCGAAGATATTCCGCATTTATTCCAGAAATTTTATCGAGTGGACAATTCTGACACGCGAGAAATTGGCGGAACTGGCTTGGGGTTATATTTGAGCCGCCGCTTAGCCGAGGCGATATCTGGAAACTTGCGAGTTGAAAGCAAATATAAAGAGGGAAGTACTTTCTATCTGGAAATTCCTCGCATGAATAGTTCGGAAGCCAAGCAGCGATTAGAATCTGCAGAAACCAAAAAGCCCGAAGATAAAACGCCGAACTCTTTGGCTTCAGAAAAAATTGAAATTGCCACAGAAGAGAAGGCGGAAGATGTCGCGGCTGAAAAAAATAATAGCGAGATTTTCGATTCAAATCCAGTAGCAATCGCAACTCCAGAAAATCCAGCTCCAGCCACACCGACCACTCCAGTAGTCCAGCCAGAAATTCCACAACCAGCCAGAAATTCTTCCGAGCCAACGCTGGCTGAAATTGAAGAAGAGTTACGCAGAAAGCGTCAGCAATTGTCCATACCTGGACGTGAATAATAACCATAAAGGCTATGGATTTTTTGTCAAAACTTCAGTATAGTATAAACATATGACAAAAATTTTATTGGTTGAGGACGACAAAAGTTTACGCGAAATTTACGGCGTACGACTTTTGGCGGAGGGCTACGATATCGTTTCGGCGGGCGACGGCGAAGAAGCTCTGGCTATGGCAATTAAAGAACGTCCGCGATTAATCTTAAGCGACGTGATGATGCCGAAAATCTCTGGCTTTGATATGCTGGACATTTTACGCTCGACGACAGAAACAAAAGACGTTAAAGTTATTATTATGACCGCGCTATCCTCAGAGGATCAGCGAAAACGCGGCGAGCAACTTGGTGCTGATAAATACTTGGTGAAGTCTCAGGTGGGAATAGAGGACGTTGTGAGAGCAGTTCACGAAACCTTGGGAGATCTTCCAGGAGTCGGTACAAATCCAGTGCCAGTTTCACAACCAGCTCATACATATGAGCCAGTCGCTCCAACACCTCAGCCAACTCCAGCAGCGCCGCAGCCAGTTACTAGGCCTGATATTTCTTCATTGTCACCGCAACCAGCTGCCCCCGTTACAACACCAACAGCTCCTGTAGCAAATCCGCTTATACAACAACATCCACAACAAGCATTCGCTCCAGCACCGCAACCACTACCTCAACCGGCGCAAGCTCCAACACCTCAGCCAACTCCAGCAGCGCCGCAGCCTCAGCCGGCAACGCTACCACAACCCATGGCGCCATTTTCATCACCCGCGCCGCGACCTTCAGGGCTTGGTGACCGCATTATTCAACCTTTACCAGCTGACGATTCTCAGAATTCGGTAGACATCTCTAAACTTATGGCGGAAGAATTGGACAATACACAGAGAATTTCTCAACCAACTCCAGAGCCTCAACCAGTGCAAGCTCCAGCACCGCAACCAATTCCAACACCTCAGCCAGCACCAAATCCTATTGAACAAGTTAACTCAATGCCTCTCGCTCAAACACAAACTCAAGAGCAAAGCATCCCACATCAACCATCAGAGCCTCAGTCACCACAATTTCCACCGATAAATCCGCAACAATGATAAACCCAGACACAAAGCAAGAATCTTGGCGCCTCAATAAATTTGTAGCGCTGTGCTTGGGTATTTCCAGGCGAAAGGCCGACGAATTGATAGAGAAGGGGAAGATTACTGTTGACGGTCAGCCCGCCAGATTGGGTCAACAAATTTCTGACGCAAATAAAATTTCCTATGACGGCAAATTGCTAGAATTACAACCCAAACAGCTCATTATCCTACACAAGCCAACTGGATATCTTTGTTCGCGCGCCTCTCAGGGCGGCGTTCCGACAATCTACAAATTGCTACCAAAAAACCTTCACCACTTAAAACCTGTTGGTCGCCTGGATAAAGACAGCTCCGGGCTGATTCTCATGACGAACGACGGCGATTTTGCGCACACCATGACACATCCGTCGTTTTATAAAATTAAGCGATATCTCGTCACGATCGACCAGCCATTGCAACCTCTACATCGCCAAATGATCAATGATTTTGGCGTGCAGCTTCCTGACGGACGCAGTCAATTGACGCTAGAAAGACAACACGAAGGTGATGATTATCGCTGGATAGTGGAAATGAGCGAGGGAAGAAATCGTCAAATTCGGCGAACTTTCGATGCGTTAGGCTACACTGTTAAAAAACTCCACAGAACAAACTTTGGCAATTATTCGCTCGGCGACCTCAAGAGAGGCGAATGGAGAGAAGAGAAATTCACGAATTCATAATTTACTCCGCGGCTCTTTACATTTTACAGTAAATATTGTAATATAGCTTTTGTGCTAAATTTGATAGAAAGTGTAACTATATAATGGAAACGCTAGGGCGCGAATCTGAGCCTTTGCCTTCAGAAAAACTAAGAGCTGTCATACGTAACCTTAAGAAAGAAAGATCGGATACCATAGAAAAAATGTTCTATGAGAATGATGGGCCCAATATTTTACCAAAATTCCTAGAAAACCAAATCTACGCTTACATCGAACTTATTAAAGAGGTTGAGAAACATACTACGAAACTTGAATATCCTATATCCGTAGCGTTCAAAGATGACGACAATAACATTTACTACTGCATAAATAACCCCAAAGAAAATTACTACATAACACTTTACCTAAATCCAATTAGCAAACAACCTCCAAAGGCCTACATCCACAGTTACACCAGAAAATATAATAGCGAGAACGAGGGATATAAACTAGACATAGAGACCGAGGAATTCATAGCAAAAAGCGGCCTGAGCTGTTTTGAGGATTTCCTGAAAATAATTCGTCCGTGCGAGGCTTACATAAACAGTGTGCTCGCCAAAATGTCTTAAAACTGCTATAATATACAATCATGTCTAAATTACCAACAGTCGCCATCATCGGGCAAGCCAACGTCGGCAAAAGCTCATTATTCAATCGCTTGACGCGCTCTCGCACGGCCATCGTCGCCAGAGAAGCTGGAACAACTCGCGACAACGTTGTTGGTAAAGTCTCATATAAAAGACGCAACGTCGACTCTACGCTGTCAGATGACTATTCGCAATTTTGGCTCATCGACACGGCTGGACTTAAGACTGCCGAGGACGAATTTGAGGCGACCATTCAGGACCAAATTGCTGACGCCTCCGCCGCCGCTGATGTAATCCTCGTAACTGTAGACTCCACCGCATATCCTTCCGACGCTGATCGCCAATTAGCCAAAAAAGCCCTAAAAAGCGGCAAGCCAGTCATTCTAATCGCCAATAAAGCAGACTTAAAAGGTTCTCTTTCTATCGACGAATTCAAACGACTCGGCATTAAAAACATCATAAAAACTTCCGCCGAGCATAGCATTGGTATTTCGGAGCTTCTTGATAGCATTGCTGAACTTATTCCGCCAGCCACCGAAACCGCACCTGACGACATTATTCACGTCGCGCTAATTGGTCGACCGAATGTCGGAAAGAGTAATCTATTCAATACCTTAGCGGGCAAGCAGCAAGCCATCGTCGCCAACGTCGCCGGCACAACTCGCGACGTAAACCGCGTTCAAGTTCGTTATCACGGTCAGACAATTGAGCTACTCGACACTGCTGGAATTCGCCGCCAAGGAAAGCAAGAAACAGGAATTGAAAAGTTCTCAGTTCTTCGCACAATGCAAGCCATCAACGAAGCCGACGTTTGTCTGCTTCTTATGGACGTCAATGAGCTTAACGTTCAATTGGATCAGCGCCTAGCTGGAATTATTGACGAGGCGGGCAAGGGGCTTGTTCTGGTTGTCAGCAAATGGGACTCCGTCAAAGGTAAAGACGCTTACACACACGATGAAATCGCACCACAAATCAGCTATAACTTCAAGTTTACGCCATACGCGCCGTTAATATTCACCTCTTCTGTCACTGGGCAGAATGTCGCTAAGTTATTCGACCTAGCGCTTGATATCTATAAGCGTCGTCGCCAAGAATGTAAAACTCGCGCCTTAAACGATATTTTACAGAAAGCTATCGCCGCGCATCCACCAGCTGGTCTGAAAAACTCGCACCCGAAACTGCGCTACATTGTCCAGACTGACGTTGCTCCGCCGTGGTTTGTTATTTACGGTAGCAATCTGAAATTTGTCCACTGGAGCTATAAACGTTATCTGGAGCGAACTTTACGCGAGGCTTTCAATTTTGCAGGAACGCCGATTAAAATGTCTTTCCGTGACGAAAAGCAATTAAAAGCCAATCGTGAACGCGTTGCTCGCGGTCTGGCACCAGTCACCAAAGCCTACAAGCAGGCCAAAAACGCCGAAAAACAGCTATAAAACCACATTTTTTGACAAATTCTCTTGACATTTTATACTATTAGTGATATATATATATATTAGCTTTTGTTGACAAGTTGAGATTTATTCCTTGTCCGAAAGCGCACTTTGACAAGTGGAAGAATATACCTTAGATACGAGGTGAGTTTTCGTAGCATTTAAGAAAATACTACGACACCTCATCTTGTATCAACCGGATACGAGAGAGTTTGGTCAGAAAGGCAGACTTGAAATGGAAACGACAAACACAAAATTCGCCGTCAATTTCGATGCGCTCCCCGATTTCGAGGTAGCACCCAACGTTCCTGTCGCGAAGTGGCAGGAACAAATGGAGCACAAGGATGAAGACTCCCTCCTCGGGGAGGTGATCAGGTTCTCCGTTAGGGTGGCGCGGCTCACGCAAGCCGCGGTATACGTAGACAAAAATCAGCCCATCAAGGAAATCATCCCTTGGGCTGTCTCGATCGCAGACACCATTGGCATGTCCGGATACGGATTCTATTGCGCATCGCGCTGGCTAGCCTACTTTTGGGCGCGTCAATGCGAGTTTGCCGAATGGTATAACGATGGACAGCCTAAGTCGGGATTCGTCCCAAGCCAGGATCTGATCCGTGCCCTAACTAAGGGCGAGTAGCGCTCCATTGAACTGACAAGTTAGAATAATTTACTTGGCGGTTCATAATCTCCCGCCAACAATTCTTCTGCTTGTCAGTTCGCTCCATAGATGCGTATCTATGCTGATGAGTCGGAAACGACGAAAGCGAACTTTTATTCAAACATCATCAATTGCGCCGACAGAACTTCACGCGTAATTTCGTCCGCACGTTCACCAATTAGCACAATTTTTGCTGGCTCTTCCGCCGCAGAATTAGCTATTTGAATCTGATTTTCCGTTGCCTCCAAATGATGCCGCGCGCCATTATCATCAATAAAACAGCCCTTCATTCGCCTGAGTTTATAAGCGTCAAAAAGTTCCGGCCAAATTTTCTCCAGAGTCGACGCAGCAATTTTCATACCAGAAACATCCAGCACGGCATACGTCGGATTATCCGGCACGACCAACTCGCCATCGTACTTATCAAAAAACGTTAGTAGTCCCGACGGCGTCGTCATTTTATTGATATCAAATTTACCTCGTGGCGCGCTCAGTATTTTTCCGTAAGACAGGGAGCTCAGCTTATATTCATATCGTAGTCGCTCGTCGTCACTTAGCAAATCTTCTTTGGTCACTAAAATCACATCAGCCGCTTGCAACTCAATTTCATGCGCCGGCTCAATTCCACGTAAAATCTCATGTGCATCAATAACATAAAAGCTCTGCGCCAACTCGTACTTATTGAATATTTGTGCATTAATCAATTTCTCAACCAAATTCATCGTTCGCGCCACGCCAGTCGCTTCGATAAACACTGGGGCGGGGGAATTGCGACAAAAGTCAAGTAACATTCGCGTCAATGCATGCTTCGACGAACAACAGACACAATCGCCAGCCAAAGTCGTCACAATATCTGCCAGCTTTTCCAATCGATAACCGTCAACATTTTCATTAGCATATTCATTCTCAATCACCCGAGAACCCTTATAGTCACTTTGTTGCAATAAGAACTCAAGAACACTAGTTTTCCCAGCACCCAACGAGCCATTCACCAAATATAACGGAACTTTATCAATAATCGCTAGCCCATCATCAAACGGCGCATTAATGCTAAATTCCAAATCATCGTCGCGTTTTGCCATATGCTTATTATACGTCATTTTCACAAGGTGATATACTAAGTCTATGAAAGTCATCTTAGCGTTGGGAAATCCAGGCGAAAAATACACAAACACGAGACATAATGCCGGGTTTTTGGCTATTGATAAATTTGCGTCAGAGCAGGGGAAAACCTTTTCAAATAAGCCAAAATTTTCCGCGGATATCGCCGAACTCAATATTTCTGGAGAAAAAATCCTGTTGGTTAAGCCAACTACTTTTTACAACGAGGTTGGAATTTCCGCCCGAGCAATCTTAGATTTTTACAAATTGACATTGGACGATTTACTAATTATTCACGACGACACAGCGCTGGACTTCGGTAAAATTCGAACCCGCAAAGGCGGTCGAGACGCGGGCAGTAATGGCTTAAAGTCGCTCCACTCTCACGTCGGATCAGATTTTTGGCATATTCGTATTGGCACAGATAATTTGCTTAGGCGTCAAGTTGGTGACGTAGATTTTGTCCTAGGCAAGTTCAACTCAGACGAGCAAAAGATTCTCCAAAGCTGGATATTACCCGAATCAATTAATTTGATCGAGAAATTCATCAACGAAACTATCGAGCCGTTCAGTATAAAATATTAAACCAGATTCTAACGTCGTTTTCGCGGCACAATTTTTAAAGCGCTGTTCTTCAATTGCTCTTCGGCTTGATGTAATTTTGCAGTCGCAGCTTCTTGCAAATTGATAGATCTGGCCTCCAATATGCTGCTGCCGACCGCCAGACTCACGAACAATAAGCCCAAGCCGCCCGTAGCCCATTCCGGCAATTCCAAGTGGAATAATTTAGCAATCATCATTACGCCGAGCGCCATAATTGCCCAGTGAGCGCCATTTTCCAGATATTTATATTTACTAAGCGCGCCTGTTCGCAACAAATATACGGTTAGCGATCGAACCCAAATCGCTCCAGCGCCCAGCCCAGCCACGATTAATAGTACGCTGTTAGTAATGGCGAACGCACCAATCACACCGTCAAAGCTAAAGCTGGCATCCAGAACTTCCAAATATAACAAGCTAGCGAACGCCGCCCAGCCAGTTTTAATCTTAATGGATTTCGCGTCATCTTCATGGAAAAATGACCCAAATAGCTCCAATCCGATATGCAGCACGATTCCAAGAACCGCTGAAATCAGCACCAAAGATTTATGCGGCGCCTCGACCGTAAAATACAAAACAGCCGCCACGCTAAGCATTATGCACACCTTAAAATTCTCAAATCGCCCAGCCTTCGCCAAGATCGGCTCAACATGTCGCATCCAGTGAACACGCTTGTTGTAATCGATGAAATAGCTAAGCCCAATCATAATCAAAAACGCACCACCAAACGCGTCAATCATCGGCGACGCTTCGTGCAGGATTTTGCCGTACTCAACAGGTTTATGAAGCGCCAGATTGACAACATCCATAAATCCGTGGCCACTCGCAATCATCACGATAGCAATTGGCAATATAAATCGAACGACAAACACCGCCACAAATATGCCAGCCGTCAGGAAGACTTTTTGCCAAACTTGGCTCATTCCCGCCAAGACCTTGCTATTTATCACCGCGTTGTCGAAGCTAAATGTAACTTCCAAAACCACCAAAATAGTAAATAGCCAAAGACCGCTAACGCCCATATGGCTAAAAATCAAACTACCCAGACCTAAGGTCAATAGGACTGAAAACCAGAAAATCCGAAACGGATGATGTGAATGTAAAAGATGTTTCATATTGATTTAGTATAGCATAAGCATGGAGTATAATTTTATATATGGCACAAAAATCGCCAGATGGTCGCATAAAAAAGTTTTTATCAGCCAACAGTGAATTGATCGGTTGGGTGGTTTTTGGCGTCCTTATAATTTCTATTTATCAATTCAGCTCACGATTCGGCGTTATGTTATTAAACGGAGAATTTGCAGAATGGTGCAATAAATTACTTCCGTCATTACAAGATTTCATCACGCTGACGCTAAGCGTAATTGTCGAGGCGGTCCCATTCTTAATTTTAGGAATTATCATATCCGCGCTTATCAGATACTTTTTATCATCAAAAGATGTCTTCAAAATGTTGCCAAAAAACACCTTCCTTCGACGAATTGCGCTCTCTATGATTGGGCTAATTTTACCCGTGTGCGAATGTGGTAACGTGCCAATTGCACGAAGCTTAATGGCAAATGGACTGAAACCTGCTGACGTTATTAGTTTTCTTTTCGCCGCGCCAATCTTAAACCCGATAACCATAATTTCAACCATGACCGCCTTCAGTTTTGACACTCGAATGGTTTGGTGGCGAATTATTTTTGCGCTAATTATCGTACAAATAACCGCTTTTATCGTCAGCTTTTTCAAAGAAGATTCCGTCATTAATCCAGAGTTTGAGAAACTTTGTGACTCTCATAATCACGGTTCAAAATTGTCAAACATATTCAGCTCATCACGTAATGAATTCTGGCAATTATTTACTATGTTAGTCTTAGGCGCTAGTATCGCAGCCGCCACACAAATCTTCGTTCCGCGATTCATCATAAATGCCGTCGGCAGCGACATTTTCTTATCAGTCATATCCATGATCACACTAAGTTTCATCATTTCGATATGCTCCAGTATCGACGCATTCTTCGCACTGGCTTACGTGCGAAATTTCACAACAGGTTCAATTTTATCTTTCTTACTATTCGGACCGATGATAGACATTAAAATGATTACGCTGTTAAAAACAACTTTTCGCTGGAAATCTATTGCAACAATTACCTTAATTGTATTCATCTTATCTCTAATTGCTGGACTGGGAGTTAACTTATATGTACGCTAACCTTGCAAGATCAATTGGCGGAATTGTCGTTTGCGCATATATTTTGCTATTAGCTTGGCGTGACCAACTCGGCTTTTACGTTCATCCACGCTATCACACATTCGCGGTCATAATTAGCGTAATCGGCGTTATACTTTTGCTTATTGATATAATGTTGCAATTAAAAAATAAACCCGCAAAAGACAAATCTAGAATTGGCTTGAAAAAAATTGCCCCAATATCTTATTTTGCAATAATTATATTATCAGTCGGATACATATTACCACCAAAGCCACTCTCTCCAAGTAGCCTCGCGCAAAAAGAAAGTCCTGCGATTATTGAGCCCGAAAGTCGTTGCGAAACACCTCAACCAAAAGAAGGCTCTTCTACAATCTCAATAAATCGCTGGAAAACCGCCATAAATTCTTGCAAAGAAACCGCTTATTTTAACGGCAAAGACATCACCGTAACCGGTTTCGTTTCAAATGATCTGTTAAAAAACTATGGCTACAACTACTTCAATACTGCTAGATACGTTATAAGTTGCTGCACTGTTGACAGCGTGCCTATGAAAATCCTGGTCGAGAAAAACTTTTCGACAGACTACCCAGATGGAACATGGCTAATCGTCAAGGGTAAATTGTCGCAGAAAATCGTTAATGGCCAAGCTGAATACGTCATAACAAACGCGCACATCACAAAAATCAATCAACCCAAATATCCTTATGAACTACTCGGACTGTAGGTCTATTGCACACTTGTTGCAATAAGTTATAAACTATTGATAGCACTATGCTAAATGAGATATTTGAACGCCACAATCTTCGCCTGACAAAACCGCGCCAGCAAGTATTCGATATCCTACGAAATTCAGACGTACCTCTTACGGTCGGCGATATTGCGAAAAACTGCAAAAACATTAACCGTGCCAGCATTTACCGCACGCTACTAATGTTCGATACTCTGAACATTATAAACACTATAACTATTGGTTGGAAGAATTATTACGAGTTAGCAGAACCTTTTATACCACATCATCACCACCTATACTGCATTAATTGTCAAAATGCCGAACCTATACAATCACAAGAGCTAGAAAAACTCATAGATTTCATCGGTAAAAAACATAATTTCATAGTCACAAAACACCACTTTGAGTTGGAAGGTATTTGCGAAAAGTGCCGATATATTATAGAAAATAAATAATTTTTCCCAACAAAAAAGCGCCAGGTAAGGGTGGGCATCACCTGACGCTTTTTTACCCTTCAACCCACCCGAGCTACCGTATCAGCGAAGCGTCGCGACTAAAACTCCAAAAGTCCGCGCCTGACTATTATCAACACCAACTAGTGCTCGCCTTAACGGATGTCGCCTTTGAAAAAGGGCAGTTAAAGGGGTTAGTATGCGCGTAACGTTGAACCGCAAAAAGTGGAGGGTAAGAATACTTAATGCCATTGCGCGCAACCTAACATATAGTTAGAATAGGGGGTATAAGGTGCGTTTGGTTAATGATTACTTAACCAATCGTCCTTGATTATAGCAAACATTTGACAAAGTGTCAATACTTTTTACCACATTTTTTATGGAAATCAATAGAATTACACCAGATGAACATATTTTCTCCCAGAGATTAGCGCATATTGCTAATCCACCAAAAAGCTTATGTTATATGGGAAAGTTGCCAGAAGTAAGCGCGCCAGTTGTATCAATCGTCGGGTCCCGTAAGCCGTCTGCCTACGGAAAAGAAGTGACCGAGCGATTAGCAACAGATCTAGCAAAAGCCGGATGTGTAATCGTGAGTGGGCTGGCGTTAGGCGTGGACTGTATTGCCCAAAAAGCTGCGATTGAAGCTGGCGGAACGGTCGTGGCGGTCGTCCCAAACGAGCTTCCTGATATTTCACCGCGGACCAATTATCAATTAGCCATGAGCATCATAAAGCAGGGCGGAGCGGTCGTTTCAGAATGGATGAAGGGCGATAATAAAATAGTCAATCGTTGGAGTTTTCTGGAGCGAAATCGGCTAGTTAGTGGGCTGGCTGACGGAATTATTATCACCGAAGCTGCCGAGCGAAGCGGCACACTAAACACCGCCTCTCACGCACTAAATCAGGGAAGAGATTTGTTTGTAGTTCCGGGCAATATAACCAGCCCACTGTCGGCGGGTTGTAATACCTTATTAAAACAAGGGGCGTATTTGGTGACAGACGCCGACGATGTTTTATCAATCATCGCGCCAGAAAAATTGCAAAAAGACAACGGTAAAGAATTAGTGGCCAGCGCAACAATTGAAGAGGGCATCATCATAAAACTCATCTCAGAAGGGCTGCGCGATGGCGACGAAATCCAACAAAAATCAGGATTATCCGCGTCAGACTTCGCCACGGCGCTCACAATGCTAGAAATCAACGGAGTGATTAAGCCTCTCGGAGCGAATAACTGGACATTACGATAATATTGCTATTTTGACAAATTGATGTTAAGATACAGGTTATGAAGACAAGCCGAGAGTCAAGTAATCGCGCTAATAAGATAGCTAAAGATGTATTTACCATACCTAACGCCATAACGCTAACAGGTGGGATATTAGCATGGCGCGGAGCAGAAGAACTTAACAATCCTTGCGGCTTGTCAAAAGCCGCCCTAGGAAGATTACTTGATATAATTGATGGTCCAGTATCTCGCCTCACAGGACAGACGAGTGACGTTGGAGCAGCCTTAGATGCCATAACAGACAAAATAGTTATGGCAAAAATCCTCCATGAAATGAATAAAAAAGAGTTGGCTCCAGAGAAAGTTATTGACACTGTTGCGGTACTAAACTTGATAAACGCCCTAGCTACGGGAATCGCTAATTTACGTAGTGACGAGAAAGCCGAAACTCGACCAACTAAATCAGGAAAACTAGCCATGGCAGGAGAAACAGTTACTTTGATATCTTATATTGCCGCCCACATTGCCGAGCAAGACAAAAATCCAAAACTCGCCAAGCTTCTACGCAAACTAGGAGCTGGAGCATTCGCCGCTTCACTTCCGTTCGCTGCGCATGCAACATGCACCTACATAAAACGAGCAATTAACGGCGACTCGGAAAAAGAAAAACCACGCCAAATAGCAGATGTTAATCGCAGTCTTGGATCAATGGCAATGCTCGGTCGCCTCAGTGGTCGCTCGTAATAATTCACTTTGCGGTTGTAGCCATATAGTGATTTGTTATAATATAAAGTTATGAAAAATCTCGTTATCGTCGAGTCACCAGCCAAAGCTAAAACCATCGAGAAATACCTCGGCAAGGATTTTCATGTATTATCCAGCGTCGGACATATTCGCTCGATTGTTAAAAAGACGAAGGATGGAACGCCACCGATTGACATGGCTAACGATTTTTTCGCAATTTATGAAGTTGATCCTGAAAAAAAGAAAGTTATCACCGAGCTAAAGAAAAATGTCAAGGCAGTCGGTAAGGAAAATGTTTGGCTCGCAACCGATGAAGACCGCGAAGGAGAGGCTATTGCTTGGCATCTGTGTAAGGTGCTGGATCTTCCAATTGAAACAACTAAGCGAATTGTCTTTCATGAGATCACCAAAGATGCTATAACCAATGCAATTAAGAATCCGCGAACCGTGGATATGAATTTGGTTCAGGCGCAACAAGCCAGGCAAATACTTGACCGACTGGTTGGCTTTGAGCTCAGCCCAGTCGTCTGGCAGAAAGTTCCTGGCGGAAAATCGGCTGGTCGCGTTCAGAGTCCAGCAGTGCGACTACTAGTTGAGCGCGAACGAGAAATTATGAAGTTTGAGGGCAATTCTCAGTTCAAAGTTACCGCCATTTTTATTCACGACAATCAAGAATTCAAGGCCGAGCTTAATCAAAAATTCGATACAGAAGAAGCGGCTAACGAGTTCTTAAATAGCCTGAAACCCGCCGAATTTGTTGTTAGCGATATCTCAAAAACTCCCGGAACACGTAATCCAGCGGCGCCATTCACTACGTCAACCTTGCAGCAGGAAGCCAACTCTAAACTTGGTTTCAGCTCCAAAGCAACTATGGCTTCGGCGCAAAAATTATACCAAGACGGAAAAATCACCTACATGCGTACCGACTCGGTGAATTTGAGCGGTCAAGCCATCGCGGCGGCCACCGATTTTATCAAGCGTCTTTACGGTCCAGATTACTCAACGGTTCGCAAGTTTAAAACCAAATCCGCATCCGCCCAAGAAGCTCACGAAGCCATTCGCCCGACGGACATCACTCTGGAAACCGCGTCTAATAATAACTATGATCAGAAATTATATGACCTAATTCGACGCCGAACTTTAGCGTCGCAAATGTCGCCAGCGAAACTAGAAAAAACGACTATCACAATTGATATCAAAGGCAACAATTTACCAAAAAGCAAAAAGCCCACTCAGTTTGAAGCAAAAGGCGAAGTTATTACGTTTGACGGATTTTTGCGCGTTTACGGCGGCAATAAAGATGAGCTTCTACCAAAGTTACAGTCTGGCGATGAAGTCAATTCTCACGACATTACGGCTCGTCAAACATTTACACGACCGCCAGCTCGCTACACCGAAGGTTCGCTAGTCAAGAAACTGGAGGAGCTTGGAATCGGACGTCCATCCACATATGCCACAATTATCGACACTGTGCAGACTCGTGGCTACGTTGAAAAGGGTGACAGCGAAGGTCAGCCACGAGATGTAATTGTTCTGAATTATAACGGCGAGGAAGTTAGCCGAAGTATTGTCCAGGAAAAAACTGGCTCGACACGCGGCAAGCTTATTCCAACGCCAAGCGGAGAATTAATTGCCGATTTCCTTACGGACCACTTTACGCAAATTGTCGATTACGATTTTACCGCCAACGTTGAAACGGAATTTGACAAAATTGCTGGCGCCAATCTGGAAAAAAGCGCAATGCTACACGGATTTTACACGCCTTTCCATAAATTAATTGAGCAATCTGGCGGAATTGACCGAAGTAAAGTCGGCGCTAATCGTGAAGTGGGAATTGACCCGAAGACGAATAAGCCGATTATTGCAAGATTCGGTCGTTTCGGTCCAATGTTGCAACTTGGCGAAACTGATGGCGACGAAAAGCCACGTTTTGCGCCGCTGCCAAAGGGTGCGAAAATTGAGACAGTTACTCTGAAGCAAGCGCTGGAGATGTTCAAATTGCCACGCGTCGTCGGACAAACAGAAGACGGTCAAGACATCAAAGCAAACATTGGCCGGTTTGGTCCATATATTCAAGTTGGTAAATTATTCGTTTCCATTAAGCCAGAAGATCCTCACAGCATTACTTTAGAAAAAGCACGTGAACTTTACGCCGCCAAATTAGAAGCCGAAGCCGCTAAGAATATCGCCGAATTCCCAGATGGAATTAAGGTTCTCAATGGTCGATTCGGTCCATATATCACCAACGGCACCAAAAATGTCAAAATCCCTAAAGATACGGATCCGAAAACTATTACTCACGAAAAAGCTCTGGAGCTATTAAGCACCACAACAGCGAAGCCAACTCGCAAACGCGTAGTTAAAAAAGCTACCAAAACATCCACTAAAAAGAAGTAGCGTTTTCATACTATCCAATAATTCCGGATAATAAAAACTCTTCATATAATCTATTGCAAAAAACGTAAAATAAATGCTATAATTTATATCAGCAATTATGGCATTTATCTATTGACTTTTGTCAAATGCAATTGTATAATTAAAAACATATTTTCAATCAATATAACCTGTGGTGAGGCAGAGAGGATGTTTCTAGTAGCATGAGCGAGACAGCAAAAACCGAGCAAAGCGCCAAATTAAATTCTGTCGTCGATACTATTATTTCTAAGATTCCGCAAGAGCGCGAGAAGGAAATTATTTCTCGACGATTTGGTTTGTATGACCGAAAAGAAACGTTAGAGTTAATTGGCGATATGTTCGGCATTACTCGCGAGCGCGTTCGTCAGCTAGAAAAAGCAATCTTAACGCGTCTACGTGCAGCTGTCGCCGAGGGAGAACTTCCTTCGGTTATTGCTATGGAAAAAGAAATTACTTCGAGCTTATCTGAGATGGGACGAGTTGCGCGTATGCAAGATTTGGCGTCACATTTCCTCGGTAAAGAAGCTACTGCAATTGACCGCGCTCGCGTGGCGTTTATTTCTGAGCTGGCAGAAAACATCACGATTGTTACAGAGAATGACGATTATTACCAGGCGGCAGCAATTGACACTCTCGGTAATGAAAAGCAAATTAGAGCACGAGTCGAAGAAGTTGTAAAGACCATCAAAAAACATGGTGAACCTATTACTGCGGAAGAATTGCACAAAAAATTGGACTATGAACATCCTTCAAACATTGCAGCCTTGGCTACCGTTAGTAAAAAATTGGCTAGCTTAAACGATCAGTGGGGACTAGCCAAATGGCCAGCCGTTAACCCAAAGAACATCCGCGATAAAATCTACGTTGTTCTGGACACCAACGGCTCACCGATGCATTTTTCCGACATCGCCAAAGGAATTCGGGACAGCGAATTTAACCGCCGAAGCGTCACGACGCAGGCAATTCACAATGAACTTATTAAAGACAAGCGCTTTGTTCTAATCGGTCGCGGGATTTACGCGCTCGCTAGCTGGGGCTACAGCCGCGGAACTGTAGCAGATATCATTACCGATATTTTGAAGAATTCCGAAACTCCGCTTCACCGCGATGAAATCGTTCGTCAAGTCCTCGACAAACGACAAGTCAAGGAAACCACTATTCTATTAAACCTTCAATCAAAGCCACAATTCAAACGCGTCGCTAAAGCCACATACGTTTTTGAAGAAGCCGCTTAAGCTAAGTTGCAAACTTCTTTCAGAGGTGAGATAATTTACACATAATGCAGATTATTTCTTGGATCATCAGCACATTATTACAATGGTACGTTTGGATGCCAATCGTGGCAGTCCTGATGTTTTTGACGTGGCGGAATTATCGGAAGATAGAAGATTTCACCCCAGTCGAGAGCGTACTTTTGGTTCTGGAAATCCCACGCACTAATGACAAGCAAGAACTTGCCGCCGAACAGTTATTCGCTTCACTGCACGGAATTCTTCGCGATAATAAAGAATTGCGATTATCTGGCGGGCACCAAGAGCACATCAGCTTTGAAATCGCCTCAGTTAATGGACAAATTCGCTTTTACGTTTGGGTGCCAAAAACCCTGCAGAGCTTTGTCGAGGGGCAGATTTATTCTCAATATCCAACCGTTCAAATTCACCAAGCCGACGAAGATTACACGGAGCATGAGCGTGATCATGAAGTTGCTTACTCGACAGAATTGGCATTAACCACAGACGAATTTCTCCCGATTCGCACCTTCCAAAACTTCGAAGTCGACCCGCTGGCGGGCATTACGGGCACGTTGGCAAAATTGGAAACCACCGGTGAAGAATTGTGGATTCAGGTGCTGGTCAGACCAATTCCTGACGACTGGCAAAACGCCGCAGATAGATATATCAATAACATAAGAAACGGACGGATATTCTCCTTGCCAGGATTCGGCGGCAGCATGCAGTGGCTAATCGGTGTACTTGGCGCATTGTGGCAACCACCAGAGCAGGGAGTTGGACAATCAACAAAAATCGAGCTGTCGGACCGCGATAAAACTCGCATTTCTGAAGCAGAGAAAAAAGCGACCAAGCTCGGATATGAAGTAAAAATCCGCCTGGTTTATATGGGAGAAAGTCAGACAAACGCTAAGCTTCGCATGCAGGCGCTTGTCGGTACATTTAAGCAGTTTAACTCAACAAATCTCAACGGATTTCGCGCCGTCAAGGGTGTGTTTGGTAAAGAATTTATTGATAAATATCGCAAGCGTTCGTTCATCGGCGACGGTTTCATCTTAAACATAGAAGAATTGGCGTCAGTTTTTCACTTGCCACACACCAACGTTGAAACGCCAAATATAGTCTGGGCGAGCTCCAAGACCGCAGAACCGCCGTCCAAATTGCCAGTCTTAACTGGCGAAGATGTCAACGACGACCAAATTTCCGCCTTTGGCGTCACCAACTTCCGCGGCATCAGCCACCAATTCGGCATGTTACGCTATGACCGCTCACGCCACGTTTACATAATTGGGCAGACGGGCGCCGGAAAAAGCGGACTATTAGAGCTCTTTGCCTTAAGCGACATTTTCCATAATCAAGGATATGCCATCATCGACCCGCACGGCGACTTCGCAATCAACAACATGAAATTTATCCCTGGCAGCCGATTGAACGACGTGATCTATTTCAATCCAGCCGACACCGCGTATCCTCTGGGATTCAATCCGCTCGAGGTCACAAACCCGAACCAAAAAACCAACATTTCATCAGAAATCATTGGCGTTTTGAAGCGTATTTTCGGCGATTCGTGGGGACCACGGCTTGAGTATATTTTGCGGTATACAATTCTGGCTTTGTTGGATCGACCAGAAGCGACGATGCTTGACATTACTCGTATGCTAACAGATAAGGAATTCCGAAAAGAAACGCTGACTTATTGTCGCGACACCGTGGTTTTGCAATTCTGGAATGTTGAATTTGCCAGCTGGAATGACAAGTTTGTCGCCGAGGCAATTGCGCCAGTCTTAAATAAGGTCGGGGCTTTCACCGCCAATCCAATCATTCGCAATATTATCGGACAGCCAAAATCCACGTTCAATATTCGCCAGATTATGGACGAGGGAAAGATTCTAATTGTCAATCTGTCCAAAGGTCTTATCGGTGAAGATAATGCTGCCATCCTCGGTTCGTTTTTGGTCACAAAAATTCAGCTTGCTGCCATGTCTCGAAGCGACATTCCTGACGTCCGCGACCGCCGCCCATTCTATCTTTACGTCGACGAGTTCCAGAACTTCGCCACCGATTCGTTTGCGACTATTCTATCTGAGGCTCGAAAATATGGACTTAACTTGACCGTTGCCAACCAGTACATTTCCCAGATGAGCGACACAGTTCGCGATGCGGTTTTCGGAAACGTCGGCACCATGATTTCTTTCCGAGTTTCTGCTGACGATGCACCGATTCTTGCCAAGCAATTCGAGCCGAACTTTGAAGCAATCGACCTACTTCAAATGCATAATCGTAATTTTGTTGTCAATATGGTTATCGGTGGCGAAAAAACTCCGGCGTTTTCTGCTCGCACATTGGAACTTCCGCCAAGCCAAGCTGACAACACGCCACACATTATTGAGCACTCGCGTCGCATGTATTCGCGAAACAGGGAAGATGTTGAGAAAGAAATTGACGCCGCAATAAAGCCTGTTCGCAATCAAAAAAAGCAACCCGCCAAACCTCAGTCGCAGCCCGTAAACAACGCTCCAGCGGTCAATAGCCAACCGAAAAAGTCGCAACCCGCAGCAAACGACGGCGAAGTTGTTTTGCAAATTCGCGGCAACGATAATACACCTACAGAAACTGCAATCAACACAGTTACACCGCTAGCTTCAGCCACGCCAAAAAGACGACGCCGCCGACGGAAAAAGAGCACTACCGCCGCCTAAAAACTATTCGTATCGCCACTGGCGCATATCGGAATTGTAAACATCGGTAATTCGCGGAGAAACCAACGTAGAAGTCGGTCCAGATGGCACCGATACGGCGTTTTGTTTAGTCAGAAAGGTGAGTAGTTTCTGGTTTTGATATCGTAGGTTTTTCGGTAATGGCTGACTAGCCACAACCTCGACTCGCGGCGTAGACATCACGAAACCCCACTCGCCAAATGACGGCACATTGACCGAAAACGCCGTCACATATCGCTCTGGATGAGATGATTTGACGGTGTTTGCCACCATATAAAAAGCATGCGGAGAGAAAAATGAAGACGTCGCTTGCGTCACCATAACGCCACGCTCCGTTAAAATATTACCGATTTGACGATATAATTGCTCGGAATACAGCTTGGCTAATTTCTCATTCGACGGATCCACCAGATCAATCAACACAACATCATATTTATCCTTGGTAGAGAAGGCGAATTGGAAAGCGTCTTGATTGACAATGGAAACGCGCGGGTCGTGCAGTGAACGCTGATTTACATCGGTGAGAAGATGATTAGTTTTCGCCAGATTAGTCATCACCTCATCGATATCGACCAACGTAATGTGCTCAATGCTGGGATATTTCAAAACGTCCCGAGCCAGCAAACCATCGCCACCACCCATAATCAGCACACGCTTCGGATTGGCGACTGAAGACAGAGCGGAAGTGGACAGTGTCTCGTGATAACGCTCTTCGTCAAGACTGGAAAACTGCAGATTGCGGTTTAAAAACAACCTAGTGTCATTTTTATATCTCGTCAGGACAATTTTCTGATACGGCGTCTGTTGCTGCCACATCACCGGATCTTTATACGTTCGCTTGTCAATTCCGTGCTCAATTTCCGTCGCAAAAATGAAGAATCCCAAAAGCAACATTGTTGCAATAACGCTAATTGTCATCACAATTTTCGACGCTTTCATTTGCTTAAGAATCAGAACCGCAACGCCAATATTCAGCGCCGCCACCAGATACGCGCTGCGCATCAAACCAAGATACGGAAGCATAACGAGCGGGAATAACAGCGACGCAATTAACGCCCCAAAATAATCGAGCGCCAAAATCTTACTAAACAATTTAACCGAAGATTTACGCCCGAACTCCTGAAACATCTTCATTAAAAGCGGAATTTCCAGCCCGATACAAATACCAATTGCCAGACTTATGGCGGCAAAAATTAGCCAATGCGAACGCGTAAAAACGAATCCCAAATACATCAGCATCACCGAATTTCCGCCAATTAGCCCCAGAATAATTTCGTTCGTTGCGAAGCTGGTCGCTGGATGAAGTTTGATGTAATTGACTAGCAGCGAGCCAATTCCCATGCCAAATAACGTCACGCCCGTCGCCAAGCTGAAGCTCAAAATCGAATCGCCCACCAGATATGACGCAGCTGCGCCTAAAATCAGCTCGTAAATAATTCCGCCAATTGCTACTAAAATCGCCGCCGCAAATAAAGCAACTTGCTCCTGTTTTTTCGTACTTGACCGTGACATTATAACTCCTTTTATTTACCAAGCCCGCCGCTGCTGCCGCCGTAAACACTGCGCGATCCGCCGTGACCTCCGCCATTACTATTGTCGGAATTGTTGTCAAAGATGAATGCAAACAAAATAATAGCGATAAATATGGCAATAACTATAATCGTTGTCCAGTCAATCGGCTTAATAGTCCTGCCGAACATTTCCTTTTGCTCTTTGTCGCTCAACTGAACCTTGCGATAAGCATCATATTCGCGATTATTATACTTCTCAATCGTAATCAACTGACGGTTTTTCGGCGCACTAGTATCCCTCAAAGTAGCATACGCCATCAGTTCTTTCGGGAAAACTTGATACGTGTTTTTGCCCTTGATGTTCATAATTTCACCAATTCCAACCTCATCAACCACCACAACGTGATCCTTGCCGTCCTGTTCAGAAACGGTGAATGATTGACCTTTTTTCAATTGCGTTGGGTCAATTGCCTGAGTAAAACGAATCGGCTCGTACAAAGAAACGGTTTGATCGCTGTGATCATATTCCACCCAGCTATCATAATCAGCCAGCCCGGTAATCTCCCACTCTTCCCAGTAGTAAAATCGCTTGTCTTTCTTATCCCATTCGCGAAAAAGCAAACAGCCAACAACTCGCAAATTCGTCTTCTTGCCGGTCAAAATCTGATTAATTTTAAGTCGCGCTTTGGTTCGTTTCATATTACAATATTATCTCTTTCATAATTATGTTTTCTGCGTCCAGCAACCGCGCAACCAGCTCTTTTATTTGTTGCAATTTATCATCATCCAACATTTTACAAGTTGTCATCGCTATATACGCCACGCCGCTTTCCGGCCACGTATGAATCGCTATGTGCGACTCCGACAAAAGCAGGGCAGCGCTGATTCCTTGCGGAGAAAATTGATGTGTTACCGATTCCAAAGAATGCAAGCCCGCAGATTCCGTAACATTTCTTAACATTTTCTGCAGCTCATCCGCATCATTAAGCAAGGCAGAATCAACTTCGCTCACTTTTATGGTTATAGATTGGACCGCGGACGCATGCATATTATAGTAATTATATCACCTCTAGGGTGTCAGGAGTAAAGGTGAAACGCGGCTCTTAGGGAGTATTGGTATTTAGATTGTTAGGGAATTATAACGAAAGGTGATATTATTGATTTTTCAATGATGGCTGTAGTAATATGGCAGTGTAAGACAGCAGCGCCCCTCTTATGTTAGAGCAACGCGGACTGTCTTATTTTATTTTGACTGATGTATTACCCTTAAACACCACTAGAACTGTATAAATGTCTAAATTATTAGAGAACTACTGACATCATAATAATATGTCAACCTACTCTGCCTCTTGAAGACGGTTGCATGAAGACATATCAAAAACGAGGTGTCTTTTTTGACGGCTTTGAAAAAAATAGTAAATATATTCCAGATACAAGCTTAATTGCCGAGTCAATATATGCTATCACCTCTAATGGGATATCAGTAAAAATATATCCTACAAAAATATTAATGGCGCAAATAAGACCCAGATATATCATTGATTTTCCATGCACAAAATAATACGGGAAAAAATGCAGTGCGGTCGCCATCAGCGCTCCCAGCCAAATCAATCTCCAATTTTCAGTCGCAAAGAATGGTCCACCCAGCAAAACCATCAAGATAAATAATAAAATAACGGCGTATAAAGATACTTTCTTTTGAAATTCACTCGAAGGACCATCAGACAGCCTATTCAACACCTTTTTATTCATGTTAATTGAGAAAAAACTAATAACATATCCAATACTAAACACTTGCATATTTATTATTTGCTTTCCTCCTGTTAAAGTAGCTATTGAAATAATCGCCGCTATCACAATTAGCCACAGCCCACATGCTCTCTTATAATTGAATTCCAACTTTTCATCTTTATCATAATTTAAAAAAGCCATAAATATCTCCGATACAATTATCACTCTTATTATATCACCGCAACGATAAAGCCTAAAAATCGTAAGCATTTATTATCAACATATGATAAACTAATCTTATGGAAGCGCTTATATTTATAGTAGCCGCCGCAATTGTTTTTCTGGCAATCAAGGTAAGGCAGGGGACCGACGGCGACACAAGCCCGATTAAAACCCCAATAAAGAAAGAATGTGTATACATCAAAAAATCTTGTGCAATGACGCCAAGTGAATTATCGTTTTATAAAACACTACACGAAGCGGTAAACGGATGTGTAATTATACCTCAGGCTCATTTAAGCATGTTTTTAGACCATGAGATAAAAGGGCAAAGTTGGAAAGCAGCTTTCGCGAGAATAAACGGTAAGTCTGTAGATTTTCTAATTTGCACCAATGACATGAAACCTCTGATAGCTATTGAGCTTGATGATAATACTCACAACCAGCCCGATCGAAAAACGCGCGACGATTTTGTCAATTCGATCATGGCCAATACTAATATGCCCCTACTGCGATTTAAGACAGGCGAATGGAACAGTGAAATAATTAAGCACAGAATCACCCAAGCTCTTTCGCAAAACTAGCGATTAAAAAAACAATAGAACAAAATACGAACTAATTATTAGTCATTTTTAAGCATACATAAAGCCGAATCCGGCTGAGTATTTATATTGATAAATTTTGCGCGATACAAACATAAATTATAAATCCGAGCCAATGCAGATAAAATTGCCAATAGATAACATAAAAACTCGCCAAGCCAGCAAATAGGGCGGTTTATAAAATAATAAATGACAAGTAGGTTGATTTGATAAAAATGAGATAAATTTATCGTGAAGAAAGACGATGAAATAGTCGTGTTTTAGATATAGTTTTAATGTCGCACAATGTACCTAGTCAATACATTTAGAGTGTAAAATAAACAACGTATTTTATGCTAAAATTAGGGCAGGAGGACAACATGACAAACGGAACTAAAATACTTGATAATGGAATTATTTTTCACTCATTTACGATGGGGGAATTGATGATATCAGTATTATTATTGATAATCATAATAATACTGCTTGTCAATATCAATAAAAAAGACTAGGCGGGAATAGAGAAATCGTGTTTTTGGACTTCTAGATATTCGTTTATAAACTCTGGCTTTTTGTTGCGAATCAATGATTGTAACTTAAACTTGCTAATTCCGTTTACTGTCGTAACGGGCTTGTTTAAGTTTGTTGACGTCAGAAATCGACGACGGCCGTGAATAAGCGGCATGTCTTTTGTAATGTACTTACTGATATAACTAATAACGCGTTGATATTCTGAATTAAAATCGACGTCATCAAATCTTTCACCGATTCGCACAAACTCTGTAAAGCCAGAGTAATATCCGACGGCATTGTAGACAGTTTGACCGTTCTTAGTCTTTTTTCCCGAATCTTTCAATCGGCCATTAAATCCGCTAATCATACAATGAAAATGGATCGCACCGTTCTTATGAAACTCAGGGACTGCAAGGTACTTCAGATTCGGCGAATGCTTCTTCTGATTCCTGTACCAATTTTGGAGCGTGCGTCGTGTGTAATTAATGTCGAATCGCTTGCAGGTCGACGGATTGCATGTACATGGGTTGTTGTTGCATTTTGGATAACAAGCACGGCAATTGTACGTAAACGTACACCAATAGTCGAATCGATTGCATAACATGATGTCTTTTATGGTTGTTTTGGTGCGACGGAGCGATCGGTGGATCGAATCTTGACGTCGCGTCTCTTTATTGACTTTTTTGATCTCTTTACGATCTGAGGACGGTAGATAATATCCGTCGTGATAAATAATAATCTTAAACATGTTTGGGTATTCCTTTACGATATCTCCTATAAAAATACCCTCCTCACTAATTCTTTTTGCCACCAAATACTCCCTAGTTTTGTTAAAAGTATGCAAGTTGTGTCCCTATATCAAGTAGGGCCACAACTTTTGACGCTTGCGTCAAAAGTCTGCAAAATGCTTTTCTGGCCGTGGTGGAGGGGCCGAAAAGCACCGCCGAAATCACGCCCTAAATAGGGCGTGATTCGACTTTTTGCGAATGTTAAGCAACACCGCCAGACAACTTACGACGAACAGTCTTGATTGCCCACTTGACCAATCCAACAACCATGATTGTACCAGCCACGCCCAAAATAAATGGAGCGAACGAAACAAACGTGTCTAAAAGACCAGCAGGGTTAAACGCGGTTGTAAGTTTTGTTACAGTCTCTGCACCCATCGGTTCAGTTCCTTTCTCGACATTATTATTTACATGGGCGTCGACCCCTTCTGATTCTGAATTATGACATGTTGAGGTTTTTGTTTTGAATATTGTTCGCGTTTGTTCGGATCAATATCCATTGTCGCACCAACAATCTCGTAAGTGTCATAAATGTCATACGCTTCATTGTGTCGCTTCCATATGTTAATATGTCGCGTCTTTCCGATATAGTCATTCTTCCGTGAATCGAACCGTAAAGACTCTGGATCTTTCCATAATTCAAACTGAATTGCCCAAAATCTGAAACACTCCACCTGTGAACGCAATTGACGACGGTATTTAATGTCCAAGTCCAAAAACTCCTGCATTGTACCGATAATTGTTTTCTCGGCCTTTCTCTGTTGACAAATAGCCTTGAATGTCTCCATGGAGACGGCTTTTTTACCAGAGAAGAGGACTGTTTGTATCTCATCGATAAAAAACGCGATAGGACGATCGTCTTTTACGTCGAGGATATGGTCGGCAATTTGGTCGCTTGTCAAAATCTTATCCGCTATCTTGAGTTTAATATTGCTATAAATGTATAGATTCGGATATCGGTCTTTAAGCTTCTTAATGTAGTGCGTAGCCGATAAGCTTTTTCCAGCACCTTGAGAACCTGTAAAAAAGATTGTACCAGTAGGGAATCCTCTTTTTTCTTTACGTCTCTTTTTCAAAAATGTATTCCACTCAATCGACATATCAACCTCTTATCCAGTTAATTAGCTTTTTAATTCCGTTGATAGTAGGGATCACGGCAAAATATAACAACAACGTGGAAATAATCGCGTTCCAGATAACAGGGGAGATTCCAGTTAAGGAAACGATAGTGGAGGGGATATTGCCAACATAACCAACAATTGCCGAGATTGATTCAGGTATGACGTTAATGTTCGGGATCTGTTTAAGGAGATAATCGACAGGAGTGAGGATTACATGAAGAGGGAACATGAAGAACGAGAGAATTGCGTCAAATAGAGCAGAGAAGTTAATATTCATGTTACACTTCTCCTATCATGTCATCGTCTTTATGACTTGTTAGCTTGTTAAACATTCGAACGATTATCCACAGAAAAAACAGAGCCATAGAGAAGTTGACAGCGACGGTTGCGATCGGAAATGTCTGATAGAATGTTTTCGTTCGGTTACAAGCGTCAGCGACGACGATTGACGGATTGAATGCTTGAAAACGTGGATCGGCAATCGGTGGAATGTCGATTCCACATTTTGGCGGATCGGGAACAGCTAAAGACGAAACTAGCTTACGAACCGCTAATAGCGACGGATTCAGCACACCTCCTGAAAAATTCTCATTCATACGACAGCTAACGCGATCGAGCGTGTCTTGCATGTCTTCACAACTATACTTGTATTCTTGTTCGACGCATACGCCGTCAGCATCACATAATCCGCCAGTAAACGTGTTACCGATCTTGTTTTTGCCGTCAGCATTTATGAAAAACGTTCGCTTTTTTATGTAGCTAAAATCTGGTCGCGGATTCCACACGAACGGCATTCCCGAATCGTCGAGGGTTACTTCAAGCTTGTAGTATTGCTTTGTTGGCAATGAATACTGATAACCATAAATAATTCCGTTTTTCGAATCGTCGATGACTTTACCGTCTGTACGCTTGTCGTCGGATTCTCTCAAAACGTAATGCCACTTAAGCATGTCAGATAATTTTGGATATTTTGGATCCTCAAACTCCTTGACATTTTTCATGTACGTTACACGTAGTTTGAGTTTGTCGTCGAGCGTCCAGACGAAATCTGGTTGCATTTTCTCTCCAGCGTTCTCTGGAAGTAGAAGGTCATCGATGTCGACGCCATCGAGTGTCTTGCCGAGTTTGTACTTCGGCGTCGCTTGAAAAACATATAACGGATATATTTTGTCATTCTTTGATATACTCAAATATTGATTATTCATGTACGCGTTTTGATCAGATTCACACGAAACAGTCGTTTGATTGTAATTTTGGGCAATAGTAAAATGTCGCCAATTTTCTTGTCGAGATGATGTAAAATAATATCCTTTATCCTTATCCCAGTTTAATTCCTGATTCTTCAGTGGCACTTCTGAGAAATATAAATCAATCCGATGGAATGGTTCAATATCGCCAGCTAAGCCTTGAGTAATAACTCTTTCGGTTATGATCCAGTCGCCCTTATCGCGGACGGCCTGATCAAACAGAGTTTTTGCGTTTATCTGAGATAAATCACAGAGCCAGCGATTCTTTTTTACAAACAGCCACTCATAATATCGATAATTAAACTCTGTATCGTAGTCTTTACCGTTAAACGCTTTTGAACCCTTGTGGCCAAGAGTCAATGAGTTGACTTTCATGAGTTGCTCAGGGATATTCTTCTTAGCAGCGTGCGTCAGCGGAGCAAATATGAATGATATTGAAACAGCGACAACAGTTGATAATAAAACTAACTTGTTTATCTTTCCCATAATACCTTATACTCCCCAGTATCCACCATATATATTCCAATATCATCGTAATCGCATGACAAGCCGAGAATACCTAAGTATTCAGCTTCACCGAACGGCGTAATGATCTTTAATCTCTTGCGGGTCGACATAATACTCTCCCGTCTCCCGTTTATACTCTTCATTCGCTTCTAACGTACGCCATTCGGCTTCTTCAGGTTCAAAACCTGTATCATCGTTCAAGCCCTGATCAATTGTACGTTCGAGGTCATGAGCATACGCTTCATCGTCGTATAGTTCGATCTGCTCTTGTTCGAACTTCTTCAACATAAGATGATTGCGTAGTTGTTTAATCAAAGACGAAATGATCGAAACTGCAAGCAGGATCGCCACAACGCTCAAAAGAAACGGAGCCAATTGAGTGAATATATCCAGTAAATGCGAAACCGAGAACGCTTCCGAGATTGCTTTTAATTGATCACTTGTCATTCTTCTAACCTCCTCTTAAAAAATCGTCGAATGTCGTTGAGTACGTAATGACCGATTAAAACGCCTAATAAGAACCACAACACGCTGCTAATTCCTCCTTAAGTTAAATTATTTTGCTTGTACCAATATCTAGGGAGCAACCATCGAAGAAAAAGCGTGAGGACAAAAACTACAATGATTGCGAAAAGTAGGGAACTAACAGCGAGCAGTAGTTCATATTGAAGTACTAGCAACTCATGATCTGAAAATGCTAGTAGTTCAGGACGCGAGTATACGAGCGGATTCAGCATTATAGACCTCTTCCGCTCATATTATCAATCAGCACGCGGAGCCAGCTAAAGACGACAAATAGGATAATTAGTAACATCAGCAGGGGGGCGGCGGATATTATCACTTGTGCTATTGCGTCTGCTAGTCTCATATCGAACAAAAAACGAACTAGTCGTTAATTCCTTCCTTAAAATCCTTCTGAGCCTGGACATTAAACTTTTTAATGGTCATCTTCAGAAGTTCACGGGTATTATCATCAATATAGTCGAGATTCAAACGAATCGGCGTTTCAGAAATCGGAGACTTGATATACAGCGAGCCAACCAGATATTCATTGCCAGACTTTTTTGACTTGCCAACGATAATCTCAAAATTATCGACAAGGGCAGTCGCATTGATATTTTGTTTGTCAGATTGTACTTCAGACATTATAGTTAAAACCTTTCATTGGTTATTTATTAATCGATAAACGACGATAGAGTAATCGTGTTTATGACCGTATTATAATGTCGCACAATGTACCTTTTACGCAATAATAAATACCACACAAAGATGAATATACATATGTCCATATATATTCGCTAACACCTTATAAAACGAACTTTTTCTGGTAATTCGGCTAGGGGATTCTCTATTACATACAACCCCATAAAACATACCGTCTTTTATAAAAATATACACCAACAAAATACGAACTTAAAAATATTTTTTAATTCCAGCACTATACATGCCGGAGTGCTACATTGATATTTTTACATCAATATAAACTCTGAGTATGCGCGCCGTAAGCTTATTAAGTTTTCCACAACGTATTTTATATTATTTGACATTTTTATATTTTTATTGCCCTACTCCCCTAGCTTATCATTTTGCGATTATTTGACTTTTGCATATTTTTATATTGTTATATATATTTTCTACGCCATACAGAAATAGAACAAAAAGAGAACTTACTCTATCCAGAAGAGAAGTTGATCGCCCTACTTATAGAATGACCTCTGATCTACCCTGACGTCTATATACCCTGGCTTCGCGCCATTATTATCCAAATAACTCAAAGTAGCTATCGCCTGTTTAACCTGAGCTTGAGCAGACCTATCCACCGTCATACGAATCTGAGCCTCCCTGCCCTCGATCTTAAACCAGACTTGGCGTACAGTATTAGCTGGCAGAATAACCTCTGAAACATTCATTTTGTGTTGCGAAAATTCAGACACGGCTTGACCAAGAAAGCTCAAGAATTGACGATTGATAACTTCTTGACCACCTCTAGTCGGCAGGCCACTCTCATCACGAACAGCAACCGTAGGCGCGGCAAAATAATTCTGCTCAAAAGTAACACCGTTATCATCAACAAAATAAATCTTATCTCCGGAAGACCACTGAGCCACCGGTTGCCTAAACGTCAACTTAACGGCTGATCGCGCTAGAAAATCTCCCTCCACGCGAATATTTTTTACCTCAGGAGCTTTCTGTAAAAAGAATTGCTTGAGATCATTATTATTAAGGAAAAACCGAAATCTCTCCGCTGGATGGGCGCTGTAATATTCATTAAGAACGCCCACGTATTTATTAGCGTTACTGGAACTTTTTGCGTCGGGAGTTTGGATTGAAATATTGATTGTCAATTGAAACAAAAGGAATATCACAACAATCAGACTTACCGCAGTCGCAAACATTTTCCGCATTACACGGCGACGTTTTTTCACCAATTCGTGAGTCTCGAGCCTCTCAGAAGTCTCCAAAGGAGAGGATGTTTGGCGACTATTAAGCGTCCTGTTCCGACGATACGATTGGGCGGGCAAATCATCGTAATTCTCGGTTCGACGACGCGCCGCGATTTCTCGACGACTTAGATTCTCGTCCGATTTTTTCTTAGAGAAGGGGAATTTCACTTTCGCCTACCCTGCCTTCGCACTGTAGTAAGAATAATCTTCGCCATATCTTTAGCCGCGTTTGGCTTGGCAAATTTACCAAAGTTATTACCCAGACCTTTAAGAATTTTCTGAGATTTTAATACGCCAATTATTTTTCGTGCCAAAATTTGATTGTCCTTATCCAACTCGTCTTCGGAAACTATCAACGCCGCTAATGCGTCCTGGTAAACCTTAGCGTTTTTCAATTGATGCCCGCCCGTCAAATGACCGTTGGGGATAATGATTGTCGGTTTATGTAGCGCCGCCAATTCCAAAAGAGTGGTCGCCCCTGCCCTGGTCACAACTATATCCGCCGCCGCCAAAACTTCCGCCATTCCGTTGTGAACAAACGCCTGTAACCTCCAGCCTTCCCTCTCGTCGGTTTGCTTGAGGATTTCTTCATATTGCTGATTTCCCGATATCAAAAACACCGAAGCTTCAGAAAGCAGGTTTTCCCTAATTGCTACAATCGCGGAATTAATTCGCCCCGCTCCGAGTCCACCGCCAGTAATAACAACTAGCGGCTTATTGACATTAAAGCCTAATTTTTCCTTCAGTTCTTTCCTCTCAGCCTCAGAATATGGATGGAATTCTGGCGCAACTGGAATGCCAACATATGAAGCTTTTTCCGGTGGATAATTGTAATATTCAAGCGGCGCACCCGTGCCGATAGCTTTTGCGAATGGACTCAGCAAGCGATTCGTCAAACCTGGATGCGCGTCAGAATCATGCAAAACCAACGGTATTCTTAATAGCCGAGCCGCATAGCCAACCGGCAAACAAACATATCCGCCCTTAATGAAAATAACGTCTGGACGCCACTTCATGAGCTTAAACAAGCTCTGGAAAAATCCAACCATCACCTTAAAACCGTCGCGTAAATTTGGAAATAGAATTGACGGATGTAGATGAAATGAGATACTTTTTCCGTGATATCGGCGTAATTTTCCGGCAATAATCAAATCGACCGGGATACTTTCATCGAACTTAGCAAAAATCCCGCGTGCGCTGGCACCAAATTTTTTATCGCACCAAAAACGAAGCTCGTGATCGCCAGTTTTCTGTAATTCTCTAAATACGGCTACCACTGGCGTAACGTGTCCGCCTGAGCCGCCGCCGACCGCTAAGATCTTGGCCACTTTCACCCTCCTCTAATGCTTTATGTGACGTATATTTGGAAATTTGGAAAACTAAACCGAGCGCTGCCGCGATAAACAACATACTTGTGCCACCATAACTTAATAACGGCAATGGAATTCCAGTAAGCGGCGCCAACCCTGTCATTGCGGCAATATTCAGTATCACGTGAGAAGCAATCCAGCCAAAAATTCCCGCCACAATTAGCCGCAACGTCACGTTCGGAAGCCTCGCGGCTACGTGCAAAATTGACAATAATAATGCCGTAAATAGCGCCAATATAGCCATTAAGCCAACAAAGCCAAACGTTTCTCCCATGACGGCAAAAATTGAGTCGTTAGTCGCCTCTGGAAGATATCCTGTCGCCTGAACACTCTTGCCAATTCCAAGTCCCAGAAGCCCGCCAGAACCAATCGCAATTCTAGCCTGCTGGATGTGATAATTCTTATTCTCCTGACTGCTTGTCCCTTTGTGACTATCGCCCTGCACAAAAGTCATCACGCGCTCAATTCGATGCGGCGACGTAAAAATCATCACCAAACCACAAAGTGCAACGATCGCCAGAATCTTCTTGAAAATCTTCCAATCAATTCCAGCCACTAAAATCATTGATAAGATAATCGCTATCAACGAAATTCCCGTTCCCAAGTCTTTTTGTAAAAACACAATCATCAGCAGCGATAATCCGGAAATAATGCCCAGCGGAATGATAGTTTCTTGAATGTCGTTCAGTTTTCCCTGTTGCGAGCGACGCCCTAAAAATCCCGCCAAAAACAATAGCACGCCATATTTGAGCAATTCTGACGGCTGGAAACTTCCCAGCACGCCCAATTGAAACCATCGATACGCACCGTTAGTTTCTTGCGCAAACGACAAATGAAGTACCGCGCCCGAGAGGAATAATAAAATGCATAGCGCAAATCCAGCGTAGAGAATGTATTTTGATTTCTCGCCAGTAAACCATTTGTACGGTGTAAAATAAAACGCAGAAAAAGCCACGACAGCAATAAGCACACTCGTCAACTGCTTGCCAAAGAAATATGTATCGCTATAATTCGTGCCATAAGCATAATTCATCACGTTGGCGCGTTGCGGCCCCAGCGCATACATAACAATCAGCCCAAGTAGCAACAAAAGTCCCATATAAAGCACAATCTGGTACATCGGCCGATGACTTCGAACCGGCTGAGCGATAGATTGACGATTTTTGGCGATCGAATTACGCAATATGACCTCCAGCAAGCGCCAGCATCACGCCGATAAACGCCATCACGCAGCCAATAACCCAAAAGCGCATCGTCACTTTAGTTTCTGGCCAACCAATCGCCTCCAAGTGATGATGAATCGGTGCGGATAAGAAAATCTTTCTCTTAAACAGTTTCTTGCTGACGATTTGGGTCAAGCTTGATCCCGCCTCAATTACAAATAGCAAGCCAATCACAGGAAGTAGAAGCAAAGAGTCGGTCAGCATTGCCACAACGCCCAAACACGCGCCGTAAGCAAAACTTCCAACGTCACCCATGAAGAATCGAGCTGGGTAAATATTGAACCACAAATAGCTCAAGAGTACTCCGACAACCGTAAAGCAGAATCCCGCCAATATAACATGTTGTTGCAATAAGGCAATCACGCCAAACGCCCCAAAGCTAATACCAAGCAGCCCGCCCGCCAGTCCGTCCATTCCGTCAGAAATATTAACAGCATTACCAGTAGCCACCACCGCAAATGCGAACAAAGGAACTATCAACCAGCCAATATTCACTTCACCCACAAACGGCACATGAAAACTCGCCACGCCCAGTTTGGCAAAGAAAAACCAACCAAGCACTACGCCAATCAACGTAATCAGCGCAAACTTCACTGGACTACGAAGCCCAGCCGCGCCGCCACCCAAACCGCGCAGATTGATGATATCGTCAATTAGCCCGACAATTCCGCCACCAACCAACGCCGCCAAAGGAAGCCAGGTCTGCGCTCGGTCTAGATTGAAGAAAATCGTCACCACAAAGATTGAAATTACGCCGATTACTCCAGCCATCGTCGGGATGTTTCGCCGCAATTTTGCCGCTTGGAATTTGGCAAAAACCTTTAGCTTTTTCCCATCAGTGCTTTCCGACCTTTGGCGCTTCCAGAAGCGATATCGATAAGCGAAAAACGTATAAATTGGCGTTAAAAACATCGCCAGTAAAAACGCGCCGACGCTTAGTAAAAATACGTGCGTTAATTCATTGGTCATTGTTTGTAAAGCTATTCCCATATTTATTCCTTTGGTGCTATTTTCATATAATCAATCATCCAGTTGGATATATCTGTAAAAATTGGTCCAGCGTGAAGATTTCCTTGCAAATTAATCCCCTTGCCTGGAGCCGCTACACGTACCATTATGACATATTCGGCGCCATTTTTTCCACCGCCGTAACCAATATATGTAGCAATTGTTTCTTTTTGAGTATAAGCGCCATTAACCACCGTTTCAGAAGTACCAGTTTTTCCACCAATTTCATAGCCAGATTTGTCACTCTTTGACAAGAATAAAGATCGGCGCGCCGTCGTTAGCATCGTTCGCATCTGCGATGACGTGCCGCCGCTTACGGTTTGGCGAATAACTTTATTTTCCGACGATTTCAGATTGCCAGATTCGTCAATTGTACCAACGAGAATGGTTGGTTTGTAATATTGACCACCGTTAACTAGCGACGAAAATCCAGCCGCAACTTGAACCATAGTCAAGTTCATACTTTGCCCGTAAGTCATGGCCGAATAACGAACCTCGTTTCCTTCAGCGCTATCTGGTGGATAAATATAGCCCGAAGCCTCGCCCAGCTCAATTCCAGTTTTAGCGCCAAAGCCAAATTTATCGTGATAATATTCATACAAAGTCTGGCGAGCCGGCAAATTAATCTGCGATCCATTTCCTAATTTTCGAATCGCGGTAATCGTACCAACGTTGAGTGAATTGTTAAACGCGCCTTGAATCGTCATTGTGCCGCCCAGACCTCTCAGAACATTGCACATCGTGCGGTCGGCAACTTTAATACAATCGGTATTATTATACGTGCTGGACGGAGTAATAACGCCCTTGTCAATTGCCGTAGCAAAGCTAAAGGACTTGATAATCGATCCCGGCTCAAACGGAACCATCGACGCGCTATCCACAAACACCGACCCATTTTTCTGCTTGGCAAAATCTGCTGGATTATAAGTCGGATAATTCGCCATTGCCAGAACTTGACCGTTTTTCGGATTCATAACAATCACACTTCCCTCGGTGGCGCCAGCTGCTTCGACTCCCTTTTTCAACGCCAATTCAGTCTGGCTTTGAATATTCCTGTCCACCGTCAGCGCCAAATTGTCGCCAGATTTCGCCTCGATTCGCATATTATTTTTTCCAACCGTCAAAGGTATATTCCTCACGTCAGTTACAGATTGCAATAGTCCGTCCCGACCTTTAAGTTGCTTATTCAAAGAACCTTCGACGCCATATTGACCTTCGCCAGCCGCATTCACAAATCCAAGCACGTGCGCGCCCAGTTCGCCCTCAGGATAATTTCGAATAGAGCTTTGCTGATACAACACGCCCGCAAAGTTTTTCTTTTTCAATTTTTCCGCTTGAGTCCTGGTGATATTTTTCGCTAAAACTTCATAGCGCGACTTTTTATTATTGAGGCGTTCAGATACATTTTCCGTCATTTCGCCGCCAGCAATTTCCCTCAGACTATCAACAAGCTGACTCCGCTCTTTATCGTCAATCGACTGTGGGTCCGCAATCACCGTATAGACCGCCTGATTAAGCACCACAGGAACTGGCGTCTTTCCGTCCATCATATAAATTTTCCCACGCTCCGCAGGAATGATAAATTGACGCTGCTGACTCGCCCGCGCTAATTCCGTATATTTGCCATATTGCAAAATCTGCAATTGAAATAATCGTAACACAAAAGCCGCCATCACTACTAGTAAAGCGATGGCCAACCAACCAGTTCTTGAACGAATAAGCCGCTGCATATTGCTTATCCTATTATATCACTATTGAGCGTAATGCGTTTCAGTTGTCGTCATAGCTGAAGCGACATTGCTATTCTTCACCTTCTCTAGCGCCGTCAGACGCGCGTTCTGCACTTCCAATTCTGACTTTTTTGCGCTTAGTTCGGTGATTTTTGTATCCAGACTCTGAGCTTCATAGCCGTAAGCTGTAAGTCTGGTTGCCTGAGTAAGATAAATCAAGCCCAGTACTGTAATCATCAATGCAACTAGCACTGTATGAGCAACAGGACCAAGTTTGACCTGAGACTGAAAACGTGTAGAATTCTGATTTCGGCGCAATTGACCGTGTGAACGTCGTGAAGTAAATGTGGTGGTGTTTGTCATTTGTCTCTATCTTTTATGTTTATATTTGTATTTAACATAGCAAACCAGCCCGCCCGTCAAAGACAGGCTGGTCTTTCTAAGGTATATTCCGGAATACGCTTTAGTTTAGCCGCGGCGTACTGAAACAGTCTCTGCCTTGTCTGTATTCTGGAATTCTACTTTGATGTGGATTGGCATAATAGCCTCCTTCTTTTTGTTTTATTTTTTCACGGCGTATCGAAACTTTGCACTTCGACTACGCGGATTGTGAACATCTTCAGCTCCAGACACCGGTTTTTTCTCTGGAACAATCAGCTCAGCCTCATAGCCAGCCGTTGCTTGCTCCGAAAAATAACGCTTGATCAATCTGTCTTCCAAGCTATGAAAACTAATTATTCCTACTCGCCCACCCTTATTAAGTAAGCGTGGCAAAAGTGGCAATAGTTCTTCAATCAGCTTAAGTTCGCGATTGACTTCAATGCGTAGCGCCTGAAAGGTACGAGTCGCAGGATGATGCTTCATACTACCGCGACCAACGGTTTGCTTAATCAGATCAGCCAGCTCAGTCGTTCCCTGAATTGGTCGAGCTTTTACAATTGCCTGCGCAATTCGCCTCGCTCGCCCCAGGTTCTCCTCGCCGTAACGAATAATCAGCTGCGTCAAATCATCAACCGAATACGAATTGACAATATCTGCCGCTGTGATTTCCGTCCGATTGTCCATCCGCATATCTAGCGGACCATCAAATCTGAACGAAAAACCTCTCTCTGCTCTGTCAAGCTGTGGTGACGACACCCCCAAATCAGCCAAAATCACGTCAAACTTACGCCCCTGCTTGACCAAATCTTGCGCTGCGCTCACAAAATCTTTGTGAATTAAAGTTACGCCTTTTTCAGCCAAATCACCCAATGTTTTAATCGCGTTTTCATCACGATCGACTAACACTGAGTTCAAGTAATTATCCGTCCTATTTAAGAATGCCCTGGCATGGCCGCCATAGCCAGCCGTCAAGTCAAGATACGACTCGCCTTCGACTGGCTGCAGCCTGCTAAGGGTTATCTCCAAAAGTACGGGAACATGGATCGGTTCGTCTGTACAAGACTCTTCCGACTGTGGTGGATGTTCTTTAATACTCATCATTATTCCATTATACAGAAATAATGCTCGAGATCACCTAACTGGATATTTAATTCTGGCTTTTTTGTATTTGTGTTTTGTTTGTTTTTGTTGTCTTAGAGTGGAAATTTGTTGATTGTCAGTAACAACCATGTTTTCCAAAGAGACTTATGTGTGAGGTGGAGTTTTTTTGGGAGGTGTTTGAGGAAGGTGCGTTGCCTTTTTAATGTGGAGCAAATTGCCACATGCCATTTTCAAATACCCAGATAGTTGATCTCGAGAGGTTTTAATTGTTAAGGTGCCTAGCTAATCTACTATTCCGCGTTCTCGGCCGCTATTAGCCGAAAATATTCCCCCGCTCGCACAGCAACGACTTCTCTGTCAATTCCAGCGTAGTCGAGCAAATGCTGCTCAATCGTCACTCGTCCTTGTTTTTGGTCGAGCGCCGATGCGGTTTTACCCCGTCGGAATTTAACGTTCAGGTCGGCAACTCGCTCGTCCAAAATACTTCCCGTTAGAGCACTTTCCACTTCCCGATCCCAGATTTGCTGTGGATACAAGTGGAGATATTTGCCAAACCCGCGAGTTAGCACGACGCCTGATGCAAATTCTGCCCTGAGTTCAGCCGGAATCGTCAAGCGTCGCTTGTCGTCCAACTTACGCTCAAAGTAATCTGTCTGCACGTCGTCCTTCCTTCGTGGTAGATTAGTTGTTTTTTACAGTGGATGTTTGTTTTTGTTGGTGATTTTCCATCAACTTTCGTTCCACTGACTCCACTATACTACCCACACCTACCCACTTGCAAGCCCTTTTTTTGACTTTTTACCCATTTTTGTGGCAAATAAAAACTTTTCCACATTTTTGTGGAAAAGCCTAGTGTTGGGTTGGTATAAGCCTACGCTATTTAATAGTTTTGAGAAATAGATTAGTACTTAAAGTTATTTCAGACTAATCTACAGCTAGAAGGCAAACTAGTATACGCTTTTAACAATAAAAAGAACACCGGCGAACCGCTCAATTAAGGCGATTTAGTTCCGGTGGTTCTTAGCGTCAGTATAGTAAATAATCCTCAAGGAATCAATAGCAATAAACTCCAGCACTCTATTCAAGAAACTATTAATGGGATCTAAAGACTACATCTCTATATCTCTCAGTAGACTCCCTACTCGCCTGCCTCAAGACCTCGTCAATCGCCAGCGCGTCAGGAGAAACTTCCAGCGCCCTACGGTTAATTCCATATAGATATAAATTGTCCAGATCTCGCACACGGCTCAAAGCCACATAACCCATACCTTCGACAAACGCCTTTCTCAGATCAATCTTAGCCGCATCAAGCGTCATTCCCTGACTTTTGTGAACCGTTATCGCCCACGCCAAACGCAGCGGCACTTGAGAAATACTCGCTCGTTTGCGCTCTCCGTCTCGTAATTCCCAAACATCCGGTACCATCGTCACCCGACGACCATCTCGAAACTCAACAACAGGATATTCCGTCAGCGGCTCGAAATCCACGACCATTCCAATGCTACCATTGGCATATAATTTTTGCGGCGAATTTTTAACTGCCATCACCAACGCGCCCAGCTTAATTACCAGATTTTCTGGAGCCAAAACCGACCTTTGCAGATTCTCTACATAAATTTTCGAGCCCGTCGTCGTTTGCTGATACGAACGCTCTTCACCCGGCAATTCCGCCAATTTTTGAATATTGATATCATCAACATCAACGTTTACGGTGTGTAGTTCTGTAATATCACCATCTGGCGGCTCAATTTCCGTACGCGCCAGCAACGCCTCGACGTGACGTCGCCTAACATCGCCAGTTCTTAGAGCGGTCAGAATCTCCAAAAGCCGATCATCATTCTGACGATATTGTCGCTCCAAATATAAAACTGCCGGCCGAAGTTCTTGCCAAGCATCAGAATAAACCACAAATCCGCCGCCCTGCTCGTTCGGACGGTTCACTGGCGGCAATTGGAAAAAATCGCCACTCATCACCAACTGAATACCACCAAACGGCTGATCATTTTCCCTGACGGTTCGTAAAACTTTATCAATCATATCCAGCCGAAAATCGTGAAGCATTGAAATCTCGTCAATAATCAACACGTCAGTTTTAGAAATCACATCACGCCGTGTTTTTGACAATCGTTCAAAAAAATTGTTCGGCAAATGATCACTCACGCCAATACCACTCCAGCTGTGAATCGTATTGCCGCCAAGATGCGTCGCCGCCAGACCAGTTGTCGCTGTTACCGACACCTTTTTACCGCGTTTTCGTGCCTGCGCAATAAAATTATTCAACAGGTGAGTTTTACCCGTTCCAGCCGCACCAGTCAGCAACGCCGACCGACCGCTCAGCATAATAGCCAACGCTAATTCTTGATCCATTTTAGCCTCGTGGCGGTTCGCCTTCTGGCTCGCCGAGCAGCTTCTTCGACTTAATTTCGTAACGCTTGCCCGTGATTTTACTCTCGATATAATCCTCATTGATGAGATTTACGAACATATCCAGATCATTGCCGTCCATGATAATAATCGCGCCGTTATCATCGCTCATCAATTCCAATTGCATCTCATCGGCATAGTCCAAAACATCTTCCTGTTTAACCGCGCCGATTTCCAATTTCTGCAATTTATTAATCGTCTTTTTGCGCTCCTTCACCAACGCGTTAAGATCCATTCCCTCCGGAAAACTTAGCTTATATTCCTTCTCAATTTCCGCTACTTTTTTATCAGCAATCACCTGCTTTTTGTATTCATAGCCAAACATTCGCTCAAATTTTCCAGGATTAAACGCAAAAATATCTTTACCGACAATCAAAACTTGATTATCATCTGGAACCTTAAAACCAACCTCTGCATTAAACGAACCAAATTTGCCATCAGAAAACTCCCAAGCCAACGCACTCTTCAACGTCTGACCTTGCTGGATTAGCTTAACCGTGTAGAATGTTGCATCAGGGTTGTTCGGATCGGTAAATCGTGCCACAATCCCCTTCATACGCTTGAATTCGTGTTCAGTTTCCGAAAACTCCACGATGTCGTGACGTTCATGCTCAATCAAATGAATCAGTGTTTCAGCTCGCCCAACCTTTTCCAGGTCAGTCCTCAATAAAACATTATCTTCCGATTCGCTCAATTCATAATCGCGAACGCTCAGTCCAGTACCCGCACCCAAATTGACCTGATTGATATAATCAAACAAAAACAACGGCCTAAGTTGCTGCTCAACATCGCCTTTTATCGGCATAAAATACGGCGTGTAATTTTTGCTAAATAAGAACAGCTCTATCTGTAAATCATTCTTCTTTGCATCGTTTTGATTTGCCCACAAAAAAATATCAGTCGTTTCCCTCACTTCTTCCATTTTTCTAGTATAGCAATTTTTATCAGATGTCGCTAGCAGTTATTTTGTCAATCTTTCGCCTTCACGCGCCCGATTAGCCCATTCATCAGCCAATTCGTTTCCTTCGTCGCCCTCATGACCGCGCACCCAACGCAAATTCGCCTGAGAATTCGAGTATAGTTCGTATAGTTCACGCACGATGTCCAGATTTTTAATCTCGCCGCCCTTCTTCGTCCAGCCGCGCTTTTCCCAGCTCGGCGCCCACTTGGTAACCACGTTAATCCAAAATTCACTATCAGAATAAATCACGCACGGCGCGCCATTAGCATCTTTTAATGCCGCAATTAAAGCCTTGCCTTCCATACGAATATTAGTGGTGTCACCGTCTTCCGACCCCAAAATCCACGGCTGAAGATCACGAATAACTGCAAATCCCCCAGGACCAGGGTTTGGCGAAGCAGAGCCGTCAGTATAGTAGGTTATCATGCTATGTATTATATATTAAGTGTATTTATTATCAACGTACATTCTTGTTGTATAAATCTTCTGGAGCAAAACTCTCCGGATATATACCGCGCCATACCGCCCGTAAAGCCTGTGCGCCCATTGCTCTAGATATAGGATTACCCTCACCATATTTCATATGCTCCACGCGCTTGTGTAGCTTCTGCAGCCAACGCAACGAATCATTGCCGTTGTTCTTATACACTGCGTGGCTTGTAACGTCTGTTCTTGCTAATTTTCGGTCAAGGTCAGTTATGATCTGAACTTCTACTGGCAACCCCTCAGGACCAACGAGCGCCGAGGCCCTCGAGACACGGTAGGGTATTTCTTCCTCCCTCAGTTCCTGATTTACTACTGCTTTATTTGCCGATGACAAAGCACCATGAACCGTGTTGACGTATGTCGAGTCGCCTTGTACATAAATCGGCTGGCTAACACCATCACCTGAGCGTAACAGCAGACTGCCATTGGCAGTGATGGTGTCCACGAATGATGAAAATACCTTGGCAAGGTCTTCTGTCTGCGTTGCGTGAATTTCTGCAATCTCCTCATCCCGCATCTCATAGTGATGATTTCTATCAAACGTATCGTCACCCGCGTCGCAAATCACAAGAAAGGCAAACGCGTCCATGATATCATACCCCTCACCCTTTACCGACATTTTCTTTGCGGTTGAGCCGATGGATTTTTGTCGGAATAAAACTCGACGCAACGCACCAGCTATAGGTATCATCAACTCAGCAAAACGGCAATTAACACCGCTATACACTTCATCTGATGTTTCATTAACGATCCAACTCACTTCTGGCTTTTCGGACAAACCAAACATCTGCATCGCCAATTCTGCTGGGTCTTTTTCGGCATTCGTACGATACGTTTCAACGGCTTTGTCGATGATGTCTTCGCGCCCTTGCCCACGCAATCGATAGATATTACAGGTGCTGGCCATTTCTGCAGCCATCGCGTCATAACCAATCGCTTCCAAAAATGGACAATAAAATGATTCTGCTTCAAGAATATTGCGCAGCTGCTGTGAATCCTGCTTGGGTGGATTCTTGAGATTGTCCATCATTTCTGCTGCTTTGATGACCAGAGATTCAATGTTCACCTCTCCTGCCAATTTTTCCAGCGCAGTACCGCGAATCTCCGGCATACCCATACGCCAACCAGCCACGTTCACCATGCCTTCATATGATGAATTCATGATTTGTTCTTTGTCGTGTGCACTTATCCCATTTGACTGATGTTTGATAGCCTCTCGGTAATCACGAGCTTCCGTACCGATAACCACCTGGTCGTGCATATAGTCAATGACTGATTTGTCTGAGTCCTCAAGCTGAGCGATATATTCTTTCCAGCCTTCTTGCACACGGTCCGACAGTTTTGCCCTATCATCAGTCTCGCGGTGGAACGTACGCCCAGGAATATCGTGCAACAACATAGCATCAGCCATCGCGCGACGCCTTTCAGGGTCAAGTGTCTTGCAAAATGTTGAAAGTATCTTCAAAGAGCGATACGCGTGATCGATCGCATCCCCCTTCTCTCTATCAACATCCGCTTCGAGCACGCCAACAAGCTTCTGTGCTTTAGGGCTCGGATACCAACTCTCAGGAATATCATGTTTCAGCAGATCCAGATGCGCAGCATCCGTCTGCCTTTCCTGTATTGAAGTCGACGCACTTGAATTTTGTTCGCGCATAACTTGTTTATTATAACACACAAAGCTTTAAAAATCAATAGTAAGCTTAGGCAAAATAAATCCGCATCAGCTCGCGCGCTACCCTGTCGGCATCGTGACGAATCAAGCTGCGCTGAGCCGCTAACGGATCGCTGTTGGAGTTCGTATTGACCCACACATCATCAGCAATCAAACGCTTACCCGACGCATAATAATGCTTTTTCTTCAGCAATTCCTTATCCCACTCGACCAAATATTCGCCGTCGTGAGCATATTTCTTTATCAATTCCTCTGGCGGGCGATGGTTGTTGTAAAGCACATAATCCATATTCACCCCTGAAAATCGCTCAATTTCATCCGCGAAATCCGCCACGGTAAATCCGTCAGTCTGCGTCGGCTTAGTAACCAAATTGCAAACATAGACTTTCTTCGCCTTCGTTTCAGCAAGTGCTCGAGTGACGCCTCGAACCAACAACGCTGGCGCCAAACTGCCATATAAAAGCCCCGGCGCAATCACCACCAAATCGGCATCCAAAATCGCTTGACGGGCTCGCGGGTTAATCATAGCTGGCGGTTTAAGCTCTAGCCACGGACGCTCGCCGCGCGGAATCTTTAGCGATTCAGCCGCGTGTTGACCATCAACAACCGTACCGTCTTTCAGCTTAATCGACATCGTTGTATCATCCAGAGTAATCGGATAAACTCGGCCATTGACACCCAAAACTTCGCTAGCTAACTCAACCGCATCAGCAAAACTTCCTGTCATCTTTTCCAGCGCCGCCATAAATAAATTACCAAACGCGTGACCTTTCATACTGCCCTCGCCGAACCGGTAATTGAATAAATCGCGAACTTTCGGCGAAGTACTTAACGCCACCAGGCATTGCCTGACGTCACCCGCCGGCAACACGCCCAATTCATCGCGCAACACGCCAGTTGAGCCGCCATCGTCAACCATATTGACCAACGCTGTAATGCTGTGTGTATATTTTTTCAATCCAGAAAGCAGCGTGAAACTTCCCGTTCCGCCGCCAATAACTACAATTTTTACCCCAAAATAATCATTATTCGAACCATTTGTCATGCTTGAATTATAGCACCTTGGAAAGCCTAAACCAACGTGCCTTTTGGCAACGCCCATTCCAAAAACGGCTGTTGCTGACAATCAATCGCGTTGATAATGTGCGTGGCGATTTTTGCCGGATCATTAAAAAACATATAATCAGCCGGAAGATCGCGCCCATTCCAAAACGGAGTTTTCATAGCACCAGGCAAAAATAATGCAACTCTGACTGGAAGTTTTTGCTCATCCGCCTGCATTCCCAAACTTCGCGCCAAACCCGCTTGAGCGTGCTTCGTCGCAACGTACACAGCTTCATCTGAGCGCGCTTTAACACTACTTGTCGATCCGATAACTGTCAAGACGGATTTGCGATTTTGTGTTGACATCTTACGCCAAGCCCATTGAACCAGCGGCAACGCGCCCGAAAAATTAACTTCCGCCATACTGCGAACGCTCGGCTGATCTTCAAAATTGCCGCGCCAGCCATATCCGGCCGCCCACACAAATTGGTGAATATCATCGCCGTTTAAAATCTGCTCTATTCGCGTCGACGCCGACTCCACTTGATCCGAATAATACACATCCAGAGGAAAGCCCTCACCGTGCTTCTGCGGATTATGAGTTTTACCTAAAACCAGCACACGCTCGCCGCGTTCCCGCAGCTGCTTCGCCATTTCCAAACCGAGCCCACTCGTCCCACCAAGAATAATATGCATATGGTTATTATAGCAATGGCAATATTAAATGTAAATTCCGTATCTAAGCCTCGACCACGCTTCTGCCAGCTCCTCGGCTGAAAATTCCTTGACAGGATCCAGCTCCTGTAAGGGCGTTTCCAAGCAAAGCCCAACAGCCACGGCAGCCACCCGCCCCATGAGATATTTCGCATTATCTGAAGAAAAATAGGCATCCTTGTCGAAATCCCCTTTCATTCTGCCGAAAGACTGCACACCCAGCTTATCTCGCCAGCTTCGCAACTCAATCCTATCATACGGAAACTGAGATGGCGATTGTATGGATGTGGACTGACTAGGGAGACGCTTCTCCGCTAATTCAACGTGTCCCGAATATTTATCATCACGACTAGCCAATATTATGCCCATGTCAAAAATCCGACCTTTTTTAATAGCCAATCTGGTCAATAGTGTAAATAACGAATTCTCATCGACTTTACTGGGGTCACCGACAATATTCTCGATTTCAACTCTGGCGCTGTAATTATCAGTTTTCTTCATACGCAAAACCTTGTACATTAGCTATATCAATCAAGAGATACGCCGCCTGTACTTTTTTCCATGCCTGATATTCTATACTATTTTATGTAAAAAGTCAATACTATTCTGTCGGCAAACTCTTTGCGCCACAAAGCTTCTGCCACTTCAAATGCACTTTATATCGAAGCGGCGCACCCGGCTCGCTCTCTTGGAGTCGCAACTCTTCAGGATCCATAAACATCACTTCGTCCGCATCAACGCCCGCTGAAAAATCAAAGTTTTCCGTCCACACACGACAAGAAAAACAAATTTGGTTAGCATCAATTCGTTCAACATAAATCTCGTCCGACGCGTCAAAAAGCTGATAGCGAAGATTGCCCTTATAGCCAACTTCTTCATACAATTCCCGCTTCAAAGCCGACTCAAAAGTTTCACCATAATCCATTCCGCCGCCAGGAAGATCCCAAAGCGGCCGCCCATCCTCTTTAACAACCAAAATCTGCCCAGCATCATTATAAATCAGAGCCTTTATAGAAACACGATACAGACAATCCAGATGGTCCGTTCCATCTAAATTCTGTGTAACGATACGTCCGTTGGTGATTTTTGTCATGAAAGTCATTATACTACACCCGAGCGCTAGATAGCTAATACCATTTCACCTACAGTATACTCTGTCTTTCCAATATCCATTTACTAACTACTCATTGGGTGTTAATAAGTTAGGAATTACCTAAATTACCTAATTGTGATACTCTTTTATTTTTCCTGCATATTCAGTCAAAAGATTCTTTGAATAAATTTTTTCATTTCTTGAATCTCTAACTTCTTTCCAAAGAATAGCAGCTACTTTTAACTTATTCGAATAGTTGCGACTATTTTCGTCTGCACAGAAATCCTTTAAAAATTGATTCCATTGACAAACCGAATTATCATATTTAGCATAATCCGATTTTCCATAATAAACTTTCAGCATATCTTGAATCGTAAAACTCAAATCATTTTCACTTTTTACTTTTCTCCAAGCAGTAGCCATATCAGCAGTAAATTTAAAAGGTGCAATACCTGTTACGGCAGAGAAATATTCTCTAAATTTTGTATTAAAGGAAAACCCACATTCAAGTAATGGCATATATAGAGTAATATTTTCAACTTGCTTTGTTTCGTTTTTTATTGATGATTTTTTAATTAAATTACCCTTAAAGTACTGCTCAATAATATAATTAAGTTCTTGTTTTGTACCTCTATGTTCTAATGCTAGCGACCTGCATATCTGTGAAAGTTCTTCACGATACCAATAGTATTGATTAAACTCATCAAACGATGTGATTTTATCAAACTCAGGTCTACTTTTTGTCAATCTTTTATCTCCTCAAAACCAATTTGCTTTTTTCACGTCCAATATCTACAACTCCTCAACCTTCACTCGCCTCTGTTCGGTCGTATCTCGCTCGCGAACAGTAACAGTGTCATCTTCCAGCGTCTGAAAATCGACAACCACGCAGTGCGGCGTACCAATTTCATCCTGACGACGATAACGCTTACCAATGTTTCCATTGTCATCCCACATAACACGTCCAGGATTTTTCTTAGATAGGCTAGCGTAAATTTCACGCGCCTTCTCCACCAGTTCCGGCTTATTCTTAAGTAGCGGCGAAACGGCAAATTTAACCGGCGCCAAATGTTCTGGAAGTGCCAAATAAACGCGCTTACTGCCGTTCTGCTCGTCCTCGCGATAAGCACTCGACAACACCGCCATCAGCGCCCGCTCGACGCCAAAACTCGGCTCAATCACGTGTGGCACAAACTTCTCATTCGTCCCCTTAATCGTATATTCCATACTTTTCCCACTGACACGCTGAATATTCATCAGGTCAAAATCGGTCCGATACGCAATCCCCATCAACTCTTCCTTGCCAATTGGAAAATCGTACTCGATGTCAATCGTCTTCTTACTGTAATGCGCTCTGTCTTCCGCCGGAACGTCCAGCTCGTGAATATTCTCAGGGTCTAATCCCAACGCCTCCAAAAACTCATGCGTCGACTTCAACAATTCATCAAACGCTTCCTGCCAATTTTCTGGATTGACAAAATATTCAATCTCCATTTGCTCAAACTCTCGGCTACGGAAAACAAAATCTCGCGGCGCAATTTCATTGCGAAACGCCTTGCCCTGCTGAGCAATTCCAAACGGCAAGTCTGGATAAAAACTATCAACAACGTTCTTAAAATTGGTAAAAATTCCCTGAGCAGTTTCTGGGCGAAGATATGCAACGCTGTCCTCATTCTCAGTGGCGCCAACGCTCGTCTTAAACATCATATTGAACGTTCGCGATTTGCTTAGCGGATTTCCATCTGGGCTTTTAATTCCCCGTTCCGCAATCACTTCATCCATTTGCTCCATCGTCAAACCGTCAGCGTCAATTCCATTGTCCTTAAGAATGTGATCAGTGCGATAACGACGATGGTTAACCGTGTCTTCACACAATGGGTCAACAAACGTATCCACGTGCCCACTCGCCTGCCAGACTTTCGGATTCATCAAAATCGCCGCATCAACGCCATATATATCATCGCGCTCGTCAACAAACATTCGCCACCATAAATTCATAATGTTGCGCTTCAATTGAACGCCAAGCGGACCATAATCCCACGTTCCAGACAAACCGCCGTAAACATCAGAACCCTGATAAATAAAACCGCGACGCTTACACAGGCTAATAATATCTTCCATTTTTGCTTGACTCATCAAAAAACCTTTCTCCATGTTGGCAACATGGCGATTCACATTATTTCCTAAATTATACCATTTTACGAGCAATTTTACACCGCGGCATGCTGTCTGACGGTCAGCCAACAATCGTTTATAACCTCAGTTATTCCGCCAATTTGCGCCACGTTTGCCAGAGGCTTGGCCTGGATTAGCCTTAACAATTTGATAGCATCCGCACCCAAATCGCCCTGCTCCGCCAATCTCAAACCTTTTTCTGCACTATCGTACATATATTTTTTATCAGGAAGTAGCGCCGCTGTCGTTACGTCCGTACGAAGATTCAGCTCATCGCCCAGCAAGCTCGCGTATTGCAAATAAAACCACGTTTCAATCAATTTTTGGTTTATTGCAGAATTATTCAATTGCTCTAAAACTTGGCTCAGCACATAATACCATTCTGGTTCGTCAATATTTTCACTCGCCGCAGAAACCAATTTCATCACCGAATATGCAAACTGCATCCGATCATAATCTTCCAAAATATGCCGATAAAACGCCGACAATCGAGCGGAAGTTAATAGCCCCAAATCGCCCCGACCAGAACGAATAACCACGTCGCAAATCGCGAATAATTCGATTCCGCCCGCCAATTTACTGCGCTCGCGTCGCACGCCTTTGGCAATCACACTACGCCGACCTTTTGGCGTTAATAATTGCAAAACTCGGTCAGCTTCGGCGTAATTTGTCCGCCTCAAAACAATTGCTTTTACTCGCTCACTCTGCCCCGTCATTTAGAACCTCGCGAAAAATCGCCCGCGCTTCATTCGGACGCATCGATGTTTTATTCAAAATCGCCTTCACGCCAAGCGGACGCAAATCGTCCATTTTGACGTCGATATTCGTACAAACCACAATAGGCAAACTCGCCAAATCCGCGTACGATCGCAGCTCATTTAGCAGAGCAATCGCCGTTTCGCCAGCCAACAACATATCTAAAATTAAAGCGTCAGGTTGCCAATCGTCAATAATTTCAATCGCCTGGCCGCCAGAAACCGCCACTCGATATTCCGTGCCAACATCCATAGCAAACTTGCCCAGAATATCCGCCCAATTCTTATCGTCCTCAACGATTAACAGTTTTTTCATATCAAGCTCAACTGCCGACTAATTGGCATTTCTACATAAAAAGTCAATCCATCACGGTGACGAATCAGACCAATCCGCCCGTTCATCGCCCGCGCAAATTGATTCGCCACGTAAATCCCCAGCCCGCTACTTTCCGGCCTTGTTCGCACGGTTTTTCGCGTTTCCATTTCATCAAGCAAAAGCCGATATTCCTTCAAACTCATCATCGGTCCAAAATCTCGCACGCTCATTCTTACGGCATCTTTTGTTGCCTTAACCGAAACCTTAATCTCCGATCCGTCCTCCGTATATGCCAACGCGTTATTCAAAAAATTCGATAAAATTCGCCCCAAAAGTGTTCGGTTCGCCAATATCAATTGACTATTTCGACTGCTCTTAGGCCAGCTAACTTTTCGATCGTAAAGCATCGCATTGAACTTTGTTTCCATCGCTACTTGCTGACATAAAGCCAACGGATTGACCGGTTCAAGCGGAAATAGCGACGGCGTTAAATTAGCTGAATTTGCCAAATCGATCGTAAGCTGCAACGCCTGCTCAGAAGTCCGAATAATTCGTTGCTGGATCTGAGTTTTATCGGCAGAACTGGTTAAATCATCGTCCAACAGTAGCGCCAATTGCCTAATCAAAGCCAGCGGCGTTTTCAGCTCGTGTGCCGCCACCAAAACACTCGGCAATCCCCCAAAATCAGCATCACTCCACTCTTTACCTGCCATACAATTCTAGTATAGCAAATATGTACTGGGTTTTTCTATTCAGAGATTTTTACAGTGCTCAATATAGTCTGGAAATCTGGCTTAAACGTATCCGCGTCGGTTGAAAAACGAATAGTTTTATCGCGAACTTTCATCAAAACCACAGAGCCGCGCAATTCTTTCTCAAACGTACCGTCAATCCGAGTTGCTGAAATTCCATTAAACTCAGTACTGCTTGAGGTCAATTCGCCCTTCTTTAGTCGTGATTGATAATCATTCAGCACCGTATCCATATTCTTATTGATAATCTCTAGCCTCAGCGCAAACCGACTATTTTTATTAGTTGTCGAAGGAACTGAAACTGGATGAAGATAAGCTTTGTAATCACCTCTGTCGCTACCGTCATTCCCTATATATACACTCCAAGTTTTTGGATACATGAACGATACTCGGCCGTATTCAGCAGGACCAACAAATTCAATACGCGGGTTTTTTGCTTCTTCAGAAAATTTCTTCTGGTCTGATTCGGCTTGTTCGCTCTTCCCCTTAGCAACTTCAATCGCAACTTTACTATCAACACTGCTTTTTTCTCGGGAGTATTGCATATACGCCCAAATTGCCAAAGATCCAGCAATCAAAAACAATATCAGACAGCCGATTGTGCCGACCATCCAGCCATTAACTGAGCCACGCTCACTCTTATCTCTCGTCATCATAATTAAAGTATAGCTTATGCTTTAATTGATGTAAAGATCCTACTCAGCGTTAAAATCCTCGCTAAGAACCTCGATATCATGTCGCATATCTTCCAGTGTGGCAGTAATTTTTTTTGACAATTCTCTCGCTTCAAGAAACCTCTGTTTTGCCTCGTCCAGATTAAAATCATCGCCTTGAAACCACGCGATTTGCTCGTTCAATTCAGCCATCATTTGCTCAATTGTCATGTCGTTGTTCACTATTCTCAATCCTCGCTTTCATAATTATATCTTTTGTTGTAATCTCTACAATATTACCAATCTGTAAATCACCCTTGATCATTGCATAGCCACGACGCAGCGCCATTTCCGGATCATACTCAGCGATGACTTTTTGTTGCGACAATGTTGCGTTTACAGCCACATCCACACGGCTTGACCACTGTTTTAGCGCTTCTTTTTGCAACATTGTTGCATTAAGCGATTGCTCTTCGATAGCTCTACAAATTGAATCTTTCGCGTCAATTAGTCTGTAATGCAAATGCCTAACCACTTCTCGCTTATCAGGAAACAGCAATTGCGCGGCGTTACTCGGCGTGGCTGCGCGAACGTCCGCCGCCAAATCGCATAGACTTTCATCAATCTCATGACCAATTCCAGTCATTGTTGGAATGCGGCTACTCGCCACCGCCCGTACTAGTTTTTCATCATTAAAACTCGCCAAATCTTCCGCACTGCCACCGCCACGAATCAAAACAATCACATCTGGAGATTCTGACATTTGATTAAAATATGATATTGCTCGAACAGCTTGATCTGCAGCATTCGCACCCTGCACATTAACGTTGGCGACTACGAATTTCACGCCACCCCAACGCTCACCGGAAATCTTCATAAAGTCAGCATATCCTGCTGCTTTCGTACTGGAAATAATAGCCACCCTCTGAGGATATTGCGGCAATAGACGCTTTCTTTCAGGATTAAACAAACCCTCAACTGTTAATTTTTGTTTCAAAAGATCAAAACTTCGCTTCAGACTTCCCTTGCCTAATGGGCGAATCTCTTGAACATTCAAACTAAAGGCGCCTTTATCTCTAAGCACTGGCATCGCTCGAACGACAACTTTCATCCCATCTTCAATTGGCGTACGTAAATTGCTAAAACCAACAAAACATCGAACCAGCCCGTCGTCATCTTTCAGATCGAAGAAAGCGTATTTCGGAGGATAAGACTTGAGGCCAGAAACTTCACCCTCAACTTCAATCATCCCGGCAAAAGCCACGTCAAAAGTTTGATTGACAACTGCTATGAAATTGCTAACACTAAATCTGGGAATCATCTGGCTTGCCGTATTTAATCAGTGCGTGTTGATAGAAAATATAGCCAAAGATAATCGTGCCAGTAAGTAAAATTGCTCGCGTCAAAATTATTCCAGCAATCGCCAAATCCGGCGGAGTGCCCGCCATACTTAAGAAAATAATCATAATGGTTTCATAAACACCCGTCCCTCCAGGCGTAAACACGACAATTGCTGCCAATCCCGCCACGCCGTATCCAACCATCAAAATCGCCGGATTAACAAAAACACCCAGCGACAGAAACGCCACAGCAAACATCGCTACATCAAAAACAGTATAGACAGTTCCCCAAATCATCGGTTTTATTAGAAGTTTCGGATGATTGGACAAATCTTGAAAATCGTCCTGCATATCAACAAAAAACTCTTCGACTTTCTTCGACTTCATCACTCGTCGCTTCTTGCCTAAGGTTGCAATTTTCACCAATGTATTGATGAATTTAGACAATTTAGCGGCAGTCATCTGCATACGTCGCTTTGACGAAAACACGAAAATCAGACCAAACGTCAGCGCCAAAACCACGATAATCAATAAGAAACTAGCGGCAACGATATAACGATTAACCTTACCGTCAATAGACAGCGCCAGCACAGCAATCACCAACAAAACCAAAAGCGACAAAAATCCCGTCACATAACGAATCACCTGTGCAAATGTCGAACGCGCCGAACTCACGCCGAGCTTGTGCATTCGCCACGTCGTATACGAAATTCCACTAACTCCACCCGACGGAAAAATATGATTGACCAAATTGAGCTCCAATGCAATTCTCGTCTGCTCCAGCCTGGAAATATGATGAATCAGATTCTTCTCTCTTAAATACGAAAAAATCATCTCACCACCAGCGAAGTACACGATAATCTGAAACGGCAACAATAAGAATAATAGCCATAAATCCGCGTGCAAAAACAAATTCCACGCCTTCACGAGCTCATGCCGAGATAGAAAAATTATTATCGCCAAAACGACCAACGTCAAAACGCTCATAATGGCCCGTGGCGATTTCAATAGTTGCAACACCTTCGGTAACATAACCTTCATTATACCATGATAAATGTTATAATTACGACATGTTTATAGCTATTCTTGGACGCCAACCAGAAATCTCTATCGCTGAATTAGAGGCGGTTTACGGTGCTAAAAATGTCCAAAAAATCTCCAATCAAGCCGCCACGGTTAATTGCGACAATTTATCAATTGACAATCTCGGCGGAACGATTAAATGCGGACAAGTCATCACGAAGATAAAATCGCAAAAATCAGACCGCAATACCCTGCTCCAGGCGTCAAAAATTATTGTTGAAAAGTACACGAAAAAACTTTCACATAGCCAGAAAAAAATAACGCTTGGGATAAGTTTTTACGGCAATAAAACAGATCCGAGAAACGTCCAAAAAATCGGAATCATCTTAAAAAACAACTTGAAAAAATCTGGCGTTAGTTTACGTCTAATTCCTAATAAAACCGCCGCGCTGTCCACTGCGACTTCCCACAACAATAAGCTCGGCAAGTCTGAGGCGAAAATTGAAATTATCATAACTAAGAACGTGTACGGAGATTTGATAGTTGCCGAAAGTCGTGGCACTCAAAATATCAATTCGTACACTCAGCGCGACCGTGGACGACCAAAGCGCGATGCCTTCGTGGGAATGCTTCCACCCAAGCTCGCGCAGATTATGATTAACCTGTCTGGCGCAAAACCTGGCGATTACCTCTGGGATCCGTTTTGTGGCACAGGAACAGTATTGCAAGAAGCTGCGCTTATCGGCGTGAATGCTTATGGCAGCGATTTGAGCGACAAGATGATCTCTTATACGACTGAAAATATGAACTGGGTGGAAAAAACTTTTTCGACAAAAACTTTCTGGCAAGCGCATCAGGCCGACGCCACCTCTGTAAAATTGACAGATGAGCAGAAAGAGCGAATTTCTCGAATTGTTTGTGAAACATATTTAGGTCAGCCGTTTTCCGCGTCACCCAGCCCAGAAAAACTTCACGAAGTAGTCGGAAATTGTAATCACATAATTAGCGGTTTTCTGCAAAATATCCGCTTGCAAATCCGCCCAGACACGACGCTTTGTATAGCCGTTCCAGCGTGGCAAAATCGCGAAGGTAAATTTACTCACTTGCCCCTGATAAAAAATCTTAAAAAACTTGGATATCAGCAAATTATCGATAAAAATCTCTTGTATTACCGTGAAGATCAAGTTGTTGCCAGAGAAATATTGGTATTAAAACCAGCAGATATAACCAAAACCGCTTGACAACTGGCTTTATTTTCGATAAACTAGAACAGATTGTTTTATAGAAACTATAAGGAGTAAAGAATGTCAAAGGTTAAAGCTGGTGGTTCTAGTAAGAACATCCACAACAATGCTGGTCAACGTCTTGGCGTTAAGCGATTTGGCGGTCAAAAAGTTTCCGCTGGAGAAGTTCTAGTTCGCCAAACTGGCGCCACAAAGATCGCTGGTGACGGCACATATGTTAGCCGCAATTTCACCATCCACGCTGCAAAAGATGGCGTAGTTGGCTTCAAGTCGGTTAAGAAAACCAAGTTTACCGGCAAATCAGAACGCCGAACGCAAGTTGTTGTTCTTTAATCGGTAAAAAACTTTTTTATTAAAATAGCTCCGGTAAAAAATACGGAGTTATTTTAATATCAATCACCTTTTTTGATGATATCCCTCACTCTTAATTCCCTCAATACCACCTACGATACCCCGACGGCGTCCACTAGCTATCGATAAATCATTAATAATTTCACCAATCACCTGAGTTATGTTACTTTTATAGTGGACTATTCCTCCTCTATCATTCTGTGATTTCGCAATATAACGTCTTATTCTTATTAATTTATCCAACAAGTCATTAGTTACATTACCCAGAACTATATTATTCTCACCCATCTTATCTACGTGCTTAGTTAACTTAACCAGACGACTACGCTCGTCATCATTTTCAATCTTCTTTTTCAGCTCTTCAATAAGATCACTTACGTCATTCTTAAATTTATTCGTATCCTCAGCCCTAGAATCTTCAAGATTTCTAATTATCGACGATTCAGCTGTTAGGAGCCCTTCAGAATCAAGTCTATAAATCACTGCAGGATTCATCTGAATTTGCTGCCTCAGCTGATTCAGCTCTCCAGTTATATATTGAGCCTTTGCAAAAAACTTACCATTATTCTCTTCGGCAAGTTGTTTAAACCTATTAATCGCATCCTTAAAGCTCTCAGGCAATATGTCGGCATTGGTTTCATTCGTCTCCATCGGCTTTTCAGCCACTGGGTTTTCAACCAATTTAGCTGCTGGCAAATTTACTGAGTCAGTGCTTGCCTTATCCGCCTCTACCGGCTTTTCAACTGGCTCGGTTGCCACCAAATCCGCTGGGTTAGCGTCCACCTTATCTATCTTCGCTGGCTTTTTAGCTAACTTAACCGCTGGATTTTTAATTGAATCGACCACTAGCTCTTTAGCCGACGCAACCGCTAGATTTTTAGCTAGCTCTTTAACTGCAGCTGACTTAATCGCTGGCGAACCCACCGAGTCATCGACCTTAACCGCCCCAATCGACTCCAAGACTTTTTTAGACATCACCAAGGTTGATGGACTAATGCTTACCCTACCCGTCTCTACTGGCTTTTTAGCTGGTTCGGTTGCCGCCAAATCCGCTGGGTTAGCGTCCACCTTATCTATCTTCGCTGGCTTTTCAATTCCAGTAGCCTTAACTGCCACACGTCCCATTGCAGGACCAACCTTAGCCGCTAAAGACTTCTCATGATCAGAGGTATTATCTTCAACCAAGCCATTACTTGGGGTTTCTGCGCCTGAGTCTGATCCCACCTCTGGAGCCAAAGACTCAATCTCACTACCAACCGGATATTTCTGCTCAGCAGCCCTTTTTCCTTCTTCAATCATTTCCTTAGGAGTTTTTCCATAAAGATACTTAATGTAATCTTCATTTAGATCCTGAATGTCCTCCAACGGTACAAACTCAGTTTTAATATCAGTTCCAACCAGTTTATATGCTTCCATAAGCAGCTTAATCGGACCAATACCCTCCTCAGAATCAGTGCCACACACGACCGACATACCAATAGGATTCCAACCTCTGTCATACTTAACGCCCTCTCCGTCTTGACCACTGCGAATAACGGTTAGTGGACGCCTTGCATTATCTGGATCGATATCAACAGGAAAAGTTGCAACTACATAATCTTCCGGCGTTTCTTGTTTTTGTTCGAGGCTCTGTGTTGGTTTTAAGTTTTCCATATATGTTTATTTTATATCAAAAAACTAACAAAAAGTCAACCTCCCACAGAGGGCTGACTATTTTTATTCTCTGCAAATCTCTATTGAATACCCAAATGATGCTTTACGCGAGCCACAACGTCGCCAATTACAACCTGAGATTTCACCAAATAATCATCAACACCCAAGCTCTCAGCTCGCTCCTTATCCTTTGGTTGACTGAGTGCTGTCAGCATAATAATCCTCACGTTAGCAGTTTCTGGCGTATTGCGAAGAATATCCAAGACATCAAAACCACTAATCTTTGGCATCATTACATCCAAAAGAATCAGATCTGGACGATATTCAACAGTGGCAGACAGAGCGTCTTCTCCATTGTTGGCTTCCCTAACGTCAAACCCCTCAATCTCCAACCGCGACCGATAAACCGCAGACAGAGCCATGTCATCCTCAACTAATAAAATCTTCTTTTTTTGTCCGTTCATACTATCTCCATTTTATGTTGTCTAATCCAAAAACACAAGCTTTATATTGATTTCGCCTTATCCATCTGCGGATCTAAATTATTATTAATATCCTCAGCGGAGAGATCAACCTTAACATCAGGTTCTATACCAGTTTTATCTATATTTTTGCCCTTTGGCGTGTACCATCTGGCTTCCGTAACCTTCATTTGCGACCCGCCAGGTAGTCCAAGCACGATCTGCACGCTTCCCTTACCGTAACTCTTCTGCCCAACCAGCGTGGCTTTTCCGTATTCACGAAGCGCCCCAGCCGTAATTTCGCTAGCACTAGCACTGTTGCCGTTAATAAGCACCACTGTCTTCATATTGCCCAGAATTGGTGTTCCAGTTGTACGCAGCGTTTTAACTATTTCAGAGCCACGACGCTCGGTCATAGCTATTTGATTGTCTAGCCAAATACCCAATAGTCCTTGAGCAGCTCCAACCGTTCCGCCAGGATTATTCCGTAAGTCCAAAATAACCTTCTTAACGCCTTTCTCAACAAACTCCGAAGCGTATTTTCTGGACAAGCTTACTGTATCATCGCCAAATCGGTTAACTTTCAAAATACCAATTTCTCCATCAATTTCCGACTCTACTGCCGGAGAAACTATATTCTGACGCACAACCGACACCTCACGCGTTTGGCCACCGCTTAATAACGTCAATTTAACGGACGTACCAACTTCTCCGCGAATTTTACTCACAACTTTTTCCACTGACCAGTCAGAAGAAGCCTCGTCATTTACCTTAACAATCGCCTCACCAGCCTTAATTCCCGCCTTCTGAGCTGGGCTGTTTTCCAGGGGTTTTATGATAGTCGGCTTATTACTCCTAAGACCAATCTCCGCACCAATTCCACCACCAATTTGACCACTTAATGACTTGTCAAACTCCTTCGTCTCATCAGGATCCATATACGCCGTATGAGGATCGCCAGCCGCTTCAACTAGCCCACGATTGGCGCCATAAATCAACTTTTGAGTATCCAATTTTCCATCGTAATTAGCAATCAGTTCTTGATATGTTTTTTGAACGCTAGATAAGTCGATCGTCTTATTTGAAGTTCTAACACCAAATACCGACGCCACGTTAGCAAACAGCGCATCAGAGCGAGCTCCCGCCACAAAGCTAACAATAGCCACAATAACAAGCGTCAAAAACCAACTTAATTGCTGTCTTTTTTCTCCCGTAACCATATGCTTATTATACTACAAAACGCCCGTTTAACACGAGCGTTTTTATATATCACTTTATGCTGATTAGAAGTAAACGTATGTCAATCCTGAAGCCGAACGTGTGTAGTGCCTATATAAACCGTCCCAGGCAAAGTTGTAATCGCTAACGGTAATAGTTCCATCGCCATTGACAGACTCAACGTACATAACGTGTCCGTAATATCCAATATTCATCACAGCTGCTGCACCAGCTTTTGGAGTTGAGCCGCTAGAAATGCCATAGCGCGCTGCAGTTGACGGCCACTGATTTGCGTTGCCTGCGCCACCAAAATGCGGAACATATCGTCCAGTACTATGAATCTTCCAAGCCACATAACTCACACATTCACGCGTATATAATCCCCACGGATCGACATAAGCGTCAAGTGGAGCACTTGCCCAAACGCCAGGATAACCGCCACCGCCAGGTACGCCGCCTGGAATAGAGACATTGCCGCCACCAAGAGCTCGTCGGTTGGCTGCAGCCTGCTCTTCTCGCAACTTCGCTACTTCAGAATTACGTTTCTGAGCCAGAGCCGCATAGTTATTCTGATCGTTCTTCGTATCAGTAATCAGTTTTGCCTTCTCAGATTGCTTAGCCGCCATCGCATTGCGCTGCAATTCTTGGTCACGAAGTGTATTCTCGACAGACTTCTTATTCTCTTCCAGCTTTTTCTGCAAAGACTTAATCTCTTTAATCTTATCATTCAATGAAGTTTTCAGAGAATTACGCTGCTCTTGCTTATCGATGTAATCGCTAATATTTTTTGAGCTAGCAAGCATCTCCAGCGGCGAAATCTGATCATCAACATACAAATCTGCCAAAATTCGCCCCATCGCTTTACGATTGTGCTTAATTAACTCTTCGTTCTTTTTTATCTGATCATTAAGGTCATTAATCTTCTTTTGGCTATCAGAAATCTGCGCTTGAATAGCTGATATTTGTCCATTTATCTTATCAAGCTCCGCCTGTAAACTATCAGCCATCTCACCCAAGCGCGAAGCCTCAGAATTATAATTGTCTGCTTCTTGTTGTTTTGCCTGAATTTCGGCGTTATAGTCGCGAGCTAATACGTGTGATGCCAAGCCAAAAATGCCCGATCCAGCGAGCAATGCAGACATCGCCACCAGAGATGCTCTGCTGACTAATGATGCCGAAACTGGTGTGGTGGACCGTAGTTTCATACGTCTATGTTAGCATAAGCGTAATCAGTATGTCAAGAACTTTTACAGCTTAAGATATTTGCGAGTTGCCACCCAAGATGACGCTACGCCAATTGCCGCGCCGACCAGAATCATACTCAAGAAAACCAGCACGCCGTACATTTTTAGATGATTCAAAAGATTATCAATAGGAATTCCGTATTTTACCATCGGATCATGTGCAAGAATTAACAGTCCATACCCAACCACCGTCGCGATAATTGCCGCGATAAATCCGTACATTATAGCCTCAACGATAAACGGACCTCTGATGAAACTGCGTTCTGCGCCAATCAACTTCATCATCTCAATCTCGTCCTTGCGGTTGAAAATTGCCATACGAATTGTATTAAAGACCACAAGCGATGAAATCACCACGAAAACGACTGTAGCGATTGACCCGCCAATACTCGCCAGCCTCACCCAATTGCCAACTGTTTTAATAGCCTGCTGACGTTCACCAGAGAACGACGGCTCCCTGTTAGGGTCTTTATATTTTTTATATAAATCATCAGTTTTAACAAAATTATTTAATGACTGCTGGTTATTCAGTTCCTTCACGGAAACACGAAGCGTCGCCGACATCTCATTACTAGATTCGCGAATCGCCTCAAGCGTGTCTGGATTGTCTTTATACTGCTCGGCTTGCTTTTCACGCGCTTCTTCCGCGGAAATATACTTAACACTATCGACATTATCTAATTTTTCAATCCGAGATTTAATCGTTTTAATCGTTTTTTCTGACGTGTCGCCCTTTAAGTAAATTGACATATCGGCACGCTTGGAGACATTTGAAACGGTATCAACCAAAACCTGGCGCGCTGATAATGTTATAAACACGATAATCAACGTAACGCTCATCACCGCAGTTGCGGCAATCGTTAGCCAGGCATTACGACTAAAGTTATTGATGCCATATCGACACATTCTGACAAACGTCAACCAACCTCGTCGGCGCTGACGTATACGAATAGTTTCTTTATTTTTGTTAGACTTTGATGATTTCATTACTGTTTATAACTCCCTCTCGCCTGATCAGAGGTGATTTTACCATGATCAATTGTAATAACGCGCCGCTTCAATTTGTTAACAATCTCCACGTTGTGAGTCGTCAAAATAACCGTCGTGCCATACTTGTTAATCTTTTCCAGCAAGCGAACAATGTCCCAGCTATGCTTCGGGTCCAGGTTTCCAGTCGGCTCATCTGCAATCAGAATCTTCGGCTGACGCACCACCGCCCGCGCAATTGCTACACGCTGACGTTCACCACCAGAAAGCTGATGAGGAAAATGCTTTTCCTTCCCTTTAAGACCAACCAACTCGATAACCTTCGGCACAGTCGCCTTAATTTCCCGATTTGTCATTCCAGCAATTTCCAGCGCAAACGCCACATTTTCAAACACCGTTCGATTCGGAAGCAACTTAAAATCCTGAAAAACCACGCCAATTTTACGACGCAACAGCGGAATATGCTTGTCCTTCAAATTGTCATAATCAATTCCGCCAACCACAATTTTTCCAGAGCTTGGCTTTTCTTCCCTAGTCAAAAGCTTCAAAAGTGTCGATTTGCCAGCACCCGACGTACCAACAATAATCACAAACTCACCAGCGCCAACATGAATGCTTGCTCGGTTCAGTGCCGGCTTGTTACTTTTACCGTAGTTCTTCGTTACCCTATCTAACAGAATCATTAATAGTATTATACCATAAGCTAAATATTTTTAGAATTAGCATTTTGCTCTAAATATGCCGTGATAAATTCGTCAATATCGCCATCTAAAATGCCTTGAGTGTTGCGGTTTTCATGCTTTGTGCGCGTATCTTTAACTAGAGTATATGGATGCAAGACGTAATTTCTAATTTGACTACCCCAATTTGCCGATTCGCCAGCCCTAAGGTCAGACAAAGTTTCGGCATGTTGCTCTAATTTCATCGCTAACAATTTTGACCGAAGAATCTTCAACGCCGTTTCTTTATTCTGAATTTGCGAGCGCTCATTCTGAATAGCCACCGTAATTCCCGTCGGCTCATGCGTCACTCGAACCGCCGAATCCGTCGTATTTACACCTTGACCGCCCTTGCCGCCCGAACGATAGACGTCAATTCTTAAATCACTCGGATCAATTGATATTTCATCGGGCGCGTCAATTTTTGGCAAAACCTCGACAAGCGCAAAACTAGTCTGCCGCAAATTGTCCGCATTAAACGGACTTAATCGCACCAAACGATGCACGCCATTTTCCGACCGCAATTTTCCATAAGCAAAAGATCCAGAAATCTCCAAAACGACCGTTTTAATTCCAGCGTCATCATTTGTCGAGCGTTCCAGCGTATCAACCTTCATTCCAGACTTTTCCGCCCAGCGCAAATACATTCGCTCCAACATCGCCGCAAAATCCTGCGCATCCAGCCCGCCCACGCCAGCGGAAATGCGCATAATTGCCGAGCGATTGTCATATTCGCCAGAGAATAACAAATCGGTTTTATGCCTATCAAAACTCTTTTCAATCGCCGCAACTTGTGCCTGGAATTCCGGCAATAAATCGTCATCGCCAAGCTCCATCAGCTCCACCATATCACCAACCTGCACCGTCAAAGTCTGCCAAGGCTCGACGGTCTGACGAAGACTGGCGGCTTGTTTCGTTAATTCTTGGGCGTAATCAGGATTATTCCAAATTTCCGGCTGGTTCAATTGATCGTCCAGCTCCGCCAATTTCTGCTCCAACTCAGAAAACTTAAGCGCTTTTTTAGCCTGTTCAATTTCTTTTTCTAATTCACCAATTTTCTTTTTTAGCGGTTGCATATATTTTATTGTACCATTTTTCAGCTCTCAATTCTCTGTTAAAATAAAAAGATGGATAAAGATATTGAGAAAATTCTATTTACGAATGAAGATATAAAAACGGCAGTTCAGAAACTTGGGAAAAAATTGACCGAGGATTATCAATATAAAAATCCCGTTGTCGTGGGTATTTTACGCGGCGCAGCGCCGTTTATGATCGACTTGATACAGGCGATGGATTGCTATATGGAAATTGATTTCATGGCGGTTTCCAGCTACGGCGACGACACAAAATCTTCTGGATCTGTAAAAATTATCAAAGATTTGGACACCGACGTGGCGGATAGGCACGTGTTGATCGTTGAGGACATAATTGACAGCGGTCGAACCGCCCAAGCGCTAAGAGAATTATTTGCCGCAAAAAATGCTGCGTCGGTAAAAATATGCTCGCTATTAGACAAGCCAGCGCGGCGCGAAGTTGATGCAAAAGCTGACTATGTCGGCATCGATACACCGAATGAATTTGTCGTTGGCTATGGACTGGATTTTCGTCAGCAATATCGCAACTTGCCATACATCGGCGTCTTAAAACCAGAAGTCTATCAAGATTAAAGTTCTTCTACGGCGGCAACAAATTGCTCGCCACGATCAGAATAACTCTTAAACATATCAAAGCTGGCAGCCGCTGGGCTAAGAATCACCACGTCGCCAGATTGCGCTTTATTTTTGGCTGATTTGGCAACTTCTTTCATTCCCGCCATATTCAATTGGACAATTTCGCGATCAACTTTTTCTTCCCTTAAAACTTCCCCAATTTCATCAGCGTTAGCGCCATTGATAATTATCAGTCGCACGTTTTGCCTGGCAATTTCTTTCGCTAGTTCAGAATAGTCCGCGCCTTTATCTGAGCCGCCCAAAATCAAAATTTTCGGCTCCGCAAAAGCTTTTAATGCCGCAATCGCGCTACCTGGAGTTGTCGAAATGCTATCATCGTAATATTTCACGCCGTATTTTTCAGCAACAAACTTCAGTCGATGCGGCAACCCCGTAAACTCGCTAAGCCCCTTCTTTATCTCATCATCCGACACGTTCGGCAAAATCGATTTCACCGCCGCTATTGCCGCGCACGCATTGTCAATATTATGTTTCCCCGGCAAGCAAATCGCAGAAGTTATATCGTCCGAGAGAACAAATGGATATTTCTTTTTCTGCGCCGAACTCGTATCTGCAATCGACGAACTAAACTCATTTTGAGAATTATAGACAACATAATCGTCCGCGGTTTGAAACTTAGCAATATTCGCTTTTGCCGCCAAATAATCATTAAAATCAGCGTGAACGTTCAAGTGGTCAGGTTCAATCATCAACACCACGGCAACATGCGGAGATTTCTGCAAATCCCACAATTGAAAACTGGACAATTCATAAACGATAATGTCATTTTTCTCAATTTTTGGCAAAATATCCAAAGCCGGCACGCCGATATTTCCCACCAAATGAACGGTTTTACCTGCCGCGCGCAAAATCGACGAGATAAAACTACACGTCGTCCCCTTGCCTTTTGTACCAGTCACGCCAATTATAGTCGCTGGGCAATTGGCGAAAAACTCATTTGTCGATGACCAAATTTGACCGCTAGTCTTTATCTTTTTTGGCGGAAGACTTGGCGACCTAACAATTAAATCCGCGTTCTCCAGCCCCGAAAATCCCGTCTGATAAGTCACATTTTCCGGTAAATTATCTATTTTTTCACGCTCGTCCGCCACCAAAAAATCAGCTTCCGGAAATTTCTCTCGGAAATACCGCAAATTAGATTGACCTTCGACACCAAAACCAGCAATGACAATTTTCATAACCTGATTATATCACGGGCAATTTACGATTACACCCTAGAATAGCTTGTCGAGCTTATCGTACAGCTTTGTTAATAGCTCTTTTTCTTCCGAAGTAACTGCCGCCAACGTCCACGTGTTGGATGCAAAAAATTGACGAGCCGTTTCAATCAACTGATCGGGAGTTACCGCCAAGATAGAATCTGGAACGGCGGCATAATCTCTCACGAAATCATCAGCAAAATATCGTCCTACGTAAAAATTACTTACTTGCCCAACAGTTTGAGCGCCCATTTGATAACGACCCAACGAATACGACTTCACGCTTTCCAAATCTTCATCAGAAATAGATCCAGCCAAAACCTTCTTCAACTCTCTCACGATAATATCAAAGAGTTTTTCTGCAGTTTCAACATTTACTTGTCCGCCAAAATCCCAAGCCGAATCGTAAAAACCAATCGATGTATCACTAAAAATACCATACGCCAAGCCTTTTTTACGAGCCGCGCCAAAAATCCTCGAGCTCATCGTGCCGGTCAGAATGTGGTTCAATGCGTTCATGGCCGTGACTTCTTCGTCGCTTAACTCGCGCGGAATCATCATTGACCAGCCAAACGTCAAATTCGTCGCCTCTTTTCGCTTAACTAAGACTGGGTTAGCCCTGCGTGGTTCATCGCGCGGAATAACGAACCGCTCGCCCGTCTCTAATTGCCATCCCTCAAGATGTTCTTTAATAGCCGCTTTTCGTCCAGCCATTTTTCCAGCCACCACAAACCGCATATTCTTCAAGGTATGCGTTCGCTTGTGATGATTTTTAATGTCTTTCAGCTCAATATTAGCAATTGTTTTTAAGCGCTGATTATACGTCAAAATATCTTCACCCAGCGCTTGCTGAATGCGCGGCCACATCACGCGGTTATGATTGTTGAGATAACCAGTTAATTCAGAGCGAACATTGCCCTTTTCCGCCTCAAGCTCATCGGCGTTGAATCGTGGTGTTGTAATAGCCAGCCTCTGAAGCTCCAAAATCCTGTCCCACTCAAAATCCGCACAAATCGCTTCATAAACCATTGAATAGTCGGAAGTGTAAGCGTTGTGATAAGCGCCGTTTTTGGTAAATTCCTGCTCATAATTGTGCTCCGAACGAAACTTTTCATTCGCACCGAACGCCATATGCTCCATGATGTGAGCCGTTTCGTAAATATCTTTATTCAGAACGTAGCGGTTGCCCGCCCTGAATTGCACCTGAAAACTCATTACCGTAGCATCTGGAACGTCAATCAACAAGCCGCGCGCACCATTCTTCAGCCTAATTTCCTCAACTGTATGTTTCATTGTCTAATTCTCTGATTATTTACGATTTTTCTTACGGTTCTGTCGCTGAGCCTTTTTCTTCTTTCGAGCTTGATTCTTCGCACGATTTGATTCCGCGCTAGTCTTGCTCTTTTTCACAGAGAAGTCATCGTCACGATTTTCCTCGCCCGAACCAATTTCATTTACGCCACGCTCAACGGCATTTTCTGCCAACCTAGTTAGCTCAGTATCATATTCGTCGTCTTGAGATTGGCGAACTGTAGCGTCGGCTTTATGAATATTAAATATCGTTGCCAAGACTTCATCGCGGAGATTAGCCTGCAAACTTTCAAACAACTTCTGAGATTCTGATCGATATTCCACCAAAGGATCGCGCTGTCCAACACTTCGCCAGTGAATTCCCTCGCGCAAATGTTGCATATTCTCCAAATGCTGCATCCACAATGTATCCAGCACCGCCATATAAACTTCGCGCTCAACTCCGCGCAAATCATCGGCGCCAATCTCACGCTCTTTCTCCGCGTAAGCTTCTTCAGCCAGCTCCAGCGCCTTCTCATAGCGCAAACGATCTTTCTTCTCCTTACCAACCTTTTCAATTTTTTCCTTATCAACCGGGAAAATAACTGAGAAATCCTCGACAAACTTTGGATTGTTCTTTGATGGAAGAGTTGTCAATTCGTGAACTTTAGCTCGCAATAATCGCTCAATTTCTGGCTTAATATTATCGCCTTCCAAAATCCTACGTCGCATGACATAAACGACGCGGCGATGACGGTTAATCACATTGTCGTATTGAACAACATTTTTGCGCGTATCAAAATTATAGCCTTCAACTCTCTTCTGTGCCGCTTCCAATGTTTTCGATACGGCACGAGTTCTGATTGGTGTATCATCATCAACGCCCAGCCTATCCATCAATGATGCAATTCGCTCACCCTGGAAAATTCGCATCAAATCATCTTCGGTCGAAACATAAAACTGAGTCTCGCCTGGATCACCCTGACGTCCGCCACGACCACGCAACTGATTGTCAATTCGGCGTGATTCGTGTCGCTCTGAACCGATAACAACCAAGCCGCCCAATTCCTTCACGCCCTCGCCAAGCTTAATGTCCGTACCGCGACCAGCAATATTTGTAGCCAAAGTAATCGCGCCTTTTTCGCCGGCTTTCGCAACAATAGCAGCCTCACGCTCATTGTTCTTAGCGTTCAAAATCTCAAACTTAATGCCTTCTTTTTCCAAATATTTAGCAATTTGCTCATTCTTTTCAATAGAACCAGAACCAACCAAAACAGGACGACCCTGCTTGTGGTAATCCTTAATCGCCTCAGCGACAGCTTTCAGTTTGGCCTTTTCAGTCTTGAAAATCAGATCTTCCTTATCCTCGCGAATAACTGGTTTGTTCGGTGGAATTTGGATAACATCAAGTGAATAAATTTGTTGAAACTCTTCAGCTTCAGTAAATGCCGTACCGGTCATACCGCTCAATTTATTGTACAAACGGAAATAATTCTGGAAGGAAATTGTCGCCAAGGTCATACTCTCTTCCAGCACAGGAACACCTTCTTTTGCCTCAATTGCCTGGTGTAAGCCTTCATTATAGCGACGACCCTGCATCAAACGACCAGTGTGCTCGTCAACGATGATCACCTCGCCGTCATTGGTTACAACGTAATCCTTGTCGCGCTTGAATAATGTCTGTGCTCGTAAAGCCTGATCCATGTGATAAACGCTACGTACGTGATCTGGGGTGTACAAATTTTTTATTCCCAACAACTTCTGAACTTTTTCAACGCCTTCATCAGTCAAGGCAACACTTCGGCGCTTCTCATCCAAAACGTAATCTTCTGGAACCAACTTCGCGGCGATTTTAGCAAATGTGTAATAATTGTCAGGATTTTCAGCCGCTGGAGCAGAGATAATAAGTGGCGTACGAGCTTCGTCGATCAAAATTGAGTCGACCTCGTCAACGATTGCGAAGTTCAATTCACGCTGCCTGAGCAAATCGACATCATTAACCATGTTATCGCGCAAATAGTCAAAACCAAACTCGTTATTCGTGCCGTACGTGATGTCCGCAGCGTAAGCCTCTTTACGTGAAACTGGGCGAAGCTTGCGCATTCGAGGATCGTCGTGATGCTCATTATCATAATCTTTATCATAAACAAATGATGCTTCGTTAATAATCACACCAGTGGTCAAGCCCAGGAAATCATACACTTGACCCATCCAGCCAGCGTCGCGCTGAGCCAAATAGTCATTAACCGTCACCACATGAACACCCTTACCTTCCAAAGCATTCAGATAAGTTGGCAATGTCGCCACAAGAGTCTTACCTTCACCAGTTTTCATCTCGGCAACGTTACCCTCATGAAGAACCATACCACCAATCAACTGCACGTCATACGGACGCTCACCAATCACACGCTTAGCAGCTTCCCTTGCCACGGCAAACGCGTCTGGCAAAATCGTATCAAGCGTCACATTTTTCTTCGACAAACGCTTTTTCAGCTCATCAGTTTGCGCCCGGAGCTCCTTGTCGGACATCTTTTCATATTTGTCATTCAGACCGTTAATAACGTCAACTTGCTTACGCAATCGTTTCAAAATCTTCTTCTGTGGATCGCCAAAAATCTTACTCAGCGCTTTTTGTTGTGTAATTGCCATAAACCTTAAAACTCCCTCACTTTCAGGCATTTTCAAAAACTTCTTTTATTATAACTTTTTTCGGGCAATTTGAAAAGAAAAAGCGCCCAGAATCTGAACGCTTTCCTGTTAATTTCATCTATCAATTATTTTCGGCCGAAAGTTTGCTTTAGCTTCGCCAAAACTCCGCGACTTCCGCCAACGTGAGCTAGCACATCGTCTTTATACTTACGAACTTGACCGTTCAACCTAGCTTCAACGATATCCACCGCAGCCAAAACGTTCATGGTTGAATCCTTAGCTACAATTTTCTTATCTGGCACATTGATGATAACTTCAACCTCGTACTTGTTGCCGCCAGGATTGTCAATCTGCCTAATCTTAACGTCTGCAGATGCACTCTTTCGCGCGTGGCGTGGCAAATATTTTCCCAACGAACCAATTTTCCTTTCAACGTATTTTTTTGTTGTAGCGTTTAGCTCATATTTAACGCCAGTAATTGTAATATCCTTAATCATTTTTCCTCCTACTAACTAATACACCCTTATTATATCACGTCACGGCCATTCATATATGGACGCAGTACCTCTGGGACAGTCAAAGTTCCATCTGGATTCTGGAAATTCTCCAAAATCACTACCAGAGAACGAGCTAACGACACCGCAGTTCCGTTCAACGTATGAACAGATTCAATTGCACCATTTTCTCGCCTGACTCGAATATTCAAACCACGAGCTTGATAATCAGTACAATTTGAACAACTCGTCAGCTCACGATAAGTTTGGTCAACTGGCGACCAATATTCAATGTCATACTTCTTTGCAGCCGGTGCACCCAAATCGCCCGCCGCAATATTAACCACGTGATAAGAAATCCCAATTTGCTGCCAAAGCGCCTCTTCAACGCTAAGAATTTTCTCATGAATCTCTTTAGATTGCTCAGGCAAACAAAATGCGTACATTTCCAGCTTATTAAATTGGTGAACTCGGAATAGACCGCGCGTGTGCTTGCCGTATGTTCCCGCCTCTTTTCGATAGCAAGGACTATATCCAGCGTACAGCAATGGCAAATCTTTTTCGTCCAAAATCTCGTCCGCGTGGTAGCCGGTTAGTGGCATTTCTGCCGTACCAATTAGCGTCAAATCTTCGCCGTCAACTACATATTCGTTACTGCCCTCGCCCTTCGGGGTAAAACCTGCGCCCTCAGCTGTTCGTAAATTGACCATATGCGGCACGGTCATAAATGTGAAGCCCTGCTTTGTTACGTAATCCAAGGCAAATTGAGTGACGGCATTTTCCAGCAAAGCCAAATCGCCCTTCAAGTAGTAAAACTTCGCACCAGCCACCTTAGCGCCGCGCTCAAAGTCCACCCAGCCGCGACTTACGGCGTAATCCAAATGATCTTTTGCACCAGTTTTACAATCGCCATAAACTTTTACCTCAACAGAATCTTCTTCGCCACCCAGAGGCACGTCGTCAAAAGTGATATTCGGGACGTTTTTAAGAATTGCCGCAACTTTTTCCTCGGTCGATTTCAAATAGCTCTCACGCTCTGCCAGCTCAACTTTCAATTGCTTGCCCTGATCAATTAACTCTTGATCTGGTCGGCCGCCTTTCATCTTCGCTGAAATAACATTGCGCTGTTCGCGTAGCGCTTCAACTTGCTTCTGCAAATCGCGACGCTCATCGTCTAATTGCAACAATGCCGCAATATCAACTTTGTAGCCTTTATCGTTTGCCGACTTTTGCACCAAATCGACATTTTCCCTGATGAACTTAATGTCTAACATGTCTCAATTATATAACAACATAGGCTATATATAAATAAACCCCGCCGGATTTAACAGACGGGGCTTTTTAGATAAGTGTAAATAATTTACTTACATAGCTGTGCCAGGTAACGTCGTTGGCCATGGAACATTGTCATTTGGCACATATGATACGCTAACGATCGGAGGGAGCGTTGGCGTTGGATTCTCAGCGCTAGCTGCTTCAGCATTAATCTGCCCACTAGTTTGAATGATCCAAGTCAAGTACGAATTACCCCGTCGTCCAGCAGAAGGGCCTTGCATCTGGTCACTAGGGCGTAGTCCATCTGGCAACGTGCCCGTACCACCACCGTTCCAGTTATACGCCCAGCCCGTAAGAGCTGCGTACAGATAAACAGTATTGTTGATTCGTCGAACCTTGACCACGCTAGCTTTCATGGATGTTGAGAGAATTTGAGGAACACTTCTCCAGCCAGTGTCACCATATACAACCTTCCAGCCTGTTTTATCACTACCACGAGTTTTAATCCAGCGAATGGCACCGTTTGTAGCGGCTGTATCGGTATAGTATGTACCAACACTAGCCTTAACATTGCCTTCAGGCATACCAGTCCCGCGAATTTCGTACGTATCTTTCCATTCTACGTCACAGTCGTCATCAGTTTTCTTACCGAGTACTTGATTTGTTGTGCCGCCCGCAGGAAGATTCTTGCCTGTAAATTGTAAACCTAGGTTACTTGTACCATTTCCGGTAATAGTCAATCCAGTCGAGCAAGGCTGAGTACTATTAGTTACAGAAATTGTAGCATTTTGGCCAGCCGCTCCTGTAGCACCAGTCGCACCGGTAGCTCCCGTGGCTCCAGTTACCCCAGCAGGACCCGCCGCACCAGTGTCACCTTTGTCGCCTTTTTGACCATCTCTACCATTCTGACCATTAATACCATCCTTGCCATCTTGACCGTTCTTGCCGTTAATACCGTCTCGCCCATCCTTGCCATTCTGTCCATTAAGACCATCTCTACCGTCTCGGCCATCCTTACCCTTTAAGTCTGAGTAGGCTATGATATTTTTCCATTCAGATTCCCCGGCATACCGCCACTGGATGTACAGGGAGTTCTTCTGAATTTCAATTTCACGACTATCAGTTTTACTAGATTCTTTCTTACTGTCTTCCTTATTAGCGCCGTTATCCTTATTTTTCAAATCCTCAAGCGAAACTATTTTCTGCCAATTGCCATCAGCATACTTATATTGAATCTCGCCCGAATCCTGACGAATAGAAACTGCGTTCGGATCAATTACTCCACGTGGTGAAATCTTAATAAAAAACAATAATATTATGAGTATTATTGTGATCACAAAAAGACTTAGCACGAAAGCTTTTGACGCAGGCTTTCTTGTATTTTCTCGCTCCACTTAAAATATTCCTTTAAACTTTATTTGATATTGATTATGCTTTTATTTTACATGTAGCAATATGAAAAATCAATCTCATTAAACGTGAGAAATCATTCCCGCGCCAAGCATAACCAACAACACCAGACCTAATACGAATCGATAAATTATAAACGGTCGGAAATTATTGCTCTGAATAAATTTTAACAGCCACGACACAGCCAAATAACCGACGCCGAATGAAATTACCGTGGCGATTATAGTTGAAGTCCAACCAACGCCGCCAGAAATGTGTTTATATTTGGTAACAACTTCCAATAGTCCTGCTGCGACCAGAGCTGGAATACCCAAGAAGAAACTCAACTTCGTAACCGACACGCGGTCAAATCCACGAAAGAGACCGACTGAAATCGTTGCGCCAGAGCGACTAATTCCAGGAATGAGCGACAAGCATTGCCCTGCGCCAATTGCCAAAGTGTCTTTCCAGCTCGTCTCAGCTTCGCCACGCTTGTTATTTACCGCATGATTGTCAGCCAGCCACATAACAACGCTCCAGCCAATAAGTCCGAACGCCACAAACCACAAACTGCGCAAAACTGTTTCAACTTCATGCTTAAATAATAATCCGACAATCGCAATAGGAATTGAGCCGATAATAATTGCCCAACCATATTTATAATCAAACTTTCGACGCGCTCGCTTCCACCATAAACCGCGCCACCAAGCCTGTAAAATTCGCCAAATGTCGCTCCAGAAATAAATCACCGCCGCCAAAATTGCTCCGATCTGGATTATCGCCGTAAAAGCCACGACACTCGGATCGTCAATTCGCATTCCCATCAATTTCTCAGCGATCGTCAAATGTCCAGTCGAAGAAATTGGTAAGAATTCCGTAATTCCCTCGATTACGCCGAGAATAATTGCTTGCCACCAAGCCATGCTTAAAAATTACCTTTCATCCTTCAAGTGTAGCATTAGCGGTAAAATCATTCAAATGCATGAGCCTAAGATTCGGGGTTTTCTGCTTCAATCGAATTTTGATAGAACAAACCGCTAACATTAACGCCAGCAGGAGCATAAATTTTCAAGCCAGTTATCGGCTTATAAAACTTCAAGCAACCGTCAAAGAATATCGCGTTACACTTCTCAGAAACAGACAGCACAATTTTATCGCCATCGCGGCGCACGTTAATTTCTGGCTTATTCGCCTTTGGTAAATCCACAAACTCCGCTTCCACCTTGAACTTGTCAGAATTTATTCGCGAAACATTCCCCACTGGCATATCAATAAAAATTGAATTAGCGTTTGTCGTATCTGGAATATCGATATTTACTTTCTTCGTGAGCTGCTGCGATTCACGTGCATATTCCAAGCCAGCGTGCGCGCTAAATATTGCAGCGCTTGCCAAACTCATAAAAACAACGGATGCCGACACGATCATTGTGATTACAGACATTCGATTGACCTTCCAAACGAATATGCTACGCGTTACAATTGCGCCGAATATAACCGCCGCGATTCCGCCAATTGCTAAGGAAATCCATACTCCCCACGCCCACATTTGCATTCCCAAACCGCCGAGCATATCAACCATGGAAATACCAAGCGCCCCGCCAACAATCAGCCCAAACAGTATCGCTAGCGTCGTGAACAGCACCACGGCACCGACAAAATATTGGAAAAATTTCGCAATTGGAGTTTTTCCGGCAGACACAGTTGAATTTCCATCAGCGGAAGCCTCCTTAAGTGCAGTCAGAGTTACCGGCTTCCCGCGCATTCGTAATTTGTCCGACGCGGTTTTTGCTGGCGGCATTGACACCCACATCGCGAGGTAAACCAGCACCATCGTGCCGAATGTTACGAACGGCGAGACAATTGCAATCAGTCGCACCCACAACGGATTGATATTAAAGTACGCCGCTATTCCCGCACACACGCCACCAATGACAGCCCCGTCCGGGTCGCGCATCAATTGCTTTTCTGGCTTCTCATTATCATCCGTCAATTCATCAGTTGAGCCCTCACTATCATCCGAAAAATCGCGCGGCTCGCCCATTTGAGTTTTAATCGCCAAAACGTCATCATCGCTAATAACGCCTTCTTTCATCACGCCACGCTCGGCTAGAATTTCAACCATTCGCGCCTCAATTTCCTTCATCGCTTCCGCGTCGGCGTGCATATTTTTCTGAATCGAATTAAGATATTTTTCTAGCGATTTCTTAGCGTCAATTTCCACACTAAACGCCGTTTTTGCCAGATGAATCCTGGTTATTTCCTTCATTATTTTATTCCTTTCTCTAAGTTATCAAGCGAATTATTTAACGTATTTATGCGATCTTTAAGTTCATGAATCAACTGATCGCCGTGATCTGTCAATGAATAATATTTTCGCGGCGGACCTTGCTCGCTTTCCTGCCATTCGTGTTGCAAATATCCGTCTTTTTGCAGCCTATTCAGCAGCGGATAAATCGTACCTTCGACCACTGTTAAGTCCGAATCGTTCAATTGCTTAACGATGTCGCCGGCGTACTGCGCTTTATTAGAACAAACCAGTAAAACACAGTAAACCAAAAATCCTTTTCGCAATTGGACCGCCAAGCTTTCCGCATAGCTATCAACGTCCACTTTTACCTTCTTTCGGTATGTTAGAACCCTTAATTTTGCCGTCTTTGATCAGGATTTGATAATCGCATTTCTTGGCCAAGTCAACGTCGTGCGTCACGATAATCAGCGTTGCGCCTTCTTGCTTGTTGTAGTTAAACAGCAATTCTTCCACCTTCGCGCCAGTTTCGCTATCCAAATTTCCCGTAGGTTCATCTGCAAAAATGATCTGAGGGCTACCGACAATTGCCCGCGCAATCGCCAAACGCTGCTTCTGACCACCCGACAAATCCTTCGCACGATTCTTACGCTTCTCATACAAGTCCACCGCCTTCAGCGCCTCATTGATTTTACTTTCCCTCAAGCCCCTTGGCATCTTCACAATTTCCAATGGCAAGCTCACATTATCCGCCACGCTTTCATTGCCCTGAACAAAGAAACTCTGGAAAATAAAACCTATTTTTCTTGCGCGGAACTCGTCAACTTGCTTTTGCTTCAATTTCAGAATGTCCTGACCGTCAATAATCACCTCACCTTGCTGCGGTCGATCCAAGCCAGAAATTGCGTGCGTTAGCGTCGATTTTCCTGAACCAGATTTTCCCAAAATCGCCACGCTCACACCAGTTGGAATTTGCAGACTCACATCATTTAGAGCCACAAATTGGTTCTTCTTTTTGCCGTAAATTTTCGTCACATTTTTAAGCTCAATCATAACAATTCTCCTATTCCGTCCTTAACGCTTCAATTGGATCTAATTTTGTTGCCTTGCGGCTCGGCAGCCAGCCAGAAAGTACCGCCATAATCATCAGCCCGATTATCAAAAGTCCCATTTGCAGAGGATTGATGACTAATAGATTCGTACCTTGCTCCAACTTTAGGGAATTAGCAATCATAGGATTAAGTAGTGACATCAAACTTGCTAATCCAACACCAATTAAGCCACCAAGAAGTCCAACCCACGCCGCTTCATATCTAAACATTTTACCAATATCGCGACCTCGCATACCCAAAGCTTTCATCAGCCCAATCTGACTAGTTCGCTCCAAAACCGAAATGTACATTGTGTTAATAATCCCAAAAACACTCGCCAAAAGCGCCAAGCCGCCAAACCCAATCAGCGCCATTTGAGCCACATTCACAAAAGTTAAAATAACTTTTTGCGTGTCCTGAATCGAATACGACTCATAATCCTTGCCAAGCTCATTCTTCACTGCCTCAACGTTTTTCTCATCATCAACTGACGCAATTACGTAAGAATATTCATTAGGCAAATCTTTAGGGTGACTAAAGTCGTAAATATCCTTAGCGTCGTCCACAGAAACGCGCACAGTCGGCTGGTAAAACAGGATCGTATCCGAAGGTTTATCGACTGCTGCGACTTTCAGAGATATTTCCTTGTCAGCACCCTTGCTTGATGAAGTTCCTTTTTGCAATCCTAGTGTAATCGTTTGCCCAATTGCTGATTTTGCATCACTGAATCCCATTTTTTTCACGTAAGATTCTGAAATAACAACCTCGCCCTTTTTCGGCATAAAATCATCCAAATCACCGGCCGCAAGTTCCATTCGGGTTTTATCAAACTTCACAGCTACGCTAGGCACGAATTTCTTGTCGCTTGCCGAACTTTTGACATATAAAACTCCTGACATGGAATAAGCTGGCGTCACTTTTTCCACGTGCGGGATTTTCTGTATTTTTTTCACGTCGTTATCAGTCATCGAATATTTCTCTATCGCCTTAGATTGACTATTTTCCGTATCTTCCGAGTCGCTATATTCCGGAAGATTGCTATCAGATCCTGACGAGGTCACTTTTTTATAGACCGAAACAGATTTTTTATCGCCAGCCGCGTCGACCATGCTGTTTGTATACAGCCGACCGCCTTCTCCAGCCATCAGCGCCAGACCAATTGTAAACGCCCCAACTGAAATTGCCAGCGCGGTTAAAATCGTGCGACCTTTTGATTGCCCCAAATTTCGACCGGCGCGTTTAATAATGTCAATTCTTTTCACATTAAACTCCTTGTTGATTTATTATACATAGTACTATGTTATACAAGGTACCTTAAATTGTCAAGGTATTTTTGAAAATAATATTCAAAATTTTCTATTTCCGATGCTTCTTAACCCACTTATTTAAACCGTCGACCGCACATTCGCAAGTCTTAGAAAAAGAAGATATAGCCTTTTTAGCTTTATCTTGGAGCTCAGATTTTCTTAAAACTGTGTCAGATTTCGACACCCGCTCATCACTCTCTTCGCATTTCGAATACTTATCGCTAACTAACTTAGTCATATACACAGCGGCGTCAAAAAACACTGAATCACCCCATATTTTAACTTGTCCATCTTCTACATCAATCACGGCAGAAATTACTAATTTATTTGCTTGATCATCAAGCGTCTCCCACATTTCTTCCTGATCTGTAAAATCAATTTCCTTTCCGCTATCGACACCAAATGATCCTTTGTAAAATCGGCAGTCCGCGATAACGCCGCAACAAAGGTTGTCACCATCTTGTACATATGCTTTCATTAGAATTACTGAATTAAAATCAGCTGGATCAATTTTATCGAGAGCTTTCACGGCACACCTCTTATCTATAGCCAGTCTACCCAGACCTCCTGCCTGAGTTTTGTCTACATATATAGCATCATCATCAAGCTCCACTTCGTCACCCAGATCAGAAAGCTCCGAATCATCCATTACGGTATCGGGAATATATAACTTTTCTATCAGCATACCTTCGACTGATGTCCGTTGCAATCGATCAGGAATGCCATCTCCAAAATATTGCTCTTTAGGCACATTAATCTCCCTGCCCACCGTTTTTGTCAAATATATTTCTTAGTATACCACTATATATAAATCGTTCTCTACTCCTCATCATACTCATCTTCAATCTCTTGATCCAGAATCTCTTCAATCACGTCTTCTAGTGTAATAATTCCCAGCTCCGTCTCATCGTCCATCACCACAAACAAATGATTGTGCGTTTGAATAAATCGACTTAAGACCGTATCCAGGCGCGACCTCTTATCAATATCATAAATTTTATCGCGGTACAATTGGCTAATTGGCAACGGCAAATCTCGTCCAACGACATCCTTCACATATAAAACTCCGACCAATTCCCCATCAGATTGAACCGGAATTCGCGAATGCCCAGCGTGCTTAATCTGAGCTAGTAAAGTCGCGTCCAGCTCGTCATCCAAATCCACGACAAAAACTTCGCTCATCGGCGTAACCAAATCGCCAGCCGTCTTTTTACTAAATTGTAGCGCGCCCGCCGCGATTCGACTTTCGTCATAATCAACCGGACTATCCGACCTAACGGCGTGCTCGTGAATAATCTCCTCCAGCTCCTGATGAGAATATAATTGCGGCGTTTCCTTACCCAGCCAGCGATTCAACAATTTCGACATCGGCTGAGCAAGTGGCCAAAATAGCACGTAAATCACATCAAGCAGCCAAAAGAAATATCGCACAAATCGATATCCACGCTGCGAGAAAATCGCCTGCGGCAAAATCTCGCCAAACATCGTAATAAGGAGCGTCGCAATCAAGCCGCCAACCACGCCATTCGTCATATTGCCAAGCAAAATCGACATCGCGGTATTCACGCCAACATTGCCAAGCAAAATACAGAAAATCAAATAATAGCCATCTTTTCGATATCGATACACTCGCGCCGCAATTTTATCGCCCTGCCTGGCCTTTCGCTTCAAATCATCAGGCCGCGCCATCATTAAGCCAATATTCATGCCGGAAAATAACCCAGAAAGCGCCAATAAAACAGCTGCCGCCAGCCATAACAAAATATCAGACATAATTACAACCTTTCACCCTTAACTGCAAATGAAACTAGCGTGTCAGAAAATAACTCCAATAAAAAATCCATATCTTTAATTATACCAAATTCTACCAGCCGCCGCCTCCGCCGCCGCCTCCGCCGCCGCCAGCGAATCCACCACCAGACGAACCGCCAGAAGTTGAAGAATAATCACTAGCATGACCAGCCGCCGTTGACAAACCGCTTAGCCCAGACGAAAACGCCACAGCATTGAATGCGCCCCGCCCAACGTACCAATCTGGCGCCTCGCCAACTTGCTCGTAATATTTACCCATTTGCTTGCTCCAATTTTTCTCTTGCCCGAACAACACAGCATAAGGCAAAACTCTTTCATATAATTTAACAAGTTGTTTTCCGTCGTTCACGTCAACAACTACTTTTTCCGCGCCCTCAGGACTTTGTAGAATATTCAATCGCTCAGCTTCAGCCACACCAATATACATTTTCAATCCCTCCAAATATCGCCTCAAGCTCAAACCTTTATTTGTCAATGACCAACCTCTAGACGCAAAAGTAAGCATAATTGACATGACAAGGAGCATCGGCGACAAAAACAAAACAGCCAACACAAGAACTCGCTTAAACCACCCTCTCATTATTCGTTGCACCTCTGGATTTTGCTCGCATAAACCATATTTCTCTCTGGCTAACGTCTCCAGATTCTTATCATCGTCACGCGTTCGCGTCATGTATTTTATATTATTTTGAAGATTTTTCAGATTTAGGCGTTGACCTGGCTTTGGAATATATGGACTGTCGAACATATCTTGAATAACTTCAATTTCCTCGGCTTTAAGTTCCTGCAAATCTTTAATAATTTCAATCTCGTATTGCGCACCACTAAACAGCGAAGATTTTTTCACTTCATAAATTTTAATATAATGCCGAACCGCCAGATCTAATAATTGCGCGACCTTTGGCAAACCTTTGACCTTGAATGGGTCATATTTTTTCAAAATATATGTCGACATCAAAACACTAATATCCTCTGGCGGCAAATATTCCGGTGGAATCGGTTTTAACTCCTTCTCCCTGCCAACCAGCCGCATATATCGAATTATTAGAAAAACCGCCAAAGGTGTCGCGATTGTATAAGCCAAAATCTGCATCAAATGCCAAATTCCAATCAACTTCTCCATTAGCGTTTCTTGATATCCAGAAAAAGTCCCACTCTTAAATCCAACCGCCACAGTTGCGCCCTGTTGACGATTCAACTTATCTATTTTTACAGCAATCCGACCCTTATCTTCGCTCAAATCACATTGCGTCTTCGAACCTCGACTGCCGACATAGCAAAAAGCCTTCCCTTGCCTTGCCGCTACCAAAGACTCATCAAGTTTCACGGAAATTTGCACATTTTCCATCGGGACGCGCCATTCATCGCCGATTACATCCCAATAGAATTCATCACGCCCCGTATCACCGTAATTCTTAGTTACGTCACGCTGCGTAAACTTAATGATATAAGTTTTCTCGCCTTTCACGTAAGTGTTTTTATTACCAATCCTCAGCTCATCGTCATTCCAGGAATATTCAAGCGGCGTACCATTTTCATCAGTTACAGATTGCAATGAAAAATTCGTCGAGTGATTATCGTACTTCTTAACAAAAACTGGCGCGATTCCCCGATTTTGGTCCGGCGGAAAATTAGCGGTAATTCGCCAAGTAGCTTCCAATTTTGATCGATCATCAGAGTCGCGACTCAGCGAATATGACGCGTCAAATTTTGTGATAGTAAAATTATCCGTCGAGCGCGCCGCAAACGCCATTTTGCCAGGCCCAGCCAGCAATAGCCCAACAGTTAGTAGCCCCAAAAGAAAACGTTTCATGCTTTAATTATAGCAAAATTACAAGTTGACTTGCGGATAAATCGCCCGAGTTGTTTCATCAATTTCACTCTTAAGCTGCGGGAACGGCACACCTTCACGCGCTGTAACGCCCTCGAAAATCCAGAATACTCTTTCAGAATAGCCCCAACCACAAGCTGGCGGCATTCCATATTCCAACATCTCGACGTAATCAATATCAAGCATCATCGCCTCCTCATCACCAGCGTCACGCATTTGCTGTTGCTCAAGGAAACGATTCAGCTGGTCAATCGGATCGTTCAGCTCAGAGAATCCATTGCCCAATTCCGAACCAGCGATCACCGGCTGAAAACGCTCCACCGTCTCTGGATTTTCCGGATTGGTCTTTGACAACGGACTAATAAACTTCGGCGTATTCACCAACCAAACCGGACCAGCAACATCTTTACGAATATTCTTCCATAATTTATCAATACTGCGCGGGATAGAATCAGTTTTTTCGACTTCCAAATTATGTTCTTTCAGCTTAGCGGCAACTTCTTCAATCGTCGTGTTATAAACATCGATTCCGTAATGCTTGCGAATAACCTCAGCATAATCCCAAACTTCCCACTCGCCGCTCATATCGACGTTGAATTTGCCCAATTGGAATTGCAGAGTGCCAAAAGTCTTCTGAAGCACATCTTTATACATCGACTCCATGAAACGCATTCCCTGCTTCCAGTCCCAGTAAGCCGCATACCATTCCATAGCAATATGCTCCGGCAAATGCTCGTCCGAGTAATTTTCATTGCGAAAACGCGGACCGAGGTCATAAACTTTCTCAAATCCAGCTCCAATCAATCGCTTCAATGGCAATTCGTGGCTAATTCGCAAATAAAACTGCTGATCGCCCAGCGCATCCATATGCGTCACAAATGGGTTCGCGTCCGCACCGCCAGTGGTGTGCTCCAAAACAGGAACATTAATCTCAATGAATCCATGACTATTCAAATAATCTCGCGTTGCTTGCCAAAACTTACTTCGGCGAATGAATCGCTCGCGAACTTCAGGATTGACGTTCATGTCAACATAGCGTCGACGTAAGCGCTCTTCCTTGTTCTCTAATTTTTCTGGCATTGGTCTTAACGATTTAGTCAATAGTCTGATCTCGCGCACGCCAACGGATTTTTCGCCCGTTTGCGTCGTGGTCATCACGCCCTTCGCCTCAATAAAATCGCCCGTGTCTAGCAATTTAAGTTGCTTCATACCAAGCACACCGCGCGCAGCGTCTAATTCCGCCACGTCATCACGCTGCAAGTAAAGCTGCACATCGCCAGATTGATCGCGTAATTTAATAAATGCTAATTTACCAAAACTGCGAATAGACGCCACACGACCTGCAACAACAACTTCCTTACCAGCTAGCTCATCGTACTTAGACAAAACCTCAGCACAAGTATGAGTTCGTTCTGATTTTGCTGGATATGGTTCGACGCCTAATTGACGTAATGTTTCCAGTTTTCGTAGTCGTTCATTGCGATAATCTTGAAGTGTAGCCATAACAGAGATAATTATAGCACATTATAAGCGGCAAATCCCGCCATACTTAAGATATCGACTTAATAATGTAGGTAATTTCGGCTTTTGGCGTTTTAATCGTCACTTCGTCACCGATTTTCTTACCAATCAATTCTTTACCAATTGGCGACTGATCCGAGATTCGTCCAGCCAACGGATCGGCTTCAACTGGTCCAACCACCGTATAAGTCACAGTTTTCTCTGGGCATCGTAATTCAACCGTGCTGCCCAAGCCAACGCTTGAGCTACCGTTGGATTTAATAATTTCGGCGTTCTGCAGAATATCTTCTATTTCCAAAATTCGCGTTTCCACCAAGCCTTGCTCTTCGCGTGCAGCGTCATATTCCGCGTTTTCGCTCAAGTCGCCAAAGTCTCGCGCTGCCGCAATTTTTTCAGCAATCTCGCCACGTCGCCCTTTCAACTCTGCCAATTCTTTTTCTAAATCAGCCTTTCCAGCTTCTGTAATTTGATAAGTTTTTTTCATAAAAATTTCCTCCTCTACTGTATGTAGTGGTATTAGTCTCACGATCTACACTAAATATAGTGCTTTTAATTAGTCTTGATTAAGTCTATCTGAGTATATCAATCGCTATTTATTATGTCAATATAATCAGCTTTACCGACTCAAGCAAAAATCCATCAACTGTTGATAATCCATTTTTCGCGTTTCGCCAGTTGCTCGTTCCGTCAATTCAAACAAGCCATCACCGTCAATCGTTCGATCACCGATCGTTATCCGCCACGGCAACCCCATTAGTTCAGCATCAGCAAACTTCACGCCTGGACGCTCGTCACGATCATCGAGTAGCACATCGACACCACTGTTAGCCAGCTCGTCATAAAACTTGCCAGCCAATTCCTGCCCTTTTTCACCAATCGCAACAACATGAACCTTAAACGGCGCAACATTTTCTGGCCAAACCAAACCTTTATCGTCAGCGAACTTCTCAACAATCACGCCCATAACTCGCGTAATTCCAATGCCATAACTTCCCATATAAGCGTATCGCTCTTTGCCTTCGACATCAGTAAACACCAACTTCATTTCTTCGGATTTCTGCGTGCCGAAATTAAAGATATTGCCAACTTCGGCAGTTTTCACCTTTTCCAACTCACTACGATCAACGCCGAGCTCCTCAATTGCCTCGTCCAAAACTTCCTCATTAACAGCGATATTTTTACCACGATGCAAATAAATATAATCCTCACCAGCGTCACAAATCGTCTGAAACTCATGGCTAAACTTCGTAAAAGCGCCGCCAGAAGCAAACGTCACATATGTTTCATCACCAATTCCAAATCGGTCATAACAACGCTTATACGCCTCAATAACCGAATTGTAATAACTGTCTAAACTCTCTTTACTATCGTGAATCGAATACATATCCTTCATCACAAATTCACGACCACGCATAATTCCACTCTTAGCGCGAAGCTCATTTCGCAATTTATTCTGGAATTGATAAACGCTGATTGGCAAATCTTTGTAGCTCTTTAAGTAATTGCGAAGAAGATCAACAATCGGCTCCTCGTGTGTCCAACCAAAACCAATGTCTGTGCCGTCTTGCAGTTTTGACTTAAACCAAACGTCGACCAATTCATCACTCCAGCGACCAGTTTCTTGCCACAATTCCTTTCGCTGCAAAGTGCTCATCACCAATTCCTGGCTATTAACCTTGTCCATTTCCTCGCGAACAATTTGCTTAATATTCTCAAGAACCCTCAAACCCAACGGCAAAAACGAATAAACGCCTGCCATCGTTTTATGTACATAGCCAGCACGAATCAAAAGCTGGGCGTTTCGCGCAACCTCGCCAGCTGGCGCCTGCTTCAAAGTTCTAGTAAAAAGTTGTGTCATTCGCATATTTTTCTCCTTTACATAAATATAAATGGTAATAATGATTCCGTCTGATTAATTGCGCCCGTATTGATAAACAAGAAATAAAAAGCTATTCCGTTTTTCATCATATGCATCATAATCGGCACCCAAATTGCGCCAGTGTATTCCCTGGTCGCACACATCACCAGGCTTAAAGTAAATGTATCAACTGCCACCGCCCATTGCAATGGCGAATCCGGACCAACCCAAAGATGCGCCGCGCCAAACGCTATGCTTGTTACGATAATTGATAGCCAAATTGAGAAAGAATTACGCAACTTGCCATAAAGATATCCGCGATACATAAGCTCCTCAACAATCGGCGCCAGCACCACCAACACAACGAACGCCATGATAAATTGCCAATGAGTCGCCAACATACTCTGGCTGAACGGTATGGCTTGTTTTTGTTGTATGTCAACCGAGAAAATACCACTGGCGATGCTCATCATAACCATTGTTAGTAAAAAGTACGCCACAAAAGCAAACGGAGAAATGAATATTTCCAAAAACGTCGGCCAATCGTTCACGCCCAAATTGCTCAAAGTTGTTCGGCGCTTCTTAACCAAAAACGGCACACCAATCACGACAATTAGCGACAAAATATATACAACAACCGAAAGCACCGTATTAAAAATAACTGGATTCGCAGAATTGAGAGGTACGCCGATTTTTATTAAAGCACCGACCGCCAATGAGACAGCAACTTCCACCGCCAAAAATACGCCATAAACCCAAGCTGGGAGCGCCAAAATCAGCCACCATTTGCGGTTTTTTAATTTCTTAGAAGAGTTTTCCAACATCACTGATCGTCACCAAAATTGTTAAGATTAATAGAATTAGCATACCAGTTGCCTGAATATTTTCCTCACGTTCTTTCGTCAGATCTTTCTTAAATAGACGGAAAATTGTCATCGTGAACCAGCGACCGCCGTCAAGCGCTGGAATTGGTAAAATGTTCATCACTGCCAGCGTCAGCGAGATTAACGCCGCCACGAAAATGATGTACTCAATTCCAGAACTGACAACTGACGGGAATAATACACCCAGTATGCCGATTGGTCCTGCTACACTCCCGCTGACAGAGGCCAAATCAGCTCGTGCCGATTCTTTTGATTCTGCGGAACCGAATATTTGTCCGATTGATCCGTGCACGGTTTTTACCAATAGTACACCAACGCCTTTGATAGTTTCATATGACAATTGCCCGGTGGTCGCCACACCCACAATAGGCGCCGACCACGTGCTATACATTTTCTCCGTCTGACCCGGAATAACGCCCAGATACCCGCTTCCCTTCACAGACTTTTCATCGTTCAGCTTGACGTCAACAGCCAACTCTTTGCCGTCACGTCTGTATTTGACGTTGATTTTTTTGCCAGCATTCTCCTTCGTTACAATTGGCAACTTTCCCGCCTCTGTAAGCGGTTGATTATTTATTTGCACCAATTGATCATTAATCTTAAGTCCGGCTTTATCGGCAGGCGAACCTGGTGTAACTTTCGCTATCGCCACTGGCGAACGCCTAACCTCTGTATCAAATGGCAATTGGACTTGGTTCGACAGGATTTTCGGCATGCCAATTATCGCAAGAATCGTAAACAAAACAATTGCAGTTATCCAGTTCATCACGACGCCAGCCAGCAAGATTTTCGTCTTCACCCAAAATGTCGATCCGCCATATGTACCCTCGCCTTTTGCAGAATCATATTCACCCTTCAGTCTGACAAATCCACCAAGCGGCAGCCAATTCAGACTAAACGTTACGTCCTCACCCAAGAAGCTTCGCTTTACCTTCCATTTTTTTGCGGCAGGCGGAAATCCAACTCCGAATTCCTCAACCTTAACGCCGTTTCTCTTAGCGACAATAGCATGACCTAATTCATGCAAAACCACCAACAAAATGAGAACAAATAGCCCTAAAAGTATTCCCCAAATAATCATTTTCCAAACCGCCTATTCCGATTAGCATATTCCTCTAAAATAGCCGACACGTCATCAATTGTCATGTCTGGCCAATTCTTCTCAATAAACATCAACTCACTGTACGCCGAGCGCCACAACATAAAGTTGCTGAGTCGCTGTTCACTAGAAGTTCTAACAATCAAATCGCACGGCGGCACCTCTGGCGCGTATATATTTTGAGCAATCAACTCAGGTGTGATTTCCTCAGCAGAAACTCCGGATTGAACAATTTTTTTAACCGCATCAGCAATCTCCAAATGTCCGCCATAATTTAAGCATAAAACCAGTTCTCCATTTTTCAGATCGGCAGTTTTCTCCTCAGCCTCGTCAATCGCTTTAATCAATTGATCTGACAAGCCTTCCCTGGACCCAACAACCCTCAAGCGAACCTCGTTTTCAATAAATATCGGAAGATCAGCCTTCAGTATGTTCAATAGCAATTTCATCAAATGTCGAACTTCTTCCTCTGACCGCTTCCAGTTTTCTGTACTAAAAACGTAAGCGCTCGCATATTTCACACCTCGATGAAGAACTTCCAACGCCACGTCTTTTAGCGCGTTATAGCCCGCCAGATGTCCTTCATATGTCGGCAAGCCATGCTGCTTTGCCCACCGCCGATTTCCATCAACAATAAACCCGATGTGCCGCGGTAAATTCGCATCTTCACTCATTATTCGCCCTCCATTCATCAATTAATTTCACATCCTGAACATCTTTTTCGCGACTACGCCATTTTTTCCATCGAGATAAAAACTCTAAATTGACAAACCTCACGTCGTCATATTCTACCGAATAATCAAGCAAATTATCATAGCTAACAACTTGCCCATTGAATTCCCAGCCGTCCCAAACTTCAGCCGAACCATCATCTTTTACAAAATAAAAACGCTGATTATCGTCAAACTTTTTAAGCCAATCGCCACTTTCCTCAGAGAGCTTTTTCATCAAATCAGAACTCGCCGCAAGATCAATATCACTAGCTGGACGAATCCCCAATTGATCCAAAATCCCGCTACCAATAACAATAATTTGATCCAACGGCAAATTCAACGCTTTCACTTTATCGGCAAAAGTTTCGCTCATTAAACAGTCAAGACGTCCTTTTCTTTCGCCTTAAACGCCTCGTCAATTTGCGTTTGCATCTTACTCATTAAGCCGTCAATCTCTTTCTCTACACGCTTCAAATCGTCTTCGCTCAGCTCTTTATTGTCCTTCATTCGCTTAGCATCCTTTAATGCATCCTGACGAATATTTCGCATCGCAATTCGAGCCTCCTCAACCTTCTCGCTAACCTGTTTCACCAGTTGGTGGCGGCGCTCTTCCGTCAAAGCTGGAACTGGAACGCGAACCACTCGCCCATCGTCAGACGGATTAAAACCTAGGCTTTGGTTATCGCGAATTGCAGAAGAAATTGCTGTAATATTACTCGGGTCAAATGGCGTAACTAACAACATTTGTGCCTCTGGAGCGGTTACGTTTGCAACCTGATTAAGCGGCATTTTTGAACCGTAAGCCTCAACCATAACGCCGTCGAGCATTCCAGCGTGCGCCCTACCCGTTCGCACCTTCTTCAATTCATCTTGAAAAAAGCTAAACGCTGCATTCATTTTTTCTTCATAAGGGTTTGTGTCGAACATATTTCCTCCAATTTATCTATCCGTTATTATATCAAACTTCAAGCGTCTTGTCTGCTAATTTTGCCTCGCGCCCCGTGCTATAATAACAGAGTGATTTCTAAGATTAAGCTATACAATTTTCGGTCTTATCATCTGCACGAAGCGACTTTTAGCAATTCTGGGACGGTAATCGTTGGGCCAAATGGCACAGGAAAAACGAACTTGCTTGAGGCGGTTTATGTGGCGCTACGCGGCAGTAGTTTTCGTGGCAGTCTTAGCGATTGTATGACGCTGAACGCCCCGCAAACAATTGTTCATCTGGAGGGCGATTTCGGCGAGCGACGCATTAAGCTTGATTCAATTTCCGGAAAAATCAACAAAGAGTTCATTATCAATGACAATAAATCAAAGGCTTTAACCAGAAAAAACCGCTTACCTGTCGTTTTGTTCGAACCAAGCGAACTAAGATTAATTTCCTCTTCGCCGTCCCGACGACGCGACTTTCTGGATGGCTTAATTGCCCGACTTGACCCCAAATATGACACGAATTTAAGAGCTTTCAATCGCACTCTTTTACAGCGCAACGAACTCTTAAAATCCCACCAAGAAGACTCATCAATTTGGCGCGACAACCTATTTGCTTGGGACATAAAATTTGTCCAATATGCAACCAACATTGCCCAAAAACGAGCCAAGTTTCTCCAAATAAACGAGCCCCGCATAAAAAATTTATACGAATCTTTGGCGGGAAAAGATACGCAACTGTCCATTGAATACGGCGCTATTGTACCTCTGGAAAATTACGACCAAGCCCTACTTAATCGCTTAGGAAAATCCCGCGAATATGAAATAGTCACAGGATTTACTTCTGCTGGCCCGCATCGCGAAGATTTCACAATTTTCCTCCATAATCAGCCCGCCATTAAAGTTGCTTCACGCGGCGAAATGCGAACAATTATGTTGGCGTTCAAATTATTAGAGCTAGAACTTCAAACGGAAGTCAGCCAATCTCGACCGCTAATTCTACTGGACGACGTTTTTTCTGAATTAGACGCCACTCGCGAAAAACTTCTTCAGGAGACGATCCAAAATCACCAATTTATCGTCACCACGACAGATGCGCGCCACCAAAAAGACGGTTGCTCAATAATTTCCACACAATAAAAATCCGCCCTCTCACGTGAAGGCGGATTTATTTTTCCTAGGCTTATTTATGCTTGAATCGCATCAGAGTTATCAGCTAATTCGCCCAGAACAATCGCCACGTTATCTTCAATGATCTCATCATATTCTGGAACTCGCTCACGAATCCATGCGTCAATTTCTTCAGCTGGCACGTCATTGTCCTGCATCTGCACCAATTCTTTCAGCTGATCATCATCCAGAGATTCAACGATTTCTTCGCCAATTTGGCTATTGATCGTATCTTCTACGTGCTGAATCAGCGCTTGCATCTGATCTTCTGGTAGATTGATGCCGATTGAATTCAGCTGCGCCTTGGTGACTATTGTTACTCGAATGTTTAATTGGGTTTGGTCGTTATTCATGATTTTATAATATCCTTTTTATGTTTTATTATCAATTATGCTTATTTACCGTTGCTTGATTCGCTATTTACCTCAACTGGGTCAAGTTTGTTGGCGATCGCCCTAGCAGCCCTACCGACAGCCCTACCAGCTCTCGACGAGATACTCTTACCGAGCCGCCTCATCCAGTTCGCGCCCTTGCCGGCAACTCGCGCCAGTTTATCTTTGGCAGATTCCCATTTGTCGCCGAAAGCCTCTCTGCGAGCCTGTCGTCGGGCGTTTTTACGTTCCCGGGCTTTTTCTGCACGCTCCTTCATGGCTTCCTTAGCTTTATCTATTTCACTCTTAGCCTTATCAATTTCTTCCTCGGCGGAATCAATCTTACTCTTCTGCTCACTAACATTAAATTCAGCAAGATTCAACTCCGCTGCGGCAGCCTCAGCCAGACCATGCTTTTTATCAGCCTCCAGGCGCAACTTCTCATTCGTTTGATCAGCTTCAAATGCCTTCTTTGCGGCGTCATACTCAGCGGCAGCTTTCTTAGCCTTCTCTTCCGCCTCTCGTCGCATCTTTTCTGCTTCTTCCAGCTTGGCGGCAGCCTCTTTTTGCTCTTGCTTAGAGTTTTTTACAGTCTCTTTATTGTTATCAATTGTCGACTTGTCAGCCTTATTGTCTGCCTTATCCTGCTCCCGCGCTTCGTTATATTTCTGCCTATCCAACTCGCGCTGTTCTTTAGCCTTAGCCCGAGCTTCCTTGCGTTCTTGACGAGCTTTTTGCCTTTCTTCTTTTCGCGTACGGGCTTCTGAGGCTTTCTGAAGAATAAACTCTCGACCGCCCGCAAACAATTCCGCAGCCTTATTCTTTGCTTCAGACAAAGTATTGCCTATATTTTCCTTAGCGCGTCCAGCTCCTTCAGCAATCTGTCCAGGTAATTCAGAACCCCGACTCACGCCAATATAAAAACTATCTTTCAAACCCTTCCATACGCGACCAAGACCTTCTTTAGCCTTATTCTTCAGCGCAGCAACTATCTCCTGACCGTCAGCAATACGCTCATCACGCGTTTTCTTCTGTAACTCCGTAGTCGGATATTGTCTCGTCGTCCCATAAGCTTCGCCCTCGTAATTAACCTTCACCTTGGGTTTGTCTGAATTTTGCTCCGCAGGTGTATTTTCGTCTGGATTTTTCTCCGCAGTCGCTCCTGCTTCATCCTTAAGAGCCTCTCCAGCAGCTACTACTCCTGCCCACGCATCTTCCGGAGAAGAACCTTGTGCGGAGTCTCCTTCCGGAGAATTATATGTATTTTCGACTGACTTTTCTTTCATATCTTTCCTTTTTTGTTTTTACTATCATTTTTGATATGTAACCATACTAGCACATATTTGCGATATTGTCAATATGCTTGTGGTAAATATTGACAAAATAAAAAATCGACCGCATTACTACGGCCGACTTCTTCTCTGCGCGAAAATCTATTCGCTTACGCCCAGCTCAATTCGCTTGAATTGACGAACTACGATGTTCTCACCTAATTTCGCAATCGCTTCCTTAACGTGCTGCTCAACAGTCTTAGAATCGTCCAAAATGTATGCCTGGCTCATAAGAACCTGCTCAGCAAAATGCTTCTTCAATTGACCTTCGACAATCTTTTCGCGCATTTCTTCAGGCTTACTTGCCAAAGATTCGCTCGCCATAAGCTCAGTTTTAACGCGCTCCATTTCCTCTGCCGGAATGTCAGATTCAGAAACATACTTTGGGCTCATCGCTGCAATTTGCATAGCAATTTCGTGCGCCAACGTCTTAAAGTCATCAAGTCGAGCCACGAAGTCGGTCTCACAGTTTACCTCAACGATAACGCCGATTCGACCAGAGTGAACATAACTTTCGATCAAACCTTCACGAGCTTCACGATCGCCCTTCTTTTCAGCTTTCGTCAAGCCCTTTTTGCGCATAGCTTCCAAAGCTTTATCGAAATCGCCCTCAGCTTCAACCAAAGCTTTTTTAGCGTCAGTCAAGCCTACGCCGGTCAATTCGCGCAATTTTTTGATATCGTCAACAGAAACGCCCATCCTATTTCTCCTCTTTTTTAGCTGGTTTTTCTTCAGCCTTTACGCTACCTGCACCTTCAGCAACAGCCGCGGTGAAGTAATCTAATAGCAATTGAATGCCCTTAACAGCGTCGTCATTACCTGGAATTACGTAATCAATTCCTGTTGGGTTAACGTTGGTGTCAACAATTGCAAATACTGGCACGCCTAAAGTTTGAGCTTCGCGAACTGCATTTGCATCAGTCAATGCATCAACTACAACAACAGCGCCTGGCTTGCCCATCAAATCCTTGATACCGCCATATTTCATATTCAAGCTGTCGATTTCCTCTTGGAAACGCTGCACTTCAAGCTTGTTATAACGCTTTTCCAAATCACCTGAAGCCATTCGCTTTTCAAGATTCTTCAGCTTCTTAATTTGCTGAGCAATAGTTGAACCGTTAGTCAACATACCACCAATCCAGCGCTCAACTACGTATGGCTGGTTGATCTTTTCAGCTGCTTCGCGAACAACGTCTTTAGCTTGTTTTTTGGTGCCAACAAACAGGACCTTGCGGCCTGATGCAGCAATCTTTGTCAATTCCGGCAAAGCCTTATCCAAAGCTTCAACAGTCTTAGTCAAGTCAATAATGTGACTATCCTGACGCTTACTGTGAATATATGGCGCCATCTTTGGGTGCCAGCGGCTGGTTTTGTGCCCAAAATGAACACCTGACTCCAGCAAAGCCTTAATGTCTACCTTTACAGACATTCTCTTCTCCTTTTGCCTCATCCGCTCACGATTTGGAGTGTGAAACGGATTGTGTCATTAAAATTAGTTACCTGGCAATTATACCACTATTCTTCATCAGGAGCAACTACCTCTTGACGAGACTTAATAAATTTTTCCAATTCCTCTTTAAGTTCTTTTTTTTCTAAACTAGTATCTAGAGGCGAATTTATAGAAGACACCCTTTTAATATCGCAGCACTTAATGAACTCAAAGTATTCAATTCCATTATCTGAAACGACAGCACCATAAGTACTAGTCTTGCGACTAAAATCTTCCATGGTCATAGGCGGGGTTGGTTCGCCAGTTACGTTTGCCGATAGCTTAAAGAATAACAATGCGACTTTCTCTCCCAAACAGCCCCCATCTTCTATATATCCGTCAAAGGCTACGACCGAAGTATGAACGTCCAGCGGCATCTCCCTGTATAAATCCTGAATTACTTCGTGCGGATTAAATAATTTTGCAGTTACTTCCTTAGGCTTACCCGGTGTCTGCATAACTCCAATCCCAAACTCCTCGCCAACTAGCGCCAGCATACGCTCTGACTCCCCCGAATTATATAGCTCAAAAGATTCGGTTTTATCGGGATTTTCTAATATCACCCCTAACTCTTTTGCTATTGCCAATTCCTTAGAGCGACGAAAAGCTTCTCCCGCTAAATATCTCAAGCCATTATCCCTACTCTTATCATATACATAAGAACCATTTTCCATAGCACATACTCCTCCTAAATTAGCGTATCTCATCTGTAATTATGCGCTACTTTTTACAGATACGTCAATACGTCCGCACACCCTTTCGATAAATATTGCAATGCCTGCGGTTTTCTGTTAAAATACCAAGGTTATGAAAAGCAGTATTCACCCACAGAACTATCGCCCTGTCGTATTTAGCGACGAACAAGCGGGCTTCGCGTTCTTGACTCAGTCAACAGCGCAAACAACCGAAACTATCAAATGGGAAGACGGCAACGAATACCCATTGGTTAAGGTTCACATCTCATCAGCTTCACACCCATTCTTTACTGGTGAAGAAAAGATTATCGACACCGAAGGTCGTGTTGACCGATTTAAGGCTCGTCAAGCAGCCGCTGAAGCTCGCCGAGCAGCTTTGGCAAACAAAGCAAAGAAAGCTAACGCTAAAAAAGCAGCTAAAACTGATTCTCCAAAATCAGAGAAAAAGACTAAATAATCTGACAAATTAGTCTGGCAATCCAAAAACCGCTCAATCACTGGGCGGTTTTATTTTACGCTAGTTCAATCTGACAATACTTATCTCACGACACAATATTTCACGGTCTCCCCGCATCTTTGCGGCACATAAACGGTGAGCGCCGTCACCTTGCAAAGCCAAAAATACTCCACCATCAGAATCCACAACAACGTCTACACTGCGTATTGGAGGGCTAGTTTTCGGATTCATTCCTGCGTATTGTCTAATAATATCGCGGCTACTTTTTCCACCTTTCGATTCCGACGCTCGCCCTTCTCGCCAATCTTTAATCATCGGTGCAGCCACAAATAATTCAACCGGCAACGGAATATCAGATCCCGGAATCGCTCTCATATCAGGCCACTCACCCTCATATATAGATATTTTCGTTTCACTGGCAATATTATCTTTAATTAATTTATTTAAATCGCGTAGTGAAACTGGCTCCTCTATTGGATGAACGTCAATCTTAAACAAACTCTTCACAATCAAATCAACTCTCGGATCGTTTGCTGAGATATCCTCTGGAAGGTCTTCAATGCATTGCATCAGTTCAGACGACTTTCCGACATCGGCCAACTTATCAGTATTTTCGTAAACCAAATCACGCGAATCAACCTTGCATTCTCTCATTATCATCATATAATACAATACCGAGAAACATTTGTCAATGTATGATATAATTTTATAGATATGGCAAAGATTTCTTTAGATATGGATTCTCTGAAAAATGAACGAGCTGATTTGAGCAATTTTTTAGCGCGACCTGACGCTTACGGCTCGCCAGATTTTACGGTAAAAAACAAACGATTTTCAGAATTAGAAACGCTTATCTCAAAAGGCGAAGAGCGAGAAAACCTGGAAAAAAACTTAGTAGAAGCTAAAGAATTAGCAAACGAAGGTGGCGAGCTGGCTGCCCTGGCGAAGCTTGAGATTACTGAAACCGAAGCTCGATTGACCGAATTAGAAGAAGAATTATTCATCCTACTTACCCCGAAAGACCCCAACGACGAGAAAAATATCATCATGGAAATCCGCGCTGGAGCTGGCGGTGATGAAGCGTCATTGTTTGCGGCGGAACTATACCGCATGTATTTACGTTGGTGCGAATCTAACGGCTATAAAGTAGAACTAATTAGCGAATCAGCCAACGATTCTGGCGGCTATAAAGAAGTTATTTTCATGATCAAGGGTGATGCGCCATACTCTAAATTGAAGTTCGAAGGTGGCGTACACCGAGTTCAACGAGTTCCAGTAACTGAAAGCCAAGGTCGCGTCCACACTTCAACTGTAACGGTGGCAGTTTTGCCAGAAGCAGAAGAGGCTGACATTGAGATAAACCCGAACGATTTGCGAGTTGACATTTATCGCTCCAGTGGACACGGCGGTCAAAGTGTGAACACGACAGATTCAGCAGTGCGAATCACCCACTTGCCGACTGGAATGATAGTTACAAACCAAGACGAAAAATCGCAAATTAAAAACCGCGAGAAAGCTATGAGCGTGCTTCGTTCGCGATTGTTACAGATGAAAATTGACGAGGAAAACGCCAAATTAAGCGCCGAGCGACGCTCATTAGTTGGGACTGGCGACCGTTCGGAGAAGATTCGAACCTACAACTTCCCGCAAGACCGAATCACAGACCACCGCATTCACTACAGCCGCAGCAATATCCCCGCTGCAATGAACGGGGATATTGATGATTTGATTGAAAATCTACAGAGATATGAGCGTGAGCTGAAAGCTCAGAATGCTAGTAGCTAGTACAGCTTACGCGGCTCAGCAGACTCCAATAGTTTTGCCAACTTATTTATTTCATCCACACCGACTGGTTGACGATTCAGCCCCATTTGTTGCTCTTCTAATTTATCATTCTCTATTTCATTACGGGCTTCGACTGCGTACTTATACGCCTCATCACCACTCATATCAATTTCGTCGTCAAAATCGTCATCTTCTTCTTCCATTGAAGATAAGGATGTATTGCCATCATGCCTTAAAACAAAGTCATCCTCTATATAATACCAATGATACTCCCCTACACCTTTGCCTTCGAGTGAAATTCCTCGAGACTTAGGGCCATTATCTCGAGATTCTGAACGTACACAGATAGATACCACAGAACCATCTTTCTGGGAAAGTTCTAAGTCTAGCATCGATTCCATACTATGATTGAAATCATAAGTTTTCACATCTCCCGCGAATCTAAGAAACGTCGACTGAACCAGACCATCAAATTTCGCTGCCGCTTCCAACTTTTCTTTGGTCGGCAGTTCAGGATTAAATCCTTCTGCTACAAACTCTATTTGCTTTGCGGCTTCGCTACTGTGCGTATTATGCGTATTATTTGGCAATTCCATTATATATTCATTCCTTTCGCTAATAATATGAATCCTATAATACTCTCTCTTTCTTGATTTGTCAATACTTTTTACCATTTTTCTCAGTTTTTGCAAGCATTTTACTTTTTACATTCCATAGATATATGTTATAATTAGTCACATGATTATCTCTGAATGGCTAAAAATTGCCACAAAATCCTTAAAAACGGCAAACATCCCGTCCGCCAGATTAGACGCCGAATTAATATTAGCCAACACTTTACGAAAAAACCGCACTTACCTACACGCTCATCTGGACGAAGAAATTGACCCCAGAAGATTTGACATCGCAAATGCCAGACTAGACCTAAGATTAGACCGCGTACCAATCGCCTACATTCTGGGCTATAAAGAGTTTTACGGACGTAGATTTACCGTATCTCCTTCCGTTTTAATTCCCCGCCCTGAATCCGAAGATCTAATTTCATTATTCTTAGAGCTGACCGCCAGCGAAATTGCCGAAAAAGTTTTAATTGACGTTGGCGCAGGATCTGGCTGTCTGGGAATTACCGCCAAATTAGAGAGAAGCAACTTGTCGGTAATTTTATCCGATATTAGCAAACCAGCCTTAAATATTGCAGAAAAAAATGCGAATTCCTTAAATGCAGACGTCCATATTCAACAGCAATCATTACTTAATGGTCAGCTCAAACCAGTCGACTATATCTTTGCTAATTTGCCTTACGTTGACAAAAATTGGGACGTATCTCCAGAACTTCAATACGAACCAGAAATTGCGCTATTCGCCGAAGATGAAGGATTGAAGTTGATATTGCAATTGATCTCGCAAGCACCACGATGTCTCACTCCAGAAGGATTGTTATTTATCGAGGCAGATCCTCAGCAACACAATAGAATAATTGACGAAGCCGTGAAAAATGGTTTTATAAAAGAGAGAGTTCTCAATTACATCCTAGTCCTGCGGCTTACTAGCGCTAAAGATTAAATCACTACAGAATTTAAGAACACTAACATCACTAAGGTAATTCCGATAGTAAGAATCACCGGAGCGGATATGTCTGAAAACCGGATGGCTTTGTGTTTGTTGTAAGATTGGTAAGCTTTACTGGCGACGAGCGAGAATAGCAATAATATTATCGTAACCTGTGAAACGCCGCCAAATAATGACTTTCCGTAGCTATAAGTCCAATAATACGACAGCCAACCCATCTCAGCAAAGACGAGTCCCCAGATTGCCGAAAGTAAAACCGTTTGTTCTTCGTCATAACTGTGTAGGAAATGGCGCGCAGAACTATAGCCAATCAAGAACATCAGAATAACAACCACAGAAACTGGCCACTCGTACGACACCACCATCAGCGCAGTTACGCCGACAAAAATAGCGATCAACGACTGCATGGCAACCTGCCAGCGCTTAGACATCGGCTTAATCACAACCAGCCAAATTGCATATAGTATTGCCAATACTACGCGGAAATAAAACACTGACGTAGGTAGATACATCAGGCCGACAACACCAATTCCGACCGTTAAGTCAACCAAGTTAGCCTGAATGTTTGCCCACCAAAAACGCGGACGAACAGCAATTATGCGCCATTTACTCAGCACAACAAGCGCTAACGCCGGAAATGGGGTCTGAAACGCTTGAGCAATAACAAGCAATGCCGCCGCCAAGCCAATATTCAAGACATAGTAAACCAACTCGCTCCAAAACGTTCTTCGTTTAACAGTTTTCAGTAACTCCATAACTTACTCTATTATACCAAATTATGAGCCAGTTCCCACAACAACGATAAATTGCGCGTCAACATTCAAATTATACTTCGAGGAATCTGATGAAACCGAGCCGTACAACTCCTTAAATTTATCTTTTGTGGCAGTTTTTTCTTTACCAGCTGGCAATTGATAAACTTGGGTTTTTGCTATTTTCTCACCACCTGGAACATTGCCGACATGAACAACTTTCATTCCTAATTCTGTCAATTTGTCCGCTTCTTTCTGCGCTGCGCCAGCCACGCCAGAACCATTCAATACGGCAACCGTAGCTTTTTCCTTAGATAATGGCGTTGCGTAAATCTCAGACTTTATATAAGCGCGGATGTCGTCATAATCATATAATCCCGCAGCCGGCTGGACTATACTTGCGCCACCCGCCGTGCCAGTAGTCATAAGTACGTTGCCTTCCTCCACAAAACTCAATCTGTGAATATCAGACTCTTTTATCTCTGAGCCAAGGTTCATAATTGTGCGAATTTCTTTCGTGTCAATGTTTGTGCGCAAGTTTTTGCCCATGGCATCCATCAGAGACGTCACCTTACCAAAGTCAGTCAGCGTTCCCGTGGAAGTAGCTTTATTTTTCAGCGCCATAAGTACCAATTGCTGATTTTTCTCTCGGTCAAAGTTAGATTGTTCCAGACCGTAAGTTGGCGCCACCAAACCACGCGCTCGAGAGAACCACATCGCCTTTTCACCGTCCATTTCGTGCTTACCGTTAGTCAATTGCATATAGTGACCCGTTGGACATCGTTCGCGACGTTGCTGATAGTTCAATTCCTTCGCTCGGCACATCCAGTCCATGCTTGGATCAAGGATTCCCCGCGGATCACGACTCTGTACGTCAACAGTAACTCCGCCGACCGCATTGACAGCATCACGAATCACCGCAGTATTAATATGCGCCACGTATTGAATATCCATACCGAATATATCGCCGATGAATTTCTTCGTTTTATCCATTCGTTCAGCTTCTGCCTGCGTGCTATCTCCGTTATTCACGCAGCCAAAATATTCATTGATTTTACCAGCGTAGCCAGAATTACACGCCATGCCAAATTTTACATACAAGTCACGCGGAATACTAAACATATACGCGTCCTTCTTTGTCTGATTGACGCTAAGAATCATCATTGAGTCGGTCAATGTCGCACCCGGGTGATCCGGATCATCATCTGTTGTACCTAAAATCAGCACATTGCTTCGACCATAAGCATCCTCTTTCAGTTTCTGCTGTGAAAATAGTCCTAAGATTCCGCCGTTATGGAACACCGAGTTCATCGTCTGCCATAATTTTAATAGCAGCCAACCCGCCACAATTGCAATAATAATTCCGATAATCGCAAGAATAATCCTGGTAATTAACTTTTTCTTACGCTTCTGTTTGCGCTCCTGTCGATGAGAAGGCTTGGTATTTTCATCAATCGCCGCCAACGATTCGCTAATATTCTGCTTTAATTTATTAGCAGAAGTTGGTTGCTGAATATTCTTTGTCGCATTATTCGACACTTGCGGACTATCTTCGTTACTACGATGATGCCCGAGCGTAGTCGTTTTTTTGCTAGTGATTTCCCCCAACGAAGTTCGCTGTGGTCGCTTGGCGACAAATCCGTCCATCGACTGTTTGCGTGGTTTCATATCTATTGATTATAACACACAAAACGCTTATAATTGAAACAATGGACGCTACTTTTATGGATCGTCATCCGAAATTACAAGATGGCCTGGGAATGGTCATTTTCGTTGTTGGCGTGGTGATCGGCACTCTTTTATTGAACACTTTTGTATTTCAAACTTTCAATGTTGAAGGTGCCAGCATGGAAACGACGATGTACACTGGTGATCGTCTGATCGTCAATCGATTGCCCGTCACTGGTTCAAAATTGCAGAATAAAAATTATATTCCAAAGCGCGGACAAGTAATTGTGTTTAAGAATCCGAATTTTAACGCCTCAACAGGCAAAGATGAATATATTGTTAAGCGCGTAATCGCCTTTGCTGGCGAGCGAGTTACTGTGAAAAACGGCACCGTAACTGTTTACAATACAGAAAACCCTGACGGATTTAACCCTGACACCTCAGTCAATAAGAATGAGCCAGGACAGCCTACCTCTGGAGATGTCGATACGACCGTACCAGAAGGCACGATATTCGTTATGGGTGATCACCGCCAAGGAAGCTATTCTTGCGACTCCCGAAACTGCATGGGGCCAATCCCCCTTTATGACATCGTCGGACCAGTCAGTCTACGAATATTCCCGTTCAATAAAATTCGCTCGTTCTAATAAAAATTATTTTTCGAGTAATTCTCTTATTCGTTCAAATTCAAGATTATCCTTAAACTTGATACTAATCTGACCGGCTCCACGGCCGTTTGTACGGATCTTTACCCCTGTTCCAAATCGCTTTGAAAGACTTTCAATAGCATCTGCGTGAGGCATATCTGCTGGGCGGCGTTTGTTCTCGATTGGACTAGCCTTCGCCTGCTTCCATAACGTCACCACTTGTTCAATTCGTCGCGCTGACCACTCCTCGCGAATAGCTCGCTCCATAATATCTTCCGCGGCGTCATCAGGCAAACCGATTAGAGGCCTTGCTTGCCCTTCATTTAATCGCCCCTCAAACAACGCCTGCTGCACAGACTTCGGCAATTTCAGTAGCCTCAACGTATTACTGACCGCACTTATAGATTTGCCGCCCAAACGCTTGCCAATTTCCTCCAGCGTCATATTGAATTGATCGCGCAATTTTTGATAAGCAGTCGCAGTTTCAAGCGCATTCAAATCATGTCGTTGCAAGTTTTCAATCAAAGAGACCTCCAGGCGATTTTGATCGCTCATACTCCTGACGATACACGGCACCTCTGTTAAATTCGCCCTATTCGCCGCACGCCAGCGTCGCTCGCCCGCCACTATCAGATATTTATCGCCTTTTGGCGTCACAACAATCGGCTGAACCACGCCGTGCTCGCGCACCGATTCCGTCAACTCATTCAAAGCATTCTCATCAAAAAAACGACGCGGCTGATCTGGATCTGGGACAACTTGATCAATAGCAATATCTCTCAAATGAGAAACTTTCACGTCCTGTTGCGCTGTCGGATCGAACGTTTCATCGATCAAATTGGTTGGAATCAATGACCCAAAACCTCTACCTAAACCTTTTTTCATCGTTCCACCCTCTCTATAATTTCTTTCGTTAGCGCCTTATAAGCCCGAGAACCTTTTGAAAAACGATCATACGCACCAACTGGCGCGCCATGACTAGGAGCTTCAGCCAAGCGAATGTTTCTCGGAATGCTATTCTTGAAAATCTTATCTGGGAAATATTTTTTAACCTCAGCATGAACTTGACCGGATAATGTAGTCCTGGAGTCCATCATCGTCAGCAAAACACCCAATAATTCCAGAGGTGGGTTAAGCCCCTTCTTTATCAATTTCATACTTTCCAAAAGCTGCCCCAATCCTTCCAATGCGTAAAATTCTGCCTGGACCGGAAGCAGTACATAATTAGCGGCAATCATACCGTTGACTGTCAGCAAACTCAAGCTCGGCGGGCTATCAATAATAATATAATCGTAATCCGTCGCCTTCTGTAAAGCTTCTCGCAAGCGAACAAACCTTCCCTGCGCCTGCGCCAACTCCACTTCCGTATTCGCCAAATGAGGTGTAGCTGGAGCGATTGATAAGTTTTTATATTCCGTTGGCAATATGATATTCGATAGGTCAATTTGTCGCATAATCACCTCTGATATTGTCGCGCCCAAATTCTGTTTATCTATTCCAAGTCCACTGGTAGCATTGCCCTGTGGGTCAAAATCTACCAACAAAGTCTTCTTGCCAGCTTTTGCCAAAAAATATGCTACGTTAATTGACGTCGTTGTTTTGCCGACGCCACCTTTTTGATTTGTCACCGCAATGATTTTTGTCATTCGTTCCCCTTTTTACCTGCCTTAATTATAGCATGAGCAGAACATAAATAACAGGCATCAAAAAACCGCTTCCTTTACGAAAGCGGCTCTTCAGATTATTTGATTGACGTAATTTCAATCTTCGTGTACTTCTGGCGATGACCAGTTTCTTTATGTACACGCTTTTTACTCTTGTAGCGGATAACGCGAAGCTTATCGCCCTTAACTTCCGCTTCTACGACCTTAGCTTTAACGCTAGAGCCTTTTACAGTTGGCGTACCAACCTTGATTTTATCACCATCAATCACTAAAAGTGCGTCGAGAGTGAGTTCTTTTGTACCTTCAGGGAGGAGATCCACCAAGAGGGACTCTTTTTCACTGACAAGATATTGTTTGCCAGAGATTTTTACGACTGCTTTCATTTCGTTCCTTAATTATTATGAATTAACTCTAATAATTCTATCAAAAACTAGCAATAAAATCAAGTACAGTTAGCAAGTAGCGTTTTTCGCCATAGCGTTATTCGCCTTCAACCAACCACTCGGTGAGCCGCATTCCATATATTCGCCCTTAGCCTCACCAACAGCAATCACGCCGCCGCCATCGATGTACGCATTAATCGCGTCCGTTAGCTCAAACTCGCCTCTCTTAGGGTTCGCCGGCAAAGTTCGCGCCAACTCAAAAATCTCTTTGTTCAGGATGTAAAAGCTTGAATTACTGAGATTACTTGGAGCTTCTTCCAATTTTGGCTTTTCAATTATTCGCACAAAATTGCCCTGATCGTCAGTTTCAATAATCCCTGTTTGCGGAATAAATTCCTCTTCGACAGGATTTCCTAATAGCCCAGCCGACAATCCACGCGATTCCACCAGCTCCGCCAAATCTGCCGCGTTTGAACCGCCGTCACCACGCCAAAAGAATTGATCGCCCATAATCACAAAGGCCGACTCGCCCTGTTCAATAAATTCGCTCGCCAGACCAACTGGAATGCTTGTGCCGTAGCCACCAGTTCCCGGCTGAGTTAAAAAATGTATTCGGACATCGCGAAGTGGCGCCACCAGAGGAAGCTTATCCTGTTTGCCCGCTCGACGTAAATAATCGTTCAATTGAATGTTCGACCGATAATAGCTCTGCACCTGTGTACTCTGCTCGCCAACTACGAAGTAAATATCCTTCACGCCCGCTCGCACGACGTCTTGCACAATATAATCAATCACTGGACGAGTACCGACCGGCAACATACACTTTTCGATAGATTTGGTAATAGGTAGCATTCGCGTGCCCCAACCAGCGACCGGAATAATAGCTTTAGTAATCATAGTACCTCCTACATTTTCAGCTCTTTGTGAGAGTAATTATACATCATCAATCGTCAAAGCCGCCATCCGCACGAGACCAAAACTTGCGAATATCTTCTATTTCGTCAACGTCCAGCCGAATTGCCTGCGACTCCCGCTGCTCTTTAATAATTTCTTCAGCAAGTCCGTCTGCCAGCGGGTCGATTGGCGAAAACCCTACTTTACTACCAAATAATTTGTTGAATAAATTTTGCATAACTTTTTCATTTTTATCAATTAACAGTGATATATTAGCATAAGTATGATGAAAAGTCAATAGAATATCCTCCCCATGAAGAGGAGGATATTCTCATTTCACTTACTAGCCTTTAAGCTTTTTTCAGGGAAATTTTTACCAATTTACCCTCGATTTTGGCGTCATATTTTTCCGATTCATTGACCACAGAATTCAATTCCACGGCGAGCGTTTCAGATTTAATGACATCAGCGAAAGCGTCAACAGCTTGAGATATTTCAGAATCGTCACTGGAGATACTCAGTACAATTCGATCATCTATCTGCAGACCAGCCTGCTTGCGTGCGCTTTGGACGTGGCGAACGATTTCACGCATCAAACCTTCGCGCTTTAGTTCAGGAGTGATTGTTAAGTCATAAACAACGCTCGGTTGCGCCGACTCAGACTCTGAATCTGTAACAATTTCAACCGATTTTACGTTCAATTCATCCTTAGCGATATCAATCAAGAACTGCGCAACTTCCGCCGGCGTATCCTGAGAAATAGTGTTAATAAGCTTCACAGACGCCAACGGCTGACGCACTTTAATTCCCTCTGATGCGCGCTTCGACAAGCCGTCATTCACCGCAGTACGCAGTGCATTCATGTCGCGTAGCATTGAATTGTCTATTTCACCAGCCGGCAACCAATCTTTAAGATGAATCGACTCGTTATCGCCCGTCAAATTATGGTACAATTCTTCCGCTAAGAATGGCGTAAACGGCGCTAACATATAACTGAGTCGCACCAGAACGTAATGAAGCGTGCGGTAAGCGTCATTTTTATCACCGTCATCTTCAGATTTCCAGAAGCGGCGGCG
>CALFPG010000010.1 GCA_937921475.1 uncultured Candidatus Saccharibacteria bacterium | reverse complement strand
TCGTAGGAACTTGGTGAGGTGCGCCTCCCCATAACTACGACTGTCCACCACAACAGTTTTGTCTTGAACTGGCACCTCACCTATTCCTGGATGTGATAATATCATAAATCCACCCGGTTTGAGTAGTCTCATTAACTTAGAAACTGTGGAAAACTGTGGATTATGGTACGGCGGATCGGCAAAAATAATATCAAACTCCCCTGTTGAACTCGCGCTTTCTAGCCAATTTACTATCGTTGTTTTTATTACAATAGATTTTTCTTCGACACCCAAAATGCTTATGTTTTCAGCAATTACTCGCTGAGCGACTCGATCTCGCTCCACGAAAACCACCGACTCTGCGCCGCGACTTAATGCCTCTAGTCCAACAGCACCAGACCCCGCAAAAGCATCCAAAACCCGCGCGCCGCGTATTGATTCACCTAAAGAATTGAACATAGCCGAGCGCACCCGTTCGCCCATAGGATGCGTCGTTGAGCCGGGCGGAGTTTTTATGAATCGTCCGCCAAATTCGCCAGAGATAATCCTAACTCTCACTTTTTTCTGCCTCAAGTTTCCAAACGGACGCCAGCCAGCCCAACATCACAGACTTTATAATAATCGGCATCAGCTCATGATTTGTCTGCCAAGCAAGGTCCGTCGTCCAGCCGCTCTTGCTAAAATTGTCGTACATTTTCATCGATGCCACGGCGTGAACTTGGTCCAAATAATACTCACGATAGCCGTGATTTTTCACCTGCAATATCTCATCGTCACCCGGAATTGCGTCCTTAAAACGCGGATATGCCACCACGCTAGCCACGCCAGCCTCAAACGCCACGTGTGTCGTCATCATACCTTTGGCGCCCCAGAATTTCCAGTTGTTCTTAATCAGCTCAATTCCATTATCGCCCTTCATGAGATTTTTCTTCAAAATTGAGGTTCGCGTCTCCAGCCCTTCACCGCCGCGAAGTTCCGACATAGCCTGCTCCAGAGGAAAATGATGAGCCGGAGTCAAGCCGTCGGTAATCGCGTGCGCCATCCACGCCGCCTCAAACGCCGCTCGCTCGGGATTATTTGTTCGTAGAGCTCGGGCTAAATTGCCAATATGTCCGTCAATCATCTCCAAGAGCGCCGTATCATTTGGATCGTCCGGATTTATAAAATGCCATGGCTCGTCCACGGCTGGGCTCTTCCGCTTGACGCCATCAGGACCATTCTTGCCCTCAAAATGAAGAATGTTTTTAATATCAGGAAAATCACACCAATCAGGAAGAATTGGTTTTATATTTCTCCTTGCGACTCGATCTATTTTTTGGTGGACGCCAATAAATCGACCAGAGCCATCCCTAATTGTTGTTCCTGCATACATATTAATTTAAAACAGTTAATCGCTGATAGCGACTGACGGCGTGCGCCAGATGATTATATTGTAGCAAATCTCGCCCCTCTTTGACAAAGCGTTCAGCTTCGACTTGAGCGCGAGCAATTAGCGCCGTATCCGCCAGCGAGGCAATTTTCAAGTTCAAATCCCCGTGTTGCATTTTACCGTAAATCTCGCCAGGTCCACGCAATTTCAAATCAACCTCCGCCAAATAAAACCCATCTTGCGATTTCTCAATCTCCCGAAGTCGTTGGCTCGGCTTATCATGACCGCTCATCATCAAATGACAAAAACTCTGATGTTTCCCGCGCCCAACTCGTCCACGCAATTGGTGCAACTGGCTCAATCCAAAATTGTCCGCATTCTCAATCAACATCACTGTCGCATTCGGCACATTCACGCCAACTTCAACCACAGTCGTACTGACTAGCATATCCAGCTCGCCGTCCGCAAATTTCTGCATCACTTCAGCTTTTTCTTCAGCAGGAAGCTTTCCGTGCAACAACCCAACTCGACGATGGCTGAAAATAGTTTTAGACAATTTATTATATTCCGCCTCCACCGATTTCTTATCATTATCTGGATTATCATCAATCAACGGACAAATAACGTAAGCTTGGCGGCCTTTAGCTAGCTCATTTTCAATCGATTCGTAAAGCTTCGGAGCTGATGCTGGCGACCAAATCTTAGTCCGAATCGGCTGACGACCAGAGGGCAACTCGTCCAAAATAGAAATGTCCAATTCTCCGTACAATGTCAGCGCCAGACTGCGCGGAATTGGCGTGGCGGTCATACTTAAAAGATGCGGCATAAAATCAGACTTTTCCAATAAAGCTTGTCTTTGATTCACGCCAAATCGGTGCTGTTCGTCAATCACCGCGAAACCTAATTTATGATACGCAACTTTTTCCTGAATTAGCGCGTGCGTGCCAACCACAACGTCAATATTACCGCTAGCCAAATTGTCCAATAATTGACTGCGCGCCGCACCTTTCACGTGACCCGTCAGAAGTGCAACAGACACACCAAATGGCGACAATAACTCGTCAAGCGTTTTCGCGTGTTGCTGCGCCAAAATCTCCGTCGGCGCCATAATTGCCGTTTGAAAACCAGCCTTCGCCACTTCCGCAGCCACCAATCCCGCAACGACAGTTTTTCCCGAGCCAACATCTCCTTGCAACAACCGATTCATCGGATGATCAGACTCCAAATCTTGCAGAATTTGCCACGCAGCTCGGCGCTGAGCGTTCGTCAAAGGAAACGGTAATTGATCGACAAAACTCTTCACGACCGACTTATTAAACGGAATCTTCCAGCCCGTTAATCTGGTTTGTTCTTGCTTGTTAAATTGCGCCGCCAATATCATCTCGAACAACTCTTCAAACGCCAGACGCTCACGACCGCGGGAAATTTCCTCGTGAGTTTTTGGCGCGTGAAGAAATTTAACCGCCTCAGATCGACTAACCAATTTTTGGCGCTGAATAATATTTTCCGGCAAAGTCTCGGGCAAAAAATCCATAATTGGACGAATATTTTTCATCAAATCTTGCACGGTTTTTGGACGGATATTTTTGATAGATTTATAAACCGGCTGAATTCCAGATGCGTTTTCTATCGTTGTCTTAGCAACTTCTTTTGCTAACTCGACGGACGGATTGTTGATTTGATAGCGGTTATATTGCATACCAAATTGACCAGAAAAAATAAATTCCGCATCAGATTTTAATTGCGTTTCGCGGTACGGCTGATTGAACCAAACCGCCTTAACCTTGCCCGATTTATCCGCCAAAACCGCGGTCGTGATTCTAAGCCCACGCCGAACAATACGCGTCGAAACCGACTCGCAGCGCGCCTTAACAGTAACTTTTCCCGGCCGAAGATCTGCGATATTAACCGCAGTTGAATAATCGTCATACGCTCGTGGTAAAAAATCCAAAGCGTCGGAAATCGTTTTAAGACCAGCCGCCGCTAGAGCCTGAGCAGTTTTCGGCCCGACGCCTTTAATTTGCTCAAGAGGAGTTGTTAATTTCATCTACGAAACGGCGTTAATGCCTTCCAGAGCGTAAGCCGTATCCTCCCAGCCTCTCACGCCGATTGAATCTACGCCCATTTGCTTCACTGGAAAATCATTGCCACCTTCTTCAATTTTGTCACCAAAGAACAGCGTTTCTTCTTTCGACCAGCCATTCAATTCAAGCAACCTGCCAATTCCATAAGCCTTATCAATTCCCGGAAGCGTGATGTCAGTGCTAGTCGTACCACCAATTCGCACTTCAAGCCCAGGTAACTTCTCCGCAACCTTGTCACGATATATCGGACGGACATCCTTATATTTTTCAGCCCACGCATATTTATCCTCAGGTGTAGCTTGTTGGCCCAAAGCCGACATAGTAATTTGGCTATGTCGATCTTCAATTATTTCACCCGCAGGATTCTCGCACCAAATGCCCATTTCCTTCGCAACTTCTTCCAACGCCACGGTTATCTGAGCTTTTTGCTCGTCAGACAAATCGTTCGCATACTGAATTTTCCATTCATCATCGGCGGCGTCAAATCGATAATATCGAGTTCCACAAGTCGGCATCGCGTGGAACTTCTGGAGCAACTCCGGAGTAACATTCAACCTATCAATCACCTGCTTCTTTATCTGTTGAAACGTGCCGCCCGTAATCACGCAAACGTCATAATTCTCAAGCAATCGACTAAGAATCTCCGCCATACGATCGCTAATTGGCGATTTTGTAATTGCTAGCGTATCATCCAAATCAAAACCGATAATTTTCTTCATTATTCGTCCCCTTCCATAATTAATACGAATGTGTTTTTACCCTTCTTCAGTAGCGACGTGTCATTAACGACTTTATTTTCGGCAAGTTTTTCGCCGTTTAGGCTAATAGCTCCAGATTTTAACAATCGCTTTGCTTCGCCGTTAGAGCCAACTGCCCCAGATTCTACCAGCGCTTCAATCACATCAATTCCAGCATCAACGCAAGGAATTTCTTCAGCCAAAGCACCTAAATCATCGTCCGACAATTTCTTAAAATCGCCACCACCAAACAACACTTCGTTCACACGCTCAACAGATTCACGACGCGCGCTACCGTGAACAATGTCAGTAGCTTCACGGGCCAAAACCTTCTGAGCCGAACGCGCACCTGGATTAACAGCGTGATTTTCAGCAATAGCTTCAATCGTATCACGATCCAACATCGTAAATATCTTCATATATTCAATTGCGCTCTCATCATCGACATTCAGCCAGAATTGGTAGAATTTATAGACGCTGGTTTTATTTTCATCAAGCCAAACCGCACCGCCTTCAGATTTACCGAATTTACGACCAGTCGACTTATTGATAAGCAGCGGTGCAGTCATTGCGTAGACTTCGGTGTTTTCTTTCTTACGAATCAGATCCACACCGGATAATAAATTGCCCCATTGATCCGATCCACCAATTTGCAGATTCACGCCATATTGACTAAATAGATGCCAAAAATCATAGCCCTGAAGCAAAGTGTAAGTGAATTCCGCAAAGCTCAAACCCTTGCCATTATTAATGCGCGCCTTGAAAAATTCGCGGCTCACCAAATCCGCCATATTGAAATTCTTACCGATATCGCGAAGAAACGGCAGTAATTCCAGATCAGCCAGCCAGTCAGCATTATCAACCAAAGTAAAATCTCGTCCAGCAAAGATTCGCGAAACTTGGGACTTTAAGGCTTGCTTGTTATGTTCAATTTCCTCGTACGAAAGCAGGTTTCGCTCTTCCGTGTCGCGCATATCGCCAATCATTCCCGTGCCGCCACCAACGAGCAAAAACACTTTATGCCCGCGCTCCAAAAAATGTCGAACCATCATATAAACCGCCAAATGCCCAACATGCAAGCTGTCCGCCGAAGGATCCGTCCCCAAATAGAGCGTGAAATTCTCCGAATCGATAAGTTTGTCGTCAGTAAATGTGGTCTGATTCCAGAATCCACGCCATTGTAATTCTTCTGATAATTTCATATCACTCCTTTTCTACATATTAGTATAGCAATTTTACAATTGAAGCGAAACATATGCGTGATATAATAGAATTGTGAAGAAAAAGACTACGATAAGCACCGCCGGACACGGCTCAAGCGATAAGAAATCTCCGTCGAAACGGATGAACTTATATGCCAATTTGGCGCAGAAACATAAGACTAAAAAAGATAAGGACGCGCGCGAACGAGCGGAATATTTGGCGACTTTGCCGAAACATCCCGTAAAGCGATTCTTTTATCGATTACATCCGAAGCGACTAGCGAAATATTGGTTCTCCAAGCGCGGCGGACTGATGGCGCTGAAAATTCTTGGCGTCAGTATTTTGTTGATGCTGCTACTTATCGGCGGAATGTTCGCCTATTTCCGTAAAGACCTCGATAAAATTCGCCCTGGCGAGCTTGCTAAGCGCGTTCAAACGACCGTCACTAAATATTACGACCGCAACGACAATTTGCTTTGGGAAGATAAAGGCACAGGTAATTATCAATTAGTTGTCGAATCTGACCAGATTAGCGACTATTTGAAAAAAGCCACTGTCGCAATTGAAGACCGAAACTTCTATAATCACCACGGCATCAGTATTAGCGGCATGTTGCGCGCAATGCTCTCAACTGCTTCACGACGCCAAGTTCAGGGTGGATCAACTCTGACACAGCAGCTAGTCAAGCAAGTCTTCTTCGCAGATGAGGCCGGCGACCGATCAATTAGCGGTATTCCTCGAAAAATCAAGGAAATCATTCTCGCAATTGAAGTCGAGCGTATGTACAGCAAAGACCAAATTCTGTCATTATATCTGAATGAGTCTCCATACGGCGGTCGTCGTAACGGCGCAGAGTCTGCCGCTCAGACATACTTTGGCAAGCACGCCAAAGATCTGACGCTGGCGGAAGCGGCGCTAATTGCTGGTATTCCGCAGAATCCAACTTACTATAATCCATATAACACCGCTGGAAATAAGGCTTTAATTGCCCGACAACATACAGTTCTGGATTACATGGCCGAGCAAGGCGTTATTACCAAGGATGAGGCTGAAAAAGCTAAAAAGATTGATATCTTAAGCACGCTTAAGCCGCAGACTGAGCACTTGGAGAATATTAAGGCTCCTCACTTCCTATTGATGGTTCGCAATCAGTTGAGTAAAGAGCTTGGCGAATCAGTCGTTGGACGCGGTGGATTGACGATTAAAACCACCCTCGACTGGCGAATTCAGGAGAAACTTGAAAATGAGATGAAGTCGTTCTTTGCAACTGGTCGACCAGACGCTGTGCGAATTAGTAACGGCGCCGCAACGGTTGAGGATGTTCAGACTGGACAAATCGTAGCGCTTGTTGGTAGCCGTGACTTTAACTACACCGGCTTTGGTCAGGACAACGCCGCAGTTTCCTATATTCAGCCAGGTTCCACGATTAAGTCGCTTGTCTTTGTTCAATTGTTCGACAAACACGACAGCAAGCAAGCATACGGTAGTGGCACAGTCTTAGCCGATGAGAATATCGATAAACTATACGGCGCAACTCTAAGAAACTGGGACAATAAGTTTATGGGCGCCATCAATATTCGAAGAGCGCTGGCTCTATCACGAAACGTCCCAGCCATCAAAGCCGCTTACATCGTTGGTGACGGATCCGCCAAGCCTGTCGTCGAGGGAATACGCAGGATGGGCGACACCAACTATTGCCGCCAGGAAGAAAATGCCGGTGGTTACGGACTCGGTGCAGCAATTGGCGCATGTGGAACCAAACAGACAGAATTGGTGAACGCCTACTCAACATTGGCGCGAATGGGAGTCCAAAAAGACGTCTCAAGCGTGATTGAAGTGAAGAACAGCCAAGGCGAAACTCTGAAAAAATGGAAAGATGAAGGCAAGCAAGTTATCGACTCGCAATCAGCGTACATCGTGAACGACATCTTGTCCGACCGAACCCCTGGACTTCACGGCTGGATGGGCGTCAATGGCGTTCGAACCTCTGCAAAGACCGGTACATCCGACAAGGGTTCGCAGCCAAAAGACCTTTGGATTGTTAATTACAGCCCAGCTCTGGTCATGGGAATGTGGCTCGGAAACTCCGACACCAGCGTGATTGGCACATCAGCCTCCAACTACGGTATGCCAGTAGTTAGAAGCGTTATGGAATTTGCCCACACCCAAGTTTACGCCAAAGAAGGCAAATGGAAGTCAGGTCAATGGTATGAGCGACCAAGCGGAATCCAGACTGTCAACGGTGAGCTCTACCCGTCATGGTGGAATAAGAGACAAAGTCAATCTACAGAGAAAATCACCTTCGATAAAGTCTCTAAGAAAAAGGCGACAAACTGTACTCCGGATGGCGCAAAGGAAGAGATTGAAGTGACAAAGATTATTGATCCTTTAACTAAGAAAGAATCAATCACTGTTCCTTCAGGCTACGACGCGAACGCAGAAGATGACATCCACAAGTGCGACGACACTAAGCCACAAATTGGAGCGATATCATACACCAACAGTGGTAAGAAATATACGATAAATGTTGATGTTACAGCAGGAACTTGGGGCTTATCGGCAATCGAAATTACCGTGGATGGAAAGAGCATTAAGAGTTCAGAAATTACTTCAAGCGGCAAGCAGACCGCCACAGTAGAACTTGATACGGCAGGATCGCACACAGTTTCTGTAACCGTAAGAGACTCTGCATATTACACCGCCACTTCAAGCGGCAGCATTCAAGTTCACTAAATAAACTATTGTTTATTTACTAAATTAATCAGCTCAGCCTCGTGTTGAGCTGATGTTTTTGAGCGACCATTTGTGCGCTTTTTAGGAACGTTGGTCTTCTGCTTTACAGGTTTTTTCTGTTCAACCACAAGCTTTGCAAACATCATTTTGCCAGCGTCGGTCTGCAAGCTTCGAATAATCTCAATTTTCTTCGTTTGCCCAATGTAGCGCTTGGCGTTCTCAACAACCACCATCGTTCCATCTTTCAAATAGCCAACCGCTTGATGAGAATCTTGCCCCTTCTGTGACAGCTCCAAATCCAGCTCGTCACCAGGCAAATAACTCATCCTCAAACTTTTTGCCAGCTCATTGATATTCAAAACCTTAACGCCGTCAACTTGCGCCACCTTGTTCAAGTTGTAATCAAGCGTCAATACTGCCGCGTCCATCTCCTTCGCCAATTTTAGCAATCGAGAATCCACGCCTTCTGGCACGCGAATATTATCGTCATAAAGCTCGAATGAAGACTTCAAAATATCCTTAAGCTCCTTCACGACATCCATACCGAATCGCGCCCTTTCACGCTTGTCATGATCTGCGCCATCGGCTAATAATTGCAATTCCGTCAATACACTCCTCGGCACAATAATTTTGCCCAGCAAAAATCCAGTCTTCGCCAGTTCAGTCACTCGCCCATCCATGAGCACTGACGTGTCGACCAAAATCGGCGCCGCGCCCACTGATGAATTTCGTCGCGGTTTTGCCAAGAGATAAACTTCGGCTGCCAAACCAAGCAACATTATAATTATTATCAATCCGTAAAAATCTTTCATTTTTCCCTTTCTATTGTAAATAGTCAATCAGCGCCTGTCGCATATCGCTGACGCCTTTTATAAATTTATCTTTATGAACTTTTGGCGCAATCGCATAAGTGAAGCCCAGCTTCTTCGCCTCTTTAATTCGAGCTTGCCAATTCGTCGCCGAGCGGACCTCGCCACCCAAACCAATCTCGCCAAACACCACGGCGCCTTCGTCCAGACTTCGACCAGCACTAGCGCTAGCAATCGCCATCGCCACCGCCAAATCGGCCGCTGGATCATTTAATTTCAGACCGCCGACCACATTGACATAAATATCTTTGTCCGCCAACTTCAACTTCGTTCGCTTCTCCAGGACCGCCACCAACAGATTTAATCGATTCAGATCAAAACCACTCGCCGTGCGCTTAGGATAGCCAAAATTCGTCGGATTGACCAGCGCCTGAATTTCCACCAAAAGCGGACGTGCGCCCTCCATGGTCGCCAGCACAATTGACCCATCCAGATTCTGACGTTCCGCCAGAAGTTCCGCCGACGGATTCTTCACGATTCTTAGACCTTGCTCGTCCATTTCAAAAATCGCCGCTTCGTTAGTCGAGCCGTATCTATTTTTCTGTGCTCGAACAACTCGAAAACCGCCATATCGATCGCCCTCAAAGTTCAGTACAACGTCCACCAAATGCTCTAATATTTTCGGACCAGCAATCGAACCCTCTTTGGTGACGTGACCAACCAAAATCACCGCCGTGCCCGAAGCTTTGGCGGCACGAATAATTACATTTGACGAGTTGGTGATTTGACTGACAGACCCAGGAGCCGAAGAAATTTCGCTAAGTGAAATAGTCTGAACCGAATCGACAATCGCCAAATCATACCCGCCTTGCTGAATTGACGTCGCAATATCTTCCGCGCTATTACTGGACGCCAGCTGCATTTTTTCCGAATCAGCCGCACCCAAACGCTCCGCACGAAGCTTCACTTGAGAAACCGACTCCTCACCGCTTACATATAACACCGATTTTGTCTTGGCGATATGTGCCGCAACTTGCGCCAGCAGCGTACTTTTCCCAATTCCTGGCTGACCCGCCACCAACACCACGCCGCCAACCAAAAATCCACCACCCAAAACAGTGTCCAAATCGTCAATTCCCGTACTTAATCTTTCTAGCCCAGACTCAGAGGCAGCTTCACGAATGCTAGACGTTTTCAAGACTTTACCGCGCCCGGCAGATTTATCGACAACGGACGACCCGCCAGAAGAAACGACCTGCTCGACTAGCGAATTCCATTCCCCGCAATTTTCACACCTGCCAGCCCACTTTGAAAAACTCGCTCCGCACTGCTGACAAACAAATTGACTTCGAGCTTTCGCCATTATTTCGCCCCCTCCAAACTATCCAAACTTTTATTCAATTCATCAATCTGCACGCCCAACTCCCTGAGTCGCAAAACATCAGAATTATAAGAATTGATCTCAGAATTCAAATTGGCACGCCTTTCATTCAACTCCGAGAGCTCCGACTTCAAAGCTTGACGTTGACTATAAAAATCACTCTGTGACAAAAAACCGCCACTAATGCCCGCTCGCCGATTAAAGTCCGCCACGCGACTATTATAATCCGCCAAATCAGTTGAATATTGCGATAATTCTCTGTTCAATTTTTCCTTCCGGACCTTCAACGACTCACTCAATTTCTGTGCTTCATTTTCTCTGGACTCAAATTTTTCTTGATATTGCGCGTGCAATTTCACAACCTCGGATCTATCAGTAAAATATCGTCGATAATATTCTTCCAGCTCGTCGCCCAAATTGGCAAATTCCGTCCCCAAAATTGAGTGCAACTCGTTAGCTCTCGTTCCAGGTTGCGCACGATCATAATACTCCATTCGCTCAGACAATTTTTTATTTTTCACATTATTATAAGCCTGCTCCAAAAGCTCGCTCAAATGAGATTTTTCCGACGCACTCAACCTTTCCCAAGCAGCGTGCAACATCTCATGCGCCGCCGTCACCTCTTTCACGCCATCAAGTTCAGTGTTGGTTACGTTGTAGATATAAATATCTCTAGACGACGGATTGTAACAACCCAAAATTGCGTTTCCCTTTTCCACACGCCGACAATCTTCGTTAAATTCATTCGCCGATTTGATTTGCGGATTAGAAACATAGAACATTTTTCTGCCAGTGTCTGACATTTTCACGCGGTCAGCAATAGCTACAATTTCCGCACTTGGTTTATATTGCCACAGCGTAATCTCGTCAATAATTTGCTGACGATTCATCATCACAAAAACCGCAGTAGAAAGTACAATTATCGGCGTGAGGACGCTGAATATTCTACGCACGATTGACATTAATCACCACCTTATCATTATCAATTTTAGCCTCCAGCGTGTCGCCAGGTTTTGCTTTATTGGACAATAAAACATCGCTCAGCGGATCCGCCAGTTCCGACTGAATTGTTCGTCTTAAAACTCGCACGCCGCGTTGCTCGTCAAATCCCCGATCAATCAACCAACGCTTCGCCGAAGAAGTAATATCAAGCTTCATTCCATGTTGAGCAACAGCCTTGATCAAGTCAGACGTGAGATTGTCAAAAATCTTTCGCACGACCGAACGAGAGAGTGGCTTAAATGTAATCACGTTATCAAATCTGCCAATCAATTCTGGACGCAAAAACTCCTCAAGCTCACGCAGAGCGGCACGCGAATTTTTCTCGTGACGATTTTCGCTAGCCGACTTTTTCTGCCCAGACGCGCCAAATCCCAGCTCCGAATCCTGAATCATTTGCTCAGCGCCGACGTTGCTCGTCAAGATAATAATCGTCTGCCGAAAACTAACCGTCCGTCCGTGAGAATCGCTCAACTTGCCATCCTCCAAAATCTGCAAAAGTAAATTCAGAACGTCAGGATGCGCCTTTTCAATTTCATCGAACAGCACCACGCTATACGGTCGACGACGAACTTTATCCGTTAATTTCCCGCCATCCTCATAGCCAACATAACCAGCCGGCGCACCAATTAGCCGACTAGCCGTGTGACGCTCGGAAAACTCGCTCATGTCAATTTTAATCAAGCTATCATCGCCGCCAAAAACTTCCCGTGCCAGAACTCGTGCCAATTCCGTCTTACCAACTCCAGTCGGGCCCAGAAAGATAAACGACCCAAGCGGCCCACTCTGACGATTTAGCCCAGCTTTATTACGACGAATCGCGCGCGCCAGCTGCTCAATCGCTTCATTTTGACCAAGAACGCTCTGGCTCAGTCGCTTCTCCAGGCGAATCAAATCCTTCATCTGATTTAACGATAATCTGTCAATCGGGATATTCGTCATTGCCGAAACCGCTTGACGCAAATATTCATCGGTCAATACTGGCTCATCACTAGCTTCATCTTTCAGCGCTTCGGCCTGCAATTCCAACTGCCTCATTTGCATCTTAAATTCTGCGGCTTTTTCATAATCCTCAGCTTCGACCGCGGCGTCAATTTTTCCAGCCAATCGCTTAATTTGGCGAGCTAACTTATCCTTACGCGACAATTTTATCGGCGAACTAGACTTCAATAAACTCGCCGCCTCGTCAATCACGTCAATCGCTTTATCTGGCAAAAATCGCTCCGTCACGTAACGCTGACTCAAATCCACCGCTTCAGTAAGCATTTCGTCAGGAATTTGAACTTGATGATGCTTAGTTAATTTTCCTCTCAAACCTCGCATCATTTCCACCGCCTCTTCTGGCGATGGCTCATTGATCGTCACCGACTGGAAGCGCCGTGACAACGCAGCATCTTTTTCGATATGTTTTCGATATTCATCAAACGTCGTCGCGCCAATCAATCGCACCTCACCTCGCGACAACGCTGGCTTCAATACATTCGCCGCGTCCATCGAACCTTCGGCTGAACCAGCGCCAACCAACAGATGCAACTCGTCAATAAACAAAATAACTTCTTGATGTTTTTTAGCGACCGCCAGAACTTTTTGCAATCGCTCCTCGAATTGCCCGCGATATTTCGTCCCCGCAATCATCGCCGTCAAATCCAGTTGAAAAAGTCGCTTGCCCTTCAAAAATTCAGGGACTTTATTATCAGCAATTCTTTGTGCCAATCCTTCAACGACCGCAGTTTTACCGACGCCAGGTTCGCCAATCAGCGCTGGATTATTCTTACTCCGCCGGCCCAAAATCGTGATCATTCGCTGAATTTCCGACGCTCGACCAATCACCGGATCCAAAAATCCTTCGCTGGCACGCCGCGTCAAATCGACACCGAATTTATCCAAAACTCGCAGATCGCCAGAATTTTTACTTGCCACACTGCGTTCACTCTGCAGAGATTCAAATTGCTGTTTATCAAACACGTCTTCCAGATTTCCACGCAGATTGTCAATGTCAACGTTCATATCTCGCAGCAATTTAGTCGCTCGCGCCTCGTGCTGTTGCAACATTCCATAAACGATGTGTTCCGTGCCAATTTTTTCCTGCCCAAATTCGACCGCTAATTGCCAAGCAATTCTTATCAATTCAACAACTTCAGCGCTCAAACCCTTACTTACAATCGTAATCACCAGCGGCTTTGCGGTCAGGTTCAATGCCATTTCCGCACGATCCAAAGTTACGCCGTTTTCTGCCAAAATCTTTGCACCCAATGACGAATTTTGCGCCAACACACCAAGCAAAATATGCTCCGTGCCAACATACTCACTCCCCTCATTATGCGCCAGAAAACCAGCCCGCCCCAAACTGGCTCGAGCCGTTTCCGTCAGCCGAGGTTCTAATTCAGAAAAATCTTCTGACATATCGCCCTCCTTTCGTTTTCGGCGATTCGCAGAAGGCAGCTTATTCCGCCACCTCCTCAACTACGCTCATCAAGCTATCCTCAATATTCTTTCGAGGTTTTGGCTCTGTCTTAACAGGAGCTTTTGCTTCGATGTCTAACTCATAGCCAGTCAATCGACTTGCCAAGCGAACATTCTGTCCAGCGCGACCAATTGCTATTGATTGCTGATCTTCGCTAACATAAACCGTCGCACGCTTCTCATCTTCATTGACAGTCACACTCAAAACCTCTGCCGGACTCATCGCATTAGCAATAAATCCAGCCGCATCTTCCTCATATGGAATAATATCAATTTTTTCCTGCTCGCCAATTTCATTCATCACAGCCTGAACGCGGGCGCCGTGACCGCCAACAAACGTACCAACTGGATCAACGCCAGGTAACGCTGAAGAAACCGCCAATTTGGTTCGGCGACCAGCTTCGCGAGCGATTGCCTTAATCTCAACTGCACCAGTTTCCATCTCTGGGACTTCTTGATTGAACAAGAATCGCACAAACTCTTCGTTGCCGCGGCTAAGAATCAATTGCGGACCGCGACCTTCGCGCTCAATGTCCTTAATATAAACCTTAATTCGACGGCCAACGCCATAATATTCACCAGGAATTTGCTCGCTCTGAGGCATAATTCCGACAGCCTTGCCCAGCTCAATTCGCACAACGCGCGGCTCAACTCGCTGAACTGTACCGATAACAACCGTACCGATTTTATCCTCAAATTCCGCCAAAACAACTTCACGCTCAGCTTCACGCAGACGCTGCAAGATCACTTGCTTAGCAGTCTGAGCCGCAACTCGACCAAAAGTCGTCACATTATGAGTTTCCATCACAACTTCACCGCCAAGCTCAGCCGTAGGATCTATCTCCTTAGCTTCCTCTAGGTCGATTTGATTGGCATCATTCTCAACTTCTTCAACAACAGTTTTAACAACCGACACGACAGCCGTACCGTTATTGATGTTCAAGCTAGCGCGAACCAACTGATCTCGCGTACCATTATCACGACGCCAAGCCGCCGCAATCGCCTGCTCAATCACGCTCAAAACTGTTTCTTCTGGCAAGTTTTTTTCCTCAGCAATCGTACGCACTGCCAACGTCAACTGCTTAATATTCAAATCTTCCATTACATTCTCCTTCTTATTAATTATATCTTTTTCCGTCTCAAACTTCCATAAACGAAAAACTCCGACCTGCCGGCCGGATGAGTACTTTCTCATTGTATTAAAAATTTTTCATTTTGTCAATTTACTTCAGTACATTTTTCCAAAATACCCGACATCGCGCTTTTTTCAGCTTCCGTTACCCACAGGCGATATTTTCGCTTCACAGCCACTTGTCGCGCAATATATTGGCACCTAAAAGATTTATTGCTCGGCAGCCAAGTTGCCGCGTCGCCATCACCTTTGGCTTGGTTCGCTGGACCATCAACCGCCAACAGATTTAACGGATCATTCGCCAATTTCTCTCGCTCTTCTGGAGAAATTTGCTGCGCGCCCTTTTGCCAAGCATCGCTCAAAGCCACTACATGATCAATCTGGACCTTAGAGCTGGTTTTTTCGCCGCGCTGAAATTGGATTGTTTGACCAGTGTACGGATCATTCAATACACCCGATAAAACTCGACATTTTTCATCAATTTTCTCATCAGTCAGATCTCGCGCCAGAATCACTTCTCGTACAGAGCAGCCGTTAATTTTACCCCAGCCGTTACCGAATTGCTTTCTGGAATAACCAGTCTTTGGCGCACGTCCTTTAACTTCTATCTTTTCCAATTCCGATTTGGCGTTCGAAGCACCAAATAATTCTCGTTGCGTTGAAGTTTGAATTGTCTGAGGTTCGGGTTGCGAAATTCGCGAAGCCCAAACCGCCACGCCGACTATCAAAATTACCAGCGCAATCACCACTTGCCGACGTCGTATTTTATTCACCCTCATGACTGTATTATAATTAAACTATGACTAAAGTTCCACGCCTACTCGACACATTCACACCAAATCATTACAACTTAACTCTCGATCTAACGCGCGCCGAGGAAAAAGAATTTTCTGGCACAGTTATCATTTCTGGCAATTCCACCAGCGAATCAATTTTACTACATTCCAAAGGCTTAGCAATTCAATCAGCCATAATCGACAATCAGCCCGCCGACGTTTCATTTGGTGAGTTTGACGAATTGAGATTATCTCAGCCGAACCTTAAAAACGGAAATCACACAATTCACATCATTTTTTCCGGAAATATTACCGACGCAATGCACGGATTATATCCTTGCTACTTCACTCACGACGGCGTTAAAAAACAGCTTTTCGCAACTCAATTTGAATCGCACCACGCCCGCGAAGTTTTCCCTTGTGTTGATGAGCCAGCCGCCAAAGCTGAATATGATTTGACACTGATCACCCAAACAGGAATAACGGTTCTGGGAAATATGCCCGTAAAACACGAAGAAGAAAATGGTAATTCTCTCACGACGACATTTGAGAAAACACCGCGAATGAGCAGTTATCTTCTGGCTTTTGTCATCGGTGAATTGCACAAGAAAACCGCCCGCACCAAATCTGGCGTCGAGGTCAGCGTCTGGGCGACGCCAGCTCAGAATGAAAATACCTTAGATTTTGCGTTAGACATTGCCACTCGTTCAATTGATTTTTATGATGAATATTTCGGCGTCAAATATCCATTGCCAAAATCTGACCACGTCGCCCTTCCCGACTTCTCCTCTGGTGCCATGGAAAACTGGGGATTAATTACTTACCGCGAAAGCTGTTTGCTTGCGGACCCAGAATTAACCCCAGAATCATCCAGGCGCTTCATTGCTACGGTTATCGCGCACGAGCTCAGCCATCAATGGTTCGGCAATTTGGTTACCATGCAGTGGTGGAATGATTTATGGCTCAATGAAAGCTTTGCCAATATGATGGAGTACGTGGCGATTGATGCATTACACCCCGAATGGTGCATGTGGGAAGATTTTGCCACGAATGAAGTAACAGCCGCACTTAGAAGAGACAGCTTAGATGGCGTTCAATCCGTTCAAGCCGACGTCAATCATCCAGATGAAATCAGCACTTTGTTCGACCCAGCAATCGTTTACGCCAAAGGCGGGCGATTGCTAGTTATGGTCAGGAAGCTTATCGGCGAAGAGGCATTTCGCGCTGGACTTAAATCATATTTTGAAAAATTCGCGTATAAAAACACTGTCGGAAATGACCTGTGGCAAGAATTAGAGTCGGCGAGCAGTCAGCCAATTGTCAATCTAATGAACGCTTGGATTTCCCAACCTGGCCTTCCTGTCGTATCAGTTTCAAACAGTCACGACGCGGCGATTTTAAGTCAGGAACGATTCTTCATCGGCGAGCACCAACCATCCGACGCGTTATGGCCGATTCCATTATTCGCAAACCAGCCACTTGACGTAAAAATCTTGGATCAAAAAGAAACTACCGTTTCCATTGAAAGGCCATTGCAATTAAACTGTGGCTTAAGCGCCCACTTCGTCACCAAATATGACGAATCTACTCGCGAATATTTATTAAAAAACATTACAGAATTGCCAACCTTGGATAAGATTTGTATCTTACAGGACGCGACAATACTCGCCCGCGCTGGATTTGAAAATTCGGCGTCACTACTTCCATTGGCATTGTCGCTAAAAACTGAGACCAACGAAAAAGTCTTCGGTATGGCGGCTGGCGCTTTGACGGAACTGCGAAAATTCGTTGATGACAATGACGCCGCCAGAGATTCATTAAAGCGAATTTCTGGAGAATTTGCGCGCGCCACATTTGAAGAGCTTGGCTGGGATGAAAAATCTGGCGAATCAGACGACGACCGCGAACGGCGCACTACGGCTCTGAGTTTGATGATGTATAGCGAAGATGAAGAAGTTTTGAACGAGGCAAAAACGCGTTTTGACAATAATAGATTGGAAGACTTACCGACAGAAATTCGAGCTTTAATCATCAGCGTAAACGTAAGACATTTCGAGACGCCAGAGATGACTGAAAATCTCTTTACTGCATATAAGAACACGCCGTCAAATGACCTGCAGAATGATATTGCAATTGGACTAACTTCTACCAAAAACCTTGAAACAGCAGAAAAAATTCTTGCCAACATTAAAGATTCCAATATTATCCGCCCGCAAGACGCCAGCCGTTGGTTCGTGTATTTAATTCGGACCAGAGAAAGCCGCCAAATTGCGTGGAATTGGTTAAAGGAGAACTGGGCGTGGGTCGAAGATACGTTTGGCGATGATAAAAGCTACGACGATTTCATCCGCTATGCCGCCACAGCTCTGCTGACAACCGACGAACTTAACGACTTTCGACAATTCTTTGAACCGATGGAAAATATTCCAGCCCTCGCCAGGACAATCAAATTAGGAATTACCGAAATATCCGCGCGCGCTGAGTTGATTGAGCGAGACAAGGCGGACGTGTTCTCTGCTTTGCAAACAACGCTGTGATATATTATGCTACATTTTTGACAAAATCTATTGACATTTTATTTTATTTGTGATATAAATAGATACAGCTTTTGTTGACGAGCAAATCCTCGTCCGAAAGCGCACTTTGACAAGCAGTTGAGAATAAAGCAAGGTGAGATTTTATGGCGTTATTTTAGCGGAAGCAAAATAGTGTCGTGAAACCTCATCTTGCAAGCGCCATCCGGGCGCCAGAGCAGTAGCAGTGTTTTTTATAAAACACGGACATTCCGTCCGGGTGAGGAGAAAGATTGATCATGAGCTATGGCAGGGAAAGGGCTGGCAACATTGTCAGCGACCTTTTCTTTATTGTCGTCGATATCCTCTTCGGAGGATTTGTGACTATGGTGATGTGGGGCTGGTTCATCAGCCCCACGTTCAACAACATCCACGAGTTGAATTTGATCCAGTCTATCGGGCTGAACATCTTCATCTCGTTGTTTACCACCAGACCAAACGGTGGAACAGACCAATTTGAGAGAAGGGTCGTCTATTACTTGACTCTTCTCGTGGCGTTGGGACTCGGGTGGATCGTCCACCTGTTCATGTAGCCACACACTGGACTGGCAAGCCGCCGAATTTGGCGGTTCTCTCCGCCTATTATTCTCCTGCTTGTCAGTTCGCTCCATAGATGCGTATCTATGCTGATGAGTCGGAAACGACGAAAGCGAACAATTTATTCTAACACCACACACTCTTCAACTACGGGCGGATTTCCATCAACAGAAATCGCCAGCATTTGCATGTCACAGCTTTCATACTGCGCATTTTTGGCAATGAACATCTCTGCAGAAAAACGCATTTGCTGCTGTTTTTTATTTGTAATTGCCGCCAAGCCATCGCCGAAATTGTCATTTTTCCGATATTTGACCTCTGTAAAATATAAAATATTATCTTTTTTACTAACAATATCAATCTCACAATATCGCGTTCGCCAATTCCGCTCTATAATTTCATGACCATCAGCCACCAACCAATCCGCCGCCGCTTGCTCACCCTTATCGCCAATTTGACGCGTCGTGTCTTTTTGCTGGTTTTTAGACTTTTCGTCGTCAGACGCATTTTGCGAATTCGCCTCAACATTAGCATATTTAACCAACGGCGCAAAACTCAGCCGATGTAGCGGAGTCACGCCCAGATTATCAATAGCCGCTCGGTGCTTCGCCACACCATAACCAACGTGCGAAGAAAAATCATATCCCGGATAAACATTATCCTGCTCCGCCATAAATTTATCACGCGCCACCTTAGCAATAATCGACGCCGCCGAAACGCTCGGAATTAGACCGTCGGCTTTCGCTATAATTGTCACATACTTTTCCAGCGGTGTACCCGCCAAAAAATTGACCGTCCCATCGATGATAATCTCATCAAACTTCGAGCCGTTTTTCTGACATTTCGCTTGGATTTCTTTGACTGCGCGCCGCGTCGCCAGCTTAAGCGCCTCGCTCATTCCTATTTCATCCAGCTCCTCAGCAGAAACCCAACCCAACGCCCAAGCCGATGCTTGCTCGCGAATTTCCTCATCGAGCAATTCACGGCGTTTTTTAGTCAATTTTTTACTATCATCAAGCCCTTCAATTTCAGCGCCACCCAAAACCACCGCGCCAATCACCAACGGTCCAGCCCACGCGCCGCGCCCGACTTCATCAATTCCCAGAATCATCCGACAATCTTCCCTTTTTCGTCATAAAATCAGCAATAATCCAGCCAAACCAAATTGTTGCCGTGCCTAATGTATTCGCTAAAATATCCCAATTCGTGTCGTCTAATTTTATGCTCGCCACACTCACTTTGACCATAAATAATTCCGCCAACTCATTAACACAACCCAGCGCCGAAACTAAAGCAAATACTGAAAACGCCATCACCAACCAATGCGCCCGCCATTTCATCGACGAAACCAAATACGCCCAGAATAGCCCCGTAAATAGCCCACCGCCCACAAAGTGCGTCGTAAAACTAGTATCCTGCCCGTCAATTAACGGCGATGGCAAATACCAAGATATGAAAAACAACAAACACGCTATGTAAAGTAGCCAGCGATATTTTCGCTCACTATCAAAGCCGTTTTTCTTCAAAACATAAGGAGTCGCCACAGCCAAAATCGTCGGAACAAGGACGGATATATAATGAAATATTGCCATATTGAGATTATAACATGAGAAAACCGCCTCAGATTAAGAGACGGTTTTTAATGATTAACCAATTGACAATTACGCGTCTTTATGGCGAGCTGCAACTTCAGCAGCCTTAGCGTCAAGTTCAGCCTGAGCGGCATCTTTTTCAGCTTGTTTTGCAGCAGCAGCCTGAGCAGCTTCTTCCTTCAAGCGTTCAGCTTCCGCTTCTGCCTTAACATCATGAATATCATTAACAGCAGCGCGATCGAAATTCTTAGCCGTCAAGCGAGCTGACTTACCGCTACGCTGGCGAAGGAAGCTTAAGAACTTGCGGCGAACCTTAGCGCGACGAACAATCTCAATCTTCTCAATCAGTGGACTGTGCATCAAAAATGATTTTTCAACGCCAACGCCTGAAGCAATCTTTCGAACCGTAATTCGTGATGTGTGTGATTTTTTATTGTCGGTACGAATAACAACACCCTCGAACATCTGAATACGCTCTTTGTTGCCTTCCTTAATTTTCTGGTAAACACGAACTGTGTCACCGCTGCGAGCATCGACAACTGCTTGCTTTTTTTGTGCTTGGTTGATTTTGTTGATTAACTCAAAACTCATAATTTTTTCCTATCTTCCGAACTCGCTCCGACTGGCCACGCAGTTGTACCTCTGCGGCTCCACATCAAACAAGGCTCGAATATTTAACTCTCGTACAATTACATAAGATAATAACACAAATCTAAAGAAATATCAATTAAATAAAATTGGAGTATAATATAGTTATGGATTACAATAAATTAGCACTCGAACTACACGAAAAATACAAAGGTAAAATTACGACTAGCCTCAGAGATAAAGAGGAGCTTAATCGCGACAAGCTTAGCGCTTATTACAGCCCTGGCGTCGGCGCAGTCAGCCAAGCAATTGCCGAAAATCCAGCCGATTTACCAAAATACACTTGGACGAACAATTTAGTCGCCGTAATCTCAGACGGCTCAGCAATTTTGGGCTTAGGTAATTTGGGACCAAAAGCCGCCATGCCAGTCATGGAAGGAAAAGCTTTGCTATTTAAGCATTTTGCCAATGTCGACGCCGTGCCAATTGTGTTAGACGTCCACGAGCCAGAAGAAATCATTGCCACAGTTAAAGCCATCGCACCAAGCTTCGGCGCTATCAACCTCGAAGATATCGCCGCACCAAAATGTTTTGAAATTGAAGAGCGATTGAAGGCAGAATTAGATATTCCAGTCTTCCACGATGACCAACACGGCACGGCTGTCGTTGTATTAGCGGGCTTAATTAACGCCGCTAAGCTGACAGGACGAAACCTGGCAGATTGCAAATTCGTAGTCATCGGCGCAGGCGCAGCTGGCACGGCAATCATCAAATTGTTAAATCTTTACGGGGCAAAAAACATCGTAGCGGTGGATAGCCGAGGAATTGTCGGAAAATCACGCACAGATTTGAACGCTGAAAAAACCGCGCTATTGGAATACGTCGACGCATCACAATCTGGCTCAATTGAAGACGCCATCACCGACGCAGACATATTCATTGGTGTATCGCGTGCAGGACTTCTCACTCCAGAATTAGTCAAAAAAATGGCGAGGGATCCAATCGTATTCGCACTAGCAAATCCTGTTCCAGAAATTATGCCAGATGTCGCCAAACAAGCCGGCGTCGCAATCATCGGCACGGGTCGTAGCGACTTTCCAAACCAGGTCAACAACTCCCTGGCCTTCCCTGGAATTTTCCGTGGCGCATTAGATCACGGAGTTAAGAAAATCACCGATCAGCACAAATTGGTGGCTGCTGAAGCGCTAGCTAACCTGGTCGAAAATCCAACCGTCGATAAAGTCGTCCCAACTGCGTTTGATGAGGGTGTCGTTGAAGCTGTTTCAAGCGTCATCAAATAGGACTAAACTCCAGCACCGTCAGCTGCCTCAATGCGCCTAGTCCGCCCAGTAAATACTGGCAATAATTCTTCCTGGTTATTTTTGTCGCAAGCGCCCAAAAGCATTAACAAATGAGTTATACCGTTATCTTTTAGCATCTCTCTCACGGACTCATCATCCACCTTATCCACAGCGATGTGCGACACATACATTCTTGGTGCGTCAGGCGTTTGGGTTTTCCAGCTAAAGATATTAAAAGGATACTCTTTTTTGTCTCGATGCCTTAAGGTCGTCCAAGAATCACGTAATCCAGAATCTGACGTTGCAACAATTTCTGCCGCTAATTTTAATTTATTATAAAGAATGGGCAAAATACGCTTCTGCTTTTTCTTGGTCTCATAGCCAGACATTCTGTGTTCAATTCTCTTGGCTGCCTCAGTACGAGTATCGACTACTACCGCAACACCATTACCGCTTCTCTCGATATATAAAACCTTAGCCATTTCATCATCTAACCACGGAAATGTTTCGTGACTAAGTTCTATATAATCCCCAACCTTTAAGTTAACCTCAGTAGCCTGAAAATCCTGACCACTCACCTCGCAATTATCCTGGCGTGATTGCTTCTTCCTCTTTCTCTTCTTCGCCTTATTCAAAGATTCAGCGGCGATTTTAGGTGCCACTTCATAGCTATTCAATTTCTCCGAAAGCACCTTCAGGGCGTCGTCTAAAGACTCGCTCAGATGCTCTTTATAGCCATAGATTCAGCAAGGCTACGAACCACTGGACTGTTTTCCTTAATTGTCGCTTCTTTATACTGCTTGGCTAATTCCTCTTCGCTTGGCAATTTTATGGATTTTATAAACTTAAGAACTCTGTTGGCAAATTTTAAATCACCCTCAGGATTAATACCATTGCATTCCTCATCTTCAACCTCTTCAAGTTTCCGACGCTCAAAGTCTTTCAGTAAACTACTCAACTCCATCTTGCCATCATTACCTGGAATGTATTCAGGTCTAGTAATTGTAAAATCATCAGGTAAACCAAAAGCCTCATCCTTAGTAAGGCTCTTAGTCACAGCCTCCCTTGCCTCTGCGATAAAGTCCATATATTCACGATCTGCAAGTTCAGGACTAATTATTTTATTAGCGTGCTGCCATCGTCTTACGTCGGGAATCACATACTTTCCATCTTGGCAAAATTTTGGAATATTCACTTCCGCCAGCTTTTCGGGAAAAACTACACTAAGATTTTCCCTTATAAATTTATCGTATGCTCCATTAAATATACTTCTTAGTGATTTTTTGACTTCCTCTATATCAAAATCTATCTCTATGCAATCTGGAAGACTGTTATACTCCTTCTCAATTTGCTGAAACAACCCAAGAATCTTCCCATAAGATTCTTGATATTCACCGCGCAACTCCTCACCTTCAATAAGAAACGGTACATGCTTAATAATAGACTCTACATCATCTATAATTTGACTTATGTAGTTTTTATTAGGATCTTTTGCATGAGGTAGTTCACCTTCAACAACATAACCATACAGTTGTCTTTCGCTCATAAACTAATATTTTATCAGTTTATGGATATAAAGTCAATTATATTACTCTGTTAACTTCTTCTAGTGTCGTTTCGCCACGAAGAGCCGCTAACACGCCAGCCTGAAGCAATGTCACCATGCCATCTTCTTTTGCAGCCTTCTCGATCGCTTCCGTGTGAACATCCTCAACATCGCCGCGCAAGAATTTCTGAATATTCTCGCTCACGACCAGTTGCTCCATTACTGGAATTCGCCCCTTGTAGCCAAACGGCACGTCATCCGTCGGCACCGCACGCCAAAGCTTAAACGTATTAAGATCTGGGCAATCAACGTTCTCCGGCAAATCCTTCAAGACTTCTTTCACCCACTTGCGAGTCGCCTCATCTGGCTCATATTCTTCCTTGCTATCATCCCACAATCGCCTCACTAGTCGCTGTGCAATAACCAGCCGAACCGCCGAGCTAAAAATCGGGTTTTGCCCAATCATATCGATCATACGACTAAACGCCGCCGCAGTCGAATTGGCGTGGAAACTGGACAACACTAGATGTCCCGTAATTGACGCCTGAATCGCAGTCTTCGCAGTTTCATTGTCGCGAATCTCACCAACCATCACTACATCTGGATCAAGACGCAAAACACTACGTAGCCCATCTGCAAACCTCTGTCCATTTGTCGTATCAATTGGAATCTGAGCAATCCCAGGAATCGTATTTTCTACAGGATCTTCCAATGTAATAATCTTTCGATCCTGAGTATTAAGAGCGTTCAAAATACTATATAACGTCGTGGATTTTCCTGAACCAGTAGGACCAACCATCAACAACATCCCGCGCGGATGAGAAATAACTTCATCGATTTGCTCGCGCTCTTTCTTTGAAATGCTCAAGAGATCCAAGTTCAACATTGACTCATCAAAGTTAAACAATCGAAGTACCAGATCCAAGCCATACACCGTCATCACGGCTTCCACACGCAAATTCAGCACGTGCGATGCGCCATCTCTATGAATTTCCTGCTGCATATGCCCAGATTGAGGCTCTCTTGAAGCAGTAGAAATATTCGCACGCGACGCCAAAGTCGCCATAATAACTCGATATCTGTCTCTGCTAAGCTCCGCCACCGTATGCAAAGCTCCGTCAACACGCATACGAATTCGAATCGATTCACGCTGATTTTCAATGTGAATGTCTGACGCGCCCAACAAATCCGCTTGGTCAATCAAATAATTAAACACGTCATTCGTGCCTACGGAAGCTAAAGTCTGCGTAACCTGCGCCAGAGTATCGCTATCACCCTCCTTAGCAATTTCGATGTTATCATAAATCACTTTTTTTGGCGGATCAAACCTAAGCATAATTGACCGAAACGCCGAACCAGAAATTAAGAAGAAGAAGATTCGCTTGCCATTCTCAGTGTACTGGCTTTGCATTTGCTTCATCAACGATTCAGAAGTTTGCGACGTAACACCAAATCTATAAGACTGGTCTTCCTCATTAAAAGCCAGCGGAACCAGCCGACCCTTATACATCTCTTCTATCGTTAAAACACCCTTAAGCAAAGGTAAAGTCTCTTCAAATTCCCGCCCATCCAGATATTGAAGTCCTAAAATTGACGCTCGACGACGAGTAGCTTCCTCATCCTGCTCACGGCGTCGCGCCTGAATTTTATCTTCGTCCATATGAAAATTATACCAAAAAGCTTACGGTTTTACGAGTGATATAATAGTGATATGAATCCAGAAATTACTCTGTTAGTCCACAATATTCGCTCAACACATAACGTTGGGGCAATTTTTCGCACAGCCGAAGGATTTGGTGTGAAGAAGATTATTCTTAGTGGTTACACGCCGTATCCAGAATTGAGTTTATGTAGCAAGGCGCCTGCTTGTGCGCTTATCGATGGAGAAATTCGATCTGAAGATCCTCGCCTGCCACACATTCGCGAGAAAATCACCAGCCAAATTCATAAAACAGCCTTAGGTGCGGAAAGTTTGGTGCCATTTGAGTTTTACGAGGATATCAATGATTGGATTAAAGAGAATCAGCGAACAGAAAACTTGCCAATTATCGCGCTGGAGCAATCAAAAGACAGCGTGGTGCTATCAGAATTTCAGCCGCCTGAAAAATTTGCGCTGCTGCTCGGAGAAGAAGTCCACGGAATCACGCCGGAACTTTTAGACAATTGCGATTTCACTGTAGAAATCCCAATGTTCGGCCAAAAAGAATCATTCAACGTGTCGGTAGCAGCAGGAATTGCGCTGTTCGGACTAATTTTCCCGAGAATGAAATAATCCTAACAACGGATAAATAAATCCCTCAAGTCTGCTTATTGACTTTATTAAACATATGTGTTATATTTGTATGAGCTTTCTTCGGAATCCCCCGGAGAAAGTAGTCCCAATATGAAAGGAATATACAATGATGGACATCATGATGATCATCACTGTAGTATCTATCGTACACCTAGCTGCATGGTCGCTGCACTACTTTCACAGAAGCAAAGCAGCGTCAGTCCTCGCACTCGTGGCAGCGACGATAATTATGCTAGAACTCGCTGCCTATATGGTAGTTCTGCTACCGATACTGCCCTGGTCAATATCAGCGGCAGTTTTTACAGCGACTGCCGCACTGTTCGTTACGTGCTCATTGGCACGTATAAACGGACGTATCGGTAAGCTAACGCGGGACAAGTCCCGCTGACAGATAGTTAGCCCGCCGCGCCGTAGAGCAACCAGCTCCGGCTGGGGCGCCTCTGTCAGCGGGCTAACTATCACTTTAGAATTACACACCCTTCACCCAGAGTGTTTTTTAATTGGCTTAATAAATTATCATTAGCATCCACCTTAAACGGCAGACGCATGGCTGATTTCTCTTTCTCGCCCAGTACCAAAACCACGTCAGTCGTGCCAGCATTCTCGCCGCAAACAGACTTCATTTTCACCAACCGCGAATGGTCATTTGGGTCTTTAATATACACAAATAACTTTGAAGCGGGAATTTCTGGCGCAACATTAACAGGCGCCGAATGAGTTTTTGGCTGCGGTTTGGCGGCGTCATTCTTTACGGCAGACTTCGGAGAAGCTCCATTTTTCTGATTACGATAAGCTTCACGGCGCTCTTTTTTTACAGCAGAGCTAATTTTTGGCGCATCCATTTTACGGCCAGTCGACTCATAGCCATTGATATCGTTATCCGTAATCGCAATAATGTCATCGGCAATTAGTTTACTTTCATTGCCCAAATTTCCGTCACGATCTCGAGCTGAATTTTTACCAGAAACTCGAATCACTGCGTCCTGAACCAGCTTGGCGCCAACTTTCTCATACAGATTTGGGAAGACGATTATCTCGCCCTCACCGAACTTGTCCTCAATTCCCACGAACGCCATTTTCGAACCGCTTTTTGTGACAATTGTACGAACGGTGCTAATAATTCCCCCGACCGTCATCATTCGACTATCGTACTCAGGAACTAATTGCGTCAATGGTTGAGTTTGCTCGCTCAAATATGTTTCATATCTATCAAGCGGATGCGCCGAGATATACAACCCCAACAATTCTCGCTCCCACATCAAGCGCTCTTTATCGTCGTGTTTCACGGGAGCCTTCTGAAGATGAAGGGTCGATTGGACACTCGCTGCATCATCGCCGCCCAACATTCCAAACAAATTGGTCTGCCCGCTGGCGGCTTCTTTTTGGAGCTTGGACGCAAATGACGTAATAGAATCCAGATTGAATAGCAAATCAGATCGGTCGCCCATATCATCAAACGCACCAGATTTAATAAGCGACTCCCAGGCTTTTCTATTGAACTTACTTGTTGAAACGCGCCTAGCAAAATCTTCAACCGACGTAAACGGACCATCTTCGCGCGCCCGCAGAACTTCCTCGACCGCACCAACGCCAACTCCCTTCACTGCCGACATTCCGAAACGAATTTTATTCTCATTCGGCACCACAGCAAACTCAACAAACGATTCGTTTACGTCAGGACTCAGCACACTAATTCCCATATGCTTACATTCGGTGATTTCAATTGCCAGACGATCGGTGTCATCATGGTCGCTAGTCATAAGCGCCGCCATAAACGCGTCGGGATAATGCGCCTTCAAATAAGCCGTCCAATAAGCAATCAAACCATAACAAGCGGCGTGCGACTTATTGAAACAATAGTTGGCGAATTCTTCCAGCTGAGTCCAGAAAGTTTCCGCAATCTCCTTAGTTGCGCCACCAACTTTAACCGCACCTTCGACAAATTCAGGCTTGACCTTTTTCATCAAGTCAATTTTCTTCTTACCAACAGCCTTACGCAACGTGTCAGCCTGACCGCCAGTAAATCCACACCATTCCTTAGAAATCTGCATAAATTGCTCCTGATAGACCAAAATTCCGTAAGTATTTTTCAGCGAGTTTTTCATTCCAGAATGCAAATAAGTTATTTCTTCTTCGCCGTGTTTGCGCCTAATAAAGCTGTCAATAAACTGCATCGGGCCCGGACGATAAAGAGCCACCATAGCAATAATATCTTCAAACGTAGTCGGCTTTAGTCCGCGCAAATATCGCTTCATTCCCGCCGATTCCAACTGGAACACACCAGTCGTGTCGCCGCGCTGAAACAGCTCGTAGGTCTTTTTATCGTCAAGCGGCAACTCCGAAAGATTAATTTCTTTCTTGTAAGCTTTTCGGATAATCCTCATGGCGTTATTGATAATCGTAAGGTTCGAAAGCCCCAAAAAGTCCATCTTAAGAAGCCCAAGCTCTTCAACTTCGCCCATCGGGAACTGAGTCGCCACCACGCCTTTTTGCGCCATTTCAAGTGGAATGTAATTGACCAACGTATCTGGTGCGATCACCACACCACAAGCATGAACGCCGTGGCTACGAATCGTCCCTTCCAACTGAATTGCATAATCCAAAACTTCTTTGGCGGTCGGGTTATTTTCATATTCATTCCGAAGATCTGCATCTTCTTTAATGCTCACAGACAACGGAATATGTCGCCCCTGGCTTGGTGGCGGGACTAACTTCGCCAAGCGGTCGCTCTCAGCATACGGAACTTCCAAAACCCTGGCGACGTCACGCACTGCCATACGACCAAACATCTTACCGAACGTTGCGATATTACTGACGTGATCCTCGCCATATTTTTTCGCACAATATTCAATCACCTCATCGCGACGCGTATCCTGAATATCAACGTCGATGTCGGGCATAGAAATACGATCAGGATTAAGAAATCGCTCAAATAGCAGTCCGTATTTCAGCGGATCAAGATCTGTAATATTCAGCGCATACGCAATAATCGAACCAGCCGCACTACCACGCCCTGGACCAAAAACAATTCCTTGAGATTTTCCCCAGTTGATAAAATCCTGGACGATCAAGAAATAACCTTCATAGCCCATATTACCCATCACACCAAGCTCCATCTTAGCGCGCTCACGAATCTCCTCGGATAACTGAGGGATAATCTCGTCAGGATCCAACTTTTCAGCCTCCTCCTTCGAGGCTCCATTGTAACGTTGCAACAAACCTTGATATGTTAATCTAAGCAGATACGAATGTTCGTTCTCGCCGTCTGGCAATGGATATTTTGGAATAAGAATTCGCCCAAGCTCAATCTCAACGTCACATCGGTCGGCAATCTTCTTCGTGTTACGAATAACTTCAGGAAAATCCTCGCCCCAGTGATCAATAATGTCGCGCGGATCCGTCAAGTGAAGCTCAAAATCCTTCAAGCTCATTCGCTTTTCATCGCTAAGATATGAACCAGTTCCGACACAAAGTAAAATTTCATGCGCGTCTTGATATTCGTGCGTCAAATAGTGACCGTCGCAAGTCACCACCATTTCAATATCAAGCTCTTTTGAAAGCTTAATCAAGCCCTCGTTAATCTTCGCCTGCACGTCCCAGTGCGTGTTCGACTTCGGATGCCCGTGGTCCTGCAGCTCCAAATAATAACGATCCCCAAAAATTGACTTATACCATTTGGCAATCTCACGAGCGTGATCATAATCATCTTCTTTCAGCGCCACGCCAATTTCACCGCTCGCGCAACCACTCAGAACAATCAGCCCCTCGTTCAATTCCTCCAGCAAATCATGGTCAATTCGAGGCTTATAATACATTCCCTCCAGATTGGCACGCGTCGACAGCTTCATCAAATTATGGAAGCCTGTATTGTTCATCGCAAGCACAGTCAAGTGAAAACGCTGTTTATCTTTACCTGGATCGCGATCAAATCGAGAACGAGTCGCCACGTAAGTTTCAATTCCAATAATCGGCTTAATTCCCGCTTTTTTGGCAGTTTTATAATAGTCCAAAATGCCACTCATCGTGCCGTGATCGGTTACGGCAGCAGCCTCCATTCCGAGTTCCTTAACCTTATCGACCAAGTCATGAATCTTAGTCAATCCGTCCAGCACCGAATGGAAAGTGTGATTATGGAGATGCACGAAATCCGACGGCTTCAAAGCCGCCGACGGTGATTGTTCGCTTGTCCCCTCAGTCATTAATAATAATTATAGCACGCTATTGACGACGTTGCATTGTCTCAATTAAGTGGTTGATAAAATCAGCCAACGGTGGGAAAATGTCGGCAAATTGCCCCAAAATCCAAATCAATATCGCAATCAATAACGTCGCACCCAAAGCACTTCCAAGGCCAAAGAAAATTCCGCGAACAAAATTCACCCAGTAAACCTGGTGGCGAGATTTATGAAAATCAAAAAACAAATCCTCCAAAATCGCCTTGCGGGCACCATTCTCGTTATCGCGAACGACTTTTTTCGCCAACTTATTTGACTGTTCTTTAGCTGACTTTTTCACTCTTTTTTACCTTCTTCTTTGAGAAAAATTTTGAGAAAAATCCGCTCTTTGAAGCGAAGCTTTTGGCTAGTTCCACACCAATTGAAACCGTACTTACAATTCCGTTTAAGTTAGCAATTCTCTGGCTTATCGCCTCCACGTTCTGCTGAGTTTGGCGAATTTGACGCGTTAATTTGATGATGGAAATTGTCATAGCGATCATCATGATGACAAAAATCACCATCAAAACCAATAGAATAATAAGCAATCCGTTCATGTTATTTATTATACATTATTTTAGACGATCCGTCAGATGAGCACGCAATTTATCACCGAAGTTAGGATCGCGCAACCCAAAGTCGATCACCGTTTTTAGATATTCCAATTTGTCACCAGTGTCATAATAAGTGCCGTTCGTAATCTCTACGCCATAGAAATTAAATCCGTCGTCAATCATTTGCTGCATAATTGGCTGAATCGTGAACTCGCCATTACCGTCAAATTCTTCCTTGGCTTTGTCCAGATATCCAAAAATCTCGCCCGGGAGCAAATAGCTACTAACGCTCGCCAAATCAGAAGGCGCGTTCTCCTTGCCCGGCTTTTCAACGATATTCGTCATTTTTATAACGCCGTCTTTCATTACTTGACCGTTGATGACTCCATAGCGATCAAATTCCGCGTCATCGGTGATTTTCTTACACGACAGAACCGCTCCGTCCAGGCTTTCTGACGCCTCAATCATCTGCTTGAAACGACTTGGACTAGCCGCAATAAAGTCGTCCGCAAACGTGTAAATCACAGGTTCGTCATGATGGATCAAATGCGAAGCACAAGCCAAAGGCGTCGCGTTGCCGTACGGACCTTTTTGGCGAATATAAATAAAGTTCGCCATATCAGCCAGATTCTGCACCGCGTCAATGAACGGTTGTTTTTTAGGACCGCCAGCGCGCAAATTAGCCAAAAGCTCTTCATTCGGCTCGTCAAAATGATCCTCGATTGCTCTCTTATTCGCGCTACCGATAATGATAATATCTTTAATGCCGGCCTCAACCAATTCCTCGACGACGTATTGAATAATCGGCTTATCAATCAGCGGCAACATCTCCTTTGGCATGGCTTTGGTTTGCGGCAAAAATCGCGTACCAAAACCGGCAGCAGCGATGATAGCTTTAGTTGGTTTTCTCATATTTCAGCTCCTATTCCCTATTATTTCGGCAATTCTAAAGTTTCTCGCGAATTAGTTTTTGCGCAAGGCTTGGGTTGGCTTGACCCTTAGACTTCTTCATGACTTGCCCAACCAAATAGCCAATAGCCTTATCTTTTCCAGCCTTGATGTCTGCAATCGACGCCGCCGAAGCTGGATCGCTCAGAACTTCGTCAACGATTGCAGCAATCGCCGATTCATCAGAAACCTGCAACAAATTCTTCTCTTCGGCAAGCTTACGCGGATTTTTCGCGCCAGCCAAAAGCTCATTGAATAGCTCCTTCGCATTCGTGCTGGAAACTTCAGACTTTTCTGTCATTTCAGCCAATTCTATCAAATCGTCAACTGCCACGCGTGTAGATTCATTGTCCGTTTGCGCGTCATCTTCATCGGAAGTTGTCAATGCGCTCGCAAACCAATGCGCGACTCGCTTAGCGGACGCCTCGCCCGACTTTTCCTGAACTTCCAATGTAATCTGGGCATAATCCTGATTAGACAAAAGCGAATTGATAACAGATTTATCCAAGTTTAGCGCGCTCCATTTTTCCCTATATTCACCCGGAAGCATCGGCACCTTGGACTGAATTTTAGCAATCACCTCGTCAGTCAACACGACTGGCGGAATATCTGGGTCTGGCATATAACGATAATCCTGCGCGTCTTCCTTTGACCTCTGGGAAATAGTTATCTGCTTGTCATCATTCCAGCCTCTGGTTTCCTGAACAACTTCTTCGCCACGCTCCAAAATATCGACTTGACGCTTGAACTCATACTCAGCGGCTCGCTCGACACTGCGGAAGGAATTGAGATTCTTAATTTCTGCGCGCTTTCCAAGCTCTGTCGCACCCTTCTTTGCCACTGAAATATTAACATCAAATCGCATATTTCCGTGGTACAAATTGCCATAAGTTACACCCGCGTAAACCATCAATTTATGAAGTTCCGAAACGTAAGCTTTAGCCTCCTCGGCCGAATGCATGTCTGGCTCAGAAACAATCTCAATCAGCGGCGTGCCAGCGCGGTTAAGATCGACCAACGAATAGCCGTCGTGATGCGTCAATTTACCAGCATCTTCCTCCATGTGAGCATGATCAATTCGCACGCGTTTCAAAGAACCATCTTCCAGCGGCGCATCGACATATCCAGCCAAAATAATCGGATTATACATCTGTGAAGTCTGATAGCCCTTTGGTAAATCTGGATAAAAATAATGCTTTCGATCAAATCGGCTAACGTGCGCAATCGGCGAATTCAAAGCTTTTCCAGCACGAACCGCCAACTCAACAGCGTGCTTGTTCAAAACTGGCAACATCCCCGGCAAACCAAAATCAATCTGATGCGTCTTAGTATTCGGCTCAGCATCGCGAGCGTCATTATCGGCCGGGCTAAATAGTTTGGTTTTTGTCGCCAGCTGAACGTGACATTCGATACCAATTGTCATTTCATAATCATCATATACACTCATTATAATGCTCCCAAATCTTTTAATGCCTGTTCAAAACTCGCCATAGCTCGACGAAAACTCTGCGCCGTTACCGTTACGCTGGTTTCGTGGGCAATTTGATTACGCAATTTATGCGCCGCCCAAAGCCCATTTTCATCGCTCCAATATCCCTTGCGAGATTTCATACGTTCGCCCATCGTTTCGCCAGCCACGCCACAGTCGCGCATAGCTTTATCTAGCAACTTGTCCGCCTTCATTATCGCCATCTGCATACTTTCCGATTTTCTGGTTTCGACATTGCGCAAAATTTGCCGCCAAACCTTCTGATACATTTCCTTGTCAATTTGACCACGACCACGAGAAGTCAATTGAATGAAAATCATCAGCAAGGCGCCGATAGTCAACGCCGCAACAACTATCGCAACCATCAATCCGTCCATCAAATCTTCTCCACTTCCGAAACCAGCTTCAGCAAGTTCTTGTCCGACTTATAATCGCCGATAAGCTGCACGCCAATTGGCAATCCTTCATCGCTATTTCCAGCCGGCGCGGCAACTGCAGGAAGTCCAGCCAAACTTGCCGGCACAGTCATAATGTCCGCCAAATACATTTTTATCGGATCGCTAGCATTCTCTCCAATCTTAAACGCAGGAGTCGGCGCAACCGGCATTAATAGTGCGTCATATTCGGTAAATAACTTCTTAAACTCGTCAATCAACAACGTCCTGGCTTTTTGAGCCTGCATATAGTAAGCGTCAAAGAATCCACTTGACAATACGAAGCTTCCTATCATAATTCGTCGTTTATTTTCAGTCATGAAACCTTCATTTCGACTGCGACCGTAAAGCTCCGCTAAAGTCTTTACTTCCGCTGCTCGATGGCCGTATCGCACGCCGTCATATCGCGCCAAATTCGAAGACAATTCCGCCGGCACAATTATGTAATACATCGCCAGAGAATGTTGCATCATGCTCAAATCCACTTCTTCAATTTCGTAGCCAAGCTGCTTCAATTTCTTCGCATAATCAAGCGTTTTTTGGCGAACTTCCGCGTCCACGTCATCGGTCATACATTGCTTGACCAGACCTATTTTTTTCCTTGCAAATTCTGGCTGGTTATTCCAAAAATCAGGCAAAGTCATCATATCTTTATCATCGCGACCAGCCATAATTTCCATCACTAAATCAGTGTCTTCTGCGTTCGTAGCAAAACAACCAATTGTGTCCGTGCTTGATGCCATCGCCACTACGCCATAACGACTAACCGCTCCGTAAGTCGGCTTAATTCCAACCACTCCGTTAAAGCTGGCTGGCTGGCGAATTGAACCGCCAGTGTCCGTACCAAGCGCAAATGGAACCACGTCAAGCGCCGTAACTACCGCTGATCCGCCAGATGATCCACCAGCAACTCGCGTTTCATCCGCAGCATTCTTAGTTGGGCCGAATGCCGAGTTTTCCGTCGAACCGCCGTGCGCAAAAGCATCCAAATTTGCCTTGCCAATGCAAATCGCGCCTTCCGCTTCCAATTTCTCAACAGCCGTCGCCTGTAATGGTGTATTAAAGTTTTCTAACATTTTTGAAGCGGCAGTCGTTGGCGCACCAAACGCCAAAAAATTGTCCTTCACAACAAATGGCACGCCCGCCAATCGCCCAGAAATCTCGCCAGCATCAACCTTGGCTGCACGCTCCAGCGCACGCTCTTCCGTCAAGCTAAGCAGTGCATTATACTCCTCAATTTCACGCGCTCGTCGCAATGCTTCTTTTACGTTCTCGACCGCGCTCTTGCCGATAAAATCACTAATCTTACTCATTACAATACCTGCGGAACTTTCACTTGATTATTCTGTTTTTCTGGCGCCAAATCGAGCAACTTCTCAACAGGAATCCCCGCTTGAACTTCATCTTCGCGCCAGACATTGCTCAGTCCCGTAACTTGATAAGTCGGCTCAATGCCCGACACGTCAAGCTCGCCTAACTGCTCAATATAACCAATTATATTTTCCAAATCTTGGCGCAGTCCGTCAGTTTCGTCATCAGTCAATGCCAGACTACTCAAACTCGCCAAGTGCTGAATGTCGCTGGTAGAAATAGTTATCATATCAATATTATACCACTAAAAAAAGCCGCCCATCAAAGTGAGCGACTTTATTTTTCCAAGTTTTATTACATTGAGTAATCTTGGTAGTTCTTGTAGCGACTGTAGTCTGATGGAATAGTCTTTGCTGAGCTGCCCGTGTCGTGCGCTTTAACAGCAATTGTGATAGCGCCAGTCAATAATACGACAGAAGAAGCCACAATCAACATCAAAGACAAAGCCTTTGACATGTTGCGTCCTTTGACAATTTGGCAAATGAAGTAAGCGCCAGTAGCAACAATTGCAAGAGCTAATGCGTATGGCAAGAATTCGCCCAAGTACAGACTCTTGTAGAATTCACCACCGCCACTAACGCCGATAAATAGCAACGAGTTGATCAAAATGCTCACCAATCGAGCAGCCAAGTCGACAGCTGGAATGATCAAAGCAGCCAAACCGCCGTAAGTTACCAATTTGTAAGCTGTTCGCTTTGTGTAGCCTTCACGCTCCGGAACAGCTTTTGATACGCGAGAGAATAGAACTAGTGACAATACAGCCAAAAGTACAGCAAACACTGACGCTGCAATAATTCCCGTTCCCTGAGTTACCATTGATGGCGCGAAAAATCCGCCGACACTTCTTAATAACATTGATGTTGAATTCGTCCACAAACCAAACACCTTAGTTATGATGTCAATCAGCAACATGATTGAAACAATTGCCGAGCCCATTGCTAAAGCGTATTCCAAAGTTAGCATCTTTGCTTTGCCCTTATTTGGGTCTTCATATGCGTATTGTGGATATGCTTGGTAAGCATTTGGTTGCATCGGCATTTCTGGTTGCGCGACGTTTGTTGGCTGTGGTTGTTCTTTTGTTGCCATAATCCCTCCTAATCTAATAATATTTTTATTCTACATCGTATGACGAATTTCTGCAATTAAATCACGCAGTTCTGCCGCTTTTTCAAACTCCAAATTAGCGCTATGCAATTCCATCTGCGCCGTCAGATCTTTAATCAAAGCCGGATATTCGTCTTTTGGAATTTTCTTCAGGTTAAGCTTTGGCTTTTTATCAGACTCTTTCTGTGGGATAATTGAGCGCAAACCATCGTCAATTTTCTTCTGAATAGTTTGCGGCGTAATATTATGTTCTTCGTTATATTTCTGCTGGATCGCCCGACGCCGATTTGTTTCGTCAATTGCTCGACGCATACTATCCGTAACATTGTCGCCGTACATAATAACTCGCCCATCAACGTGCCGCGCCGCTCGCCCAATCGTCTGAATTAGCGCCTGCTCACTACGCAAGAAACCTTCCTTGTCGGCGTCCATAATTGCCACCAAACTGACCTCCGGAAGGTCTAGACCTTCACGCAATAGATTAATTCCAACCAGCACATCATACGTTCCAAGCCGCAAATCTTTCAGAATATCGCCACGCTCCAGTGTATCAATTTCGCTATGCAAATACGCCGTCTTCACGCCGTTTTCCGTCAAATAAGAGCTCAAGTCTTCCGCCATTCGCTTGGTTAACGTCGTCACCAACACGCGATGACCTTTTGCAATCGTCTGGCGAATTTCCTCCATCAAATCATCGACTTGCCCATCGGTTGGTCGAACTTCAATCGGCGGATCAAGCAATCCAGTCGGCCGAATAAGTTGCTCAGCTGGCTTTGGCGAATGAGAAAGTTCATAATCTCCCGGCGTGGCGGAAACATAAATTGCCTGATGAATATGCTGATTGAACTCGTCAAATCGAAGTGGGCGATTGTCCAATGCGCTCGGAAGACGAAAACCATGCTCAACCAAAACTTCCTTACGGGCGCGATCGCCGTTGTACATTCCCCGAACTTGCGGCAATGTCATGTGCGATTCGTCGACCAAAAGCAGCCAGTCGTCCGGAAAATAATCAATCAAAGTCGCAGGCTGTTCGCCAGGTTCTCGGTCGGTCAAATAGCGCGAATAATTCTCGATCCCCTTCACAAAACCAGTTTCCTTCAGCATCTCCAAATCATATTTGGTGCGCTGACTTAATCTTTGCGCCTCTAAAAACTTGCCGTTATCCTCAAACCATTTCAGCCGTTGATTAAACTCATTCTCAATTCCAACAATCGCTTTTTCAATTCGTTCACGCGGCGTCGAATAGTGGCTGGACGGGAAAATTGTCAATTGGTTTGGACGGTCCAAAATTTCACCAGTCAAAGGATCAATCTTCGTCAGTCGCTCAATTTCATCACCAAAGAATTCCACGCGAACCGCAGTGTCTTGACCCGCTGGAAAAATATCCACAACATCGCCGCGCACCCGAAAAGTTCCGCGCGCAAAATCGACGTCATTGCGTTTATACTGAATGTCGGTTAGTAGGCGAATAAACTTGTCCTGAACTCGGCGCTCGCCAACGGTCAATTTAATAGCCATATCGGCGTAAGTTTCTGGCGAACCAATTCCATAAATACAGCTCACACTCGCTACGATAATTACGTCGCGGCGCGTAAGCAGCGCGGAAGTTGCCGCGTGCCTAAGCCGATCAATCTCGTCATTAATCTTTGAGTCTTTTTCAATGTAAGTGTCGCTTGAAGCGATGTACGCCTCTGGCTGGTAGTAGTCAAAATAGCTAACGAAATAGTGGACTTCATTGTCCGGAAAAAATTCCTTAAACTCAGAAAAAAGTTGCGCTGCCAAAGTCTTATTGTGAGCCAAAACCAGCGTCGGCACATTGCGCTCGGCAATAATATTCGCCATCGTAAACGTCTTACCTGAACCAGTCACGCCCAGCAAAGTCTGCTCGCGCTGACCTTTTTCCAAACCATCGACCAACTGAGCAATTGCTCGCGGCTGGTCGCCCGTGGGCTGATATGAAGAAGAGAGGCGAAATTTATTCACCTCTCTATTTTACTATATTTATGAAAACTAGTCTTGGTTATAAGTTTGAGATGAGCCAGAAACTTCACATTTGCCGTCAACCAAGCGACTCGGAACCGACGCCGACTTCAAGTCTGAGCACGGCATGCCACCTTGCTGTGTGCCCGCAACAATTGCAATTTCACCAGTGCCGTTCTTTGGTCCGATAATAGTATAAGCGTTCGTCAAGCCATATACTGCCGCATATTTTCCGTATGTACGGTCAATGATTGGCTCATACACGGAACCTTCACGTTCTGGAATTGGCTGACCGACTTTAGACTTCAAAAACTTCTTCAAAGAACTGTCAATATCCAATTTATCAACATCACTTGCTGAAGTTAAACGAATACCCGTGCTGTCGCCTTTGGTTCGGAAATCTTTATACTCTTTCTTTGCCTCATTTGACGGCTCTTCGCCTTCACCGCGAGTTTTTTCCAGTGAATCAGATGAGTCTTTCTTTGTTTGGCTGGTTTTTACTGAAGCGCTAGAATCCTTATCTTTATGCATAGCGCCAGCAATTATCCATGTCGCCATAGCTACGATAATTATACCCATAATAATCACCGCCGCGATTAGCCATTTATTAGCCGTTGATTTGTTCTCCATAAAACCTCCATTTAGATTGTGTTTTGATTGTATATGATGAACTATTTGCCGTCAACGTATTGTAACCATAGGCATTTTATGATATAGTAATAAAGTTAAAATCATAAAATAAAAAGGATAACGATGACACCGAAAAATGTTTGTATTCCGCGCGAATTGCAACTTCAGGCTGCGATGTTCAGATTAGGAAAAGTCGATGACGAAATTCATGCTGGCTATGAAATTCTCCAAAAATATCATAAAACCGTAACTTTTTTTGGATCAGCCAGGATAACTGAAGATAACGAATATTATCAAAAAGCCAAAGATTTAGCGTTTCAGCTAGCCAAAGAAGGCTACACAATTATCACTGGCGGCGGCGGCGGAATTATGGAAGCGGCAAACCGTGGCGCCATGGAAGCTGGCGGAAAATCAGTCGGATTCAACATTCGCTTGCCACACGAGCAATCCTTAAACAACTACACGACAGATTCGTTCGCATTCACCCACTTCGCACCACGAAAAATCGTCATGACGCTTTTGGCTGATGCGTACGTTTGTTTCCCTGGTGGATTCGGCACAATGGATGAAATTTGTGAGATTATCACATTGACACAAACTAAGAAAATGGCGCCAGTGCCAATTGTTCTGTTTGATAAAAAATTCTGGGGCAAATGGGATGATTTTGTGCGCGAAAATATGCTTCCAAACAAGTTAATTTCTGACGGCGATGAAAAAATCTACACAATTACCGAAGATATTCCAGAGGTGGTTAATTTAATTAAAAATCAGCGAACTTGTTGCGACCGATAGTTATTTCTTAGGTTTCGGCTCAATCCAACAAATTCCACCCTGGCATACCACTCGCTCTACGGCTGGATTGTACGTGCGCGGGTGGTTTTTATATCGGCGCGTAATCTCAAATCCCAGACCTCGCTTGCCATGCGTTGTTTGCTGCTTTCCCAGAGGTAACTGGCAATGATAGTTATTTATAACGTCAATTGGATTAAAAGAAATCACTTGCCCATCAACGTCCAAAAGCACCCATTCAGAAGCCTTAAACGGCGCCCATTTGTCCACTTTCGGCGCAATGGCTATTAGTGATTGATAAATTTCTTCTGCCGTAGCGTTTGACGGATCCAGACCTAGAGATCGAATAATCGAGTGCGCCCTAGCCAATATTTCCGCAATCAATCGCACATCGCTATCATCCCTAGTCATCTGCCTGAGCTCGGTTAATGCTCGACGTTTTTTCGCGTCACCGCCCAACAATTTTCCCAAATTCTGCGCCATTATAATTCCCTTTCTTGAATTGGCATAGCATGAAGTACTGTGCCAGCATATAAAATTCCAGCCTTTGCTCCAATTTTCATAACCACCGAACTAGCATTCGCACTGCCCATGATCACAGAGTTTTTCAAATTGCCACTTCGCGCCCATTCGCTCAAAAATCCCGACGCAAACGCATCTCCAGCGCCAGTTCTGTCAATTGACGGTCTGTCATCATACATCAGCGCTCGCACGATAGTTTTTCCATCGCTTGCGATTGAGCCATTTACGCCGTCCGTCACTAAAACGACCGGAACTAATCTCAAACCTCTTCTAACCAAGGCTTCCAAATCCTCGCCAGACACCAATTGCTGCATTTCCTCCTTATTAAGCGTCAAAACATCAACATCAGGCAAAAGTCCCAGCAATTTATCCTTTTGCGCCAATTCTTTCTTTCCAGGATTGAAGCAAATTTTCATATCGCGACGCTTGGCTTGCTGGAATAACTTATGAAGCATTGACATATTTCCCGCCAAAGTTGAAACGTATAGCCAATCCGCATCCTCTTCGGACAAATCAAAATCCGCCTCATGATAATGCGTTGAAGCACCACGGTATGTCAATATTGTTCGCTCGCCATTTGAGGCTAATAATAAAGCTGAATATCCCGTACTGTATTTTGGCGAATATCGCACCAAATGCGTGTCAATATTTTCCTTGTCCAAATCTGCAATTACTGCTTGACCCGCTGGATCATGACCGATTGCTCCCATAAAACTAGCGTAATGCCCTTGCCTGGAAAACGTTACCGCGGCGTTTGTAGCGCCGCCGCCAGTCGAAAAATGAATCTGATTTACGTCGGCTTTCGCACCCAAATCCAGTCGCGCAAAACAGTGTTCTGGACTTTCGCAAACTGGCGTCAGTGCGTCCGATTGGCTTAAAAATACGTCTTGAATCGCCGCACCAACGGTGATGATTTTTGCCATTAAACCACTGCCTTTCGCACGGAATTAAACGCCTTAATCTTCGACTCCACCACTTCCTGTACAGCGGCATAAACTGGCGGCATTAGTTTAACGATAGCGTACTCATTTGGATTTTCTCGCAAGGTTTTCTCCAAGGTCGTTCGGAAAGCGTAGCGCATATCAGAATTGATATTGATTTTAGAAACGCCAATTTTCGCAGCGTCCTCAAAATAATGCAGCGGCGTGCCAGACCCACCGTGTAACGAAATCTGACAATGAATCGCCTCACGAATATCAGCCAACAAATCCAAATCCAACACTTTCGGAACTGGATATTTGCCATGCAAATTGCCAATCGCCGCCGCAAAAGTATCAATTCCAGTCGCCTCAACAAACGCACGCGCACCCTCTGGTGTAGAGAAGGTCTTTTTTATTTCCTCGTAATTTATATCTTCCGTATGAACGTTTGAACTTCCGCCAAAATAATGAGGCTCAGACTCCACTAGCGCGCCAGTAAACTTGGCATATTCAACAACTTCACGAGTCTTCGCAATAATTTCCTCATCAGAAGCGTCATGATTTGCCTGAGAAATGTCTATATGAATAAACTCATATCCAGCGTCAATCGCTCGCTTACAGCCCTCAACCGTCGGACCGTGGTCCAAATTCAAATACATTTCAATTCCGTACTCAGCCTTATAATTGTCCACCAAATCGCGAACGTTCTCTAGACCCATAGCCTTCACTTCGGCGTCAGAAACCTCAACCAACACTGGTGATTGGAGTTTTTGTGCTGCCCGCGCCACCGCAATCAGCGTCTCTTGATTGTCAATATTAAACGCCCCAACCGCAAAACGCTGCGCCCGTGTCCGCTGCATTAAATGACGCGCCCGCGTCGTGTTTTTCCGAATCTCTGAAATCGATAATCCCATACTGCCCCCTAAAATACTTATGGTAATTATATCAATTACCGCCCGCTATGCCAAGAGAATTGACATTATGCTGTTTTGGTGATAACATAAAATAACTTTTGCTCGGGGCTTTCCTAGGGGCAAAAGAGCCCTTTGGTCTTGAGCGTCAGGAGAGGAGAGGACAATGAGTCCCATCGTGCGAGCCGCTAAGCTAATGCTTAATGGCTTAGTCTTTATCACCCTGATTGCGTTCGCAATCTGGTGTGCGGCGTTTATCTATTTCTTCTTGGCCTATGGATTGTTCGAATCCTTGACATTCGCCATAGGAAGCGTGTCTCTTATCGCGATCATTTATGGGATGAAGCGCCACGGCCACCATAGGTGCGATCATAGGTGACACACACAACCCGTCAGGACTACCGCTTTGAGGTCTATTAGATCTTGGCAGTAGCTCCTGGCGGGCTTTTTACTGGAGAAAATTGACAACACTACAAACAATTGAATCGACATCCAAACCGTGCTTTTTCCATAATTCAGACATTTTGCCCGACTCACCAAACGTGTCATTGACACCAATTCGCTTCATCTTCATCGGCAAATTCTCACTAAGGACTTCTGCCACGCTTGAGCCAAATCCACCAGTAATCTGCCCTTCTTCCGCCGCAATAACAGCTTGGCATTTTTGAGCCGCATCAAGCACAGCACCCTCGTCCAGCGGCTTAATCGTCGGAAAATGAATCACTTCTGCCCGAATGTCATATTCATTCGCGAGCTTTTCCGCCGCCAACAGTAATTGATAAGTCATCACACCAGTTCCAAACAAAGCAACATCTTTGCCGCGCCTCAACGTATAGCTTTTTCCAATCTCAAAAGTAGATTGATTTAGGAATAACGCCGTTTTTTCTCTCGGCAATCTTACGTAATTCGGGCGTTTATCTCCAGCCATTGCCGCCGCCATTAGCTTGGCCTCATTAGCATCACCGGGCGCCAAAACCACCATATTAGGCAAACTTCTCATCAGCGCAATATCTTCCAGCATTTGATGTGTCGCACCGTCCGGACCGACATTAAGCCCCGCATGAGAACCTATCAGCTTAACTGGCTGATTGTTCAGACAAATAGTCGTTCGAATCTGCTCCCAATTGCGACCCGGACTAAACGCCGCATAACTGGCTGCAAAAGGAATATTACCCATAGCCGCCAGTCCAGACGCCACGGTTACCAAATTTTGCTCCGCCACGCCAACTTCAATTGCCCGCGGATGTCCAATTTCTTTATCAAATTGACCAAAGCCAACACTTTCCATTAAATCCGCGCTCAGCGCCACCACCAAATTATTTTTCTTCGCAATATCCACCAAACCTTCGCCAAAGCCAACGCGAATTGCCGCAAGTTCCAAATTCTGCCAATTCTCCATTAAGAAACTCATTCGCCGCCTCCTCCACTCAATTGAGCAAGCGCCCGCTCCGCTTCCTCGGCGTTTGGAGATTTTCCGTGCCAACGGTAATCATATTCCATAAAATCAACGCCACGACCAGGAATTGTATGCGCAATTATCACACTCGGCTGCCGAGAATTCTTCGCCTTATCAATCGCCTGAATTATCGCCAAATGATCATGCCCGTCAATCTCCTGCGCCTCCCAGCCAAAACTTCGCCATTTATCCGCCAAATCACCTAACGGCATCACCTTTTCCGTATCGCCACCAATCTGAATATTATTTCTATCAACAATCGCAATCAAATTCGCCAGATTATATTTTTTCGCAAACATCGCCGCTTCCCAAATATTCCCTTCGTCAAGCTCGCCATCGCCCAAACTACAGTAAACGAATCGCTCAGAATTGCCGCCCAAATATTGCAATGAATACGCCATGCCGGCCGCCTGACTTAGACCACAGCCCAGAGGACCGCTAGTCGTTTCAATTCCCGGTAAACTGCCGCGCTCCGGATGACCTTGAAGCTTGGAGCCAAATTTTCGCAAATTAACCAGCTCTTTTTTATCGAAAAATCCTCGCTCCGCCAGCGTGGCATATAAAAGTGGCGCATAATGACCATTACTCATCACGAAAATATCCCGATCCTCCCAATTAGGATTCTCAGGATCTAGTTGCATGGCGTGAAAATACAAAACCACCATAACGTCAGCAAAACCCAAACACCCAGCAGAATGCCCTGAACCAGCCGCTGATAATTCGCGAATAACAGACTTTCGCAATTGTTGCGATATTTTCTTCAATTTCGCTATTTGATCGATATTCATTAAAGCACGCTCGTTTTATTAATCTCCTGCTGCAATCTGGAGAAAATAGCGCGCGGATCTGACGATTTCTGAATAACGCCGCCAACATTCAGAACGTTAACGCCGCCCTGAACTAGGCTGTATGCATTATCTATAGACACTCCGCCGTCCCATCCGATTTCTACATTTGGATTAATAGCTTTAATAAGTCGTATTTTTTCTAGTTGCATCAAACTAGCAGTTCCGCCAAATCGCCCCAACTCACCGCTAAAAATCATCACATGATCTGCTATTTTTATCAATTCCTCAACGGTTCGCGGAACCGTTGGCTTTAATAGTGCCAGCCCCGCCATAATCCCAGCTTGACGAATCTGCATAAGCGCAGTCTTCACATCTCCCGTCGCCTCTGCGTGAATAATAATCATATGCGGTCTTAGGGCAATCAACTTCGGAACATACTCAGCAACATCATTAACCATTGCATGAATATCAATCATCCAACCCTCCGGCGCCCATAATTCTGAAATTCCGACAGTCAAAGTTGGAGCAAATTCGCCATCAGAAATGTCAATATGTACACGCTCAACAAGCCCAGTTATTTTATTAACTTGCTCTTTGTATTGTTCGGCATTTTCTGCCAAAATTGCTGGTGCGATTACAGAATTACTCATGACAATTCATCCAATTGCGCATTACGCCTATTAAATCGCGGAGCATTCGCGTAAGGAGTGTTCAGCCACGTTTCCACAATTCCTTTCCACGCCGATTCGTTATCTTCCAAAACTCGCGCCGGCAAACATAGAACATTCGAATCGTTATCTTGGCGCGTCATTTTTGCCTCAAACGCATCCCAAATCACGCTGGCTCGAATTCCCTTAAAGCGGTTCGCCGCCATACACATTCCTTGACCGCCGCCGCAAATTAATATCGCACGCGGATCTTTACTATCATCGCCAATGACCTTCAACGCCGCCGCCTGCGCGAATTGCGGAAAATCGTCATCAGGATTTAATTCTACACCGCCAACGTCTTGAACGTCATAGCCATTCTTAACCAAATAGGCAAAAACTTTTTCCTTCAAAATAAAGCCACGATGGTCAGATCCGAGATAGATTTTCATAATTTTAGTATAAGCATTTTCGGTGATTTTTGCAAGGAAAAGTTAGGTATTTTATCAGAGGTAGGGTATAGCTATTTGACAAAAAGTATTGACATTTCGCGGCTGGTATGATATATATATCAGCTTTTCAAACCGTGAAAAGCAACTAACCGGGGAGTTCACCCCGGTTGAGGTCGCGGTTCTGAAAGGCCGCACCTCAAAATTTCTCTGAAAGGAGAAATCGTGTCTACTGCTCGTAGTACACTCATTATTCTGCTGCTTGCCGTGTTCGGGTTGACCGGGTTGACCGGATGTGCAGACGTCAGCGACGTCTGGACTCAGGACCTTGTCAAGGCGGGGTTCACCGACCCCGTCCCCATCAATGACTCGGGGGAAGCCGCAGGGGTAATCATGGCCTCGGCCGGCAGTTGTAGGATTCGGTTTGTCATCGACAGGCAAACCGACACAATATACGCGGAAGTCCCGGGCAGTGATATCTCTGACGAACCTTCGTTCGTCAGAAGCCCATCACTTGAAATCTTGAAGCAGGACGAGAGATTCTCGTCCTGCTTCGGAGAAGATTGAGGCGCCGCGCCAGCAGAAGGCGCGCTAAGATAAATATTCTGTAAAACCGCCAAATCCCGGCGTCCCCGCACTGTCATAGTGCGGGGTTATTTCCTTTTTGGAAGATGGCCTTATTCACTCTTTTTCAGATAATACGCCACATCTGCCACTAATTCAACCAGCCGGTTGGAATAGCCCCACTCATTGTCATACCAGACCATAACCTTGATCAAATTACCGCCAACTACCTTCGTCAATGGAAGATCAACGATCCCCGAATATGAATTGCCAATGAAGTCGCGGCTCACCAAAGGTTCCTCAGAAACACCCAAAATGCCTTGATAGAAATTACTCTGGGCGGCTTTTTTGAACGCGTCATTTACCTGCTCGACAGTCACATCACGTCGCAGAAGCGCCGTCACGTCGCTAAGCGACACCACTGGAGTCGGTACGCGCACGCTAAGTCCGTCAAATTTTCCAGTTAGCTGCGGCAAGGTTTTAGTTACAGCAATTGCGGCGCCAGTCGTAGTTGGGACAATGTTTTCGGCGGCGTTGCGACCTTCTCTAAGGTCCTTGGATGGCGCATCCTGAAGCTTTTGGCTAGCCGTATAGCTGTGCACCGTCGTTAGCATTGACTTTTCAACGCCAAACTCCGCGTCCAAAATCGCCATAACCGCGCCCAAAGAATTAGTCGTACAGCTAGCATTAGACACGATTGGCGTCGCGTTTTTTACCTTGTCGTCGTTAGTTCCCAAAACAATCGTATCGACTCCCTCAGACTTCGTCGGACCACTAATAACCACACGCTTTGCGCCAGCCGTTAAGTGCTTGCCCGCGCCATCTTTATCGGTGAAAAATCCTGTCGATTCAATCACCACATCAATATTCAAATCTCGCCAAGGCAAATTTTCTGGGTCTTTCTCAGCTAACACCTTAACCGACTTGCCCTCAATAATCAGCTCGTTTTCCGTAAAATCAACTTGACGTCCGTACTCGCCGTAATTACTATCATGCTTCAACAAATACGCCAAAGTTTTCGTGTCAGTCAAATCATTGATCGCGACAATCTCCAAGTCGCTTCGCTCGTTAGCAATCTTAAACGCATTGCGTCCGATTCGCCCGAAGCCGTTAATTGCTATTCTCGTTACAGCCATATCGCCCTCCCTGTTAGATATTTTCGCTTTAGCTTTTCTTAATTATACTACAAAGTTGTATAATATAAATATGACGCGCGAAGAGTTATTGTCAATTGCTGAACAAAAATACGACGAAGTGCCAGTATTGGTTTTAGCGAGCGCAATCGATTACGCCACAGAAAAGCACGCCGAACAAAAGCGCAAAAGTGGCGAACCCTACATCAATCACCCGTTGGCGGTAGCGGGAATTCTGATTGAATGGGGCATGGATATTGATACGGTTGTGGCGGGAGTTCTGCACGACACTGTTGAAGATACCGACGCAACTTTGGACGATTTGGAAAGTTTGTTTGGGCGCGATGTGGCGTTTCTGGTGGATGGCGTAACTAAAGTTTCACAAGCTCGCGCCGGGATGCGAAATTTGGATAGTTATTTGCCACACACGAAGGATAATTTGACCAAGTTGATGATTGCCGTGGGCGAAGATGTGCGCGTGATAATTATCAAGCTAGCCGACCGCCTGCACAATATGCGAACGCTACAATTTATGACGCCAGAAAAGCAGAAAAAAATTGCCAGAGAGACAATTGAAGTTTTTGCGCCGCTGGCCGACCGTCTGAATATGGGGCGAGTTCGCGTTCAATTGGAGGAGCTGAGCTTTAGATATTTGATGCCGAAAGCTTTTCAAGAAACCAAAAATTTGATGGACAGTCGACTGAAAAAATCGCAACGAAAATTGGATCACGTTCGCCGCGAAGTTGAAGCGCGGCTGAAAGCGGAAAAGCTGGTTTTTCAGATGGACGGACGCGTTAAAAGCGTTTATAGTCTATTTAAGAAATTGGACAAAGTTGGTGATATTGATAAGATTTACGATTTGATTGCCCTAAGAATAATTGTTGATGATTTATCGACCGGCTATCTGGTTTTGGGAATTCTACATGATATGTACCAGCCGATGTACGAGAGGATTAAAGATTACGTTGCCAATCCAAAGCCGAACGGCTATCAAAGTCTGCATACAACCGTACAAACTCCGAGCGGACAAATTGTCGAGTTCCAGATCCGAACCAAAGAAATGCACGAATATGCTGAGCGTGGTTTGGCCGCCAGCTTCCATTATAATGAGCAAAAATTGACCGACGCCTATAAAAAAGGAAAAATCGGAACTATGCCAGCCGATTTATCGTGGATTCGTGAACTTCAGGAGGCCGCTGCCTTAATTAGCGAAGGAAAACGGTTCGATTCCAACAAATTCCGAATGAAGCTGTTTTCTGACAGGATTTTCGTATATTCACCAAAGGGCGACATTTATGATTTGCCTCGCGGGGCATTTCCCTTGGATTATGCCTACAGAATTCACTCCGATATCGCGGCGCGCGCAAGCGGATTTAAGATCAATGGCGTAATGAAGCCGTTCAATTACAAATTGAGGCACGGCGATACAATTGAGGTCTTAACAAGCAAATCCGCTCGTCCAAAACCAGATTGGCGGGACGTCATAATTACGCCGCACGCCAAAGATAAATTGCGCTTACAATTATCCCGCTCAAACGGCATCCTACAACAATTAACTGGCGGCGTTTCCTCGTTCTTCCGACACAAGTAACGCTCGCCAGTCTCCCAGTTTTAATCAATAATCAAACGCGATTTATTTTTCGTTCCAACGAGTAATTGATTCGCGGATGATTTGCTTTGCCCTTTCTACATCGCCGAATCCCTTGACTACTGTTGAACCAGGCTTCTTCAAATCCTTGTAGTGGTTGAAGTGGTGTTCAATTTGCTTCAACAATTGTGAAGGTAGGTCTTCTAGTGAGTTGATTGCGTTGCCAGTGTTTCGGTCGTCGGCTGGCACAACGATAACCTTGTCGTCAACTTCATTATCGTCAACAAATTCCAACACGCCGATAACTTTTGCTTCCATAAAAATACCGGTCGTCAACGGTTCGTCAGTGATAATTAGCGCATCCAATTCGTCGCCATCTTCATCCAAAGTTTGTGGAATGAAACCGTAGTTTGTTGGCTTTGCAAAAATAGCTGGCTCAACACGGTCCAACTGCATCACTGCAAGCTCACGATTCCACTCAATTTTATGACTTGATCCCTGTGGAATCTCAACAACTACATTTACGATGCCGTTATCGACATCACCAGGTGTTAAAATTTGATTAAAATCCGCCATTTTTTACTCCTCTCTGGCTTTTTCTTGTAAATATTCACGAATCTGCACCGCAGCTACTGCGCCTTCACCAACCGCCGAAGCGATTTGCATAGTTGCCCCCGAGCGCACATCGCCAGAAGCAAAAACGCCAGGAATATTAGTGTGCAGATGTTCGTCAGTAATGATGTGTCCGCCCAAATCCAACTCAACGTCCGAGTTTGCCAGGAATTGTGTGTTCGGAATTAGCCCAATAAACACAAACAATCCGTCAGCGGTAAATTCTTTCTGCTCGCCGTTCTGGGTCGACTTAACGCCGTAAAACTTATCGTCCTTGACAATAATTTCATCAGTCGTTGCACCGATGTGAACGGTAATTTTTCCGTCATCGACATACTTCTGCAAATCTTTTTGCAAAATATCACTGGCGCGCAATTTACTGCGAACTAGCAGATCAATATGACTAGCGTATCGCGTCAAAAATATTGCCTCTTGCACTGCTGAGTTTCCGCCGCCGACAACGATTAGATTCTTATCACGATAAAACGCACCGTCGCAAGTCGCACAGTAATGCACGCCTCGACCATATAATTCGTCTTCGCCCGGAACGCCTAATTTGCGGTGATTTGAGCCAGTCGCTAGCAAAACTGACTTCGCGCGAACAGATTGACCGTCAATTGTCAGCTCCAACTCGCCATCAACTTGCTTCAATTCCGTCACATCGCCATACTCAATCTTCGCACCAAATCGCTCCGCCTGTTGCTGCAATTCAGATGCCAATTTCATTCCCGTAACACCCTCGGCAAATCCAGGATAATTGTCAATTTGATCAGTAATCGCCGCCATTCCGCCGACCACGCCACGCTCATATAGCGTCGTATCGACATCTTCGCGCGACAAGTAAATTGCCGCCGTTAACGCGCTTGGACCAGCGCCAACAATAACAACATCTTTAGACATTAAAACCTCGCGATCGATAATATTGCTTCATCACTTCTGGCATTTCTGGCTCTGGAATATCGGCTGGCTTTTCAATAGCCATCACCACGAACTTAAGCGGAGAATTTGCAGGAATTTTATCGCCCTGAGCTTTGTCGCCATAAGCCTTATCGGCTGGAATTGTTAGTTCACGCACGCCGCCAATTTTCATACCAATCAAACCCTCTTTCCAACCCTGAATGACTGCAGTATTTGCCGGGCCATCCATATTGAGCGGAGCTTTCAGTTTGCCGTCAGTGATTGATTGATCGAAAATCTCGCCCTTCGCGTTCCAGCCAATGTAATAAACAGCCAACTTGGTGTCGTCCTTAACCTCAGCGCCTTCGCCCTCAACCAAATCTTCCTTAACAAGCTCTTTCACGTCACCAGCTTCAAACGCACCAACTCGTGAGCTAAACTCAGAAAACTTGCCGTAATATTTTTGACTCAATTCATTAGCCTGAGCCTCTACTTTCTTTTTTCGCTCGTCAGTAGCCTTGGTGTATTCATCCTGAGCTTTCTTAAACGCAGCTTGGTCTTTGGCTTCATTCCCAGGCGCCACCATCATAGCGACAAATCCGCCAACGGTACCCAAAAACATCATGCCGGCAATAACCCAAATACCTATTCTCTGGCCTTTTGTAGTTGCCATATTCCTCCTTTATTTACCTTTCAATTATAGCAATTTTTATCAAGTGCAACAAATCACATTAAACCTGAGCAGCGTCGAATTCTTCCGCAGCCATCGCGGCAATCTCCTCAATAATCGGCACAACGTCTTTATCTTCCAGCGTCCGCTCGGCGCTCGTAAACTTTACATTCAAAGTTACAGTTTTTGTCGAATCGTCATTTTTTGGCTGATATATCGCAATTGGCGTTATACTAATTTGTAGCTCACCGTGTTTTTTCGCAACTTCTTCAGCGCAAGCATAAACCTTCACGTAATCAACATTAGAATCCATTTTCAATGAAATATCTCTGGCAGTCGATGGGAAACGACTTAACGGCTGGTAATTATAGTCCTGATTTTTACTCAGATTTTCCTGCAATTTTTCAATATCAATAGAAAACGCTGCCGTGTAATCTGGCAATTTGAAATTACGTCGAGCAGACTGAACCAGCTCGCCAACAATCCCTAAATTGTCGCCGTTCTTCGCCACAATCCAAGCGCTGCGTTTCGCATCAAACGGCGCCGGAACGTCGCCGTCAGGTTTCGCAATCTTCACAAAATCAACCTCAACGCCCAAATCCTTCATCAATCTTTCGGCAATTTTCCTCACCTTGTAAAACGGCGCGCCAACTTGAGGTTTTTTATTCGCATAAACTCCGTCAATGAAAGTCTTTTCAATCGGCAAATTCTCATCGTTAAATCCTAATTTCTTATCGTGAATTTTGCCAATTTCAAACAGCATAAATTCGTCATGTCCAGATTTTATATTGGCGTGAACTTTATCCAGCAAACTCGGCAAAATGCTAATTCGGTAATATTGCAAGTCTGGACTAAGCGCATTACTTAATCGATACGCACGGCTCGGATCTTGGTCAGAATTTTTCAAAACGCGCTCATGAACGAAACTATACGTCAAAACTTCGTTCGCTCCAGCTCGCGACAAACTTTGGCGAATTCTCTGTTTCAATTCACGACGCTTATTCTTCAAAGCAGGCTTAATGCTTCGCTCTGGCAAATGACGAGGCAATCTATCAAAGCCGTATAATCGCCCAACTTCCTCAACGACATCCTCAGGAAGCTCAATATCTGTTCGCCAAAATGGACTGTAAACCATCACGCCAGCTTCGCCATATTTATTACCATCGTCAACGATAAATTCAACATTCTTTAGCAGTGCCTCAATCTCATTCTCGGCAAAGTCAACACCCAGACGTTCTTCGACAAACCTTTTAGGAATCAACAATCCACCGTGCCAGTGCTTACCATCGACCAACACCTGTCGTAATGAAGAATGATTCTTAAATAGCATAGGACTAGCTTGCTCACCACCAACCATACCAATTAACCATTTTAAGACAGGGTCAATTTGTGCTGGCGATTGCCCCTTATTAAACCTAGTCAGGGCGTCGGTGAAAATTCCGTGGCGCATAGCTGTGCGACGTAGCGCGTACATGTCAAAATTGGCACATTCAAGAACAATATTCTTCGTTTCAGCCGAAACTTCCGTATCAACGCCGCCCATAATTCCCGCTAGACCAATCACACCTTCGCCGTCAGCGATCACAATATCATCAGCCGTCAACTCATATTCCTTACTGTTAAGCAAACCGACTTTCTCGCCATCGTGCGCCATTCGCACGCCAAGTTTATGTCCGCGCAACTTGTCGTAATCATAGGCGTGAGTCGGCTGCGCCGTCATAAACATCACATAATTCGTTGCGTCAACGATATTATTGATAGGCTTTCCGCCCATTGCGACTAATTGACATTGCAACCACAACGGACTCGGATGAATATCTACATTTTTTATAGCAATCGCAGAGAATGCGGGCGCGAGCTCATTGGCTTCATTAAACACTTCAAGCTCTAAGCCATCGCTATCTGCGAATTCTTGAATAGCATTATACCAGTCAGGACTATTAAACTGCTGATGAAAAATCCCAGCAATTTCGCGCGCCACGCCGAGTTGCCCAAAACAATCCGGTCTGTGTGTAAACATCTTATTTTCAATTTCCAGCACGTAATCATCCAGCCCAAACACTTCCGCAAAACTTGCGCCAGCCTGAAGTGTAACGCCCGCCGGAATATCACGCTCATTGATCTCAATAATTCCCTCGTGATCCGTACCAATTGCCAACTCGTCAGCCGCCGCCAGCATACCCTGACTTAAGATTCCACGCAGCGGTCGCGCATCCAGCACGAACGGCTCGGCGTCATCAAAACTTGCTGGGACGGTGCTTTTTGGCGGCAACCAAATTGCCCACATATCAGCATGAACATTCGGCGCACCGCAAACCACTTGCACATAACCATTGTCATCCCTTGGAACATCCGCTACGCCACCATCGTCAATTTTAGTCACGCTCAAACGATCCGCATTCGGATGCTTTTCGCACTCAACAACCCGCACAATGCGCGCGCCACCATATTTGGCTTTCAGGTCAATCACTTCCTCGACACCACCAAGTTGCTGATTGACACGCGACACCAACTCATCAACTGGCGGCAACTCAAAATTAATCAATTGTTTTATAAGATTTAAGCTAACTTTCATACTGATATAATTATATCATTTTACCGGCAAGTAATCGACCTTAGAAAATCCGCAGTGCAAATCAACAATTATCAAAATATATAGCATAATTAGTTGACATCTCGTTCTGTTATTGATATATATTAGCTTTTGTAATCACAGAAGCCGATGTATCGCCTAGTACATAGGATTGAGACATCTCGATTTGTGAAGGATCTCTCCTTCACCCGACTCCAAGAGGAGTTATCATGGCAACTGGTCGCCCTCAAAAGGGATTGAACAGCAACCGCAACCACCACGACAGCTTGAGCCAGAGTGGTAGCCAGCGGTTCGGCAGTTCGTCGAACAGCCAGCCGAAGACCACCTTCAGCGGGTTCCCTACGCCTAAGTCGTCGACCCCGAAGGCTGACACCCCAAGTCGTTGATCAACAACTACTCGGGAGTTTCGAACAGCGAGGCTCCGTTCAAGGCCTTCTAGTTCACCCCCCCCTCTGGCTGTTTCATGCAGCCAGAGGGGTTATTTACACTTGATATAATAAACTCATGATCCACAGCTTACATTCAGCATATTCTTTACCAGCGAACCACGACACGTGCCACCTGTTTGAGCATCTGATTATTAGGCGATTCTTAAAGGAAACGGAAAAAGCTGGCGGCAACCGAGCTTTTACTGGAGAGTTAGATGGCACGACTAGCGAATCAAGCGTATTTTTTACGTCCGCACTATTCACAAGCGAGTCTAATACATTATTTGAAGAAATCATCAACGATATTACACCTTTTGAGGTGTCTCTTATTCAACAGTCCATCTCGCACATAGAAGCCGAGATGCAATCTAACATTGATATAACAGACATGACGCTACTACAAGAACAGCTCGCTCTTTGTCAAAAATATTTTATCGATAGTCAAAAAACCATTCCCAGCAATTCACACCCAAAATCTAAGATTTCTCCTCTTAAAATCAGCCATAGTCCGAAGGATTTTACAGACGTTAAGATTGCTGTAGAAATCGCCGACGCCAGCGATGAATTGACTGCCGCATTTTTCTGCACATATCCAATACTTTTAGATCTAGTGCGCGACATTTGTTTCGATAAAATCTCATCCTACCCATCCAGCCCCGGACAGTTTATAGCGTACTATGACGGAAATTACACCAGCCAAACCTACACCGTAAAAAATACAGACCTTGCTAGACTGAGCTCAAGTGAAACTATACAGACATATCTACAAAGCTTTAACATATCCTCGCACGCAGCCGACCTAAGAAACCTTGCCGAAGCTTTCATGTTTGACCCATTTTATATTTCAGTGCCCATATATTTTTATCAACAAACCGCCACACCACTATCCAGAAATGACCTAGCGAAAACTATAAACGTCGTAAATATGAGCGCAATCCTAAAACAAGTAAAGGCGACGATAATCCTGGATTATTAGCTCTAGCCGATTTTCTAGCAGAGAAAAGATTCTGAAGAGGAAATATTAACACTGCCAAATTTTGCAGGATTATTGTGAATGAAAAGGTCATGAAAGGTTTGGTAACGCAATAAACCAACCACTCTTACAGTGATTGTCTGACTGGTGTTTTCTCGATTCGTAAAAGTGACTTCGTCTCCAAGTTGATTTTTTGGCGCTTTTCATTGTTCATAGTATGTCGCATTGACCAAATATTGTCTCTTCATTACAATTGAAATGTGGTTAAAGCAGTATCAAAAGCGCTTATTAAGAATAAAAATAGTAAATATCTACTGCTTTATAGGGGAGACACGCACCCTAATTTCCCTGGACATCTTGACCTTCCTGGAGGAGAAGTAGAATTGGAAGAAACTTCTGAGACGGCGACCGCGCGAGAAGTACAAGAAGAAACTGGCATATGTATATATCCAAATGACTTAAAAAAGCTATTTGCTAAGCAGCACAAAAACACAAAACATGTACTTTTTGAGATAGCCATAGATAAGACTGAGGCTGACATTTCTGTTAAATTGAGCTGGGAACATAAAAAATACCGTTGGATGACGTTATCGGAATTATTAGATGCTAATATTCCAGAGGGCGCAGATCCTTATTATATAGATGTTATTGATTATTTAAAGCATTTATCCGAGACTTGATCTGTCTGACATATTTTCCCATACTCTAATTTCTGGATATATCTGGGCTATAGCATAATTACCCTCGCCATAGTAGACTCCTTGAATATAATTATCCGCCAATGAGGATGACGGGCTTAGATGATTTCATTAAGTATATTATAACATTATTCGACTATTAGCGGGTGCGAGATTGCGAAATATACGCCTGTATAATTGTTTTTAGATCCACGCTGTGGCGAAAGTTTATATCGTCAATCTTATCCAGATCAACCCATTCTGGCGTGCCGTTAGTATAAGTCTTCTCGCATTTATTCAGATTGATTTCTCCAGCCTAGAGGATGCGCACCTCTCTCGTTGTCCTACTTTTGAACCTCGATGACGTGAACACCAAGGTTCTCCTTGTGGTCAGGGTAGATCTTACGAAGGAGGCGGAGAGCCTCCCTCTCGCTCTCTGCCTGCGGCACGATCTGCTGCCACGGCTCAGCCGCCAGCATGTCGACAAAGCTACGGTAAATACGGATCGACTTGATCCGTACCACGCCCGACGTGTGACCGGTCTCGAGCTGCAGCAGCTCGCCAGCCTTCAGCCGCTTGATGCTGTTATAGCCGACCCTCACCTCGAGAGTCTTCTTACCGGACATGATTGCGTCGTAGTATAGACGCTTGATGCGCATCTTACTCATAGGCACTCCTTCCTTATTGAGACTGATTCCCCACTGCTGAACGACGCTGGCAGGCGCATACCCTCCTGGGAACACGCCCTCCAGGCTCCAGCCGTGACGCTGGAGACAGACGACCTGCCATGGCTCAGGGACGAGATGGATGTACAGCTTGCGACCGTAATCCTCCAACAGCCCTTGAAGGTCGATAATGAGCGCCTCAAAAGCTGCTTCCGACTTCGCCACGAGAGGCATCAGCTTGATAGGCTGACCCTTCTTCGGGGTCGCACCAGCAACACCAACAACCTGACCGTTGCACTCAGCGACAAAGATGATCTTGAACTTGTTGTTGACGTCGCCAGATTCCATACGACGGTAGCCAGCGAAAAGGACGTCAGCCCAACTGTCGTCCACTCCTTCGAAGTCGTCACTCGTCTGCGACAGGATGAGAGCTCGCGCGCTGTCGGCGTGCTGACTCTCGTGAAACGGAACCACAGAGATGTTCGGCGAGTCGAACCCCGCCTCGTCAACGAGCTGCTTGTACAGCATGTGCTCATCGACCCCCATCTTGTAGTGGTTGCGAGCCGTGCCAGTGACGAGGAAACCCTTCCGGAGGAAGAACTGAAGCGCCTTCTGGTTCGGCGACGCGACAGTGCAGTACAGCTGCCGAGCACCATGGCTTCGGGCGAAATCTTCAGCGTGCTTGAGCAGCACACTTCCGACGCCCATCTTTCCTCGGTACGCCGCATCAACAATGAGAGGGCTGATCTTGACAGTCCCCTGTTTCTTATTGACAACATGAATAACACCCACGGGTTGTCCATCACTCTCGGCGATGAACATGTGCTGTCCGGCCGAGAACTGGCCGACGCGGTCAATACCGCCTGCCATGTGCGTATCAAAGATACGCCGTGCGTGTGCGTAGTGGTCACCGTCATAAAACGGTGTGAGCGCCCGGATCATAAGATCCGCGACGAAATCGAAATCGTCCGCCCTTGCCGGACGTACAATGATATCATTGACTAGCGCTTCAGTCATAGTACACCTTCCTGTGATGACTACGATTTTTAGTGTAGCCTGATAGGATGGTCATTATTATATCATTAAAATATTTCAAATTCGATACCTATCACGCCATTTTCCAACTGGTCGCTGAGAGAATAAAATTCAGAAATTTGATTTTCTAACCATTCAACATTATCACCGCCAAATTTTGCAGGATTATTGTGAGAAAATAAGTCACGAAATGTCGCGTATCTCAGCAAACCAACAACCTCAGCGGTAACAGTTTGCTCAGAATTATCTCTATTTGTAAAAATAATCCGATCCCCGATTTGGATTTTCTGTCGTTTGGCGTCATATAATCGCGACTCGATAGTCTTATTGCCAGAAATAATAGCATTAAACGGCTCAGTCGCCAATTTTAATTGGTGTGTAGTCATAAAATTATTCGCCTTTCTTGCTATAATTAAACCATCATATAAATAAGTATTCAAATGTCTGCACTTTTGTAAGGAAGGCTATCAAATGACCAAAAAACTACTAGAAATCGAGCGCAAACGCCAGCTAACGGGCAATATTGGAGAGATAATCGGGCGGTTGCAAAACATCGGTTTTGATCTAAAGAGTAATCTCCGCGAAATTGATACGTATTATTCTCGTCCTGATGTCGACTTTATGCAGACGGTTGAATGCTTGCGGATTCGCCAACGTGATAGTTTTGCTGAGATAACATATAAGCCAGCAACGACCGCTGCGACGCATGCGAAGAATAATGTAATCATCAAGCCCGAGACAAACCTACCAATTCAACCCGAAGATGCGGCAACCGCCAAGCAGCTACTGGCAAACCTCGGTATGATACAACTGGTCGAGGTCAACAAATACCGTCGCTCGTTTCAGTCCTCTGATTTTCCGCAGGCAACGGTAGCCATCGACGAAATCAAAGGCGCTGGGACTTTCGTGGAAGTTGAGGTTTTGTCAGATGACGAGACTAGTGCGCTGATAATGATTAGTGAACTTGAAACCAAACTCGGTCTGGATTCAATGGAAATTGCGACGCGACCTTATAGGGATATTTGTATGGGCTATTAAGAAGATCGCCATAAAACTTCACAACTCCACTCGCAACCAATATAATATACCCATGGACACTTCACGGAAAAATCGCATCATAAAAATTACTATTTGGGCAGTCTGCTCAATTGTCATTATAACCGCCCTATTAGTCGCCGCAGCTTTCTTTTGGCCAGCAACATCCAAGCAATTGCAATCTTCAAGCTCTGAAAAATTGAACTACAACGATGCCATCGCCGCTGCAAATCGTACTGTTAGCGAAGACACTTCAAATACCGACGTTAGACCAGAATGCCGATCGATTATTAAAACCCACGGCAAAAAAACCGCCAAAGCCGTTATGATGATTCATGGCTTAAGCGCATGCCCACAGCAATTTGCAGACCTAGGCGACACCTTTTTCAATGCCGGCTATAACGTCTATATTCCCCGCGTCCCCAGTCACGGTCTGACGGACAATAAACGACACGGAGAAATCACCATTCCAGCAATGGCACAATTTATGAATTCCAGCACCAGCATAATTAGCGGTTTAGGTGATGAAACGGGAGTTGTCGGACTTTCTGGCGGCGCAAATATGGCAACTTGGATTACGCAGTACAACAGCCAAACCATATCACGAGCGCTGCTTCTATCACCTTTTTATCAGCCTTCAGAATCGGAAACTCCTTCCTGGAAAATTCCGCTTTTACGAAATCTTTACGGACGTAATATTCTTCCAGATTCGTTCACGGGTAGCAATTTGTCATATCGTGCTCTTGGAAAATATATAATAATCGCCAAGAACTATAAATCCGACCTAAAAGCTCCAGGGCTAAAATATGTAGGGGTTGTAACGAGCGAAAACGACACCGCAATTGATAAAAATCTCGCGGTCAACATACCTAAGCAAATGGCTGCAGCTTCTGGCGCCAAATTCCAATATTATTCGATTCCGGCCCCATTTGGCATCGGTCACGACATTGTAGCTTTAAACCAAGACGAGGTTAAAAAGCATGCCGATAAATTATATCTGTTCTATTTGGATATGTACGAAGGGAAAGACGCAAAATTAGAAGCGAACTAGCTATTTTATTTACCTTGCACGGCCAAAATTCGCGCCTGAATTTCATCCAATTGAGCATCATCCATTTTTGGACCGTCAGCAGTGGTCAACCAACCAGGATATTCCTCATAAAACGCTTGCTCGTGCGACACTGGCGAGCCAATTCCCTTTGCCAAATCACCATGAAGCGGCATCAATTTGGCGTGCACATGCGCCACGCCCGTGCCTTCAAAAATCAGCGCTACTCGTGGGGTGTCAAACGCTTTTTCCAAAATACCAGCAACCTTTTTCACTGCCAGCATCATTTCGGAATATAAATTATCGTCCAAAGAAAATACGTAATCGCCTGGGTTTTGTTTTGGTATCACCACAGTGAATCCTGGAGTATTTGGAAACGGTGTCAAAAATGCTAAAAATTTCTGATCTTCCCAGACTTTCCAAGATTTCATATTGCCTGATACAATGTCGTCGAAAATTGTGTGATTCATAATTACTCCTTTATGCAAATAAATCGTTTAATGCCTCACTCACCGTTGGATGAGTGAATATTTGGTCACGCAGCACAGTATATGGCAGGCCATTATCCATTACAGTTTTGATAATATTAATGACTTCTGGTGAGTTACGACACAATAAACTAGCACCCAAAATTTGTTCAGTGTTTGCATCAATCACCGCACGCAGCAATCCTGTTGTAGCATTATCAACATGCAGGCGTGGAATCGCCATAGCAGGCAGCTCTTTTACGATAATTTCGCACCCCGTCGCACGCGCCTCAGCCTCTGTCATACCCACCCGACCTAGCGGCGTTTGCATAAAGACCGTGTACGGCAAGGTTTTTTGTTTGGCGCGAGTGTACAGACCGTCACCCAGCAACTGGCTTCTCACAATCCGAAAATCGTCCAGCGACGCATAGGTAAATTGTGGCCCGCCCGTTACATCGCCCATTGCCCAAATATGCGACCGACTAGTGCGAAGTGTTTCATCAACCACAATTGCCCCGCGCTCATCCGTCGCTACACCAGCAGCTGGTAAATTCAAGCTCATCGTTGCCGGGCGACGGCCCGTAGCCATCAAAACCGCATCATAACCAGCGTAATCATCATGATTTACTGTGCGAATCGTCGCAGTAGACTCACCCTCAATCGCTGTCACATCCACACTAAACACAATCTCAATACCCTGTGCCTGCAATGCTTCAGTAGCAGCCCGAGCAATTGCTGGATCTTCACGTGCAAGCAGAGCATCGCCCCTCTCAAATACTGTTACTTTTGTACCAAGTTTGGCATAAGTTGAGGCAAATTCTAACCCAATATAACCGCCACCAATGATAGCTAGCTGTTTTGGCTGCGTCATTCTATCCAGCAATTCAGTACTGGTGTATACAAACGGCTTATCAACACCTGGAATATCTGGGATGATTGATTCCGCACCGGTGTTAATAAAAATCTGCGGTGCACTAACTACTAGCTCGTCGCTACCCGCCACAACCTTCACAGTACGATCATCTACGAACGATGCCTCACCCTCAATGACGCTCACTGTTTCACGATCCGCAAGCATATGATAGTTCTTCTCATTCAACCGCGCTACCACTGTTGTCTTATGTGCCATCGCCTCATCAAAACTTTGATGATGTTCGGCTGCATTGACTAGCACCTTAGTAGGAATACAAGCAATATTAATACAGGTGCCGCCATACATCTTTGGCGACCGCTCCACTAGCGCTACCTTTTTTCCCGCATTTGCCAGCGCTACCGCCAATGTTTTGCCAGCTTTGCCAAAACCAATGATGAGTGCGTCAAATTGTTGTGTATCCATTTTACCTCCTCCTATCTTTTTTAGCGATCTCTCTCGCTGCAACAAATTCTCTATCGGCACACAGAACTGCCTCTTTTATTACAAGTTTTTGAGCTACTACTATTATCGTGTGTAATAGCTCCTTAAAACTGTTCCAAAAAGTCCAACTTACCGCTTTCAAAATACCAGCAACTTTTTTCACCGCCAGCATCATTTCGGAATATAAATTATCGTCCAAAGAAAATACGTAATCGCCCGGATTCTGCTTCGGAATCACCACAGTAAAACCTGGCGTATTCGGAAACGGTGTTAAAAATGCTAGGAATTTATCATCTTCCCAAATCTTCCAAGATTTCATTTTTCCAGATACGATGTCGTCAAAAATTGTGTGATTCATAATTACTCCTTTTGAAGTAATTATAGCATTTTATGAAGTTTTCAGGTCGGACAATTTAAGTTCCATTCTACGACAAACCAGGACTAGCCATATCGTCGCAAAAATCCCCAATAAAACTTCTACTATCACAAACCAAAACTTGCCCATTGCGTAACCTTGCGCCGCTATAATTGCCGCAAAAATCGGAAAACTGAAAGATGAGATTCGCTCACGATGAGTTAAATAGCTCAAACTCGATGGCAAAATAAACATTAAAAGCACCATCAATATCACGATGCCACGCGAGAAAACAAAATGCGCCGCGTGCATCGTATCGTTCGGGCAAAGCGCCACTCCTATCATACAAATCGCAAACAATGAAAGTATCCAACCAGATATCCGAGCAGAGCGAATTTGACCAAGTTTAAGATAACCACGATTCATAAAAAACCCAATCGTCGCCATAATCAGACCAGATAAAAACACTCCCGAATTGAACGAAAATGCAGACAAACGATTCGAGGTGGTTTCGCCCAATCTACTCAAGCTCCAGTTCGTCCACCGATTATCATCAGAAAGCAGCATCGCCACAACCAAGCCCACAGCCAAAACGACACCATTAAGAATACAGAGTGCCTGAAGGCGATTCTTGCACAAAAAATCCTTAATCTGTCGAAGTTTCATATTGCTTAAAATTGTTCCAAAAAGTCCAATTTGCCGCTTTCAAAATGACGGACATCTTCGATTCCATACTTCATCATAACCAAGCGGTCGATTCCGCAACCAAAAGCAAATCCTGTATATTCATTCGGGTCAATTTGTGCCGCCCGAAGGACATTCGGATGAATCATTCCGCAGCCCAATAGCTCAATCCAACCCTCACCAGAACAAACTTTACAATCAGGATTTTTTCCTTCACAAAACGGACAACTTAACGCAAACTCGAAGCTCGGCTCAGTAAACGGAAAGTAAAATGGATTAACGCGAACGTCAAGTTTCTTGCCGTAATATTCCTGCAAAAATTCTTGCAGCGTAGCAATCAAATTGCCAACATTAACTCGGCGTGAAACGTACACGCCTTCGACTTGATAAAACGTATGCTCGTGGCGCGCGTCCAAATCTTCGTTACGAAAAACACGATCAGGAACGATAGCGGCAATAGCCTCGCCTTTTTCCAAATTGTCGCGATATTTCATCAACACGCGATTTTGCATAGTCGACGTATGCGCCGGAGCAATCAAACGATCGTCATTAGAATCAGTTTCCTCGGTCATAAACGTATCGTAATCGTCGCGCGCTGGATGACCTTTTGGAAAATTCAGGCTCTCGAACATATGGAATTGATCGTCAATCTCTCTGGACTCTTCCGTAACAAATCCCATGCGATTAAAGATCTCAGAAATGCGCTCAATTTCAGTGCTCAGCGGATGAATCGTGCCTTGTTCGCTCGGCAAAAGTTCAGGTTTGGGCGAATTCACATCCATCGGTGCCGTAACGTCAATCGGTTTCAGGTCAACTTTTTCCAGCTCGTCCAGTCGCGCAGCAATAGCCTGTTCAATCGCCTGCTTCAGCTCGTTAATTCGCTTACCAAACGGACCACGCTCAACTGACGGTAATAACTTGATTTGATCATACAATTCCCTAAGTCGTCGATCGCGCAAAAACTCACGCGGAGACTTGGATTGCGAAACCGCCAAAATTATTTCTCTTCTCAATTCATCTAAATCAACCATTTTATCGTCCTTGCATTAAAAACATTACAATCACCGCACCAGCCATAATAGCAATTAAAATCCACGCCCACGCCAAAGTCGTCGTCTGTTTCGTGCCTTCCAAATATCTTATGTCGTCGACGCCGTCCATAGTTGCCTTTTCTTGCAAACTCGAAGCTTTTGCCTTCTCTCTTAATTCCGCCGCAATTCGCTCTTGCAATTCACTACGCTGATCTTGTTGATTTACAAATAATCCCATAACTACAGTATAGCAAATTATGTTATAATAGTCGTGATATTACTTTAAGGAGGGAATATGGCTACGAAGAAAACTTCAAAGAAAGCCCCAGTTAAAGCCGCAGAAAAGAAAACCGCTGCCGCTAAGACTGAAACCAAAACGACCGTCAAGCGCGTCGTTACTGAATCTACCGCTAAAAGCAAGCGTGTCAAACTAGATTCTAAATTACCAAATAACTTAATTAACATTGTTATTGCGGAAGTTATCGGCACATTCATTTTGACACTTGCCGCATTATTCGCATCAGATATTTTGTCATCAATGTATGTCGGTTTTGCGTTGATGTTTATCGTTGCAATTATCGGCAACATTTCTGGCGCACACGTAAACCCAGCTGTCACGTTTGGCCTATGGACAATGCGTAAGCTAAAGACCATACTTGTTCCATTTTACTGGGGCGCACAATTCCTCGGTGCAATGGCGGCTATCGTGCTTGTTGGCTCATTAACAAACGGCGGATTCGCCCTAAGCTTCGACCAATTTACTGCATTCTCTTGGAGTATCTTCGCAATGGAATTAGTCGGTACCGCAGTTTTTGTATTCGGAATTGCCGCAGTTTTGCAGCGCAAAGAAATCAAAGCAGCTGGTCAAGCTTTTGGAATTGGCTTGGCGTTGATGATTGGTCTTGTCATATCTGGCTCAATCTCTTCGTACATTAAAAGTACTGCTATTGCAAAAATCCAAAAAGAGCAAAGTACTGCCCAAACTGAGAAAAACGGCCGCACTTACCCACGCGAAATCTACATCTCAGGCGCAACTTTGAACCCGGCAGTTTCTTTGGCTGTTACAGAGAAAACCGACTCTCAACTACGCAGCAACGGAGTATTGCCAGCTGAAGGCGAAAAAAGCTATTCACGCTTTAGCCTGGAAGTAATTGCCGCTACCCTAATCGGCGCAGCATTAGGCGGTAACCTATTTCTACTCGTCAACTACCGAAACAAAGACGAAGAATAGATTATAACTTTACAATAAAATATCCCGCTTAATCGGCGGGGTATTTTTTATGTCAATCTTCCTGAGTCGGCCGATCAATCAACTCCGGCTGCGCTTGGTTATCGCCACCAGAAATTCGCACGACATCCTTATCGATCTTCCCCAATTCCTTGTACGTATTGTTATAATGACCAACGGTCGTGCTTAAACTCTTACCCATTTTCGTCATCAACTCGTCAAACTTTTTAATATGAATGCCCAATTGACCAACTCGAACTTGAATATCCTTAGCTTGCTCTTCAATCTGCAAACTACGAAGCCCCTGAAGAACGGTCTGTAAGTACGCCAGAAAACTAGTCGGACTAACAATAATCACTCGCTTATCTCGGAACGCATATTCAATCAGATCGCGACTCGAACCGCCCTGACCGACATTATTAATCAGAAGATCGTAATACAAAGATTCGCTAGGGATAAACATAAAAGCAAAGTCCATGGTGTTTTCGCGCGGACGAATATATTTACTAGTTTCGTCGATTCGCCCCTTAAGGTCAGCCTTCACTTTATTTAGCCACATTTCACGCTCAGATTTTGTCTCGGCGTTAATCATGCGATTGTAATTCTCCAAAGAAAACTTACTGTCCACCGGCAATATTTGGCCTTTATCCAAAAAGATAACCGCATCGACAATTTCCCCATCCTTAAAGCGATATTGCATTTGATACTGCTTGGCTGGCAAAACATTATCCAACACGCTTTCCAGATAAAACTCCCCAAAAACGCCACGCTGCTTTGGATTTTGTAACACGTTTTGCAAGGTTTTCAGATCGGTTGCCACATCAACCACGCGCTTATTAGTCTCATCCAATTTTGCCAATCGCTGCGTCACGTCAGCCACCAACTTCGCGCTTTCTGACAATTGTTTCTGCACGGAAGTCTGGACTTGCGCATTGCTTCGCTCTAACTTATCACTGACGGATTCATTCAGTTTCGCAATAGTTCGCCCCAATTCCACGACATCGGTTTTAATTAGCTCGACGGATGATTGATTTTTTAGCTCGCTGATTTTTGATTGCAGGACAAATAAAGTCGCACCCAAACCAATAGTAATAACAATTAAGAGAATAATGATAATGATTTCCATACACTTAGTGTACAGTGATTATAGCGCCAAGACAACTCGTGCTAAGATTGCGAATAAAGTCATAAATAAAATTGCTGCGCCGTTGCCACGAATTCTATTTAACCAGATTAACGACAAGTACACCAAAACTGTCGCCAAAACTACCCATAGCAATGACAGAATCCAAGATCCGCCAGCCCATAATGTAGCACCCCACAACGACACAGTTGCCGCGATCACTACTAGCAAAGGTCGCTTGATACCAAATACCGCCAACACCGGCACCAACATAATCCCCGCCAGAACTAACGCAATGTAAGATGCGATACTCGTGCTGTTTGCGCAAATAGAAATATGCTCAGCGTTCGCGCAAAATACAGGCGTAATCATAAATTTATCAAACGCAAGCGCCAGCAACCAGATAGCCACGCCGCTAGCAACTAAAATCGCCAAAATCCTCAAGAAAACTCGCCTTGAAAATGGATATGTGTAATCTGATATTTCTTCACGGAAAATAGCTGACAATAATTTCATACGTAAATTGTAACGTAAACTTGTCAATATTGCAAATGTATATGCTTAAATATTATGCTTTTTTCAGGAGATTCATCGGTTTATACCAAACAATCCCTACGCAGGCAATCAATAATCCGCCAATAACGTCAAGTGGCGTATGCACCAGAGCAATAACCCGACCTACACATATTAAGATCGTCATAACCAAACAAACAACAGCCAGCCGCCAACTCTTTGCTCCGAAGAATACCGCCAAAGTAATTGCCATTGTAAATAGAGCGTGATCAGACGGAAAACCCGGATTATTAAGGAATGACGCGCCGGCAGATACGCCCAGAATCTCGAACGGGCGCATTTGGTCTGGTTGATAAATTGACCCGATAATTTTTGCCGCCACGTAAGCAGTCAAGCCGGCCATCAAAACTTGGCTATAAACTTGATACTTCTCTTTATTTGGAACCAATTTTATCAGCGCGTACGCACCAATTAGCACAACCGGCACCACTAGTCCATCAGCAATTAGCTTCACAATCCATTGCAAATCCATACTATAAGTATATCGCGTCGAGGCTGGCCAGTAAACGCTTGCGGAAATCATTTTTCTATAGTACAATTATGTTTGCCGTTGGGATGTCGCCAAGTGGTAAGGCAGCGGGTTCTGGTCCCGCCATTCGGGGGTTCGAATCCCTCCATCCCAGCCAAGTTTGAAATTTAGCAGCCAATTATTTGGCTGTTTTTTTCGTCGATAAATTTGCACAGATCAACAAAACCCACATTACGAATATCAGAAAAATCGCAGTCACATTATTCACATTCTTTATCGTTGCACCAAATATCACCGCCACATACCCATTCGCAAACACCAAAAAACTAATTACCGTCATAACCCCCAAACTCAAAAAACCAGCCATTCTGCTCGTCATAGTAATTCTTTTTGGCATATCCATACCAATTAAAAACGGCAACGACGTTAGCTCAACAATCACAAATATTATTGCAATCAGAAGACTTAAATATGGCGTAATCCCTGCAGAAGTAAGGACCGCAGGAAACTTCTCAAACGTAAATAATTGACATAATAATGGCACCATTATTAATAGTCCTGCAATCAATTTAACAATTTTATTCACTTTTATAGACATAATTTCAGTATAGCTTGCGCGTCAAAAAAGCTCAAGCTTGTTGTATTTTTTACGAAAGCACTTGCACTTTTTATAAAAACGTCATAAAGTTAAATCAGCGAATGTTACAAAAATAAACACCATAAACAGTATCTTCGCTCTACGACAAATCCACCACAACTTAAAATACCCCGTCTCTATGGGGTATTTTTATTGGTCAATATCCGCGATTGTTCAGCACGCCACTCGGCAATTTTTCCGTGGTGTCCGCTCAATAAAACATCCGGCACACGTAAACCTTTAAACTCCTCAGGTCGTGTATATTGTGGAAATTCCAACGTTTCTCCATCTGAAAAACTTTCAATTTCCGCAGACTTTTCGCCGCCCAAAACTCCAGGAATCAACCTAACAATAGAATCAATCATCATCATTGCCGCCAGCTCTCCGCCCGTCAGTACAAAATCGCCGATACTCCACTGTTCGTCAACCAACTCTAAAATTCGCTCATCAACACCCTCGTATCGCCCGCAAATAAATATCACACCTCGATCATCATCGGCTTCTTCCTGGGCTTTAGCCTGCTTCCAGCGCTGCCCGCGCGGACTCATTAACACCACTTTCGCTGTTTCATCCTGAGATTTCGCAAATTCTACCGCTTTCCATAACGGCTCAATCATAAGAAGCATCCCGTCGCCGCCGCCATAAGGAGTATCGTCAACCTGACGACGAGGACCCAAGCCAAACTCCCGCAAATTCACCGTCGTAAGCTCCACAATACCGTCTTTTTGCGCCTTCCACATCATGGAATTATTAAAAACTCCCGTTGTCATTTCTGGGAAAAGTGTAATTACTTGAAATTTTCTCATCTGTTACAGTGTACCAAGTGTTGACTTTTTTGTCCAGGTATGATATATATGTATCAGCTTTTGTTCAACCGAACAGAAGTAGCCCTTAGAGAAAGAGAGAGACGTCATGTCCTATATTACCGAGATCGGCAAGCGTAAACTCGAACTTGTTGAGGAGGCGGTGGATTGGTTGTCTTATCCCGTCCGCATCTCTATTGACAAAGGAGGGGAGATTCACATTATCCTCTCCGTGGAGATGGGAGACTCCGCACACTACAGCAGACCGGAGGACCCTGACCCTGTGGCGAAATTCATCAGCACACTTATGCCTGAGCGAACCAAACTTATGTCAATGACATTCAAAAAGCCGAATGTTATTGACGAAGTGAGAGTGGAATCCAGGAATGACTGCTTGGTTATCCACAACGCGAAGGGCGCGCCTTATATCAGCATCTACACACTCATGGAAGTGCTGGAGGTTGATAAAGCCACGGCCTCCAGGACTTTCGGAAGAATCGCTCGAAGGCGGGTGGAGCAGATTTGCCTCACCCGCCCCCGCGATAAGTGGGCACTCTCACAGAGGGAGTAAGCCCGCCTGAAAATAGCTCGTTGAGACATTAAGTTTCAGCTTGAGCACGTTTTCGGCGGGCTATTTTCATGTCTTTTTATAGAAATTATCCCCCACCAAAAAACCGCCCCAGTAAGGACGGTTTTTTAGCACAAATAAGGCTCTCAATGGTTTCCCATTGTCTCGCATAGAGCTGTTCTCGCATAATGTCTGTGCTTGAACTGGTTCTAATTATATATCAAGATCGTCGAGTTCTGCAAGCTCTTTTCTGGTGTTTTCTGCGTAAGATGATTCATTTTCCACAGTTTCATCTGTTGAGTTATCCACAGAAGCACTACCGTTATAGTCATTTTCTTCGCGTGCGCCAGAAAAACCATCATTGTTAACAATCTTCAAGTTGTATCGAGCGTCATTCTTTGCGCCCAAAGCTCGCAGAAGTGTACGCAAACTCTGTGCCGTACTGCCGCGCTTACCAATAACTCGACCTAAATCTGCTGGATTAACTGTCAATGTTAGTAAAACGCCTTTTTCGTCAATTGTTCGGTCTACTACGACATCCTCTGGATGTCCAACTAACGCCTTTACAGTATATTCTACAAACTGCTGATCTATTGTTGACATTCTGCCCCTCCTCCTGGAATTAAACTGTATTTTCATTATACACGAGCAGTTTACGCCGTGCAAACTTTAATTATTTCTCTCCAGATTCTTTATATTTGGCGATTGCAGCACGAGCAGCTTGCTGTTGAGCAACTTGCTTAGACGGACCAATACCTCGCCCCATCATATTATCGCCAACAAAAACCCCAAGAGTAAAGACTTTATCGTGATCTGGACCTTCTTCACTCAAGACTTTATATACCGGCGTTTGATTGTCAACTCGCTGAGAGATCTCCTGCAAATATGACTTCGGATCACGCCAACTGCCCGACTCCAAAATTCCATCCAACTTAACAATTATATGCTTGTGAATAAAATCGCGAGCATCGTCAAAGCCACGCTCCAAATAAATCGCGCCGATTACCGCCTCAAACGCATTAGCTAAAATCTGTAAATGCGCTCGCTCTGAGCCGTTCTTTTCACCCTTTGACATACGAATCAGCGGACCATAACCCAACTTATCGCCAGCATCGCCAATACTTTCCGTTCGCACCAAAGCTGCCCGCCAAGCAGTCAAAATTCCCTCTGGCTCAGAAAAATGCGTAAACAAATATTCCGTTACCGCCAATTCCAAAACCGCATCACCTAAGAATTCCAAACGCTCATTGTGGTGATGAACGGATTTTCGGTGCTCATTCACATAGCTACGGTGAGTCAAAGCTGTAATCAGCAAATCCAAATTCGTAAATTCAAAACCTAATTTTTCGCGCGCAAAATCTTGATATGGCGCAGTGTTCATTCCGTTCATTTATAAGTTCTCCTGTCTAATTCGTTTCATTGCCAAAAGAATCAGCTTGCCAATATCTTCATATTCAACTTCATCCAGCGCCTCATGAAAACTGAACCATTTAAGACCATTCATCCATTCCTCCTTTTGGAGTTTCTCGTTAGGATCCAGCGCCTTAACTAGATAAACTTGCGTTGTCATCAATACCAATTTATCGATTCGACGATAACGAAAATTCACCTTGCCCAGCCAGCCGTGTAGCTCAATTTTCTTCAGCCCAGTTTCTTCGCCAATTTCCCTACGAGCCGTCACTTGAGCTGTTTCACCTGGCTCAATGTGCCCTTTCGGAATTGTCCAGCGGTCGCGAGCGTCCTGATATAGTAAAAATTCCGCCTCGCCCTTTTTATTACGACGGAAAATCACGCCACCAGCAGTTGGCTCGCGTACAATTTCCTGAATCAATGGCTTCTTGCTGCCACCAAAATATTTTTTTATCTTATCAAAGTTGCTTGTTCTCACTGTCGGACTCCTCCACGAGAGTACGGAGTGCCGTGCCAAGCACGCCATTCACAAACTTACCCGAGTTATCCGAACCGAACGCTTTTGCTAATTCTACCGCCTCGTTAATCACCACTTTTGGCGGGACGGTATCTGCACAATATAGCAATTCATATAAACCAATTCTAAGTACCGCCCGATCAATTCGCGGCAACTGACTAATAGGCCATTCTGGCGCCAATGGCTGCAATTTCTCGTCCAATTGACTCTGCGTCGAAAGTACGCCGCTGATCAAATTATCAATAAATTCAATATCATCAACTGATGATTTATATTCAGCCAAATTACGCTTTAAAATAGTCTTATAATCAACATCACTATCACCAACCTCTTTGCGAAATTCATGTTCATAAAGTGTTTGCAGTGCGACAATTCGTCCCAAATGACGGTTTGATGCCATTATTAAGCGTCCTGTTCGTAATTATTATTTTGTTGTTTTACCAGTTTCACGCTTGGTTGTCTTCACCTTAACTGGTGAAGTTGCGTTAACACGACGTGCCAATTTTAATACCAAGTGACTGCGACGAAGACCAGTTTTACGTGGGCTACTCTGCTTCTTAGGTTGTGCCATAATTTATTCTCCTCTTTTAGGTTGTCATAAAACTTACGTACCATTATACCTTTTTTATTGGACAATCTCAAGAGCTTGTCTGCAAATTAGATAATAATATTGACTTTTTATGTCGTTTATGTTAATATAGCAAATATGAACACGGAACGATTTACATCACAAAGTAATAATGAAGATGGCAGACCTGTAATAGAAATACCAAAATCTGTAGCTAAAGTCGGTGCAGTAGTATTAGCCACGTTAGGATTAACTGGAACTGCGGGCGCCCTAGGCTTATTTCATAGTCCTAAATCACCAGAAAAAGGACCAAGCCCTGCACACCAAGTAGCTCAAGTTGTAGAGAATTACAGCAATGGAGTCATCACGGAGCTGCCAGAAGACACAGAAGTTCACACTGTCACGCTCAAAGAGGGAGAAAATCCGACTTCGGTGGCTGAAACAGCCATGGAAGAATACAACGAGAAAAATCCTGAAAATAAGATAGACCCTAATGAGGCAAGAAGCTCTATATACGAAACTGCTGTCTACATGAAAGATCTCTACAAAAACAAGACTGGCGACTCAGAGATCCAACCAGAATCTACCGTCAACATCGCCATAGGTGACATAAACGGTGACGGACAGCCAAGCATAGCTATAACGAAAATAGAAGACAAATCTAAATAGACCGTTTTCTAAACCACAATATTCACCAGCTTGCCTGGAACATAAACCGTCTTTTTAGGTGGTTTATTGTTTGTGAATTTCTGGACATTCTCATCAGCTAGGGCTGCCGCTTCAACACCCTGCTTGTCCATATCACTCGGCAGTTCAAGTTTCGCACGAAGCTTGCCATTCACTTGAACTATAATAGTCATCGTATCGCTCTTTAGATATTTTTCATCCCACTTCGGCCAGTGACCAACGTGAACCGTATCGTCATGACCCATTTCACGCCATAATTCTTCTGTAATATGCGGAGCAAAAGGCGCCAAAATCTGAATCAAACTTTCTAATGCAAATCGCCATTCGTCCGACGTGTCAATTCCATGCGATTCTTTTATCTTATACAGACCATTGACCATTTCCATCATCGAAGCCACGGCTGTATTAAACTTCTCATCTTCAATATCGCGAGTAACTTTTTTAATCGTCAAGTGAGTCAGTCGCAATAATTCTTGAGTTGTTTTTTCATCCACCTCAGGAGAACTACTTGGATCGTTATTCTTATCAACAAACTCCTGAACCAAATTCCATGCTCGGTTTAAGAATCGATAAGTTCCCGGAACACCACGAGGATCCCATGGCGCGTCCATGTCATAAGGCGCGATGAACATTTCGTAAACTCGCAGCGCGTCGGCACCGTATCCGCTGTCCATAATCTCCATTGGATCAATGACATTGCCCTTAGACTTAGACATTTTCTGACCATCCGGAGCCATAATGTATGCATTGTACATCATTCGCTTAAAAGGTTCTGGAGTCGGAACGAGGCCGAGCTTATAGAAAAATCGCATCCAAAAACGACTGTATAGCAAGTGAGCCACGGCGTGGTCGGCGCCATTGTAATAATCAACCGGCATCCAATGGTTAATTCTCTCAGGATTCCACGCTTCATTATCATTGTGCGGGTCGAGATATCGCAAGAAATACCAACTAGAACAAGCATAACCATCCAAAGTGTCAGTCTCGCGATGTCCCTCCACCCAATTGTCGCCGTCAGGCTTGTTTTCCGTAATCGGTACAGTTTTTCCAGTTTCAATATCTACCCAGACTCGCACCCAATCATCAACCTGGGCCAAAACGGAAGTATTACCGCCCGTTGGCTTAAAATTCTCTACCTCTGGTAAAATCACCGGCAAGCATTCATCAGCAACAGCAATTGGTGCATAACCATCAACATGAACAATTGGAATCGGAGCACCCCAATAGCGCTGACGAGAAATCAACCAATCGCGCATTTTATACGTGGTTTTACTTCGCCCAGAATTCTGCTGCTCCAGCCACGCAACAATTTGCTCGCGAGCATCCTCACTCCTGGTCCCGTTAAATTGTCCGGAATTTATCAATTCACCTTCACCAGAATAACAGCCAGCATCGGCTGAATGCTCAGGCTTATCAATAACTTGGACAATCGGCAAATCGAACTTCTCGGCAAACGCAAAATCGCGCTCGTCGTGCGCTGGCACTGCCATGACTGCGCCGGTTCCATAGCCACCCAAAACATAATCCGCCACCCAAATCGGCAATTTTTGACCATTAACTGGATTTATGACATAACTGCCAGTAAATACACCTGTTTTCTCTTTATTCTCTTGACGTTCGACATCAGATTTTTGTTGCGAAGCTTGGATATACGCTTCAACCTTTTCGCGTGTATCAGAATTGACCAACTGAGGAATCAGAGGATGCTCCGGCGCCAAAGCTACATACGTCGCGCCAAATAACGTATCAGGACGAGTTGTGAAAACTGTAATCTTGGAATCTTGACCGCTAACCGCAAATTCAACTTCCGCGCCAACTGATCGACCGATCCAATTCTTCTGCATAGTCTTAACCATTTCCGTCCAGTCAAGCTCATCGGTCGCCTCTAAAATTTCATCTGCATACGCCGTAATTCGGAAGAACCACTGCTTAAGATTGCGCTTGGTTACAGGATTACCGCAGCGCCAACATTTACCACCTTCAACCTGTTCGTTAGCAAGCACTGTGTTATCAGTTTCGCACCACCATTGCGGCTGCTCTTTTTGATATGCCAAATCGTGCTTGTATAATTGCGTAAAAATCCACTGAGTCCATTTGTAATATTCTGGATCAGCTGTAGAAATTTCTTTTGTCCAATCATAACTAAACCCAAGTCGCTTCAATTGCTCCTTAAAATGAATCTTCGCTTCATCGTGCGCTACACGTGGCGTTTTTCCGACTTTAATAGCGTAATTTTCAACCGGCAAACCAAAGCTGTCCCAGCCGATTGGATGATAGACATTATAGCCCTGCTGACGCTTGAATCGTGCTTTGATGTCAGCAAATTGAAAAGTACGACCGTGACCAATGTGAATTCCTGCCCCCGTAATCCCTGGAAGCATGCTCAAGCTGTAATATTTCGGTCGGGTCGTGTCATTAAAATCAACCGCGTAAGTACCGTCAGCCTCCCATTTGTTTTGCCATTTTTGTTCAATTTCTGTCGGATTATAGCGTCTCATATCTGTAATTATAGCAAATAATCCCGCTCATTACGAACGGGATTATTATTAGGCAATTAAGCTATCGTCTAGTCGAGGTTGATGACAATCCGCTCGAATACCCTTCCATAAAACCTTCTACAAACTCTTTCAAACTCTCAACACTCGAAGGAACCTTGATTTCCTCAGACTTGTTCATATTAATGTCAAATGAAATTTCTACAGAAGCCTTCTTATCATTACCCTTAAGCTCTACAGCCTTCAGCTCATGAGATGACCTATCAACCCACACTTTCAATGAAGATTCGTCAATAGGTGTCGATTCGTCATTACTATCGTAGCCATTCGATTTTCCACACTTACTGAATGCCTTACCGACTGATGAATTCTTAAACTCTTCATCAAATTTTGACGAATTAGATTTATTATTACCTTGCAATTCAAAGCCGCGTCCGCCATTACGATCACTAATCTTTGAGTCTTTTATGGTGAATAAACTATTCTTTTGATAAATCTGAGCCAATTCCTTACGTGCACTTTCGTCACTTTGGATTTTCTTCAGAGCGTTAATTCCACACTTGTATTCGCTACCGATTTCATCTGGAGAAATCTTCATCCACGTGTCGCTCATTTTATCTATCTCAGAACCCATCTTCTCCAATGTCTGATCACGGTAAGTTTCTATTTGAGATCTTGATAGGTTGCCGCCAGACGAAGACTCCATAACTACCTCAAGCAAAGTGCCATACAAATCCTTAAAGTTATTTATCTTCACGTATATCGTTCCGTCATTATCAAGAACCGCATCACCCTTAAGAGGGATATTTTTCTCAACTCCCTTAATATTAAGCTTAGCGTCAATATTCGCCTTTGACTTCCCCGAATCAGTAGCAGTCTTTACGTTTAGCTCTATTTTTCCTTGGTCGCGCATGTCAATGACTACCTTACCGTCGGCAGTCATCTTCTTTGCCATAATAGCATTAGACACAGCGTCCGTAACCATCTTTTCTGGATTCTGCCACCACAAGAAATAAACTAGCACAGCAGAAATAATAGCAATAAGAGCTATAACTCCCAACACTATGCCAATTATCAATCCCGTTTTCTTCTTTTTTGGTTGCATCGGTACGCCATTATATTGTGGCTGCGGTGCAGGTTGATTACCTTGATCCATATTCCCCCTTGTTTTATATACCTTGAATTTAATATACCACATTAATCTTTAAATTGTGAGAAAAATTGGTTTTTCCTAGCAATCCACTCCGGCGTTTGCCTGACTAAGTATTTATCGTCCTCAGTGCTATGAAGGTTGATTTTTATAGATTCCTCTAGCCATACGCCGCCGCTTGAACCCTTAAACAGGGCAACGCCTTCAGATTTCAATTTGTCGCGCACGAAAGACCCAGCCTCGATAGCATTCTTACACTCCTTCACCTGACAGCCTCTTTGGCGCGCAGCTGGCGCTAAATATTGATTAGCTTTCTCACCAACCGTCACAACCCAATCCAACAAATCCGGACTACAGTGCGAACCAAGTTCAGCGTGAGCTTGTTCGAAAATTCCCTTTAAGCCATTCATGTTGCCAAGTACAGCAATTCGCTGCGGAGTCTCAATTCGATATAAAGACTGTAAAGCAGCTAAGGCAGTCAGCGGCGTCGAACTATAACTATCATCAATCAACCAAGTATTGTCCGCACCCTTCAGTAAATTCATCCTGCCAGGCAGTGGACGCAAATTCTCTATACCTTTTTTTATATTCTCCTCAGTTTCACCAAATGCATAACCAATAGCTGCCGCCACGATCGCTGGACGAATATTATGCTCGCCGATTAGCTTAACGTTGACTTCTAGCCCATTAGGATTTTCCGGCGACATAATAAATCCGTGATGTCCATCTTTCAGGGAAAAATTACGATCGTCAAAATTATACTCCGCCACGGGATCACTTCCGTAAGTAGTGATATTAGGATTCGTCAAAAAGCTAGCAAAACGCCCGTCAATGTCATCACGATTTATCATCGCCATTCGCGAGAAATTCGCCAGCGAAATCATCTCATTCGCCACTTCTTCCAAGGAATATTCAACCTGCATTCGACCATTTGTCACAGAAGTTACAACCGTAATATCCGGCACAACATAAGCCTTAAACCAATCGTTATAACCAAGCTCTTTTGGATTAAATTCCTGAACAATCACTTGAATTTCCGGTTTTTCGGCCTTAATTCTCTTCTTTACGGCGCGCATCACTTTCCACCATTTGAACAAGCCTTTTTCAGGCATTTTCACTCCCATCATCTGAAGGAAAACATCAGCTTTCGTCTTCGGCTCTTCATTGCGAAGTTGAATATCAAATTGTTGCGCCAAAACCGTACCGATAGCTATTTTCGCACTAGCCTTTCCAGCGCTACCAGTTATCGCCACAAGCTTCACGTCCGGATGAACAGCAAAAAACTCTCGCACTAATTTTGCTAGTTTTTCTTCCCTCTTTTTTGAAACAGTAACCATAACTATATCATACCATAAGCATTATAGAAGAGCTGCTACGCGCCCACCCGGGGCATATTTGAATATGTGTTTGTCTTTCAATTGGCAAGCATAGGAGAATGCCCCTATGCGTACCAGCTCATGTTTAATTATGCATTATCGCCCAAAAAAACACAAGCATCATTTCTCATTTACATATTCTGGCAAAACTTTCCCAGCTAAAACTACCGCCATCAAAACTGCAAATCCACACATAATTGACGGAATTCCGATAATAGTCGATGGATCGATGATATTGACAAACGTCGTAGGCGCCATGAATAGAACATATCCCACAATCAACGAACCTAGAGAGCGCCGAATATGTTTACTGGAGGTTTTACTCCTAACATACGCATAAGCAATTGCCGCAAATAATAGGCCGTAATAATACAAACCATACCACATTCCGACGCCCGGCTGGTTTTCAAAAATCACATAATTGCCCAGGCAAGCCCCAGACTTAATTCCGTTAGCCTCCAATAGAAAATAGCTAATAAACATTGCGGCAAAAGTGTAGCCAAGTGCAGGAATCCACTGCCTCTTATCGCCAGAAATTTTATATATCAAATGAATACCCAGAGGCGGAAGCATAGTAATTGCAACATAGCCAAGTTTAGCCCAGCCGAGATTGTCCAGAAGAATCGCACCTTCACAAACGTTATATTCAGCCCATTGAAACAGCGCCAAACAAATCAACAGCATGATCACAATCTTCGTCACGGCATTCAATTTATATTTCCAAAAAGTATATATCGCCAGAATAATTTCAATCGTCAGCGTCGCCAACATTACTGCTGGAGAAAAACAATAGAGTCTCGGTTTTTTAATCTTATCCATATGTAAATTATATATTATTTTCATCCCGCGCTTTCTATCATCCTCAACAGCTCTTCTTCGTCGATGATTTTTGTGCCGTATTGCTCAGCCTTTTTCAATTTGCTAGCACCAACCTTACCGCCAGCCACCAAATATGTTGTGTCTTTAGAAACTGCGGTTTGAAAAACTCCACCGAGATTACGAATTTTATCCGCAGCAGCGTCGCGCCCCATAGATTTCAGAGTACCCGTGACGACAAAACTTTTTCCACTCAAACCACCAGATTTTTTATTGAACCGAGGAACGACACCTAGCTCAGTGAATTTATTGAGCAATTTTACATTATCCTCATCAGCAAACCACGCCACTACAGATTCAGCAACGATTTCACCCACGCCATCAACTTGTCGCAAATCATCAATCGTCGCTTTCGCCAAATTTTCCATACTCTCAAAATGATTCGTCAAATCAATCGCCGTTTGCGCGCCAATATGACGAATTCCCAGACCGTACAAAAATCGCTCTAATTCTGGGCGTTTTTTATCAGCAATTGCCGAGATTAACTTTTGCGCAGAAATATCAGCAAACCGATCCAACTTCAACAAATCGTCCTTAGTAAGCGTAAAAATATCCGCCAGATCGCCGACCAAACCATTATCAATTAAAACCTCCACATTCTTTTCACCAAGCGTATCAATATCAAGCGCACCCTTAGATGCGAAGTGCGCCAAAGCTCGCTTCAAAATCAGCGGACCGCTAGAGCCCTTAACTCGATAAACAGCTTCACCTTCTGGTCGCATAAATTCCAACTCCGGATATTGCCGTTTTAATTCTGCTTCATAATCAATTGACTCAGAATCTGCAGGTCGCAATTCCTTCAAGACACTCTCAACTTGCGGAATAATATCGCCCGCCTTAAAAATCACCACAGTGTCGCCTCGTCGGATATCCAAACGCTCAATTTCATCGGCGTTATGCAAACTGGCGTGCTGCACCGTAGTTCCCGCCACTACTACTGGATCAAATACAGCCACTGGAGTCGCCGCGCCAGTTCGCCCGATAGAAATTACTATATCCCGAACAATCGTCGTAGCTTCTTCGGCCGCATACTTATAAGCCACCGCCCCGCGCGGATTTTTGCCCACCATCCCGAGATTGTCGTATATCTCTCGATCGTTAATCTTAACAACCAGCCCGTCCGTATTAAACGGCAAGTCATGACGCTTGTCGCTCCATTCATCAACAAATTTCATCACGTCGGACAAATTGTCAAAAACGCTAGCCTGCTGATTGCGAGAAATCCCCAGCGCCGTCAAAGCCTCGTAAGCAAAACTATTCGTCGGAACTTCCGAACCATCATCGCGAATCACATCATATCCGCGAAAATGCAACGGGCGCGCCGCCACCAGCGCAGGATCTAATTGACGAATTGTTCCCGCAGCCAAATTGCGCGGATTGGCAAATGTAGGCAACCCTAGAGATTTCTGCTTTTCATTAAGCTCCTCAAAATCCCGTTTCAGCATGACAATTTCGCCACGAATCTCTGTCCGACCATGCAAAAAATTTTCAAAACCCGCCGCTTCACGCAGACGAAGCGGTACGTTTTTAATAGTCCGAACATTATTCGTTACATCTTCGCCAACAAAACTATCGCCGCGTGTCACAGCTTGCGACAATACACCATCGACATAAATCAACGCGCACGCCAAGCCGTCCATTTTTATATCCGTAAAAAATTCATGTCGCTGACCCGGTATCAATTTATCAGTTCGCTCAATCCACGCCTCAACTTCACCCTTGTCAAAAACATCATTCAAACTGACCATTCGGCGCGCGTGCTCGACTTTTTGAAAACCGTCGAGCAGCTTATTTCCAACTCGCTGCGTAGGGCTATCAATAGTAATCAGTTCCGGATGATCCGATTCAATTTTCTTCAGCTCATCCATCAGACTGTCATAAACCGCATCGCTCACGCTCGGTTTGTCCAAGGTGTAATATTCGTAGCTATAACGATTTAACAGGTCTTTGATTTCGTCAATTCTTGGTTTTTTTGGTGTCACTTTCAACCACCTTTCTGTAGAACAAATAAACATACACTGAAATCATAATTATCGTTACGTAAAGTAAAATCAAGCCAGTTGTCGGGACAATTGGCAGCCAGTCAATGCCGCTAATCCATCCCTTCAGCGCGCCGTCAAGCAGAATTACCGGAATCAGAACGACCGCCCACAAAAGTACGGACAGAACAACAGCCCACACAAATCTCAGTAAAATCCTTAGTCTTCGCCCCGTCACAATATCGCCCGACAAACGCAGTGCGTGAAACGGATACATTCCCGGCAACGTTACGATGATCATCGCAAAAACCGTAGAAGTCGCCCAATAGACGGACATCGCCACTATTAGAATCGCCGCACCGCCAGCCGCCATCAGAATCGGCGTTTGATTTAGCACTCCCGAAGCATTAAGCGCGCTATAAATAATCACCGCCACTGCCGCCGGTACCATTTGAATTAGGAAAACTCCGATGACAATTATCAGCGCAATTATAGGCGACCCAGAGCTATACAAACCGTCGCGCATTTTCGGTTTTTTACCAATTAAAATAGCTCGCGTCAGCCAAACGGACGACAGCCAAGTTAGTAGCCCCAGGAAGATTCCCGCCGCTTGCTGCACATTTCCACCAGCCGTTCCACTACCGGAAATATAGCTAACCGCAACGCCAGAAAATAGGCTAATTGTTGTATAAATTCCGCCGAATCCATTTGACTCAGCCTGATTCATCACGTCTTTAAGTTGTTGATATGTGTCTTGCGACATGACGCTGGCTAAGGCAAACGTCAATATCGACATGACGACGATTAACGCCAAAAAAGTCTTCTTATTTCGCCACACTAGACGGCAAGCTTCGCTAGTCAGCGACCAATATCCTGGAATTTTAAGATCTCGTTGGTAATCTCGTCGCTTAGTTAGCCGAAAACTACGATGAGGTCGGCGCTGCAGAAAATTACGTCGCTGCTGATTTAATTTACTAAAGTCACGTTTAATACCAGGCCATACACCTTTTTTATGATCAGTATTTGACTTCTTAGGATTCTTGATTACTCGTTTTTTGGAGGTTTTCGTCGCCATAATTACATCTTTGTTGCGTTATTTCTCAACCTTGCAATTCTGTCTTCTAGCGGTGGATGAGTACTAAATAGTTTCGAGAAAAATCCGGGCTTCAAAGGATTATTCATGAACAAATTGGCAGTGGAAGAACTTTGTTTTTGCATTGGTCTGCCGTATTGGCGCAATTTTTCCAGCGCGCTTGCTAATCCTTCAGTATCTCGTGTCAATAATACACCCGAAGCATCCGCCAGATATTCACGCTGCCTACTAACTGCCAGCTGGGTTATCGTTGCCAAAAGCGGCGCCAATATAACCACGATCAACCCAAGAGCGTAGATGATAGGATTAACATCTCTGTCGCGGTCGTCACTATAAAACATCATTCTAAGCGCCAAATCTGCAAATAGACCAATCGCACTAACCAGACCAAAAGCAATCATACTCACGCGGATGTCGTAATTTCGCACGTGGCTCATTTCATGCGCCATAACCGCCTCCAGCTCACGCTTGTCCATAATATTCAGGAGACCTGTAGTCGCACCAACGATGGCATGATTCGGATCGCGACCAGTAGCAAAAGCGTTTGGAGCTGGATCATTGATAATATAGACTTTCGGCATCGGCATGCCGGAGGCGATAGATAAATTCTCCACCACTCGCCAAAGTTCAGGAGCGTCATTTTTACTAATTTCCTGAGCGCCAGTCATCATCATAGCCAACTTACCAGCTATAAAATATTGCAGCCAAGCATATAATATCGCACATATAAAAATGATGAGCGCCAGTGAATAGCTATCAGTTGCCGCTCCAATAAACAGACCGATAATTCCAATAATTATCACAAACACAGACATAATTAATATTGTGTTGCGTTTATTTTGAGAAACTGCATTGTACATATGTTAATTATATCAAAAATCGCCCGCTAAAAATAGGCGAGCGATTTTCATTTCAAGGTTCAATTAGAACTTTACTTCAACTGGATTTTCGACACTTGCACGGTCCTCAACGTCGAAGAATTCCTTAGCCTGGAAGCCAAACATTCCTGCGATGATATTTGTTGGGAAAGTCTGAATCTTCGTATTCAGGTCGCGAACGCCACCGTTGTAGAATCGGCGAGCTGCTTGGATCTTATCCTCAGTGTCAACCAATTCTTGTTGCAATTGCAAGAAGTTCTGGTTTGCTTTCAATTCTGGGTAAGCCTCAGATACAGCAAATAAACTCTTCAACGCGCCTTCCAAAGCATTTTCAGCCTTAGCGGTTTCAGCCACACTGCCAGCATTCATGATTGCTGAACGAGCTTCTGCAACCTTCTCAAACACTTCTTTTTCGTGTGTAGCGTAGCCTTTTACTGAGTTGACCAAATTTGGAATCAAATCAGTTCGGCGCTTTAGCTGAACAGTAATGTCGCTCCATGCCTCTTCTACGCGGTTGCGCAACACAACTAAACCATTGTACGCACCGATTACAACTCCTACGAGTACTAATAAAACTACCACTGTAACAATAAGTACAATTACCAATGGACTCATTTCTTACCTTTGTCCCTTTCCTATTCAATATTATTTTCTTTACGACTTTGGTGCGCAAGGCGGGAATCGAACCCGCACGACTTTTGGTCAAGGGATTTTAAGTCCCTCGCGTCTACCAATTCCGCCACTCGCGCTTATTTATATACAATCCAGACGCCTACACGCCAGACTGCTTATATTATACTATATTCGCTAAGTAAATTGTACAATTTCACAAAATAAAAAATAGCCCAATACTCAGGACTATTCATCAAAAAATTGGAGGCACGTACGAGAGTCGAACTCGTCTAAAAGGTTTTGCAGACCTCTGCGTAACCGCTCCGCCAACGCGCCACCGCTTTTATTATATCAGATTTTACAAAACATATCACAAACAGATCGTCTAATAGTTACAATATATTTGGTGCGAGCGAGAAGACTTGAACTTCCACGAGCGCAATGCTCACTAGCCCCTCAAGCTAGCGCGTCTACCAATTCCGCCACGCCCGCATAACCACTTACCATTATACCCGATTACGGGGTTTTGTAAACGGACTTTTTCTCTGTCGCCCAATATTGAACATCGACATAGCGATCGACGGGATTGACAACTTCAGTGCTTGCGTCGAGAGCCTTAACGTTCCGAATATGGATATAGTCAAACTTCGGTTGATACAAGGCAATTGCCGGGACGTCTGCTTGCCAAGTGGCAGTAAATTTCGCGTAACGATCAGCGCGTTGCTTTGCCGAGATTTTAGATCGACCGCTCTCCAAAGCATCGTCCGCTATCGCATTATTGTAATTGGAGAAATTCAAACCATTGTTGGTTGCCTGCGAAGAATGCCAATAGGCGTAAACATCGGGGTCGCCACCCAAGGAAAGCTCGTAAACCAGCACGTCAAAATTGCGCGGCTGCAAAACTGTCTGAAGAATATTTTGAGTAGCATCGTTCGGATCGACAACTTTAATATCCGATTCTATATTTAGCTCGTCATACCAAACTTGAGCCAAGTACCTGGCGACCTTTTCGTAATTGCTATTCTTCAAAACAACCACGTTGAGCTTTAATTTATCATTTCCCTTCTGGCGAACATTATTTACATTCTTCCAGCCCTCAACGTCGAGTAGAGATTTCGCTTTCTTGACGTCATAACTAGACGAGTTCGAACTCTTTCCCAGGAATTTGTTAAGCGTTGGACCAGATAATTCTTCCGTAGACAATGACAAGGATTGACGCAGCTTGGATGTGTCAACGCTGAGCGACAAAGCTTGACGAACTGCTTTTGATCGCAAGAACTGACTATTGTTGTTAAATAGCGCGTAAACTCCGTTATTCAAAGAGTGTGCTTCTGCGGCATACATAGATTTTACCTCGGCGGATTGATCGTTATAGATTAATTCTGGAGTTCCTGTAATTTCTCGCGTACGCAAACTTTTCGCAATATCATCCTGCGTCGGATACGCATACAACTGGAATCGCTCTAACTTAGGCGTGCTGCCATAATAATTGCTATTCGACTGTAAATATAGCACTTTTTTACTGCCATCACTAGTTACATTCTGCAGCAACCTAAAGGCGAATGGACCGCTGGATATAGGCGATTTATTAAAATCATGTTCACGTAAATTCGACGGTTTAACATCTTTTAATATATGCTTAGGAATAATCGGGAATGTCAAAGCGTGGACAAACGGCGAATATGACGACGGCAAGATAAACTTCACCGAATCGTCAGACACTTTCTCGAATTTTATAGACTTCCAGCCAGATATCTCAGCTCCAACTTCTGGATTCGCCAATAACTTCAACGTAAAAATTACATCGTCCGCCGTTAAATCTTGTCCGTCCGACCACTTCAATCCCTTCTTCAGCTTAACCGTATATTCAGTTTCTTTGTCGTTCACACTGACGCTATCCGCCATGTCAGCCTTTATATTGCCCGTTGAGTCATATCGATACAAACTTGAAAATAGCAACTTCGCGGCAGATTTTTCAGCATTGGTTTTTGCGAAAATCGGATTTAAGTTTTCCAAAGGACCCAGCACACCCTCAGAATACGATCCGCCAGAAGTGTATGCCATTGTCGTGAAAGAATTGCGAGAAATATGCCACTGCACCGCACTGGCGCCAATCATCACCAATACTAGAATAATCCAAACAGAAACCCGACGTCGCACATTAGACAAACGATCTAACCTGGATGTCACGAATTTATGCGCATGGCGCAAGCTTCCCTTTTCAATCTTACGCAGACGCTTATTGACATCTTTGCTGGAAACTTTTAGCCGCGCAAAACGATTCCATGACGAATTATCCGAGCTCAAATCTATTCTCCTATTTTTGCAATCCCGGCAAAATCATACTTGCCAAAATCGATAGCACAAAAATCACCGCAAAAACAATAGTTACGTCAAACAAGTTTTTATCAAATCCGCGACGAGTAGTAAATAATTCCCCAGACGAACCGAATCCTGCACCCAAACTTGCGCCTCGTTGCTGCAACAAAATTGCGATAATCATCAGTACGGCAGATCCAAGCGTCACGTACGGTAAAATTGTATCAATTGACATATTACTCCTTTTCTTCCCGCTGCAAAACCAGCGCGCTACTTATAATATAGTTTACCAAACTCAATATAATCCCGGCAATAATTGAATGCGCAAAAGTCATAGAAATCCCTGGCGCCAAAGCTAATGAAATGTAAACCATAAAGCCATTTACAATTAAGGTAAACAGTCCTAATGTCAATAGGATTGCTGGCAGGGCTAGAATTGTAACAATTGGTTTCAATACGCTATTCACTACCGAAAATATCAGCCCAGCCATCATAAATGTCCACGCAGAGGTTGTACCCGGAGTTTCGTTTCCAAGCAGCCTCACTGCAACCCAAATACCTACTGAGTTAAGAATCAGCCGAATCAAAAACGTTGCAAATTGTCTTTTCATTAGTCTTATTATATATAATTTATGCTTTATTGTCGATTGGTCGCCCAAACTTAAGATAAGCGCTTAATCAAATTCGCCTTTTTCGTGCCAACTTCCGCCTGCAATTCCGTATAATCCGCCTCGATAATTTTTTTCACACTGCCAAATTTCCTTAGCAATTTCGCGCGTGTCTTTGGGCCAATTCCCGGAATTTCTTCCAGTTGGTTTTTCGTCTGATTTTGACGCTTCAGCGCCGTATGATAGCTCACAGCAAATCGGTGCGACTCGTCACGAATCCGCTGGAAAAGCTTGACAATGTCCGTCGTCGCAATAGAACTTTTTGTAAAATTATCCCGACTGGAGTCATTATCGATAGCAGAACCTCGTAGATTCTTTGAATGCGATCCGGCGTTGCGCTGAGCAGGATGCAAATTTACCACATACACATCATTGTCTTCGTGAATAGCGACATCCTGATGAATAGATTTTTGCAACTCTTCAATGCGCGTTACGTCAATTTGTGAGCCAGTTTTATGAATAATAATTTCCTCCTCGCGCTTAGCGATGCTAATAATCGGCAATTTTATTCCGCGCTCATCCCTTGCCTTAATCGCCGCCGAAAGTTGACCTTTTCCACCGTCAATCAACAACAGATCCGGACAGCCCCAGCTTTTTATATTTCGCTCACCAAGCCGCCTAAAAATCACCTCGTACATACTTCCAGTGTCGTCATTTTTTTCGCTTACCTTAAATTTGCGATATTCCGCACGATCGCTCGTACCATTCGTAAAAACTACCATACTCGCCACGACTTGGCGTCCGCTCATATGCGAAATATCATAACCCTCAATTCGCACTGGAATATTTTTTAAGCCAAGCAATTTCGCTAAATCAGCCAGCGCCTTGTCTTTTGAAATATCCAAAAATTCTTTGTCGCCAAACATAACGCGTCGCTGAAGCTCTTGCATAGCGCGCAACTTATTCCTCAAACTTGCCGCCCGTTCAAAATCATGAAGTCCCGCAGCCGTTTTCATATCACGCTCCAGCTCCACAGCAATAGCTTTACGATTTCCCTTGATATAACTTATCAATTTACGCAAACTAGCTTTATACGCGTCCGAACCATCACTTATCTTCGGACTTAAGCCCAAATCCTCATCCAACTTTGATTGACCAGGTCGTCTTTGATGAGTGAGATACGGAAAAATTCGCCTCAAATAGCGCAATGCCTTTTTCAACGCAAAACCATTGTAAAACGGACCAAAATAATCCGCGCCATCATCGGCAGGATTCCGCGTAAAACTGACCGTCGGCCAATCGCTTTTCATATCAATCCGAACGTACATCTGAGATTTGTCATCACGCAACAGAACGTTGTATCGCGGCATATACCGCTTGATCATCTCGCTTTCCAAAAATAGCGCGTCAACCTCACTCTCAGTTTCAATCCAATCAGTATCAAAAATCTCCGCCACCAGCGCCATAGTTTTATTGTCTCGCCCGCGTGAATCTTGAAAATACTGACGTACGCGGTTTTTAAGCACCGCCGCCTTGCCAACATAAATTACCTCGCCGCTCGCCGACTTATGGAAATAAACACCGGGCGTTCGCGGCAAAGTCTTCAGCTTAGCTTGCAATGCTTGATTCATTAAATATATTACAATCTAAATACGCCAATTATGCAAGTATTCTTCTAGCGATTAGTTTAATCTTCCAACCACTTTTTGAGAACTATTGCCTGATTATGTTCTGTATCTTTGGCGCCATATAACAGTGTAACTGCAGATTGTTTGTTCCAATTATTCTTCGCCTCGGCTGCCGCAGGATTATTGTCTAGCTCCTTCATATAACGGCGAGAAAATTCCAGGAATTTTTCTGGATCGTGATTAAACCATTTACGCAATTCATCGGTCGGGGCAATTTCTTTATTCCACTCATCTAATGCAGCTCGTTCTTTGCTAATTCCTCGCGGCCACAATCGATCAACCAGTACACGATAACTATCGTCTGACGCGGTCGACTCATAAATCCGTTCAATTTTATACCTTGTCATAATTTCATATAACTACAAATTATTGATCAGATCAATAAAAAGCGAAAGCTAACCATTCTTCAATATTTATTCGACGCTGCGTAAATATTCCTCCAAAAACTCACTCCAGTCAGACGCATTCTTCTCGCGGAAATAGACACGAAGAAAATCAACCATAATTTGATGACGAGTTTCTGCTTCTATTCGTCCTGGTTCAGTCAACATCAAACCCTTCAATTTCAGCAGTTTCTCAAAGAAGTGATTGATAAATCCGTCAGTATCATGCGTATTGCCATCAGCGTTATATTCGTGCGCCGCCAGATTGACATTCGGCCAGACTTTAGGATCAAAAATCCGACCGCCGTGATGACAAGCATAAGCCAACGCCCGCTCAATGCCGACCGCACCAATAGCATCACACATGTCAGCGTCAGACGCCAATTTCCCCGCCAGCCGCTGCGGCTGCTTGCCGTTCAGCCGTTTGCTATAACCAATCGCCGCAATATTTTCCAGCACAACCTGACTTAAATCATCAGCTATCTCTGCCTGCGCCATAATATCTACTGCGTTCGTCAATTTTTCCGCCTGCGTTTTACCGACTAATTTATAATCATCAACATCATGCAGCCAAGCCGTCAACAGCACTTCTTGCAGGTTCACTGATTCGCTGCATTCATTAGCGAAACGCTCTGCCAGCAACGCCACTCGCTCAACATGATCATCAGCATGCCCCGAAGTGTCGCCGCCCAGCAACTGCCGGACTTTAGTCTTTACTATTTCAAGCTGGGAAATTTGTCGATCATTCATACTCATATTATACATAAAGCAGAGTCGCCTACTGACGCTTATTAGCATACAAAGCGTAATATTCTTTAGGAAGATAATCCCTATTAAATTAATGTATTACAACAACGATTCCCTAACTATAGATTGCAAAACCGGCACAACAAATTCCTCCTATTTCACTGGATATCTTAATATAGTTTTTTGTTTTTCTTCTGATGTCCTGTTTTTATTACT
>CALFPG010000009.1 GCA_937921475.1 uncultured Candidatus Saccharibacteria bacterium | reverse complement strand
TATGCAAAAGAGTTATTTGAATTTTACCAAGAGAGCCTAAAGATATATTAAAACTATTACTACTCTATCTGTATTTTGATATCTTTTTATATCTCCTGACAAGCATAGACTGTGTTAAACCCCAACAGTGTAGTAAGGTCATCTGAAAATTTTCGGACGACCTCCCTTTTATATGCCCCTAAAAAAGCGAACAGATCTGGTTCAGCAAAAATCCGGACGGGCATTATGTCATCGTGTCGCTGGAAGGTTCGATAGCGCTGCGTTTCGCGCCTTTGGCGGTGGCGGAAGACAGTTTGGACGAAGACTCTACCCTCTTCCCGCTGGTGGCGGTGGAAGATGCCAACGGCAACCATCAGCGTTTCGTCTATCATCTGCTGACCGGTCTGCCGCAATACGTCATCGACGGCAATGGCCGGGTGTTCTCGCTGAACTTCGGCAATGTGGCGGATGAGCAGTCGCCCTTGTTGGAATTGTTGTTCTAGTTAGTGTTTGTATATATTCAACGGCGGGAGTATGTGGTGCTTTTTTGGTAGGAGGAAGTCTTGTAGGAGCAATGTGAAGTTTAATATTGATATAGGAACATGATAATTATGAGCAATAGTGATTTTTATATACAAAATATGATTGAAACTTCTTTAGAACAAGAAGATTTTAGTCAAATAATTATACTACTAGATTCGCTACCATCTAAAAATATACGTAGAGCATTGTATTTATTATCAAAAATATTCCCAAATAAAATAGAAATTACTGAGAATGAATTTAAATTTATTAAATGTATATTATCCAATAATAAATTTATAGTAGTTCAAAGCATCTCTGATTTTCTGAGAGCAATATCTATACTCAACTTTAATGACCTACAAAAACAGGATATTTCTGATTTGATTTTTCAAAATCTAAATATTTTAAGCAAAAATTGTGATTTTGAGTTAAATATACTAATAACAAAATTAATAGAACCCAATAAATTTTTTATGCAAGTTGAGAAGTTTAAAAATAATTTAGATGATTATTCAAGAAAATATTTATTAGATTTTATTTTTTATGAGAAAGAATATCTTGAAAATGGCCTTAATGAAGATGAAATAAATGATTTTATAAAATTATTGAGCTACCCTAGATAAAATAGCAAGCAGTGATCCGCACAAAACCTCCAGTTCTTACTAACCTTTGGCACAGGTACGCAACTGGACCAACGAAGACGGCGAAAGCCGCCAGCAAACCCACTACTTCCACTGCGACCAAATCGGCATACCAAGAGAGATAACCAATAAAGACGGCAACCTTTTGTGGTTCGGCAACTATACCGGCTGGGGTCGTCTGAAAAAGGATGAGCGCGTCTA
>CALFPG010000008.1 GCA_937921475.1 uncultured Candidatus Saccharibacteria bacterium | reverse complement strand
GGTGTTCCTTCTAATATCTACGGATTTCACTCCTACACTAGAAATTCCAGTTACCTCTACCATTCTCGAGTTTAACAGTTTGAATAATAGTCTGTATGGTTGAGCCACCAGGTTTCACTATTCACTTATTAAACCGCCTACGCAACTCTTTACGCCCAGTCACTCCGGATAATGCTTGCACCCTACGTATGACCGCGGCTGCTGGCACGTAGTTAGCCGGTGCTTATTCATGAGTTACCGTCATATTCTTCACTCATAAAAGAAGTTTACAACCCGAAGGCCTTCATCCTTCACGCGGCGTTGCTCCATCAGGCTTTCGCCCATTGTGGAAGATTCCTCACTGCTGCCTCCCGTAGGAGTCTGGACCGTGTCTCAGTTCCAGTCTGGCTGATCATCCTCTCAGACCAGCTATGGATCGTCGGCTTGGTAGGCCATTACCCTACCAACTACCTAATCCAACGCAGGCTTCTCCCAAAGCGCCCGAAGGCTTTAATCCGAAGACCATATGCGGCATTAGCTACCCTTTCGGGCAGTTATTCCTCACTTTGGGGCAAATTCCTACGCGTTACTCAGCCGTCCGCCGCTCGCCGACATTTTACACAAAATTCTTGAATAAATCTTCTATATTACCCAGAAGCTTCCAGAATTCAGTGTAAAACTCGCTGCCGCTCGACTTGCATGTGTTAGGCACGCCGCCAGCATTCATCCTGAGCCAGGATCAAACTCTCCGTTAAAATCTACTTTGTATCAAAGTATTAAGGCTCTACAAAAATATAAACTGACGATGATATTGCACAATCAAATTGTTAAAGTTCATCTTAAGTCAGACTGAAGTATGATTTACCTCGCTTTACAGATTGTAAATCGTTGCTTAACTCGCACTCCAGCAACCAGACTTGTTACTAATCTTACAGTATATAATTGCCTAGGTCAATAGATTTTTACAATTATTTTGTTGCGAAAAATACAACGGCAGCTACAACTACACCAATGGCCGCCCCAGCCGCCACTTCTACAGGGGTGTGACCATGAGCAACGCGAAGTTTTTTCAACTTGCTACCCTGCTCTGAAATTAACTTATTAAGCGTTTCACCCTGCATTCCAGACGAATAGCGAACCATCATGGCATCATACATTACTATAATAGCCAGCCAAGTAGCTAGTCCAAATATGGAACTATCCCAGCCATCTTGTAGCCCCAGAAATACTGCCAATGACACGACAATCGCACTATGAGCGCTTGGCATACCTCCGGATAGAAGTATTTTCGGGTTTGTATCACCACTGAACACTCGACGATTTCGCCCCATGAGATGAAACACTTGCTTCAACCCTTGGGATATCGCCCATGCAATTACTGGGACTATCAAGACTTTCATTTATTAATTACCCTCATCCTGCGGGCGATCCGCCATCAAGCCGATTGATGAAACAGCGTCGCCGTCAGATAGACGCATAATCGTCACACCCTGAGTCGTCCTTCCGAGTAGCTTAATATCACTCAAGCCTAGTCGGATAGTCTGACCATTCTGAGAAACCAATAACGCCTCTGTTATTTCCGGGTCAATAGTCTGTACAGAGATAATCGGACCAGTTTTTGCAGTTACAACCGCAGCTTTTATACCGACTCCGCCACGTTTATGACTTGGGAAATTCGACACCTTTGTACGTTTACCGAAGCCTTTTTCACTAACCACCAGCAAGGTTTGGTCGTCACCCGTAACGATATCCATACCAACAACAGAGTCATTTGGACGCAATCTTACACCACGGACACCACGAGCTGATCTGCCCATTGGGCGCGTATCTTTCTCGTTAAAGCGAATAGCTTGTCCTGCAGACGTAGAGATAATCACATCATTCTCGCCAGTCGTTCTCTTTATCCAGCGCAGTTCATCGCCCTCATCCAATTTAATAGCAATCAATCCATTCGTACGAACATTGGCATAATCTTTCACAGGGGTCTTCTTGACTGTACCCTTCTTTGTCGCCATGAACAGATACCCGTCTTCGTTAGCGTTCTTTTCGTGCTTGATAATTGCCGTTATCTTCTCTTCTGGCTGAAGTTGCAATAAGTTAACGGCCGCAACACCCTTCGCACTCAAACTGGCGGCTGGTACTTCGTAAGCCTTCAGTCGGAAAATCCTACCCATGTTGGTGAAGAATAATAGATAATCGTGCGAGCTCGCCTGAACAACTTGATCGATAACATCTTCTTCCTTAGTCGTCATTCCACGCTTGCCTTTACCGCCACGATTTTGCCTACGATAATCACTTACTAAGGTTCGCTTGATGTAATTTTCGCTTGTAAGTAGAATTACCGACTCTTCCTCTGGAATCAATTCCTCATCAGAGAATTTCCCTAATTCGTGATTAATAATCTTACTGCGCCTATCATCACCATACTTTTCTTTCATAGCAAGCAGCTCTTCCTTAACAACACGCAAAATCTCGTTCTCGTCAGCCAAAATTGCTTCCAGCTTCTTAATCAGTTCATGAAGTTGCTTCAATTCTTCTTCAATTTTGTCGCGCTCCAACCCCTGCAATCGTCGTAGTTGCATCGCCAAAATTGCGGCCGCTTGAATTTCCGACAGACCAAATCTCTCCATCAAACGCTTGTCGGCATCGTCATAACTTTCGCGAATCGTCTTAATCACCTCGTCAATATGATCAAGCGCAATTTTCAGACCTTCCAATATATGAGCTCGCTCCTTAGCTTTTCGAAGTTCAAACTCAGTCCTACGTCGAATAACACCTTGGCGGTGCTTAATGAATTCCGCCAAAATCTCTTTCAAGCCCATGACCTTAGGTTGAATACCATTGACCAAAGCCAGGACATTATAATGGAATGATGTTTGTAATCCAGTCAATTTATACAATTGGTTAAGAATCTTCTTTGGATAAGCATCTTTCTTCAGTTCAACAACAACTCGAACCTTACCGCGAGCACTTTCATCTCGTGCATCGGCAATGTGCGTTATTTTTTTGGCAAGGACAAGTTCTCGAACCTTATCAACAAAGCCTTCCTTACTCATACCATACGGAACTTCGGTGATTATAATACTGTAACGGCTATTTTTGCGCTCTTCAATCGACGCAACCGCACGAATCGTAACTGAGCCGCGCCCAGTTTCATATGCTTGACGCATTGGTGCACCACCATAAACTTCCGCACCCGTCGGAAAATCAGGACCCTTAATATGCGCCAATAGTTCGTCTAGTGTAATTTCAGGATTATCTATTTGAGCAACTGTAGCGTCAACCACCTCACCAAGGTTGTGCGGTGGAATATTCGTTGCCATACCAACAGCAATACCCATCTGACCGTTCAATAGAATATTTGGAACGGCCGACGGCAAAACCACTGGCTCTTTCTCTGTTCCGTCGAAGTTATCACGAAAATCAACTGTTTCTTTGTCGATGTCAGATAGCAACTCGCCGCCAATTTTATCCATTCGCGCCTCAGTATAACGAGAAGCCGCTGGCTCGTCACCGTCCATAGAACCGAAGTTACCCTGACCTTCAACCAGCGTATAACGCATCTTCCAAGGTTGAGCCAAGTTCACCATAGCGTCATAAATTGATGAGTCGCCGTGCGGGTGGTAGTTACCCATCACTTCACCGACGATCTTCGCCGACTTCACCGTAGCGTGAGGAGCACGCCAACCATTCTTATTCATCGCATACAAAATACGACGATTAACAGGCTTCAGTCCGTCACGAACATCCGGCAAAGCACGGTCAATAATAACCGACATAGAGTATTTAAGGAAGGAATCTTCCATAACACGCTCAACTGTTGACTTTTCAATACCGCGAACTTCTGGCTCTTCGTTCAGAATTTCTGGTTCTACTATATTTTTATTGTCATTGTCCGCCATATCTCCTCCTTAAAAGTCCAAATCTTCCACATTAACCTTAGCGGCATTTGTTTGAATAAAATTTTTCCTCAATTCTACGCTATCACCCATAAGCTTCGTAAATATCGCGTCTGCCCGTTCTGCGTCCTCAATATTAACCTTCACTAATGTTCGATTTTCTGGATTCATAGTCGTTTCCCATAATTGAGCGGCATCCATCTCACCAAGACCCTTAAATCGCTGCTGTGCCGTGTAGCCTGCCTGCTTAAATTTCTCAGCATTTTCATCAATCTTTACACCAGCAGCCTTGCGCTCATTGATCTTTTCGTTCAATTTTTGCTCGAGAGCTACTTCATCATAGACGTAATCTATCTTACGATTACTGCCAGTTCCTCTACTTAGTCCAAACAGAGGCGGTTTCGCCAAATATACGTGACCCGCTTCAATCACTTCAGACATATATCGGAAGAAAAATGTCATCAAAAGTGTAGAAATGTGCGCACCGTCAACATCGGCATCTGTCATAAATATAATCTTGTCGTAACGAATACCACTAATGTCAAATTGGTCGCCAATTCCAACGCCCATAGCCTTAATCAACGAAACAATTTCAGCATTAGCAAACATCTTATCAAACCTTGCGCGCTCAGTATTCAGCACCTTACCACGAAGAGGAAGAACAGCCTGAATAGTTGAATCGCGACCATCCTTAGCTGAACCCGCAGCAGAATTACCCTCGACAATAAATAATTCACAATCTTTTCGGTTACGAGACGAACAGTCAGTCAATTTAGATGGCAAGTTTAAGCCCTCAAATGCTCCCTTACGGATAACGTTGTCGCGCGCAGCCCTTGCCGCCTTGCGAGCTCGTGCCGCCAGCGTAGCCTTGCCGACAACCTTCTTCGCTGTAGCTGGATTTTCTTCCAAATAATACGCGAAATATTCGCTCATCACCTGATCAACATAGCGGCGCATCTCTGGATTACCAAGTTTATTCTTGGTCTGACCTTCAAACTGAGGATCTGGCAACTTCACCAAAATAACTGCCGTCAGCCCTTCACGGATGTCATCACCAGTCAGATTATCTTCTTTTTCTTTCAGCAAGCTATTCTTGCGAGCATAATCATTAATTACACGCGTAAGGGCTGTTCGGAAACCAACCAAATGAGTACCACCATCAGGAGTTAAGACGTTATTGGCAAATGGCTTTACCACTTCAGCGTAAGTGTCGTTATACTGAACCGCAATTTCCACCATACAATCTTCAACTTGCTTCTCGACGTAAAATATATCGTCCGATAAAACATCCTTGCCAATATTCAGGTTTTTTACATAACTCTGAATACCACCCTCAAAGTAGAAAGCTTTTCGTTCGCCAGTTCGCTCATCGATAACCGATGTGTGAATGCCTTTTGTAAGGTACGCCTGATGACGAAGATAATTAACAACCCATTTATAGTCAAAATTAACTGTTTCCTTAAAGATGGTTGGGTCTGGATAGAAAGTAATTGTCGTACCAGAACCATCAGACTTTCCAACTACTTCTAATTCTGTCTGAGGCACGCCTGTTGCGTATTCTTGGCGATAGATTTTACCGTTCTTCCTAACTTCAGCAATCATCCGCGTAGACAATGCATTCACAACACTAGAACCAACACCGTGAAGTCCAGACGAAACCTTATAGCCGCCGCCACCAAACTTACCGCCGGCGTGTAAGATTGTTAATACCGTCTCTAGCGTACTCTTACCTGTCTTTGGGTGTTTATCGACAGGAATACCACGACCGTCATCAGACACTCGAACGCCGCCATCCTTCAACAAAGTTACTTCGACCTTCGTGGCATAACCAGCGATTGCCTCGTCAATTGAGTTATCGGCAATCTCCTTAATCAAGTGATGTACGCCCTCATACCCCGTACTACCGATGTACATCCCTGGACGCTTACGAACCGGCTCAAGACCCTCTAGGACCTGGATTTGTGAGCCATCATAAGATTGTTCATTTGTTTGTTTAGCCATATCTCCCTCACTATTATCTGAATTATCAGCTCTTTTCAACAACCTTATTATACATCAAAATAGATATATTCTCAAACTATTTACTTTTTTAGTATGCTTATGCTAAAGTTAGATTAAAGTTATATAACAACAAAAATAAAAGAGGTCAAAATGTTCAAAAAAATTATCTCGCGCCTACCATACAGCCCTTCAATGATCCACAGCTTGGGCTTTTATGCGAAACGCTTACGCAAAGAAGAAGCCACTCGAAAGATCGGGCTTATCTTAACTGCCCTAGCGCTTATTGTGCAATCTTTCACCGTTTTTTCACCGCCAGAATCAGCCAATGCAGCAGATTCCAGCGACCTCATTTACGGCGGAATTTCTAGCGGTCAGCAACTGATGGCTCATTATGACGCGAACACAAATAATATTCACGACCTCTACGATCATCTTGGTATTAGCCGCTCAGATCTAGTAGCTGCGACAGGAAATCTTCAGACACTGAACAGTAACATGGGAACTTATTCTTGGGGACTTACGCCTCATTTTGGACCATCAAGAGGTGAAGGTTCATATGTAGTGCGCACATCTCAAGGAGGGGCTCGCACATTCTACTATCGACCTCACAACCTCTGGGGCAGCTTCTCATATAGAGCATTCGTTGGATATTCGGCCGGGACTGGCTGGTTTGCAATTATGCTTAACTGTGGCAACTTAATCTTAAAATTCGCGCCACCGAACCACCATTGTCCGACTGGTCAAGTTGGCACATACCCAAACTGCTCCACTCCACCACAGCCAGTAGCTACATGTAACGCTCTAGACATAAAGAATAATGGAGACACTTACCAACTTACAGCCAACGCAAGTGCAGCCAACGGTGCTACAATTCAAAAATATGTATACAGTATTTATCGAGGAAACACCCTAGTTAAAACTATAGAAAGTAACGATAAAATTGTAACTTATACAGAGAAAGCGCCAGGATCATACAAAGTTGTTCTAACGGTAAAAAGCTCGCTGGGTGACAAGACCTCAGACGCCTGTGTAAAGACATTTACCATACCAGAGCCAGCAAGATGTCCTCAAAACCCTAAATTGTTAAAGGACGACCCTCAGTGCCAACCATGTCCAGGCGACTCTACGATATGGATTAACGATAGTCGATGCTCTGCTTCGTTCGTGCAGACAAAAACCGCAGTTAATCTCACCCAAAATAATGCCGACGCAACAACTACGGTTGCGAAATCTGGAGATCGAATTACCTACACTCTTTCAGTAAAAAACAAAGGTCTTAAAGAGGAAGAATTTACGTTCAAAGATCAAGTCAGCGACCTATTAGAATATGCCGATATATTCGATGCTGGCGGCGGAACATTAACAGATGATAAGAGCGCCAGCGCGGGCAGCGGTAACGCAAAAGTTCTAGTATGGAACCCTATCAAGATCAAGCCAGGAGAGACCCAGAAGCGCAGCTTTACCATCCAAATAAAGAACAGCATCCCGGCAATGGCTAGCGGTAAAAGTAATCCAATGTCTTACGACTGTAGGATCGATAACACATTTGGCAATACTGTCAGCACAAAAATTGACTGCCCTGCACCGAAAGTTATTGAACAAACCACTTCACAACTGCCAAAAACTGGTGCCAGCGAGAATATGATGTTCGCAGGAATTATTGCAGCCGTGGTCGTATACTTCTACGCTCGATCACGTCAATTAAATAAAGAAGTTAGAATCATTCGGCGAGACATGTCCGCAGGAACTTTATAGGAGGTGAAAAATGAGTGAAAAATTAAAATCTACCGTAGAGAATACTGTCGATACTAAGGAATTGGCTAAACTTAGCAACGAGAGAGCTGCTGAAATCGAAAGATCCTTAGAAAAGGCGGCGGCTGAAAAAGAAAAATCAAATGCCGAAAATGAAAATAGCATTAAACATGAGGCTATAAAAATTGCCGCCCGCCAAGAAAGGCGACAAGAACAAAAAGAATCTAAAGAGATAAAAGAATATAAGCCTCTTACAAAAAAAGATATTGAAGCTTCGTATAAGAAGACTTTGGAAAATGTACAAGACCAACTGTCAGCTCCATCCAGGGCTTTCAGCAAGGTCATTCATAATCCAGTCGTCGAAAAGACTAGTGATGCAATCGGCAATACCGTTGCCCGTCCCAACTTAATCATCTCTGGCGCCTTAGGCGCAATAGCTTCTGTCGTCGTGTATTTTATCGCCAAACGATACGGATACCTATTATCAGGATCAGAAACTATTATCTTGTTTGTAGCTGGCTGGTCTATCGGCGCTGTTATCGAATATGCTCGAGTAGGGTTTATCAACAACAGGAAAAATAGCTAGATAGATGTTGAATCTTATCTCAAGCTAATCATCACTTCGCTATCGTCATCATCACCATTGCGCAAATCGAGCCGATTCTTAACCACAGGTTGGCTCGGTTTTACATTTACAGAAGAGACAGGGCTATTATTTGTAGTCATAGACATATTTGGCTTATTAGCGACAGCACTATCTATCACAGAAGGTTGACTTTGCTGTTTGTTACCAAAGTTAGAAGTCGTAGCATTTACACTATTTATATTAGAAGACGCATTATTAACCACCTCTGGGCGGCCTTGCGGATTCTGTATTTGTGAGGAAGCCTGTGGGGCTCGCGAATTTACTGGTCTTACGGTTGTTGAGTTAGAAGCGGGCTTTCCTCCTAATTGTTGTCTCTTTGCTAGCCATTCATCCAAGAACGATGACCCACCAGGTGCCTTTTGATTAGCAGAAGGCGCTAATTGAGAAGGATTCGTCTTTGGCTGGACACTACCTCTAATCCTGTCAAATATCTCCTTTTCAACAACAGCTCGTGGTCTACCGTATTTAGCAGCAGATAGCCTTACTAACGCGTCCCTCAGCTGATTATTAACTTGCCCCATCGGAGGAATCCAATTCATGCTAAACGGCGCAGACGGCACATTATTAATCATCACAGAAGTTATAGATTGGAAGTTTGGCAATTTAGCCAAGTCATCGACATCGAAGGTCGGCTGGAATTTCTTAACCATCAATTCGGCGTCAGTCACACCGATACGCCCAGAAATAACTGTACCGACGTTACCAATAATAGCTTCTCGTATCTTATCTGTTAGCTGCGTCATAAACTGGTTACCCATAATAAGACTCAATTTATACTTACGAGCCTCAGACAGAATAGATTCAAAACTGTCAGTGGCGAAGTTCTGGAACTCGTCAACATACAATGAGAAATCAACTCGCTGATCCTCTGGAATATCCGCCCGAGACATCGCTGCTGCTTGAAACTTCATCACAAAGATAATACCCAAAAGCTTAGAGTTAAGCTCACCCATCTTACCTTTCGACAAATTGACTAGCAAAATCTTATTATTATCCATAATTTCGCGCAAATTAAATCCAGATTTCGTCTGACCAATGATATTGCGCATTGCATCGTTGGAAATAAATGGACCAAACTTCGATACAACCCATGAAATAACCTCGCCTGCCTCATTCGACCTCTGTGACGCAGGAAATTCCTTTGTCCAGAAATCAATAACCTGCTGATCTTTTACATACTTCAGCTTACTTTTCACAAATTCAGGATCAATAAGACACTTCGGCACATCAATAAACGTTCCACCAGCAGGATCCGACATCAACAGCAAGGCGCAGTTCCTAAAAATATGTTCCAAGCGAGGACCAACAATTCCCGTATGGCCAGGATCGTAAAGTCCATACAGCATATTAATCGCCTCTTGAACCAAAAAGTCTTTTTGGTCCGGAGTATCGAACTCAAACATATTCAGACCAATTGGATTAGTCATGTCAGCAGGATTAAAGTAGATAATGTCCTCAACACGTTCTTTCGGGACCTTACCTAATAAAGATTCAACCAAATCACCGTGCGGATCAATAAAGGCGAATCCTCGACCGTCCATCATATCCTGATATGCCATATTCTCTTGCAATACAGACTTACCAACTCCTGTTTGACCAATAATATATACGTGACGACGACGGTCTTTTGTCCCGATTCGAATAGGCTTCTTGACTCCTCGAAATTCGTTATACCCAATCAGCAAACCCTCATCCAAAACGTCTGTTGGTCCATCAACCTGCTTGGACATCTGTCGCTTAACTTGTGAAGTCGGTATCGCGTTAGCTCCAGGTAAATGGAATAACGTTGCCATTTCTACACTGTTGAGAATATTACTACGAGTTTCCTGAGGGAAGAACCTCATAATATAAGCTGTTGTCATTTCCTCAACATTCCTGGTTAAAGAGAACTTAAACCCATTATTACGCGGTGAGTCAAATAACGAGAAGGCTGCTATTATATTTTTTAACAGCACTTGAGAGCGTGCTGCAGTGTTTGACGAAATTACAACACGCACCAAAACTTCATACGCAGGATAGCGAGCTTTTTCGCTGATAGCATCCACTTCCGCCTGCTCTAAAGATGTTAGCTGCTTGTCCTCAGAATTAGAACCACCGTCTTTTTCATTATTCTCTGGCGGTTTCCACAGAGCCTCCATAATATCCATAGGAGCAACACCGCCAAAGCCTTTCTTCTTGCCCTTATTTTTCTTCATCCCATCAATATGAGACTCTGAAGCCTTGGACCAACCGTCATACGCCGGACGTAGTAAAAATTGCACACCTATTCCATCTTCTTTGGACGCCGAAGATAAAGCATTTAATAATGCCCTGGAGGCATCTCTTTTCGACTCCTGATAAGTCGATATTGGATAAACAAAGGACTTTTTCAGGGTGAATTCGCCGCCGATGGTTCCGCTCATCTTGCCGACCTTGCTGAATATATTAGTATCAGATACCTCTTCTAGCCTAGCAGAAGGATATGCTGCCGCTACAGCTTGGCGAATAACATCAACTAACACTAGCGGAACAACAGCATAATAGTGAACTAACCCACCATGTGCAACAATCTCAAACGATATATGACGTTGGCCGTAGACTTTACTTTTGAATCCTTTAGTTGCCGTACTTGAGATGATATTGTACATCACCTGGGCCTGCGACAGCACCTCTTCAGTTAAATCTCGCTCATCTCGATTTGAATCATTGATGTCTTCACTTGTCGGAGGCAAATGTATAAGCAATGGCACCATCTTCAAGCCTCGTTCATAATTTTTGGCTTCCCTAAGCATGTTACGATACAACACAAAAGCTACCGCAGAACCAGCGGCTATAATAACAATCGCGATAAAACTAACTATCAAAGGACCCGCACCCATATAAAACCCTACTTACTACCGTCGTCATTTTGACCTAAAGTCTTATTATATCGTTTTTTTAAATAATCAGCCTGCAACTGAGCGATAACTCTATTTCTTTCATACGGATTATCTTTTGTTAAAGCTATAATTTTTTTAACTTTATCTACCCATTCTCTTTCTATCAAGTCTTCATCCGCTGCCACCAGAGGAGTATCATCATCAGCTACTACCCCTGACTGCTTCGCACTTTGATCGTCGTTTTGAGATTGAGATAAAGGAACTGTTGTAGTATTATCAACAGGCAAAGCCACAGGGATATTGTTATATTGTTCAACCCTAGCACCAAGTGACTGCTCGGACTCTCTTCCGACTTCAGTATTTAATGATGTATTTTCTACATTACACTCACCGCCACCTATATTTTGTGGCTGCACCTCAGGGGTCCTATTAACTTGTGGCAGTTCGGGATTCATAAATATATTGTACCACGTAACTACTTAAAATACACGACTACATTCAGGACGGGATTAGTATCTTTTATGTATAAAAAAACACGCCAACAACTCAAACACACCAAGTAATAATATCTCAAAGATCCCAACATCGCCCATCGATTGCATACCCACATAAATAACTGGAGCAAGAGAGATTACAGTAGAGTAATAATACATCTTATACTTAGATTCATTGCGACTATTCTTGAAATTAAAAAATTTCGCAGCTATTCGCTCCGATGTTAAAAATACTACATAAGTTAGACAGATAAATAGCACATACAAACATACAAAAAATGCTAAAATCCCAAACGGACCAGCAGAACTCGGGTTTGTCGCGTTCAAAATAACCGCAGTCAAAATCAATGCAACCAACGCTATAAAACTGATTATCTTCATCCCCATACTCACATCATACTATACACAAGAAGCCTGAGCGATAATACTATAGCATATAGACACAAACCATCCGCCGATAAAAAATAACTATTAGGCGCGGGTGCTACTTGCCTATTACCGCTCGAGGCGATTTGACCGCTCCTTAGTTAAGGAGCATCCTTGCAGTGTTCCTCTGCATACATCCAGGACTCTCATCGCTAGCTATTTAACGAGGATTAACTGGATGTATGCGGTACTAACCGCGCGCTCAACGCTTTTACAATTTGCAAAGTAAAGGCGGAGCATTGGCTGCGTCATTATAAAAATCATGCAGCCAACTGTCCGTCAATTTATACGCAAAAACGCGGCTTTATATAAATTTTATTGTTAATGTATTTTTGCTTTTTTGTTTTTCTAAAAGCTTAACCTTATACTAGCATAACCCTATTTAGATGTCAACCATTACTCGGTCAAAAAGTATTGTAATTTTCACCTATTTTTTAATGTTGTTAAAATTATCATCTGTTAATTATTCTCATATCGCTTTATGGTCATGTGTGCATTTTACAACAAGATTGTCGTTTTTGAGCATTATCTGGTACAGATTACACACCATTCAATGAAGATATCATCGACTTAGCGACCGCCCAATTGCACGACTAACCCATGATTACCCGTCATCCAAACATTGCCACAAAAATAGGTTCGTACAGTCAATATTAGACCGGCGTCTAACGCTCAAATCCGTGATAAAATAATAGTCTCTATTTCCCGCTTTATAAAACTCTATTTACCTTCATTGTCGTACTATAGCCAAACTTAACAAAATTATTTTTTATATTATTACAAGAACATCCAAGCGTCAGTATGCATATTAAATCTTATACATCAAAATGTTATACAACAGTTTTAATTAAAAATTACAAAACGAAAGTACAGAGTTTATTCATAGTACACAAAGCCACCCTTTATACTTCAATAAAAGAGCCCTAGAAAATGTGCGACAATTTAATTTGTCGCACACATAAAAGACATAAAAAGCAATCAAACAAACACCAGTTTCTGGCATATAACTTCATAGTAAAAGCCATTAGAAAAAATAGTTGCGAAAATTAGAAAGAAGATTATAAAATGTGTGGTATTTTTTACTAAACTTTTTACAAAAATATTGTTGACATAAGCATTTATATAGCTTATTATAGGGGTAGCTTCTGAATAAAAAAGTTATACAGAGGCCAAAAATAAAAAGAAATTGTAAAACTCCACTTTTTTGAAAACAACCACTACTCGCAGGTGGTTGTTTTTCTATATTAAAGATAAATTCTACTCTTTAATATAAATAAAGCCAGTGACAAGGCTGACTTTTAGTTTAATCTATCTGGTGGAGCTGCCGGGTACTGCCCCCGGGTCCAACTGGTATCACAACATCCGTCTACGAACATAGGCTTATCTAAATTTATTTAATAACGCTACTCGGATTTAAAATAAACCAAGAAAACCGAGTCCCGTTACGTAGTAAAAGTCCTACATATCCGCTACTTCCAAATATATAGCAAGCAACATAGATATAACACCCTTAGATATTGACTGTTGCCACAATACAAGGATGATCGCTAAAAATTAGGCAGCGATTGGCGCAAAGGTCATCTTAGGAGCGAAAGCGCTCGCTACGAATGACTTTGCTTTTGCAACAAAGTTTGCATCTAAATATACTTACGCGTATCGTCGGCTCGCAGAATGTCGTAATAAGGTCCAATTGTCGAAAGCTATATCAGCCCCACATATCGATTCATATTATACCCTGATCTCATTCAAAAATCTACATGCTTATGTTTTAATAGATTCATGATTAGTAGAGTTATTTCAGCTACACCTTATGGATTTAGCGGGCAAATCATCGAAGTTGAGGGAGATATGTCAAAAGGACTTCCTAGCCTGCAAATTGTCGGAATGGGCAATAAGGCCATCGACGAGTCCAGAGATCGAGTACGTAGTGCAATAAAAAACTCTTCCCTGGATTTTCCGAAAGGAAAAATAATCATCAACTTAGCACCGGCAGAATTACCAAAAGACGGATCTCACTTTGATCTTCCTATCGCCTTATCTATCTTATGCATCAACGGCGTACTCAATCAAAGCGACGTAAGTAATGCGGTTTTTGCGGGAGAACTGGCACTAGACGGCAACCTACGTCCAATACGATCAGCAATTATTACAGCCGAAGTAGCCAAAAACCAGAAAATTAAATCAGTCTATGTACCAGCCCAAAACGCCGAACAAGCAGCACTAGTGACTGGAATCAATGTATTTCCGGTGGAAAATCTAAAATCACTCTTCTTACATCTCAAAAAAGAAAAGATTATTAAGCCGATAGACAGATCATCAATAAAAAATGTGTCTCGCAATCATAAAAACGCTCCAACCATCGACGACATCTACGGACAAGAGCAAGCAAAGAGAGCTATCCAGATAGCCGTTGCCGGAAGACATAATATTTTATTGTCCGGCCCTCCGGGATCAGGAAAAACTATGTTAGCAAAATCTTTGAAGAATCTGTTACCAGCCCTATCAGAGGATGAAATAGTAGAAGTGACAAAACTTCACAGTCTTGGAGAGCACACTATAATAAACAATCCCATGGTAGATAGACCATTCAGGTCGCCGCACCATACCGCAAGTAGAGCCTCTATTATTGGCGGAGGATCGAAAGTGCAGCCGGGAGAAATCAGTTTAGCTCATAGAGGCGTCCTATTTCTTGATGAGCTACTTGAATATCCACGCACTGTGCTTGAATCACTTCGTCAACCCTTAGAGGATCACGAAATTACCGTCAGTCGTACAAATGGTAAGTTCAACTTCCCAGCCAATTTCTTATTAGTAGCCACAATGAATCCTTGCCCTTGTGGATTTCTTGGAGACTCAGAAAAAACTTGCGTATGTTCACAAAATCAAATTATCAATTATCAAAAAAGATTATCAGGACCATTACTTGATCGAATAGATCTAACAGTATCGGTTTCACGAGTCCCCCATGAAAAATTATTAAATAATAAAATGTCGACAAAATCACAACAAGAGACATTTTTATCTGAGATACATAAAGCCTACTCTGTTCAGAGAGACAGATATAAGTGTAGCTATAAATACAACAATGACATTTCAAGCAATAGTGTTGATAAAATCACATCAGTCTCAGAATCTGCAAAAACCTTCTTGGCGAACGCAGCCAAAAAACTAGATTTAAGCACTCGCAGCTACTTTAAGGTCATAAAAGTTTCTCGCACTATCGCAGATTTAGAAGGATCCGCGTCTATAGAAGTTCCGCACATAGCAGAAAGCCTACAATACAGACAGATTAACATAGGTTAATTATTATCCTTGAAAATAACAGACATCTCTGTTACAATAGCAATTGAGTTAATCTAAAATTGCTTCAAAAAGGAGAGCCAGAGATTAATAAATCAATCCGTATCAACGGAGCAATCCGTGCAAGAGAACTGCGGATAATTGGTCCTGATGGCGAGCAGCTAGGAATCATGTCCCTTAAAGAGGCTTTAAGTAAGGCCAACGACATGAATCTTGACCTAGTTGAAATATCACCAGGAGCCAATCCGCCAGTTGCTAAAATCATTGACTGGGGTAAGTACCAGTACCAAAAAATGAAGGATCAACAGAAGAATCGGCGCCAAGCCAAATCTGGAGACCTAAAGCAGATGCGCTTTGGTCTAAAGATAGGAGCTGGAGACCTAGAAGTCAAGCTGAAGAAGATCCGTAAATTTTTAGAGGGCGGACATAAAGTTCGTATACAAGTGGTCTACAAAGGCCGCGAAATGGCTCATAAAGAGATCGGCTACGAATTGATCGACAAAATCATGGAACACCTTAGTGAAGATGCAATATTAGAGCAAAAACCTCAGATGGCTGGTCGCAATCTGAGCGTAGTAATAAGGAGTAAATAATGCCAAAGCTAAAGACCCACAAAGGCACTGCGAAGCGTATCAAGCTGACCAGCACCGGAAAATTGACCCGCCAGCGCGCATTTGGCGGCCACTTGTTGGCTAAAAAGTCAAAAAGTCGTAAGCGCGCAATCAACACAACAGCAACAGTAACTGGTTCGATGGCCAAGAACGCCCGTCGAGCAATGGGAGTATAGTTATGCGAGTAAAACGAGGAGTTGCCGCACGCGCTAAGCACAAAAAAATCTTAAAAGCAGCTGAGGGAATGCAGCATAATCGCACCAGAAGTTTTCGTCTTGCAAAACAAGGTGTTATTAGAGCTCTACAGTACGCCTACCGCGATCGTCGAAACAAGAAGCGCGATCTACGAGGTCTATGGATTACCCGAATCAATGCAGCTGCTCGACAAGAAGGCACAACTTACGGCAAACTTATAGCTTCTATGAAATCTAAAAACATTGAGATTGATAGAAAAATATTAGCAGAATTGGCAGTTAACGAGCCAAAAGCTTTCGCTGAAATAATAAAAGCAAGTCTATAATAGGACAAATCTACCAATATAAAACACCCTGACATTATGCAGGGTGTTTTATTCATAGTCTGCCTATAAGCCGGGTTCTGTCTAGGGCAATCATCTATCTAGTTTGCTTGTTGCCAAACAAATCAAGCGGTTATCGATCTGCGGACGGATAATCCTATTTGCAAATCTCCTTGCAGCCGACAGGGTTTACCTCTCGTCTATGTCGCCATAGACGACTGTGGGCTCTTACCCCACTCGTTTCACCTTTTCCCTCGTATATAAAATACGAAGGTAGTTTCGTTTCTGTGGCACTTTCCCTAGAGTTGCCTCCGGTCGCCGTTAACGACTGTCGTATCCTTCGCTGCCCGGACTTTCCTCTTAAGTATAACTTAAGCGATTACCTAACAGACTACATGATATATTATAGCACTAAACCCTAGACTTGTCTGTGGGCGCTAGATATTCCCCGCATAAATGCAAGGTGGGTGCTCGCAACTTATTGCCACGACAATAAATCATTAGAGCTCCCTATCATATGATGTTAGGAAAATCATACGCGCCCACGGATAAATCCAGGGTATACCCCTATTATACACCAAATATGTTCATAAATACACGCAAAATTGCCCGAATACAGCCCGACATAACCTGCCCAATTACATCAGAAAACAGCACAACTATAATCATCACCAAAAGAACGCCGTTTTGCTCAATTTTTTGCATAACACTCCTGACACTATTTGGCGCTACGGCGTATAATATTCTAGATCCGTCCAGAGGCGGAATTGGTAGCATATTAAAAACAAAAAAACCCAGATTCACCGATACAGCAGTAGAAATAATCAGTCCAAATATCGTAGACTGTACTGCCCCAGTGTTATTAATAACGCCACCAAACACTCCGACACCAAACGCAATAAAGGCGATTACTAAATTAGTAATTGGGCCAGAAATAGCAACAAGAGCCGCCCCCCAATCGCCAAAACGGACTCTATTTGGATTAAACGGAACAGGCTTAGCTCCTCCAAAAACTGGAGCGCGTAATACTACCATAATCAAAGGAAGCAAAATAGTCATCACCGGATCGATATGTCTTATGGGATTAAGTGTCAGCCTCCCCTCTTCTTTTGCAGTATTATCGCCCAGTGCATACCCCATAAAAGCGTGCATAGCCTCGTGAATAGTCATAGACAATAATATAACAATCAAAACTATTATTATTTCTAAAATCATAAGTGTTATTATAGCATCAATACGTAATCTTGACTAATTGCACAAATGTCGCTACAATAATAAGGATTGTTATTAATAATAAAGTAAAGAGAGTGGAAATGGCATCACGATGTGATTTAACAGGCAAAGGCAAGCAGTATGGCAACAACGTCAGCTTCTCCCTGCGCCGCACTAAGCGTGTTTTCAAACCAAACCTTCAGAAGAAGACTTTTGTTGTTGACGGTCAAAAAATTACCATGACTTTAAGCACGAAAGCTATTCGCACCCTGAAGAAAAAAGGTATTTTGAGTGCAACTGCTGATAAGTAATCGCTAAATCAAATTTTAATAAAATAACTCCGATTGTATTATCGGAGTTATTTTTAATTCAACGAGAAGACCCTAGCTTTTCGATATCTGAACAACTGTTAAATTATCTGGCAGATCCGTTATTTTCTTTAGCTTCCACTTTGGACCAGCCTCAACAACTGGAGCTCCTAGATTTTTTACAAACTCATCCACACCATCCTGTGGAACTTCATAATGCAAAGTAGCGTCATTATAATGTACCGGAATCACCACCTTAGGATCCAATTGACGAATTATTGAAGTTGCGCCCATTGCGTCCAATGTATATCCATTTCCACCGACAGGTAATATTGCAAAATCAACAACACCTATATTTTCGAGCTGATCATCGGTTAGTTTATTCTCAATGTTACCAACAACCACCCCCTTAACTTCACCAGTCGTAATTTTATATATTGTAGATCTTTTAACATCATCTGCGGTGTCGATATGTCGGCGCGCCGGAATTCCTAATAATGAGATGTCTCCGACTTCATATTCACCTGGTCCCGAAAATAGTAGTCTTGGCGTAGAATCCACAGCAGCAAACCGATCCTCCGTAACCACTTCTATGTCATTATTTACAGAAACATTTTTTCCTCCGACAATCTCTAAATTCGGATCAAATACCACACGAAGTTTCTTTGTAGTAATAATAACAGCATTTGCTCCTTTATACTCTATTTCAAACATACCTACTCCTTTCTCATTATATTTTCCGTATCTACCAATACAGAGTGCTTGTTTCTTACAATATCCATTATAAACCTATCTTTGACACTCATCCTATAATAGAAATCATCATAAGATATTACGGCATAATTTATCTCTATTTTTCTATCTTTTTCGATTTTTTTAACAAGATTTTTTATAGTTACGGCAGACATATCATCGCCAACCAATAGCAAATCAACAGCAGAACTTGATCCGACTACTAATTTCCCCGAAATAATAGCCAATCTTAAACCTCTCATTCTCCCTAAAGAATCTTTCCAGGAAACGCTACTCGCAGCACCCATACCACCTTCTGTATTTTTATCTGAGAATATAGCTGCGAGCGGCTTAATGTAAGGATAGTCTTCATTTACGCTATAGTACAGTTTATTATCAATAGCATCCTGCTGTACTATACCTACAGACACCATATTAGCTAGCTCTCTACGGACGGAGTTTATCTGCTCATCGATCATCCTAGTAATTTCCCGCACATAAAATGATTTTTCTGGATTGTTCAGAAAAAGATGTAATAATTTTACCCTAGTTTTTGAACCAAATAATGAATCAATCATTGTACTATAATTGTAACATATTTTTTACTTACTATCTAATACTCGAGATAAATATTGTTCACATGAATGAACATCCCCCCATTCAATAAATGGGTTTCGTCTGAACCACGTCAACTGACGTTTCACTAAGTTTACATCACTAACAATAAACTCCTGAATAGCCTGATCTTCGTCTATTTCTTTCTCGATTAATTTCTTAATAATAGGATAAACGTTACCCGTCATAGCCTCATTACACCACCCGGCATTATTGGCTAATCCTATTGTTTCTTCTACAACACCATCCTTGAACATTTTTTTTGCTCTATCTGTAATTCTCTGCCTTAATAGCTGTTTATCTGTAGTAATTCCGACAACGATGGTATTACTCAACGGCACTTCCAATCCAGACGACTTTTTACCAGCTCGCTCAATAGCCCTAATTAGATATCTTTTATTTTTACTATTCTCCGGCAAGGCTACATCGTGATTGACGCAGTATTGTTGAAGTTCAGATATCGTCATTTCTTGTAAGTTGGCTCTCTTTTCTTTGCTGTATTTAGCTCCAAACTGAAAATCAAATATAACAGAATCAATATACAACCCTGTTCCACCAACAAGAAATGGAATATTTCCTCGACTTCGGATTTCTTTAATCTTCTGACGAACATAGCCCTTAAATTGCGACGCACTGAAAGAATCTCCTGGATCCACTAAGTCAAGGCCCCAATGAGAAACCTCCTGCTGTTCTTCCAAAGAAGGCTTAGCTGTCCCGATATTCATACCACGATAGACAGTTCTACTATCAGCACAAATTATCTCTCCTCTATACTTCTTTGCTAATTGTATAGCTAATGATGTTTTGCCGCTAGCAGTAGGACCAACAATTACAATTAGTGGTAGGCGACCTTCATCAACGCCGTTATCTAATTTTATAAACCTATCCAATTAGCTCAACCCTACAAAGACTTTATATACTCAGCAAGCTGTTCTAACGATATTTTTTCTTCGCCAGATTGCGTGCGAACACTAACCTCGTTAGCTTCCATATCCTTTGGTCCTACGATAAGTTGAACAGGTATCTTCATAGAGGTAGCTTCCCTAATCTTCTTGCCTAATGATTCATTTCTAGAGTCTATTGTAAATCTTACATCATTATATCTAACTGGTCTCATGAGGGTAATCTCTGATAATATAGTTGTTATTTTATCAACATACTCTAGCACTGTGTCGTTAATCGTCAAAATACGAACCTGTTCTGGAGCCGCCCAAAACGGAAACCATCCGCCAGTATGCTCTATAAACACACTCAAAAATCGCTCGACCGACCCCAATAAGGCACAGTGAATCATAACTGGTGTTGTAAAATTACCATCATTATCCGCATACTCCAAACCAAACCTTTGTGGTTGCACGAAATCTAGTTGCACGGTTGCAACTTGATGCTCACGGCCGATTGCATCGGTTGCCATAAAGTCAATCTTTGGACCATAAAATGCCGCCTCACCCTCTTGCTCAAAATAATCCAAGCCTACTTTCTCGACAGCAGATTTTAACTGGTTCTGTGCGGAATCCCATAAGCTAAGATCGCCTAAATACGAATCAGACTTGTCACGATAGCTTAATCTAACCCTGAGCTTCATATCGATCGATCCATACAGCTCACGAGCGGCAGATAATAAATTATTAATCTCATCCTCAATCTGATCGGTACGACAAAATATATGACTATCGTCTTGTGTTAACGATCGTACACGGTTCAATCCGCCCAGCTCGCCAGTTTTTTCGTCGCGATAATCTGTTGTCGTCTCCAAGTACCTTACCGGCATATCACGATAACTTCGCGGTCGTGAGGCAAAAATTTGCGTATGATGTGGACAGTTCATAGGCTTAAGAGCCATCTCGTCACTAGTTTCCTGGCTCTTAACTAAAAATAATTCCTCTCCAAACTTAGCCCAATGGCCCGATGTTTCATATAGATCTTTTTTCGTAATATGAGGAGTCCAGACCTTTTCAAAGCCAAACTTCTGTCTCAGCTGGTTCGAATATTGAGCCACTATATCTCGTAAAATCGTACCGCGAGGAGTAAACAAAGGTAAACCAATCCCTACCAGAGGAGAGGTCGTATATAGATCAAGCTCCTTGCCTAACTTGCGATGATCTCGCTGTTTTGCAATTTCCAATCTATTAAGATATTCATCCAGCTCTTCCTGCGTAGCAAACGCTACACCATATATTCGCTGCATTTGTGGATTATTCTCATTGCCTCGCCAATATGCTCCAGCCGTCTTAGTAAGCTTGAATGTGCCAACTTTTCCAGTACTATCCACATGTCCACCCCTACACAAATCAGTGTAATCACCCTGAGAATACAAAGAAACAGTCTCGACTTTACTATCGCCATCAGACGCAGATCCCATTTTTTCTCCAGCTAATTCACTAGCAACCGTAGTACCAGATCTCTTAAGATCATTCAGCAGTTCCACCTTAAATGACTGATCTCCACTTATAGCCCAATCAATAGCCTCTTCTACCGACACATCGCGCCTCTCAAACGGATAATTAGCCACTACGATCTTTCGCATCTCCTCTTCTATCTTCGGAAGGTCAGCTTCAGAAATTGTCCCGTTGTCAAGATAAATATCATAGTAAAAACCATTATCGATAGCTGGACCCACGCCAAACTTCGCCTGAGGCCATAAATGCTGAATAGCCTGCGCCATAATATGCGCTAGGCTGTGTCTCATAGATTTTAGTTCTTCTTCACTCATATCAATATTATACCACGCTCCTTGATAGTAGGTATCTGTTATGATAATATTATTATATCTGGGCGATTAGCTCATTTGGCTAGAGCGCTTCATTGACGTTGAAGAGGTGAGAGGTTCGAACCCTCTATTGCCCACCAGATGTGACACATAAGCCTCGTCGATAGTAGACGGGGCTTTTTTGTTAATAGAATTAGTTAATGCAACAAAAACGACCAAACCTACACGTTTGCCATACAGGCCTTGACTTTATTTAATAAGTATGTTAGAATTTGAAGTATGAGTAAACATGACTCACCTAGTTTAGACACAAAGAAACCACAACACTGTTCTTTATTAAGCAAGGCAAAAATTCACTACGAATATAACAAGAAGATCAATGAAGAAAGATCTATGCTTAATTAAGTTCCCAGACTTACAAAGTAATCGCCTCTAAAATGAGGCGATTTTTATTTTACACAGCACTTTTCCACTGGATTTTTTTATAGTTGTATGTCAATATATTGATATGATATGCATAAAATGTTTTCACGAAAAAACCCACATAACAAATTCTCGTCAAAATAAAAAATACCCAACAACCTGGCGTAGACATATATGTAACCAATGCGGTTATTCTTTTACAACCTACGAAAAGCCTGCTGTTTCCCTTGTTGTCACATCACAAGATGGCGAGAAAAATAATTTTTCTATAGGAAAACTGATACTTAGTATTGCGCGAAGTTTTAATCATAACGAGAAATTAGCAGGCTCATATAGCTATGACTTGGCCAATACTATACAAGATAAGTTGATACTTTTACAAAACAAACCCACTATATCGTCACAACACATCGCCGAAATAACCCACTCAACATTACAGAATTTCGACCAAATAGCCGCACTGCAATACGCAGCACAACATGATCTTATTACTCCTCAGAGGAAGAAGCGTCGCGGTCGCCCCTCTTTTTCTTATTCTGAGCACGACTCTGATCATTCATCTCTACAGTAGTCTTCTCTGTCACGTCAAACTTATCAAGATATTTACCAAGCAAAAGATGAGTCTGGGCATTATACGAGGCCATTGAACTGTATACTATAGCAATTACAGGCATCAAAGCCCATTGCAGGACCATTAATATATTCCTACTCTTTTTATATCTTTCTGGGCGCGAAGGCAGAAGTTTAAATGATACGAAAATTGAAACCAGAATACCCACCATAGCTATCTGTTGTATTAAGCTAACCGTATCCGGCAGTTGATGTGCGGCAACACTACGAGCAGCCTCACTATTCAGCACAAGCGGCGCCCACCCGCCAAAAGCAACAATTAGGGCAATACAGGCCTGCGTTACATGTCCATCTAACAACCTTATAAACCTGGCTAGACTAGGCCAAAATTTTACTGTTCTATTTTTATTGAATACGTTATTACCAACGTATGCCACATCTGAAGCTCCGTAGCTCCAACGACGCAACTGAACAAACTGAGCCTTCAGCGTCTTTTTATATCCATTAGACAATACCGCATCCTGATAAATCGGCACAAAAATCGGCACAACTTCATAATTACCATCAAAATAGAAATAGCTTCTCCAGTACTGGTGGC
>CALFPG010000007.1 GCA_937921475.1 uncultured Candidatus Saccharibacteria bacterium | reverse complement strand
AGCGACCTGGTTATGTTGCTCCACGAAGTAGGTCTTATGGTAACCGATATTCTTCTTCGGCATCATCTACTACTACGAGCGCGAGTCGAAGCTGGTTGACTGCTTCTGTCGGTAACCGCTATGCAGCAGGTAACTGTACATGGTATGTATACGAGCGTCGTTTGCAGCTTGGTCGTCCAATTGGTAGCTTCTGGGGTAATGCTAATACTTGGGCCACAAGTGCTCGTGCCGCTGGATTCGTAGTTAATAATACGCCAGCACCTGGTGCGATATTCCAGACTACTGCCGGATATTATGGTCACGTTGGTATTGTTGAGCGAGTTGAAAACGGTGTGGTTTACGTTAGCGACATGAACTACGCAGGTTATGGAATTATTACTCACCGTACACTCAACGGTGCAGGCGGTTATCTATATATCCACTAGAACTAGCTAATATTAGCACCTCCGCTATCTCTCGGGGGTGCTTTTTGGTATACTAAAGATATGTTTGTAGATATTGCAAAAGTTTTAGTGCGCGCCGGTAGAGGCGGTAATGGTGTAGTCAGTTTTCGTCATGAGAAATACGTCGATAAAGGCGGTCCTGATGGCGGTGATGGCGGTCGTGGCGGTGATATTGTTTTTTTGGCGACAAAAGATCTTAACACGCTTTTGAATTTTAGATATAAGCCGGAACTTAAGGCTGAAAAAGGCGGCGATGGCGGAAAACGTAATAAGCGAGGAAAAAGTGGCGTTCCGCTAATTGTTAAGGTGCCAATGGGTACTCTAGTGAAGCGCGACGGTATGGTAATTGCGGATTTGACCGAAGATCAGCAGCGGGCAGTGGTGGCTCGCGGGGGAGACGGCGGATTTGGAAACGCTCACTTTACGTCTAGTACGCGCCAAACACCTAAAATTGCTGAACTTGGTGAGGCTGGCGAAGAATTTGAGGCGGAGTTGGAATTGAAATTGCTGGCTGACGTTGGTTTGGTTGGCTTTCCGAACGCTGGTAAGTCGACGTTCCTGAGTGTGGTTTCTAATGCGCGCCCAGAGATTGCTAATTATGAATTTACGACTTTGACGCCTAATTTGGGAGTGGCTGATGTTGACGATGGGTCGATTTTGATTGCTGATATTCCGGGGTTGATCGAGGGTGCATCAGAGGGTAAAGGTCTGGGTGATCAATTTTTGCGCCATGTCGAGCGAACAGCCGTGCTGCTTCATATGATTGATGTGTATAGTGATGACCCGGCAGAGAAATATCAGGCAATTCGTCGCGAGTTGGAAAAATATTCTGAATCATTGGCGGAACGTCCAGAGATAATAGCACTGACCAAATGCGAAGGCTTGGATGATGAAATTATTGCTATGCAGTCGACTGCCCTTCAAAAGGTAGCTAATGGCGCGCCAGTTGTGGCGATTTCTTCCCAGACGCACGACGGAGTGACTGAGCTTCTGCGAATGTTGCGCGATGAAGTTGCTAAATATCGAGAGCGTGAAGCTGAGATTGTTGATGAAAAAGAGGAAGATTTGCCGACAATTTCGTTGGACGATCAGGTCATTTCTGATGCTTGGTCTGTAAGGTGTGTTTCTGACGCTGAATCTAATGAGACTGACGATGAAGATGGGAAGATTGAGTTTATTGTTACGGGCGCTAAGATTGAAAAATTTGCTCGTCGGACT
>CALFPG010000006.1 GCA_937921475.1 uncultured Candidatus Saccharibacteria bacterium | reverse complement strand
AAATTCCTCCAAAGGAGGAAGGCTTGATTTTGTAACGTAGAGCTCTTCTTTCTTTTTCATTACTTCCTCCTTAAATTCTGTCGAGATTTTTACAATTCTATAGTAATCCCATGAAAATGTAAATGCTCCCTAGTTCTTTTTGCGTTTTTGTGTTAAGGTTCATAGGTATATTAGAATTTAAGGAGGTTGACTATGAATCAAGCGAAAAAATTCGCTGCCATTCTTACACTAATGAGTATTTCCGCAACACAGCCCTTTCTTGCTTTGGCAAATCCTGTAGAGGGCACGGAAAATACCGCCATTGTATATACAGAGGAAAATGCCCCCTCAATTTCTCAGGGTCCTGTAGAAGGAAGTAATAGTACAGACCTAAGTCCCGGAAATACAGATTTCGGAAGCAGCAATACCGGAGAGAATACAAACGGTACTTCCCAGAATAACAGCGGAGAGAATAATGCCACCGTGCAGGAATCCGCGCCATTGGAAAAAACAGAGCTTACCGTAGATGCCATTCGTCCCTTTATGACAACCGATCATGCCGGCGATATGGCCACTGACCCCGTTTTAAATCTGGTTCCCTTGGCGACCTACTATATTTATAATTCCGCAGGAGAGCGTATTGACTACGGCTACAGCCAGGACAACCAGTCCTTTACCTTCAGCCCCAACGGTTTCCAAAGAATCATGCTGGAGCACCAGAACGTAGGAAGATGGTATTATCGTACCTATTCTCCCTCCGGCTCCTGGGGACCCTGGGCGGCATCCGGAGAAACCACCCCGGATAAGGGAACCGTTACCGCTATCATGCTGAGAGTTAAGGGTTATACCCATACCATGGGAGAAATCTACTACCGTGCAGTATTAAGTGACGGTACCGTAACGGATTGGGCGAAAAGCGGAGAAGCCTGCGGAAGCTTTTCCGGAGACAAGTACATTGTAGGCTTAAAGATTGCCCTATGGAAAAACGGTGTGGAATTTAGCGGAAAGCGCGGGAAGGCGTTAGACAGTGCCTATCAGGAGGGACTCTATTTTGAAAATGGAGAACCTAAGTACCAAACCGCCGACAACAGCCCCTATACCGGCTATGCCTTTGACCCGGATTCCAACCAGTACTACTTTGAAAACGGTGTTGCCCAGAGAGGCTGGAAGGTCGTAAACGGCTATCGCATTTACCTAAACGAACAGGGTATTGCCTTAAAGGACTTAGAGCCGATTATGGGTAAGAAGGCTGCCTACAGCATCCGTATTAATAAAGAAACCAGAACCCTCTATGTGATGACCAAGGACGAGGAAGGAAAATTCACTATTCCTTATAAAACCATGATGTGTAGTGTGGGACCGGATACACCTCTTGGTACTTTCAAGATTTACCAGAAATATCGTTGGCACTTCATGCATAAGGATTGCTACACCCAGTTCCTCTCCCGTTTCTACAAGGGATTTTTGATTCATTCCTTATTGTATGAAAAGGCGGACCCCCACAGCTTTGATGCCATCAACTACAACTTTATCGATCAGGCTATTTCCGGCGGATGTATCCGTTTAAGAGCCATCGATTCCCAGTGGGTCTACGAAAACTGTAAGAACGGAACCCCCGTAACCGTGTATTCCGACGCTTGGGACAAGGGTCCCATCGAAAAGGATTCCATCATGCAGGCTATCCCCAGAGAGCAGAACTACGATCCTACGGATCCTGTTGTTGCCGGCAAGCAAAGTGCAGAGGATGCCAAGAGTGTAGCCGACTCCAAGAAGGAAGTAGCTAAGGAAGCGGAAGAAAATATCATTGAACCCAATGCCTAAGGGACAAACAAATGAAAACAACCATCGTTATACCAAACTATAATGGAGCTCATTTTTTAGAAAAGTGCATGCCTGCTTTGCTTTCGCAAAGTAGGCAGGACTTTTCTATTCTTTTTGTGGACAATGCTTCCAAGGACGACAGTGAAAAACAAATCCGGTATTGGATGGAGCAGGATCCGGAGCGGATTTTCCTGATTCAAAATACGGAAAACACAGGCTTTGCCACTGCAGTGAACCAGGGAATACTCTGGGCCAAGGGGCAGGGAGCAAGCTATGCCCTGCTTTTAAACAACGATACGGAGGTGGCTCCTGATTTTGTGGAGCAGCTTCTGCTTTTCATGGAAGAAAAAGAAAAAAAAGGAGAAAAGGTATTTGCCCTTTCCTCTAAAATGGTAAAGATGCATGACCCCAGCCTGATGGATGATGCGGGGGACGAACTGTGTCTCTTAGGTTTTCCCTTCCAAAGAGGTTTAGAGGATGAAGCCTCCCGGTGGACTAAGGCCGAAAAGGTATTTTCCGCCTGCGGAGGGGCTTCCCTATACAGTATTCCTCTTTTGGAAGAAACCGGACTTTTTGATGAAAAGCATTTTGCCTACCTGGAGGATGTGGACTTATCCTTTCGAGCTCAGTGGAAGGGATATTCCGTCTACTACTGCCCCACTGCCCTTTGTAAGCATGTGGGTTCCGGAACCAGCGGGGGAAAATACAGTGATTTTAAGGTGGAGCTTTCTGCCAGAAATTCTATCTTCCTGCTTTATAAAAACTTTCCCCTCGGGCTGAAAATTCTGAATTTCCTGCCCTTCTTACTGGGAATTTTGATTAAGGCTCTCTACTTTCAAAAGAAGGGCTACGGAAAGGCCTATCGAAAGGGTATCTTTAAAGGCTTAGAGGAAAGAAAGGAAATGAAGAAGGTGGATTTCCGAGGGGTGCCGCTGGGAAGGATGCTGAGGATTGAGGGAAGGCTTTTTAAAAATTGCTTTGTGTATCTTTCGGAGAGAAAGAGGAGAAGAAAAGGGCTACGCTCCGATGATGTATAGGCAGGAAAGCGGGCACGCTCCCGCTAAGCTCGCAAGCGAGCGTTTTGTCAAGTATCTTTTTTGATTTATTGACGCTTTTCTTTTTAATTTTAAGCCAAGAAAAAGACGATAGATTTTTATTTTTCTATCGCTCATAATCATAGATATTTAATTCCGTTAGTCAAACTTCATCAAAAAAACTAAGCTGCTTTGAGATGTCCTTTCCCTCAAATAGTCCCAAATAGTTAAATATTGCTTCATTATCATGAACGATACCCTTCCGCTCACAGAATTCGTGAAATACAACCATTAGTTTTTTATTGTTTACGCTGTTTGCTACATAATTGTTTCCGTATTCTCTGATGTATCGTTCTTTCAGCTTTGGAAACTTTTTATCTAGCTGCGAATAAAAATACTCTCTATTTCCCTCTCTGAGTGTAACTCCCATACCAAAGCATATTATTCCAAACACTTTTGCTTCCTTGCAATAATTTAAAATACCAATAATGTTTCCCTCCGTATCGTTGATAAATGGCAGTATCGGAGTTAACCAAACTACTGTTGGTATTCCCTCATCACGCAATATTTTTAATGCTTCAACCCTTTCTTTTGTTGTTGAAACATTTGGCTCTATCTTTTTACAAAGTTCTTCATCATAAGTTGTTAATGTCATTTGAATTACACACTTTGTTTTTGAATTTATTTCCTTAAACAAATCTAAATCCCTCAAAACATTAGCTGACTTTGTTATAAGAGTTACACCGAAGCCAAATTTATTTATTATCTCAAGTGCCTGTCTTGTATAATTTAGTTTAAGTTCCTCTTTAATGTATGGATCAGTCATAGACCCCAAACCAATCATGCATTTTTTTCGCTTTCGTTTTAGGCTCTCTTCCAAAAGACTGATTCCATTTTCTTTTACTTCTACATCTTCAAATTTATGATTCATCTGATAGCATTTACTTCTTGAGTCACAATATATACATCCATGAGTGCAACCTCTAAACAAATTCATTCCATTCTTTGAAGAAAGTATTCCTTTTGCTTTTGTAAAATGCACTTTACTACCCCAATTATTTTGACTTACAGTTTTTCTGATGAGCCTTTAGCTTTTTCATTGCCCAATCATAATGACTTGCAGTCGCACTCACAAAATAGGAACCCAGCGTACTCCCTCCAACCCATTTATATACACCTTTTGAAAAAAGTTCTTCGTTTGTAAAGGTTTCAGCCAACTGTAAAACATCGCTATGGGATTTATGAAACATTTTAGTTGCATTTTCAAGAGAAGTATTTTGATGTTTTTTCCAAAACTCCACATTCATATCACCATAAGTTTTCCAGTTATATGGTTCAGGCAAAAATGGTTTTTCTTCTCCCTTTTGATTGGAATGTACCCAATTCAAAATAAGCTGATGCCATTCATAGAGATGGATTAAAACATCTCTTAGATTCTTATCTCTTTTCCAGTGGGCTTCTTTTTTCTTTTCATCTTTTGAAAAGTCAAATGGTGTATTTAACTCTTCCTCAGTCATCTTTGAGATAAATAAATTTAACTTTTCATAGTTTTCCTTAGCAACAATCATTAAATCATTTTTTGTCGTTGGTCTTGGCATAACAAGTCCCTCCTATTTCACTGAATATCTTAATATAGTTTTTTGTTTTTCTTCTGATGTCCTGTTTTTATTACTTAGGTATATTTCTTTATGAAAATCACCTATTCTTGTAAGATCAAATTTTCTTGCAAATTCATTCATTAGTTTAAACGACTTTGGCTCATCATCATAACTTCCAACATGTAAAATATGGATAGATTTACCCTCTTCTATTTCTCTAAAACTTATCTCATCATACAATACGTTGGGCTTTTTCTTTTTTACATTTTCAAGTGCCTTTGTGAATATCTCTTGTGTAATAAAATCAGGTTGTTTAATCATCAATGTGTATTCCAGTTTATTTTTATCAAGCTCTTCTCCATTTACTTTTTTCCAAAAGCCTTCTAATGGATATACCGTAAAATCTGTAATCTCGTTATCAGTTTTATTTTTCATTGCATTTTTAAACAACATTTTAATGGCATAGGCAAGAGAATATAATGCGGATATTCTATCTGAAAAATCTACTTCATTCGGATTTCCTTTACCTTTTACCAAAATAAATTTTTGCTTTGGCACTTCTACAATGATAGGTGTTTGCTTTACACCATAAAGATTCTTTTCTTGTTTTCTCCACTCATATTTCATTATCCGGTCCTCCCTTTACATTTGGTTAATTTTATTATACAAGAGAATACTTGACACCATTTGTCATATTATATATTTTTCTGCCATTTTATTTATCATTTTTTTTAATTTGCATTCTAACTTCTTCAGGTTCCAATACTTCTGCTTCATCTCCAAATGAAAAAATATAATTGTATAGATTATACATAAAACAGCGTCGCCTACTGACGCCTGTTAGCATACAAAGCGTAATATTCTTCAGGAAGATAATTTATATTAAGCCACCGGGCTTCCATTATTTCAAAGTTGCATTTTATGTCATAATCAGACGCGTGCGCCACAAAAACTCGAACTGAAAATTTGGCATATGATTCATGAGAATTAGCTTTTCCGAGATATCGCAGATTATGTATCTTTAATCCAATTTCTTCCAAGACTTCTCTAACGGCAGCCTGCTCATAACTCTCATTATATTTCACCCCGCCTCCTGGCAAAGCCCATTCTTGACGACTAAAGCGGCTTCTAACTAATAAAATCTTACCATCATCACGATAAACAATCACCCGTACGCGGTCCTTCTTCGGTGCAATCCTAAAAATTAGCGACATGACGCATGCAGTTCCACGAAAAACCGCCCGCGCGAATGAGCTAAACATCTCGCCAACTATCGATCCTTTGCGAGACATAATTAGTAGAAACTTTCTCCTTTGGCGACAGTTTATTCTGTGGTTACGCCGTCAAAATCTTCTTCGTTAGCCTCCGCTTCTTCGCGAGTCGCCCGAACGATTCCATCTTTGTGATGTGCTGGACTATAAATAGTATAAAGCTTAAGCGGCTCTTCGCCAGTATTTATCACATTATGCTCAGCGCCCGCCGGCACAATAATCGCACTACCATCAGAAACAGCATATTCATTGCCATCAATCAAAACCTTACCTTCGCCAGACTCAAATCGGAAAAATTGATCATTCTCCTCATGAACCTCCGAACCAATTTCCCCACCAACAGGCAAGCTCATCAATACCAATTGGCAATGCTTCGCAGTATATAAAACCTGACGAAAATTATCATTTTCTAACGTAAGCTCTTCGATATTTCCACTAAAACCCTTCATAAATCCCCCTTCTATTTTTTTTATTTCGCAGCTTTTTCCAAAGCGTCAATCAACGTCTGCTTTGGCTTCATGCCTATCATTTCGACAACTTCCTCGCCGCCAACAAAAATCTTCATGTTTGGAATTCCCTGCACGCGGTATTCCATAGCCAATTGCGCATTTTCCTGACTTGCTTCAGTGTCAACCTTAACAATATCAAACTCTGTTTCTTCAGCAATTTGATGCAAAAGCGGAGCCATTGCGCGACATGGCGGACACCACGGCGCCCAAAAATCAACTAGTACAGGACCGTCGCTTTTTAGCACCTTATCTTCAAATTCTTGCTTCGTTGTAATTTCATATAAAGCCATTATTTCCTCCTTTTCTGGCATTTTTTACAAACTCCCGTCACAACCAACGGGCCGTCAATATAACAATCGCTAATTTCATGCGCAATCTGCCTTCTCATCTCATCGGCAATTTTAATATCCATCAAGCCACCGCAGTCACTACACACAAAATGATCGTGATCGTCCTTACGAATATCATATCGCAAGCAACCTTTTTTTGTCGGCGGCGCCAAACCAATCATCCCGTCGCCACACAGGCGCTGAGTTATTCGATGCACCGTCGTGTCGCTGACTTCAGGATGAATGTTCCGTAATTCCTGAGCAATTTCCGCATTCGTCGCATGATGTTTGCTCTTTAAAATCGCCATCACGTCATTCGTGTATTTTGTTGATCGCCTAACAATTTGCGTCATGTTCCTATTGTAAAGTATTTACAATAAATAAACAAGTCTTTTGCTCCACAAATTGACTTATATCTATATATTCCATATAATAGTCAAAGTCTATGAACTCCCGACGGCGAGTTCCTCTAATGTATAATTTTGAATAATTAAGAACGCTCAGTTTTCTGCGCAGTTTATAAATATTGATTTATTATCGAAAGGAATTGATTTGAAAAACAAACCAAACAGCAAAGAAATATTTCGTCTATTTTGGAAGACGTCAGAGCTGTACAAACACCGCCGAAACTTGGCAATATTTTTTGCAATGCTGACTCTCGTGGTTACTATTTTTGTCGGCCCGCTCATAATCGCCCAGCTTCTTAGTATTATCCAGCACAATCAACTGCACGACTCAAAAAACCTATGGACACTAATTGCTTTATATGGCGTCAGTGGATTATGGTCGAGCGTCATCGGCTGGCGGTTAGTTCTATATCTCGTCTGGACATTCGAAACTGCCATGCAACGAGATTTATATGCTCGATGCTTCAGCAAACTGACCAACCAAACATTATTCTTCCATTCAAACAAATTCGGCGGGTCGCTCGTTAGCCAAACAAACAAATTAGTCGGCGCGGTAGAAAGTTTTTGGGACACGATAATTTGGTCAATTTTGCCACTAGTTGTTTCACTGGTCGGTTCGATAATTGTCCTATCAACCCTTCTTTGGCAATACGCGCTATTCTTACTCATCTTCTCAATTGTTTTCAGTATCGTCGTTTATTACGGATCCAAACCAATGGCAAAATTGACAAAAAAAGAAGCCAAAGCCAGTAATAAATTGAACGGTCAATTAGCCGACGTAATCTCAAACGTTCTAGCAGTCAAGTCATCTGGCGCCGAATCTACGGAACAGAAATTTTTCACAAAAACCGTTAACTCTTGGCGAGATTCAAGTCTCGACGTAATGCGCGGACTCTTAAAAGTCAGCACTATATATTCGTCAATCAACATGGTTATTAAAATTGGAGCAATCGCCTTCGCAGTGTACGCAGCCCAGAATAATTTGGTGTCAGTGGCATCTGTTTATCTTATTATCACCTACACTGGAAGTGTCGCACATGAGTTGTGGAACATGAACGGAATTATGCGCAATTACAACCGAATTATCGGTAACGCAAATGACATGGTAGAAATCTTACAAACGCCAACGACATTGATTGATAAAAGCAATTCAAAGCTAAAAGTTACAAACGGCGAAATTTCTATGGATAAAATAACCTTCACACACGACGAAGGTCAAGGCGACACTCTATTCCACGACTTCTCTCTGGATATTAAACCGGGCGAAAAAATAGGTTTGGTCGGAGCGAGCGGTTCTGGAAAAACGACGCTCACTAAATTGCTATTACGCTTTGCTGACATTGACTCAGGAAAAATTACCATCGACGGACAAGATATTTCCGAAGTCACTCAAGCAAGTTTGCGCGCCAAAATCGCTTACGTACCGCAAGAGCCATTACTATTCCACCGCTCCGTGCGCGAAAACATCGCTTACGGTCGACCTGATGCAACGGACGCAGAAATTGAAGAAGCCGCCAAAAAAGCTGGCGCCTACGATTTTATCGTTGGACTTAAAGACGGTTTTGACACAATGGTTGGCGAGCGCGGAATTAAATTATCTGGCGGACAGCGACAACGAGTTGCAATTGCTAGGGCAATCCTAAAAGATGCGCCAATTCTAGTCCTCGACGAGGCGACTTCAGCGCTAGATTCCGAGTCAGAAGCATTGATCCAAAAATCCTTGGAAACGTTGATGAAGAATCGAACTTCAATTGTCATTGCCCATCGCTTATCTACAATTGCTAAGTTGGACCGTATAATTGTCCTGAAGGATGGAAAAATTGTCGAGGACGGATCACACGACGAACTTATCAATAAAAAACGCGGTGTTTACGCGAAATTATGGGCGCGACAATCTGGCGGATTTATTGAAGAATAGCCCAATCTGCATACGCCAATCATGCTATAATTAAGGCATGGAATCTTTTATTCACTTGATAACTAGCTTTGGCGTATTGGCAATTTTATTAGTAGTTTTCGCAGAATCTGGCCTATTAATCGGGTTTGTTCTACCCGGCGACAGTCTACTTTTCACCGCTGGATACATGGTTCAGCAAAACATTCTACACATTGACATTCACATTTTTGCGCTTTTGGTTTTTGCGGCGGCAGTGTTGGGCGACAGTGTTGGTTATAGTTTTGGTCACAAAGTTGGGCGCAAGTTGTTTGAAAAAGAAAATTCCCGATTCTTCAAGAAAAAATATTTGGAGCAAACAGAAAAGTTTTACGACAAGCACGGCTCAGCGACAATCGTCCTGGCTCGGTTTGTACCAATTGTAAGAACCTTCGCCCCAATCGTTGCCGGCGCCAGTAAAATGCACTATAAAACATTCTTAACTTTCAACCTTATCGGTGGATTTCTTTGGTCGTCAGCATTTGTTTATCTAGGATTCTACGCTGGCGAGTTTTTGACCAAAGCGGGCGTAAATATTGAAGTTGCGGCTATTCTCATCATCTTCCTGTCTGTCTCGCCGATGGTTATTCATGCTTTGAAGCAGCCAAATACTCGCGCTTTGCTAAGAAAACAATTGTCGGTTCTCCTCTCGAAAACCAAGCGTAAAAAATAGTCTTAAAGCATCTTTTTCAGATATTTGCCAGTGAACGAATTTGGTACCTTGGCGATATCTTCAGGCGTACCGCAAGCCACAACCGTACCGCCACCAATTCCGCCCTCTGGACCCATATCAATTATCCAGTCAGCTGACTTTATGACGTCCAAATTATGCTCAATGATAATCATACTATTACCACCCTCAACCAATTGCTGTAAAATCCCCAACAGTCGCTTTACGTCAGCAGAATGAAGCCCAGTGGTCGGCTCGTCCAGAATGTACATAGTTTTTCCAGTGGAACGCTTAGAGAGCTCCGTTGCCAATTTAATTCGCTGCGCCTCACCGCCTGAAAAAGTAGTTGCTGGCTGACCAAGTTTAATATAGCCAAGCCCAACCTCGACCAATGTCTGAAGTTTTCGCGCAATATTCGGCACACTGTCAAAAAATTCCGCCGCTTGATCGATCGTCATATCCAGAACATCAGCAATCGTCTTGTCTTTATACTTAATTTCCAACGCCTCGCGATTATAACGCTTGCCGTGACATTCGTCACATTGAACGTAAACGTCCGGTAAAAAGTGCATTTCAATTTTTATCACACCATCACCCTGACAATTTTCACAGCGACCGCCCTTAACATTAAAGCTAAAGCGCCCAGATTTATAGCCTCGAACGTTAGCCTCGGGTGTGCTGGCAAAAAGCTCGCGAATCGGCGTAAAAATTCCAGTGTAAGTCGCTGGATTGGAGCGCGGCGTTCGACCAATTGGCGACTGATCTATGACAATCGTCTTATCAAGCAAATTCACGCCTTCTATAGCGTCGTGCAACCCTGGCGCTGTCGTTGCGCGATTCAGCTCTGCCGCTAGTTCCCGCGCCACAATGTCATTCACCAGCGTCGACTTTCCGCTACCAGAAACACCAGACACTACGGTCATCAAACCCAAAGGAAACTCCACGTCAATGTTCTTAAGATTATTTTCACGAGCGCCACGAACAATCAACTTTCTATCTTTCACGACTTTGCGACGCTTTTTCGGAACGGCAATTTTTTCCGCCCCAGATAAATAGCGACCCGTTATACTGTTCTCATTTTTCGCAACAATTTCAGGCGTCCCCATTGCCACTACTTGACCGCCATTCACACCAGCTCCCGGTCCCATATCAACCAGAAAATCACTCTGACGAATAGTGTCCTCGTCGTGCTCAACCACCAGCACAGAATTTCCTAAATCACGAAGGCGCTTCAGCATATCAATCAACTTGTCGTTGTCACGTTGATGAAGTCCAATTGACGGCTCGTCTAGCACATAAAGCACGCCCTGAAGTCCAGCGCCAATTTGCGTCGCCAAGCGAATTCGCTGCGCCTCGCCACCACTAAGCGTGTTAGCCGCTCGACTTAGCTCTAAATAGTTCAGCCCAACATTGCTCATAAACGCCAAACGAGATTTGATTTCCTTCACAATCAAACGAGCAATCGTCATTTCTTGCTCAGTCAATTGAAGCTTATTGTCAAACAAATCCAACGCATCATCAACACTCAAATCACACACGTCAACGATATTCAATTCATGAACCGTCACCGCCAAAACCACAGGTTTCAGGCGCGCACCTTTACAGGCATAACAATCTCTCTCGCGCATAAATCGCTCAATATCTCGTCGCATAAAATCGCTATCAGTTTCTTTCCAGCGTCGCTCCAGATTAGGAATAACACCCTCGTAAGTTGTATCGTAATGTCGACCGCCGCCCAAATCAACGCGATATTTTTGGTCGCCAGTTCCGTATAATATTTTATGTTTAGCATCATCAGAAAGCTTACCTACGGGAACTTTCAAGCTAAATTCGTGAGCTTCAGCAACAGATGCCAATCGCTTCATATTCCAAGCGTCAGAATTCATTCGATTATACGGTCGAATTGCGCCTTCGGAAATTGTCAAATTATTATTAAAGACCAATTCTGAATCAACCTCCAGCCTCGACCCCAAACCCGTACATACAGGACAAGCTCCCTGCGGCGCGTTAAAACTAAACAATCGCGGCTCCAGCTCTGGAATATCGACATCAGGATGGTCAACACAAGCGTATCTCTGCGAAAATGTCTTCACTTCATCACTGTCCGCATCCAAAACCTCGATAACTCCCTGGCCCAAGTCCAGCGCCTGCTCAACGCTCTGACTCAGTCGAGATCGCATTTCCGCCGTCAACGCCAACCTATCAACCACCAGCTCAATGTTATGCTTGTAACTTTTTTGCAACTCCGGAAATTCATCCAGCGCGTACACCACGCCATCCACGCGAACCCTGGCATAGCCAAGCCGCTGATATTGCTCCGGAATATGCGCAAACTCACCTTTTTTATTCTTAACAATTGGCGCCAATAACAGAATTCGCTTATCAACAAATTGTCGCAAAATCTCGTCAATAATCACCTCGGTCGTGCGACGCGTCACTTCATTGCCACAAATCGGACAATGCGGCACGCCAATTCGTGCAAACAAAAGCCTCAGATAATCATAAATTTCTGTCACCGTAGCCACGGTCGAGCGCGGATTGCGGCTAGTCGACTTCTGGTCAATTGAAATCGCTGGGCTGAGCCCTTCAATCGAATCAACATCAGGCTTATCCATAGTACCCAAAAATTGCCGCGCATACGAATTAAGACTCTCCATATAACGGCGCTGCCCTTCGGCGTAAATCGTATCAAATGCCAGGCTGGATTTCCCAGACCCACTAAGCCCAGTAATCACCACCAGCTGATCTCGCGGAATCTCAATATCTACATTTTTCAGATTGTGCTCACGAGCATCTTTAACACGAATTACCTCTGTCATAACCGCTATATTATACAGGTTTTTGACAATTTTTTCCAGTCCAAATATCGACGTAAATCAGAGTTAAAACACATTACGCTTATGATTGCAAGTCAATATCTTATTTGCTACAGTTAGATCTATGAGAAAGCTGGGCATTTACTTAATTATGATCATCGGAGCGATACTACTCGCGCCTTTTATGATCGACCAGCTATTTTTCTTCTTTTTCCTAGGAAAAATTCCCTTCACGAACATCAGCCTGCCAGCAATTTTAATGGTTATTTTCTGGGCAATTATCGTACCGTTGGCAATCATCCTCAGAGAATCACTTTCTGTCCTGTTTTGGAAGTCCATTGACATTGCCAGCGAAATCGCGCAACGACGAATTAACAGGAAAATCCGCTATTTTACGCCAAACCAAAAAAGCGAGCTTATTTTATTGTCAATTTATCTACTTTCCAGTACGAAAAAGAGCAAGCCTGATCATGAAGTCGAAGCACAAAAGCTCGCTCCATCTATGACTTAATTTTACGGTCGTTTTCTTAGCGCTAATCCGCCAGCTACAACGGCGATAACAGCTAACCCACTGACTAGCCAAATAGAGTTTCCTGTTTCGGCAAGAATTCTTGAGGGTTTTTCTGGTTTCTTATTGGAAGTGGATGACGATGCCGCAGTAGTTGAAGCGCCTGAGGATGAAGAGCCTGTGGATGGAGTGGCAGCTCCGCTCGTACCTGAGCCGGTACCGCCAGGAGTTACGGGTGGGGGCGTTGGTAGAGTTGCTAGGCGATAGATATTATGATCTGGCGACACAGCCAGTAGCTTGCGACCATCAGCTGACATAGCAACCTTATCGCCAGAACGAGTCTGAAAAACTTCATCGCCCCATTTCTGCCAAGTTTTACCACCGTCAGTTGATATAAGCATCGGTCCAGCCGGATCATCTGGGGCGGTAGGCTGTAGTGTAGCTATTATTTTTTTACCATCATTACTGATATACTCTATCTTATTAGCTCTATCACTACCTACATGCGGATACTCTGGGATTAAAGACCAGTTGGCGCCTCCATCCAAAGACATATTCCAGCCATCAGTCATACTCTTAGCATCATCGCTAAACGCCACATCTTGAACTACTTCCTCTTTAATGACCGACCAGGTCACACCATAATCAGTCGACCATTCCAAAAAAGATCTGGTATAATCTCTGTACACCATTTTCCCGCCATTAAATATTCTACTAGGACACTTATTACCCTTCTGAATCCACGTCTGTCCGTTATCAGTAGAAATGTAAAGAGGTGGAGCACCCCACCGACCACACCTAGCCAGAGTAGATCCGTCGGGACTCATATAAGCCCCGTAGTCTTCACTCATCGGCGTACTTAAGGTAGACCAATTGCGACCGCCATTAGTCGACAAATAAGTAACGTCACCCCCTCCTATCAGCAGCTTGGATCCATCTGTGTTTGAACTAATATACCAGCCGGGATCATCTGGCATATCAAAACTATCCCAATTCACGCCATCATCCGAAGACACAAAAAGCTTGGCTTTATTAGTTCCGTAATTTCTACGTAGGGCAAATATTTTTGACCCATCCCTACTAATGTTCATGTCTTGCAGACGACCATCTCCCGGTATAACTATATCCTTCCACGTATACTTAGGAGACTCCTCCGCCCTAACCAAAGGGGACAGGATCGCCGACACTGATAGCGCAAATGCGAATATTAAGGATAACATCCCCCTATGTATTATGTATTTTTTACTCTTAGTTAACATTACCCCTCCAATTTGTTTTTTTAGCATACACAATTATTACCACAACTTTAGCATAACCATATACCAAAAGTCAACGAAGCATGGATGTTTATGGGGATGATGATAGTATCTACAATCGTTTTCTCAATGCCAATCCGCCAACCGCGATAGCCACAACGGCTAATCCGCCGACCGCCCAAACAGAAATTCCTGTTTCAGCAAGATTTGATGATGATTTTTCTGGTTTTTTACTAGAAGTGGATGATGGTGTTGCGGCAGCTGAAGCGCCCGAAGACAAAGAGCCTGTGGATGGAGTGGTAGTAGTTGATGGTATAGATACAATATCATTGACAACTCCAAAATAAAACATTCCGGAAATAATGTCATTTACAGAACTGTCGCTGTCATTATCATCCGCATCAACGGCAATATATGAGACTGTAGTCAACATCCTGCCTGCGTCAGACTCGTTTTTTATAGTAAATCTATTAGTTACATTCTGCAATTCACCCGCAATATTTTTCTTATAAATTCTTATCTTCGATACATCATATTGTCCAGCCAGAGATATAGTAATATTTGAAGACCCTAGCCCAGTAGTAATGTTCTGACAATTAACCTTAAAACGCAGCCCTCCCAAAATTTTAACCTGCGAATCAGCCACTGTAATGTCATCAGCTGACAGAGAATATACAGATGAAGAGTTTATGTTGTAACAATATAGCGAGTTAGTTGATATGATGGACTTAGCAACAGAGTCGTCAGCATTCGTAGGAGTAGGCTTTGCACTTACATCAAACGACCTAGATTGAGGAATGGGCACCGTTGCTAATCGGTAAACCCCCGTTGTTGACATTGCAAAAATCTTAGAGCCGTCAGACGACATTGAGATATTGCGCCCTTCAAAAGATTCACTGCCCCACTGCTGCCAAGTTTTACCGCCATCTACCGAATAAGCCACCGGCGCCCACGAAGGAGAGTGGCCGCTCGGCTCAAAGACAGCAAATAGTTTTTTACCATCATTACTAATACCTAATTCCGAAACAATATTATCAGATTGCTTACCTGGAATTACCGACGTCGAAGTCCAGCTAGACCCACCGTCCAGTGATACTTTATTGCCATTAAATATACTGCTTCCATTAGTACTAAATGATACTTCGTCGGCGACACCAGAACTAATCGTAGTCCAGGTTGCGCCATAATCAACAGATTTTTTCACCAAATTGACATCTTGATCCATGCGAATCATCTTTCCGCCATTGAATATAGCGCTAGGCTCTTCTTTGCCCTTTTGAATCCAAGTTTGCCCATCGTCATTAGAAACAAAAAGATCCTCGGTTGCATATACATATTTAGCCAAAATAGCTCCGTCAGGACTCATGAACAAATTGTCACTATTAGACACCGGAGAGGCAGCCTTAATCCAGTTGCGGCCACCATCAGTTGATACATAAATAGAATTTTCTCCATATTTACCCCTTATTATCAACTTAGAACCATCCGCACTAACCATTAGACCATAAGCTCTATCTGGAGCTACAAAAGTATTCCAGCTTACACCATCATCTTCAGAGACAATAAGCTGTCTTTTACTAGATGACCCCGGAATCGCCTGTAGGACAAACAATTTCGAACCGTCTGGACTGATTTTAGACTCACTAAAATGTCCATTCGGTATCACTATATCTTTCCAGGCATAGCTAGGTAATGCCTCAGCCTTGACTAAGGGTGAAAATATTGTAGACAGAGAGAATACAGAAATAAGGACGAAAGCCAACGCATTTCTATATACCCTATGTTTTTTTCTCGCAGATAACATGGGGTGCCTTTCTTTGGTGTATTGAAATAGCTTTTCTAGATATTACCATATGAACACCTACCGGTCAACGACAATCCGCCAGCCACGATCTGGGCGAAATGATGTCGTTTTTCTACAGCCGTTTTCTTAGGACTAATCCACCAGCTGCAATAACCACAACGGCTAATCCGCTGACCACCCAAACAGAGATTCCTGTTTCAGCAAGGTTTGATGATGATTTTTCTGGTTTTTTAATGGAAGCGGATGATGATGCAGTGACTGAAGCACCCGAAGATGCAGAGCCTGTGGATGGAGTGTTGGTAGTTGATGGAGCGGTAGCTCCACCTGTACTCGTACCAGTGTCACCAGGAGTTGCAGGCTGAGGTCTCGGTAGGGTTGCTAGGCGATACACAGACTTATAATCTGGATCTGTAAATTGTGATGTTGCGAATACTCTAGAACCATCAGCAGACATAGAAACGGATGAGAAAGAAACCCCCTCGTCACCCCATTTCTGCCAAGTTTTACCTCCATCTGAAGATACAAAAACCGGCAAAGACGGATCGTCTATAGAGTCGTTTTTAAATGTAACAAACAATTTTTTACCATCATTACTAATACCGCCCAGCTCAGTAGTGCGTATAGTATCTATAGGGTATTCAGGAAGCTGATTCCAGTTGGCACCACCATCTACAGACGTGCGAAAACCGTCAAACACGCTTTTACCGTCAGAACTGAAGCTAGTACGACCAGCAGAACCCCCAATAGCAGACCAAGTCATGCCATAGTCGGTAGATTGTCGTAATGTACCGTCATTACTCCGGCGAGCCATCTTTCCGCCATTAAAGACATAGTCGGGATATTCATCTCCCTTTGGAACCCAAGTATTGCCGTCGTCAGTAGATACTGCCATAGGATCATTATAGAGACTATGTTCAAAGTACATGACCAGCGTGGAGCCGTCTGGGCTCATCAATACATGCGCGGTATAAGGAACAGACGAATTACGCTTAGCCCAAGTTCGACCACCATCGGTAGAAACATAGATAGCATTTTCACCATACTTCCCCTTTACGACCAATTTAGAGCCATCGGAGCTAACTAGTAGTCCATTCGCGCCCTCTGGTGCAGCGAAAGTGCTCCAGCTTGCACCATCATTCGCAGAGACCAGAAGGTTAACACTGCCGCTAGCTAAATCTCTACGCAAGACAAAAAGTTTTGATCCGTCAGGACTAACGCGCGACTCCGAAATAATCCCCTGTCCAGGTATGGTTATATCCCTCCAAGTATACAGCGGTGCGTCTTCCGCCCTGGCTAACGGTGCTAATATTGCAGACAAAGAAAGTGCGAACATGGAAATAAATACCATCACACCCACATATAGTTTATGACCCCTACTCTTAAATGACATCAGAGCCACCCTCCTTAAATTAAATTACCTAATTAATATTCCACTTTTTTATCTAATTGTTTCAATTTTAGCATAACCATATTTTAGGCGTCAACAGAAGGTAAGACTGATTCCAACCATAACTGCAATTCTTGCAAAATAAACTGCTGTTCATCGGTCGCACTAGGCGCTAATCGTTGCAGAGATTTCATAAATTGCGGCATTTGCGCCTGTAAATGCTCATTGCGCCATTCTTCCCATTGTCGCAACTCATCTTCACTAAGCAAATTAGGAAAACTTCGCGCTTTATAATGCAACAATAGTGGCGACAATCGCTCATCCTGAAAATCCGGATGAAAGTCAGCCAATTCGTGCTCGCCAGCATTACGCACAGCTTCAACGCGAACTCGATCACTATTATCCAAAAACCCATCGTATAATTGCGCTTCTGGATCGGTCATTTTCTTAAACTCTGGCTTATTTTCAAATATACTACGCAGCCTTTCGGCAAAATCTGGATGAGAAAGTAAAATATCTTGGTGCTTCTGTACAGTTTCCGTATCCAGAGAAATCTTCTTCCAGCCATCGCCCTGAGTCAACACACCAAGCGGCGAAACTGCCGGGCAGCGATTATATTGCAATTCCTTAACTGGCAATTTAACGAAATCTTCAGCTTGCCTTTCTTCCCATGTTGCAAATATCTTCGCCGACAATTCCTCAACGCTCAGATCAACAAACGGCGTCGGATCATAGCGCAAATCGTAAACAATCACGCCACCATTTCGGCTCGTGGTTAGCGGAAAAGCCACGGTCGTTTTAGCAAATTCCTTGTCATAACGACCACTCGCATAAACAAAAGGTTTTTTATCATCGACATTCACCAGTTTCTGAACCAATTTCTTATCGCGCATTTTCAGCAAATAGTCGTACATTTGTGGCTGATTCTGCTTAATCAATTTAGTCACAGCAATCAACGCCGTCACGTCTGCCAGCGCATCATGGGCGTTTTCATGTTCTATTCCGTTAGCTTTCGTGATGAGTTCCAGACGATTACTCGGCTCACCTTTGTCGTCAATTGGCCACTCAATTCCCTCGGGTCGAAGCGCCCTGGTTAAGCGTACCACATCCAACAAATCCCATCTGGATCGACCATCTTTCCAAGTCCACTCGTATGGATCGTAAAAATTCCGCCAAAACAAATGACGAATAAACTCGTCGTCAAAACGGATATTATTAAATCCAACAGCAATCGTATTAGGCGTAAATATTTCCTCGCTTAACATACACGCAAATTGAGCCTCAGTATAGCCT
>CALFPG010000005.1 GCA_937921475.1 uncultured Candidatus Saccharibacteria bacterium | reverse complement strand
TGGTTATTCAGCCCCCAGCAGTAGGCTTTGCCTTCGTTGGTGAGGGCACAGGTGTGGGCGTAACCAATAGTAATTTGACTAAATGACCATTCCATATCTCCCATCACCGTCGCACTACCCTGACGAGTCAATAGATTTCCAATCATAAAGAATATGCCAACGACCACACAGATCATGAGGCTGACAAACAAAACAAGCCGAGGACCAGCAAATCGCCGCTGATTGATCATTAATCTTTGGTTTTTATTCATTTCCGACATCATCGTATTAAGATGCACCTTCGACTTCTACTATTTTTATTAATAATTAACTTGTGGTTATCATTATAGCATAAGTTTTTTAATATAACATAAAAATTCTTATAATAATTGATCACCAAATTTTGCCAAAATCATAACAACAGCCAAAGTGATGATTATCATCAGCAGCACTATGTCATAATCATTTTGAACAAATTTTTTTACTTTTTTTCCAGTGATAACCCCAGTTAGGATATTGTATCTTGTCATGCTACCAAAAATTAGCAACATGCCAACATCAAGTGTTAGACACCAAGGACACAACACCCCTATTTCCACAAAACTCATATAGAACATCCATAACGCAAAAATAAACCCAACACTGACGCCAATCTGCGCCGCAAACATAAACCAGCGCGGAAACTTAGTGCCAGCCAGCAACGCCACTGCAATTGTCACCATAACAGGCAGAGCCATAAGACCAATAAAGGCATTTGGAAAACCAAGCAGCGACGCAGACCAATGCTGGGCCACACTGCTACAGCTGATCACCGCATTTAAATCACACCCCAGGACTGTATTTGGAGTTTTTGCCAGAACCAATGTTTCGATAGACAGGATAAATGACGCCAGTAAACCAACTCCTGCGCCCGTCAGTAGTGAGATTTCAGCAATTTTTTGACGCTTATCTTGTTTAGAAAACCATTGAGCAAAAAACTTAAACATAAAAACTCACTTCGCTAATTGTTGGTAGTGGCAAGCCACGCCAGAGGTTCTGTAATTGACCACTGTCGCTCAGCGCGATAATTGTTGGATACTCCACAATGTCATACACTTCGCAAAAATTATTACCTTCTGCAGAATCAGGACTCATCTCCTCTAAAACCCGACCAGTTTGTCGGCTAAAATCACGCAAAAAGTCTGAAACTTGGCGCGCATAATCACTTTCCGAACGATAAATCACAACTACTCGCATTACAATTCCCGCTCGCCCTTACTGCGTCGCTTCGCTAAAATCTCCACAAAATCATCCAGCGTCTTAAACTCGTAAAAAACACTAGCAAAACGAACATACGCCACTTCGTTACATTTTTCTAGCTCGTCCAAAACTTGATCACCAATCTGTTTTGACGTAACTTCCGATTCGCCCAACGCATATAAAGAGTCTTCAACCGCCGTAATGATATTATCGACTTCCTCGTCAGACTTAAAGAATTTTCCGACCGAACGGCGCGTCGAATTCGCCAATTTCACCCGGTCAAATAGCTCACGATCACCATTTTTCTTTATCACCGCCAGGTTTGGTTTTTCAACTCGCTCATACGTAGTAAATCGCTTGCCATCTGGAGTTTCTCTGCGACGTCGAATTGCGGCACCATCAGAAACTTCGCGCGATTCAATAACGCGACTATTGCCGATATTAAACACCATTTTATCTACTCCTTGTTCTTCTTTCGTCGCCTCAGAAATGCCGGCGTATCATCCTCATCATCGTCAGCTTCAACGGTTGGATTTTCCCAAATATTAGTCTCTGGCTCAGCCGCAAAACTTTCGGCAGATTCTTCCTTATCCAACTCTAGGTCAATATTTTTAACCATTTCTTCATCAACTTCTGTTTCGGCAGGTCTTGCATCATCACCTACAGTAAGGCTAACTTCTTGCTGGTGAAATGTATCACTATCAAATCCCGTAGCAATCACGGTAATGACAAGCTCATCTTCCATCTCAGGCTTCAAAGTCGCACCAAAGATAATGTTGGCATTCGGACTGACTGCGCTAGTAATAATTTCTGCCGCTTCCTGAATTTCTGCCATGCTCATGTCATAACCACCAGTGACGTTGAACAGAACACCCTTGGCGCCATCAATCGACACCTCAATTAGAGGACTTTCAATAGCTTGTTGCGCCGCCTGAACCGCTCGGTCATCACCGCTCGCTCGCCCAATTCCCATCAAAGCCGAACCGGCATTGCTCATAATCGCCTTAACGTCAGCAAAGTCAAGGTTAATCAAACCATGCTCAGTAATCAGTTCAGAAATACCTTGAACACCCTGCCTTAAAACATCATCGGCAATCTTAAACGTTTCCAGCAGCGGCGTTCGGCGATCAATAGTTTGCAACAATCTGTCATTTGGAATAGTAATCAAGGTATCAACCTCGCGTCCCAAGTGAGAAATCGCCCAATCCGCGTTAACTCGGCGCTTTTCACCCTCAAAGCTAAACGGTCGAGTTGCCACGCCAACTACCAAAATACCTAGTTCACGCGCCACTTCTGCCACGACATAACCAGCACCGGAACCAGTTCCACCACCAGCACCAATTGTCACAAATACCATGTCTGCACCCTCTAAGGCTTCTCTAATTTCGTCACGGGATTCATTAGCTGCAGCCTCGCCAACAGTAGGGTCGGCGCCCGCACCCAAACCATTAGTTGCATCACGACCAAGATGAATCTTTATGTCAGCCTTCGAATTGTGCAACGCCTGAGCGTCCGTATTCATAGCAATAAATTGAACGCCAGTTAGACCAGCATCTTTCATTCGGTTAATAGCTGAACCACCAGCTCCGCCAACACCGACGACTTTTATGCTGGCAAATGTTTGAACTTCACTTGGTTGTATTTGCGGCATATATTCCCTCTCTTAATCCTTACATAAAGTATATCATTTATTTAAATCTAGCGAAAATATTTTTAAGTAAACCGCCAGCTTTTTTAGTGACATCATTTGCGCCAACTATCGGTTTTACCTGCTGCGAAATGCCCATAGAGTCAATCAACATCAGGCCAACCGCAGCCGAAAACTCCGCGCCTTTCACTTCATCGCTAACTCCGCTATAGCCAGCCGGAACACCCAGGCGTGCCGCCACACTCAATTGATCTTTCGTAAACTCCACCATACCCTTGACTTTCGCCGCACCACCAACCAACACAACGCCGCTCGGCAGTTTTCCTAATCGTCCAGCTCGCTTCAGTTCTTTAGCAATCGCCTCAAAAATCTCTTCATATCGCGCTTGAACAATCTCGTCAATTTCTTCTTGGTTAAATTTATATGTCTGCTTTTCAACCTTCGTTTCAACTTCGCCCAAAGTCTCGCCGCCAAATCTCGCGTGCGCCAATTTCACAACTTCCGCAATTTCCGGATCCGTCCTAAGACCAATAGCCAAATCGTTCGTTACATTCTGACCGCCCATTGGGATAACCGCCAGATGTTGCAAATCGCCCTCTTCATAAATAGCAATTCCCGTAGTTGCCGCGCCAAAATCAATCACCGCAACGCCATTTTCACGCTGACTTTCCGTAAGAACGGATTGAGCTGCCGCCAAAACCGACGGAACAACAGACACAGCCTCAACCTTAGCCATTTCCGCCGACTTCTGTAAATTAGTAATGTGTGGAACCAAACCAGACACGACATTCGCCCTAATTTCCAGACGCGCGCCAGTCATACCAATTGGATCTTTAATATTATCCTGACCATCCAGCCTATACGCGTGCGCAATAATATCTAAAATCTCTCTATTCTGTGGCACTTTTCCAGTTGTAGCAACTTCCTCCAACCTCAATATATCATCATGAGTAACCTCATTATTAACAGTTCCAACAGTAATCATTCCGTCGGCCTTTGTACTTAATAAATGAGATCCGTTAATGCTCAATGTAGCCGCATTAATCTGATGACCGCTCATTCGCTCAGCGGGCTCCAAGGCCTTATCAATAGCCTCAGCTGGACCACTCAAATTCGTTACAGTTCCCTTGCGCATTCCGCTATTCGGCGCTTCACCAACGCCAACAATTTTTGGCGCACCATTTTCTGCGTCAATATAACCAACGACACAGCGCACGTTTTTCGTGCCAATATCAATTCCTACCACATATCGAGATTGCTCCTGCATAAGCTCCATTATACAGGTTATGCCTATAATTTGGCAAGCGAATTAGCCTAAAGCTTTGTCAGAATCTCAGCGCCAGTTTCGGCAATCAATACCGTATGCTCAAAATGTGCACCCAGACTGCCGTCTTTCATACTAATTGTCCAACCGTCGCTGTCGGTGATAATTTTCTCACCGCCCAAGCTCGCCATCGGTTCAATTGCAATTGTGTCGCCAGCGTGCAGCATCGGACCAGTTCCTCGCCTGCCGTAATTCGGAATTTCTGGCTCCATATGCATACTCAGCCCCACGCCATGACCAACTAGTTCACGGATTATACCAAGTTTAGCCTTCTTCAACACAGCTTCCACTCCCGCTGAAATATCGCCAACTCGCGTTCCATCGCCAGTTATCGCGTCAATTCCCGCATATAAACTCTGTTCTGTTGTGTGTAATAAATGTTTCTTCACACCCTTAGGCTCTTCATCAACAACCATAGTAAAAGCGCTATCCGTCTTCATTCCACGATAGCCAATTACCAAATCGAAACTGACCACGTCGCCCTTTTCAAAAACATATTCAGTCGGGAAAGAATGCACCAATTGTTCGTTCGTCGATATACAAATCACTCCCGGAAACTTCACTTCATCCGTAAGATAAGTCGCTTCTGCGCCAAAATCTTTAATTCGCTTAGCTACAAAATCATTAGCATCCAATTCACTCATTCCAGCCGTTACAGATTTTTTCAATTCGTCATAAATTGTCGCAAGCATTTTGCCGCACTCGCGCATATCTTTCATCTGTTGCGGCGTTTTTTCTCCGGTGATCAATTGGCTCATTTTACGCCCTCAACGATGCCGCGGCTAACCAGTTCTCTCTCGATTTCATCATGAACTTGACCAACAGTTCCAACGCCGCTCATATGCACAATTGGAACACCATTGTCATTCAAATAATCCAGAATCGGGTAAATTTCACCTCGATAAATACTGAGTCGCTTGTCGATTGCTTCAGGAGTGTCGTCAACTCGACCGCGAACCCTCAAACGCTCCAGAATTTCATCGCGCGGAACTTCCAATACAATTACCAACTTCACATCTTTTCCATGATGCGAACGCGACTCAATTAGCCATTTAGCCTGCTCTAATTGCCTTGGATAGCCGTCCAAAATTACACCATTAATATCCTTAGCTTTATTAAGAGCCTCGCCCATCAAACCGTTGATAGTTTCCATCGGCACCAGTTCGCCAGATTGCATGCGATGAATCAATTCGCCATCGTGAGTATCGCGCAATAACTGTCCGGCACTAAGCCAACGCCAACCGTGTCGTGCCGCTAAAATCTGACCCTGCACACTCTTACCAGCACCCGCCGGCCCAAAAAATACAATCATTTTTTCCTCCTATTTCGTGAGTTTTTCTTTAACAATTTTTGCCACCAACGCGCCATCCGCAGCATTGCCAGCCTTACTTTTTACCGCGCCAATAACTTGTCCCATTTTCTGAATTGAGACATCGTCCATACCCGCAATAACTTCTTCTACAATCTTCGAGATTTCCGCCTCGCCAAGTTGCTCTGGCAAAAATTCTCGTAAAATTTCCGCTTCTTTTTCTTCAGGTTCCGCCAATTCCGCACGGTCATTCTTTCGATATAAATCCGCACTTTCGACGCGCTTTTTCACTTCTCGAGCAACGACTTTTTCAATTTCAGCATCATCCAAGCCGTCTTCTCGCCTACCCAAAGAAACTTCTTCGTTTAAGATTGCCGCCTTTAGATTACGCAAAACATCACCACGAAAACGATCGCCGCTCAATAGAGCGGCTTTCATTTCACTAGTAATGCGCTCTTTTAGCGCAGACATTAACGCACCCCTAGGCGCATTTTTGCCGTTTTTTCAGCTCGTCGCTCGCGGCGAATAATAGCTTTTTTACGACGCTCGGTCTTTGAAATTGGTTTTTCAAAACGCATAACGCTCTTAGCGCGAGCCAAAACACCGCTTTGCAAAACCCTGCGGTTGAAACGACGAATGATATTTTCGTTCGCTTCCTTCTGATCTTTACGTGTTACTTGTACCATACTGCAAACATTATAACAGATGAGAAAGTATTTGCCAACTAGATTATCCCTTCACCTTCTTTGACGTGAGATTTAATACCTCACCATCAGGAGTAAACGTAATAGTATAAGTGGTCACATCAGCCCGTATATGCCTATTACAGTCAAATCTGTGTTCTGTAACAGGGATCTTGGCAGTATACGTACCATCATCATTTTCAGAAATTTTAACTTTGGCAAGGTCACAAGGAATATTTTCTGGCAAAGCCGAATCGCCAGGAACTTCTCCATTCGCATCACTGGATAAAGACAATTGAACGCCATTATTTATCTCATACATTACGTCCTTTAGGGAAATTAAGTGACCAGCAGCTGCTACTAAAGAACTCAAGCTAGAAGCTTCATTCAAATGTTCAGCGAATTCCTTATGTTTACCCGCTACGTCATCATACTCTTCTTTAAGATCCGCTAAGGCTTTGCCAGGCAGCTCCTCCGCGCATGTAAAATTACCACCTTCGGGAAAATCAACCAGTAGCTTTAGCGCTACCTCCCCCAGGCTAGGACGTGTATCTTTCTGATATATAATCTCCCCTCTGTCGCTATTAGAAAACTCCATATTACCAAACCTCCTAAAAAATTCTCCCGCCCAAAAATATTAATACACTATAACAATACATCTATTCTACAAGTAACGCAACTATTACACCTAAGCCAAATGTAATAATCGCCCTTCAAGCTTTAGGCGGACAAGGCGAGATCTTTAGTGTCAGCGCCATACACAATCGCTAACGCAGTAGGGTCGTTCATGACATTGTGAGTGTGGTTGTTTAAAATTCCATATAGTCCGACTTCAGCGCTTGTCGACTTAGGCTCACCATTCACAATACCGACAATGCGAGCCACGTCACGCATATTAGTCAAATGACTACCTTCGGGTACAAATATAATAATATTGTTTCGGACATTTGGCGCGGCTTTCAATAAATCTTCCAATAAGCCATCATTACTTAAGGCGAAAGGATCAGTTAGGAATTGCTGGCGCCAACCTTGTTTCGGCAGAGCAAACTCGACACTTGACTCTCCTGAGAGTTTACCAACTTCCTCAATAACTTTAGGACCTTCTCTCTGCAAGAACTCCAAGCCCAGTTCTTTTGCGCTTGGACTCAATGATTCCTTGCCGTAACGCGTCAATTCCGCGCCTTCTCTTCCTATGAAATTCCACCCCAAAGCAACAATCCCCATTTTACGCGATCCCACAGGATCGAATATTCGCAGCTCATTAACCTTAGACTCCATGTGAGCAACTGACGACGTCGCAACACGACCACCCAAAGAATGCCCACCAACACTAACCTCGTCGAAATCTTCCGCGACATGGTCAATTACTGGACCAACATATTCCCCTAAGCTATCGTAGCTACCAGTCTTTCGTATCTCCTTACGAACAGACTCAGGCAGCATCCCAGAATTACCCACTCCCGGCATATTCACAACCATAATAGCCTTATCCGGATTCTCGCACGCCAGAACGGCAGCTTCTCGAATTGCGTTTGGATGACGGAAATTTCCTCCCCATCCATACAAAACAGCCTGAATCTTATTCGCATTTTCATTACCAAATATCGCGACTTCAAGCCCAACTCTACCTAGTCCACTAAATACACGAATATAGCGCGGATCTTTCAGTTGTTCAACAGTCTTATTCATGTGGTTTGAATTGTAAGATTCCTCAGCCAAGCGACGCATATCTTCCTGCGTAGCAAGTTGTATAGTCTTTCCCTGTCTCAAGCCACTATCAATCTTGGCGACCTGTAGACCATTCTTAAAGTCATAATCTGTAGGTTTAGGTGACGGCACCCAAAGTGTTTCCGATTTCACAAGAACTTCACTCCAAATAAATTAATAAAGTGGTAATATTATATAATATAAAAGAAAATGATGCAATACCTACACCTCGGAAATATGCAGCAATCGCCCTTCAACCGACTTCATTCCCTGCCATTCATTTACAGTCGGCTGGAACCAAGCAGACACTTCGTCGCCCACTTCACGGAAAAATTCTTCTGGCGCATTAAAAGCCAGCATCTGCAACGCAACGTCATTTTTATCACGCAAAGTCAATTTCACGTGTTGCCCATCCGCACCCATTCTTCTCACACTTAAAACCGTCACGTCGACAACTTTCAATACAGGCTCCGCGTTACCATTGCCGAATGGCTCCATCTTCGCCAAATTATCAATCAACTCCTCATTAATTTCCGAAAAATCGTCGATATCAACGTCAGCTCTCGGTAGCAAATATAATTCCTGATTTTTCAATTGCAATGAGTCGTAAAACTCATTCACTCGTCGTCTAAAATCGTCAATTCTCTCGGTCGCCAGCGTCACGCCCGCCGCCGCTCCGTGACCACCACCTTTAATAATGATGTCGTCAGCCGCACGAACCGCGTCAGCCGCGGAAAAATCACCAAAACTTCGCGCCGAACCCGTAGCCTCATCGCCACGCTCGCCAATTATAAAAACCGGCTTCTTATATTTTTCAACCAACTTTGACGCCACAATGCCAATGACTCCGTGATTCCAATTTCCGCTATTCACCACCAAAACTCGATCATCAGTCATATTGTCCGCCTGCTGGCAAGCTTCGTCAAAAATCTCATCCTGAATACTGCGACGTTTGATATTCAATTCTTCCAGCTTTTCGCTAGCCTCCAACGCCTCCAGTCCATCACTCGCCGTCAGCATATCCAGAGCATATTGCGCCGTTTCCAGCCTACCCGCCGCGTTCATTCGCGGACCCAGACCAAATCCCAGATGTCTAGCATTAACCTTCTCTGGATCAATTCCCGCCACCGACATCAACGCCTTCAAACCAGGACGCTTCTGCTTTTTCAAAACCTCCAAGCCCCAATAGACATTCGCCCTATTTTCATCCGCCAACGTAACTATGTCGCAAACCGTCCCCAGCGCCACCAGATCCAATAGCCACTTCTCGTAACCATCCGGCAACCCGTCCAGTTCAGTTTGCAGAGCTTGAACTAATTTAAACGCCACACCCGCACCGCACAAATCGCGGAACGGATATTTATGACCAGGAAACTTCGGATTGACCGCGGCAACGCTCGGCGGTGGAGTCTCAGCAACATTATGGTGATCAGTCACAACCGTATCAATCCCCAAACTCGACGCATATTCAATTTCCGCATGACACAAACTTCCCGTATCAACAGTAACAATTAAATCCGCGCCCATATTTCGCACCTTATCAACGGCACCCATCGTCATTCCGTAACCCTCAACAAACCGATTCGGAATAAACGCATCAACCTCCTTAAAGCCAAATTTGCCAAACGCATCCAGCAAAATTGCCGTCGCACTCAGCCCGTCAATATCGTAATCACCATAAATAACAATTTTCTCACCCTCAGCGTGCGCCTTTTTCAAGCGGTCCACCGCTTTTCTCATATCTGGCAATAAAAACGGATCATGCTTTACTGACGCGTAATTCGGATGCAAAAATTCCTCACGCGCCGCACGCGTAGTCAAGCCTCGAGCCGCTAAAATTTTCTCAAATAATGTCATTAGTCTTTATCAGCCATGCCGCGCTTTGATCGCGCTGAATATTGCTGAGATTTAATCACCATACTTTGCAATTCCTTAAAAATTGGGAATTGTTTATTAGTGAAATACGTACGTGAGTTACCTTGCTTTTCACTCTGCAAAAATCCAACCTTTTCTAGTCGCTTCAATTCTCGTTGAATATTTCCAGGATCTTCCTTAATTAGCTTTGCTAACCCGCGAACATGTGTGTGAAAATCAGGATACTTAGCGTATACTACTACAATTTTTCGCCGCACCCTAGATGTAATAAAAACGTCTAACATAACCTCCCTAACGCATCTTTCTTAATTAAAGTTTATCACAATTTTACAACACCCGACAAGTTTTTACTTCCAATTCAAAATAACCTGGTTAATTTTCGCTATCGTTTCCTCTTTGGACGGCAATGTATTATCCTCATAATAATGATTTAATCCCATAAAATTCTCTTTCACATCCAAAATATGCATTTCATCAACCGTCATATGTAATTTATCCACCGCCGCCACGCCACAAAACGGCACCGCAATCACCAATTTCTCAATCCGAACTGACTTCAGAAAACTTAAAGCCACGTCCAAAACCGATAAATCATCACCAAAACCATCACTCGCTAAAATCACCACCCGATCCTTCAGCATATCCTTATCAATAATTCCGCCATCGCCCAAAAGCCTATTCATTTTCTGATGAGCCTCGCGCTTTTTCTCTTCCAGATAACCGTGAAATTCACTAGTATATTCATTAATTTCGCCGTCAGAAAATTGACTATTATACGTAAATTGCCCAGACTGCGACATCGCCCCGATGCTTAAACTTTCCCCAGGAATCTCAATTCCTTCGCTCAACAACATCATGAGGACACAGTGAAGCTTCACTGCAATTTGTTCACCAACCAGCACGCCACCTTCGCCAATTGCAACCACTGCGCAGTTTTCATAGCGATACTTTTCCAGTACTTGATCAGCCAGAATTGCCCCAGCCTGCGAACGACTCTCAAAATACATATGCTTATTTTAGCATTTTTTTCGCGATATAATATGAACATGCATTACTATTTGGTTTCGCCAACAAGAATCGTCCGCACCGACGCGAGTTCATTTACGTATTCTTCAGAGGAAAGACTGCCGACCGGAATGATTGTCGCTATAGAAATCGGCAAAATCAATGCTATTGGTGTAGTTCTACAAGAAGTTCGCCAACCCGATTTTGAAGTCAAGCCAATTAGTAAAATCATTGAAGAATATCCCTTGCCAATCGAACTCGTTCAGACCGCCATATGGATGAGTAAATATTACGCCACGCACCAAGCGACCGTCTGGCAAGCAATTTTACCCAGCGGATTATCCAAAAAACGTCGCTCAATTAATCAGTCCACCTCAGTTAATCCAGCAGAAAATCGAACAAAAAATGTATTCACAGATGAGCAAAAATCAGCCCTCCAAACCATCGAAAATCTCCATTCTGGAACGGCACTTTTACACGGCGTAACTGGCTCAGGAAAAACGCTAGTGTACATAGAAGCCGTCAAACAAGCCTTAGAAGAAGAGCGATCGGCGATAATTTTAGTCCCCGAAATTGCCCTAACTTCGCAACTAGTTGCTGAGTTCTCTGCTCATCTACCAAATGTCATAGTCACCCATTCCAAACAAACCGAAGCTCAACGATATGCAATCTGGAAAAGAGTTATTAGCTCAAACGATCCGATAGTAATCATCGGTCCGCGATCTGCTCTTTTCATGCCCGTGCAACAGCTCGGACTTGTGGTGATTGATGAGTGTCACGAACCAAGTTTCAAGCAGGAGCAATCCCCTCGATATTCAGCCCTTCGCGTCGCCTCAGTTCTTACAAATCAACATCGCGGCAAACTAATTCTAGGTAGCGCCACCCCAGCAGTCGCCGACTATTACGTTGCAAAAAAATCAAACACGCCAATCATTACAATGACAAAACCAGCAAGACCAGACACCGTTCGCCCCAACGTGACGCTGGTTGACATGACAAAGCGCAACAATTTTACTCAACACCAATTTCTATCTGACCCACTTCTGAAATCTATAAACACAGCATTATCAAAAAATGAGCAAGTTCTTATTTTTCACAATCGACGCGGCACAGCATCAATCACATTATGCGATAACTGCGGCTGGCAGGCTGGCTGCCCACGCTGTTTTATTCCACTCACTCTGCATGCGGATAGTCATAAATTGTCATGTCACATTTGCGGTTTTTCGACCAAAGTTCCTACTAGTTGCCCTGAATGTAAAAACGCCGACATCATCCACAAAGGTATCGGAACTAAGCGAATTGAAGACGAATTACAGAGGTTATTCCCGAACAAAAAAATTGCTCGATTTGATAAAGACACCGATTTGAAGGCTACCGTAGATGAGCGTTATGATGAACTGAAAAATGGTGAAATAGATATAATTATCGGTACACAAGTTATTGCCAAAGGGCTAGATTTGCCACATTTAACAGTCGTCGGAGTTATTCAAGCCGACACCGGGCTTTCCCTCCCTGACTATTCATCTCCCGAACGAACATTCCAATTGCTCGCCCAAGTCGTCGGCCGCGTCGGCAGGTCAAGCACGCCAACAGAAGTTGTCGTCCAATCATACCAGCCAAGTCACCCATCCATCACAAACGGACTATCTCAAAACTATACAGAATTTTATCAAAGAACCATATCTCAGCGGCAAAAAACCAACTTCCCACCCTTCACTTACTTATTAAAACTAACCTGCGTTTATAAAACCGAAGCCGCCGCCATAAGGAACGCTAAAAAATTGTCCGAACTATTAAAATCCAATTTTGATAACATTGAAGTTTTTGGACCAACGCCCGCTTTTTATGAGCGCGTCCGCGATACATATCGATGGCAAATCGTAGTAAAAAGTCCCAAACGACAAGAGCTTCTTGACGTCTTAAATTTCCTGCCGCCATCACACTGGCAGTACGAGCTTGACCCTGTAAGTCTACTGTAATTTCTGGTATAATTATAGCAATGACAAAAGACGATATTATAACATTACCAAACCCACATCTTCGCCAAAAATCATCGAAAATCTACGTTGTTACTAATGATGTTGTAAAACTGGCAGACGAAATGACCGCAGCCGCACTGGATTGGGAAGATTCCAGACCTCACGAGATTAGCGCTGCCCTCGCTGCAGTTCAAGTCGACAAATTAGAGCGTGTCGTGATTGTTCGAGCCGACTTTGAAAGAAAATCAACTCGCGAATTCATCACCCTTATCAATCCAGAAATCGTGAAATATGAAGGTGAAATTGTCGAAGATTTCGAGGGATGCTTAAGCGTTAAAAGCATTTACGGAAAAGTTCCCCGCTATAGTAAAATTCGCGTAAAAGCCATGGGTTTAGATGGCGAAGAAGTGCGAATTAAAGCCGAAGGATTTTTGGCACGCGTATTACAGCATGAGATAGACCACTGTAATGGATTAGTTTTTATAGACCATATTAAGGATAAAAAAGATGCTTTTTATACGCTCGATGAGAAAGGCGAGTTGCAACCGCTAGATTATGACAAAGATATCGCCGAAAATAGTATTCTTTGGAACTGAAAATTACAGCCTAATTACCCTAGAAGCTCTCGTCGAAGAGGGATTTAACGTTGTTTGCGTTATTACCAAACCTGACACCAAGCGTGGTCGCGGACACAAACTTACTGAACCTCCAGTAAAAACATTCGCTAAGTTTCACAATATTCCAGTTTTGCAGCCAAGCAAAGTCAGTGAAATTACCGACTACATAAAACAACTTCAGCCAGTAACGGGAGTTTTAGTTGCGTACGGAAAAATCATTCCCCAGTCAATTATCAACTTATTTACCCCAGGAATTATCAATGTTCACCCTTCTCTACTACCAAAATATCGAGGACCCTCGCCTATCGAATCAGCCATAGCCAATAGAGATATCGAAACTGGCGTATCGATAATGCAACTTGATAGTAAAATGGATGCCGGCCCCATATACATCCAAACTCGACAACCCCTCACTGGAAAAGAAACAAAGTTCGAATTATACGACAAATTATTTCACGATGGCACTTCTCTGCTAATAAAAAACCTGCCAAATATCATCAATGGGAGTCTTCAGCCAACACCACAGGACGATTCTCAGGCTTCATATTGCCAATTATTAAACAAGGACGATTCGTGGCTCGATACGGAACGTATGACCGCCGCCGAGGCCGAAGCCCACGTTCGCGCACACCTCGGGTTTCCACGTAGTAGAATGACAATTGACGATCGAGATATCATCATCACGAAATCTCATTGCGACAAAACTCCGAATTCTCATCTTGATAAAAAATTTGCCGACGGCAACTATTTAATTATCGACGAGCTCATCGCACCCAGCGGAAAAACAATGACCGCTGAAGATTACCTAAGAGGCTACAAATAAAAATAACCCCGCATAAGGGGTTATTTTATCGTCCGCATAAAATTACGCTTGGACTGAACCTAAAATAGCATCTTTATTCGCTATAATTTCCTTCTTCAAGTCGGCCATAACCGCAGCCACAACGTCACGATAATCTGGTCGGTTAACCTCTAGCCACTTAGTAGCTGCAAATTCATCCTTCAGACGCGGATCGTCAACTGGCAAACCTGAAGCTTGTGACATTTTCTGCAACATTGGTTCCTGCTGATAATTAGGCGCGTGTTTCATCAGAAAATCATCCACAGCACCCGGAGTTTTATCGATAATTCCCGCAAACTCCTCCAGCTGAGCATCGCTCATTCCCTGACTCAATCGTTCACCAACTCGAAGCTCTAGTTCGCTATAAATATGCTGCAACAACGATTTTTGCTGATCTTCTGGCAGCTGGTCCAGCCCCAATTCTTTAAGAAATTCTTCATTCAGTTGGAACATAGTCCTCCTTTTCTTTCGTCTATATGATTAAGTTAAATTATACCAGTAACTGTTTAATATTACTATCCACGAATCATATTCAGCGCGTCATTGTATAATTTTTGTAGCTCAATCATAATCTCATTCATCGACGACTGAACAATTTCCGTCAAATTAACACCGTTATTTACACACCAATTCAATACTGCAGAAACATCGTCGCCATCCAGTAATTTCATAAACTCATCCAGCTTCGCTTCGCCAACAGCCAGTAAAATCTTCCTCGTAATCTTAGACTGAACACTGTCAGTGACATCTTTTTTCATTTGCTCTTTTTTATCCGCAGGCAATGATCCAAAACCAGCCTGTGCTAAGAATTCGTCAGTAATTTCAAACATTTTTTTATCTCCTTGTTTATTTTATATTTTATCTATTAAACGTATCTACTCAATACATCCAACACGTGCTCAGTAGCACTAGATCCGTCGACTTCCAGATACTCTATTCCGCCAGTATTATACCATTCCACGGTGTGACCTTCAGCCATGGCTTTATCAGCCAGATTATGAAGTTGATCCATTGCGTTTGCGTCACCAAACTTCTCAGCAGCCCAGTTCCAAGGATAGTCGTAAGAACTGAAATTTGGTGTATCTGGATTAACACTATTTCCGATTGCTTTGGCAGCAGGGTTATCCGCAGAAGATGCGCCACCAGACTGAGGTGTTTGCTCACTACCAGATTGTGGAGTTGTATCAGCATTACCCTCAGTTCCAGTAGCGTGCGCAGAGTTAGCCCACCAGTCATTGATGAAACTACCAACAACACCACCCAAGACAAAACCAACAGCATACTTACCTGATGACGATATTACTTTCTTACGCAGGGCATCCCGTCTCCCTATACTCACATCCTTAAGATTGTCAACTGATACATTGACTGCATACTCCATAACATCGCCAATTTTCATATTGGCCACAGCTTTCTCAAATGAAGGATCTATAGTTTCAAGACGGTCATCAGCGGCTATGCGATCTTCGCCACGATGCTCTTCCAGAACAGCTTGTTTTGTTGCTCCAGCAACTCCCAATTTCGTTACTATACCGACAGCCGTCGTAATAGGCCATCCAGCAATTCCAGCAAAGGTTCCTGTAGCAGTACCTACCACAAAACCAGCACCACCCAACTTCAGCCACTGAGCAATCTTACCACCCTTATTAAACCATTTACCAACTTTAGCCGCAGCTTTCTTAAATTTACCACGATCATCGAGCATGTTGTCATACTTATCTGTCGTCATTCTTGAGGTTTCTTGCATACTTGCAAACGCTGCTTGAGCCATTTCCGCTGCTAATTCAGTCTGCTTTTCTGGATCCTGTTTTGCTGCTTCGATTTTATCAGCAAACTTAAGACGCATATATTCCAATTCGCACTGCTTCAATTGTTCCGTAGCAGCTTCTAATTCAGCTTGGCGCTTCTTTCCACCAAAGTGCTTCTTAAAGAAATGAGTTTCAACGGCGATACTGGCCTTAGCAAACCTCTCCCTAGCGATTTTAAGGTTAGCAGCAGCTTTATGTTCTTCTACGCTCATCTCGGTTTTTTCAGCATCATCATACTCATCACCAAGATATTTACCTCGCATAACCTGTTCGTACGGTGTTAAGCCTTCTGGATTATCATCCTTCTTTGGTTTATCCACGTTAGGGATCGTCGTGCTAAACATATCTTTGTCTATTACGTTTTCACCTTTAACCCTAGTATATACATCGGGATTTACGGAGCTTGAGTATTTAGCAGCCCTCGCCTCGTCCTTCCGCTTATTTATAAGTATATCAAGAGGTGTAGGCTTGGGCGGTTCGATTTCAGCAGGATATTGACGACCGTCTGGTTTAGTTACAGATTTAGGGAGAGAAGGTTTAGGATAAACAGGATATTGACGACCGTCTGGTGTAGTGACAAATTCAGGGAGAGAAGGTTTAGGATAAACAGGATATTCAGGAGTAGTAATAACTTCCACTCCAAGATCTCTCAGAGATTCCAATTGTTCCTTAGACATAGTATTAGCAATTGGGCTAGTGTCGCCCGATTTTACGGTAGCCTCAGGAGCGATTGTGCTGGATGTATCTGCCCGTTCGCCAGAATCCCTGCCGGTTACTACTCTCCAAGTAGATACTGCAACTTCTCCTAATTTTCGTGCAGCTTTTGTAAACAGATTATCTCTTTTTTCAGGAGACGGTTCTCCATTAGACTTAGACGGACCTTTAGGCGTTTCGCTCATTTTGTGGTGGTTTCCTTTCGCCTTCTGCGCGCAGAATGGCAATAAACTTATGTATATCTAAGATACTATCATAAATACATAAAAAAGTCAATACTTAGAACAGTCTACCCCAGCGTCTTCTTCACTAATTCCCTAGTAAAGAACTCCAACTTGTCGCCAATTTCTAAGGTAATCTTTTTCTTTGTCCTGAGGCTCAACCCGCACATTTCACCTTCAAAGACCTCTTTTGCTTCTTGCTGTTGACGCTGTACAGAAGAAACCTCAACCTCAGCAATTTGTTCTCCGCCACGTTTTACGCGCGCCAGTAAGTCCTTAGCGACTCTACCGTGCTTCACTTCACCGCCAGCAATCACTTCTTCGCGCATCGTCCTAAACACGCCCTTTACTTCCAACTCACCAATTTCAGTTTCAACGATTTCTGGCGCCAACAAAGCCTCCATTGAAGCCTTAGCATCATCCAATAGTTCATAAATTACCTTAAAAATCCGCACTTCCACATGTTCACGTGCTGCTAATCGCTTAACTGCTGGTGGCAAATCGACATTAAAGCCATAAATCACCGTATTTTCACCGACCGCCAAATGAATATCGTTCTCGGAAATATTGCCAACACCAGTTCCAACAACATGAAGCTCAACTTCGCCATTCGTATCAATCAGCTTCAAGCTATCAACCACAGACGTTACCGAACCCTGAACATCAGCCTTAACGATTACGTTAAATTCTTCCGCATCAAGCTTTCGATTCATCATCTTAAGAATATCCGCGCCAGTAACATTGGTTGTGGCTGCCATTTTCTCTTGTTCAATTTTAGCCTTTTGCGCCAAATTGCGAGCTTCTTTTTCGCTCTTCGCAATCTCAAATCCATCACCGAATTGTGGCAATTCCTTAAATCCAGTCATATTCACTGGCATACTTGGACCGGCATCTTTAACGGCTTTACCGCGAAAATCTTGAAGCGTTCGAACTCGCCCGTAAGCCGTCCCAGCAACCAGATAATGACCAGGCCTCAAATGACCGTTCTCCACCAACAAGCCAACTACGGCGCCACGACCAGTTTCCATGTGTGCCTCAATAACCAAACCTTCAGCCGGAACATCTTCATCTGCGCGCAAATCTTCCATATCCGCCACCAATAAAACCATATCCAAAAGCTTGTCTAAGTTCTGACCAGTTTTTGCGCTAACCTCAACCATCACAGTGTCGCCGCCCCATTCTTCAGGGTTCAAACCATGCTCAGATGCCAATTGGGTCTTTACCAGTTGCGGATTAGCTGCTTCTTTATCAATCTTATTAATTGCCACTACAATTTTAGCGTTAGCTGACCTAGCAAATCGAATAGCTTCAACAGTCTGAGGCTTAACTCCATCATCTGCCGCCACCACGATAATCACCACGTCTGTAAGTGTGGCTCCGTGTTGTCTTAACGCTGCGAAAGCCTCATGGCCTGGAGTGTCCAATAAAGTGATGGTCCGTCCGTTGCGCTGAGCTTGATAAGCGCTAATATGCTGAGTAATTCCTCCGGCTTCACTAGCCGCTGTTTTCTTGTCAAGAATCGCGTCTAGTAAACTCGTTTTACCGTGGTCAACATGCCCCATCACAGCTACAATCGGTGGACGAGGAACTGCCTTATCTGATAATTTGTGCGCATGATGATGAATTTCTGCTGAAACCGTCTTCCGTTTCAGTTGCACATCCAACCCCAATTCTTCAACAATAATCTGCGCAGTCTCAAAATCTAGTCGCTGATTAATTGTCGCAGCGATTCCGTTCTTAAACAATTCACCAATCAGCGTAGTTACTGACAATCCCAGAGTTTCGGCCAACTCGCCAACCGTTACCGAATCCGCAATATTGACGATTTTTTCTGCCATAATAAGCTCCTCTCACCTCTGGGCGTAACTACGCTTCAGGGGATTTGTATTATTTTTTCTTTGATGATTTGCCGAGTGAAAGAGAAATCTTACGATTTTCCTTATCGATATCCAAAACTGTAAATTCTTTACGCTCGTTCAACGTAAATACCTTTTCAGGATCAGTACCGTCACCGCCAAGCTCTGACACGTGAACCAAAGCTTCAACCGCTGGACTTAACTGTACGAATGCACCAAATGGAGTAATTCGAGTTACAGTTCCCTCAACTTTTTCACCAGGCTTAAATTGCTCAACCTCATCCAACCATGGATCCTTGGTCAATTGTTTCATACTCAAGCTCAAGCGTTCTTTGTCGATTGCAATAATCTTAGCTTCGATAGTTTGACCAACCTTTACGTAGTCAGATGGATTGTTAACACGCTCCCAGCTAATTTCTGAGATGTGAATCAAACCTTCAATACCTTCAACATTAACGAATACGCCAAAGTCAACAACACCTGTAACAACACCTGTAACTGTGTCACCAATTGCCAACTTCTGGAATCGCTCTGCCAAGCCTTCTTTAACCGCCTCTTTTTCAGAGAAGATCAATTTATTAGCTTTTCGGTCAGCGTCCAAGATTCGCGCCTTAATGTCTTTCTTTACCAAGCTGTTCAATCGTTGCAAGATTTCGTCCTTGTCGCTAGAACCTACGCGAGGATAGTGTTCAGCTGACAATTGCGATACTGGCAAGAATCCGCGAATACCTTCGTATTCAACTAATAGTCCACCACGGTTAGCGTCGTATGGCACAACTGTGATGATTTCACCAGATTCCAATTTAGCCATAACTTCATCCCAGCCGCGATCTTTCGCAGCCTTGCGCAATGAAAGTAACGAATAACCGTCTTCCAATTCGGTATCAATTACGCTAGCAATTACTGAATCGCCAACATTGTAGTTCTTTGAAAGGCTAACTTCGCGGCGTGGAACCAAGCCAACACCCAAAGGTCCTAAATCGATTAAAATTTCGTGCTTCTTTACTGACAAAACAGTACCGTCAACTGTTTCACCGACAGTAAGTTGTTTAACACTATCACCTGCTTGAGCCAGCAAGTCATCCATTGTAATTTTGGCATCTGCCATAAGTCTTCTAAAGACCCCTTCCTTAAAATTGATATTATTCTTCAGGGACATAATAAAAATATCCCCACAGATTATCACAATTATATCACAACAGATAGATAGAAGTCAAAGCTAGATCAGATAGCGAGATCGCTGATAAGCTACCGTCAAAAACGCCAAAATGCCAAAAGCCACTGCAGAAATAGCTACATCTTCTGGTCCAGTTTTTGGCAATCCTTTATCAGATTGCTTAGAAGGAGTAGAAGGAACTGGCGTTGTAGATGATGGTGATTGTTGAGACTGAGAAGATTCAGGTGTAGGAGTTGTCTTTTTTGACTCTTCAATCTTCACGTCGGTTCGCGCCTCACCCCTTCCGCCTGACTGACTATTTGTTTTTTGATCTGCGGGCTGCTGAGATGTGCTGTTGTTTTGTGGATTCTTATTGCTATTCTCTGATGCTACCAAATCGCTAGAAATTGGTGACCCATCTTGTGATAAATTATTCTGCCTAATTCCGTAAAGAACAGCCAAAGATATAGCCACTAAAATAGCGCCTACTACTACAAAAACTCCAATTGATCCAGCCTGATTTACTCGCTTCATATTATATCTCCACTCAAATTTTCTTTATTATATCATAATGACCTCTTATAAGTAAAGCTGGTGATATAATAAATATATGATTATTACGGTTGACACAGGTGGGACCAAAACATTAGTAGCCAGCTTTGACGAGGAAAAAAATCCTAAGCATATCATTAAATTCCCCACCCCTAAAAACGTAGACCAATATATTCAACGCGTCGCCGATCAAATTCACCTGATTACGAATGATAAGCCAATTGACGCAATTTCTGTGGCTCTGCCAGGAGTAGTCAAAGACGGCGTAGCAGTGTGGTGTCAAAATCTCGGTTGGAAAAATCAACCTATCCGCGAGCTGCTTTCCCGATACTTTCCTAATATACCAATATTCATTGCAAATGACGCCAATATGGCAGGACTGGCAAGTATGCTCAGATTGCCCAAAACCCCCAGATGCGGCCTATACATCACCCTAGGGACCGGCGTTGGCACTTCCCTAATCCTGAATGGAAATCTACACAAAGAGCTTAGCGATTGCGAAGGCGGACACATGTCTTTGAACTACAATGGCAAGATTACCACTTGGGAAGAGATTGCTGCAGGTAGGGTTTTACAGAGAATTTTTGGCGAATTATCATCAGATACCCCCCTGGAAGTCTGGGAAGAGGTTGCTAATAGGATAAAAGCTGGATTACAGCCGCTCATCGCCTTTACGCAACCAGACGCCGTTGTTATTGGCGGGAGCGTGGGAGTGTTCACATCCTATTTTTCAGATATTTTAAGCGGTCTTCTGGCAGAAAACTTACCCGCCGCCATATCAGTACCAAAAATAATCAGCGCCCCTAACCCAGAAGAAATTGTATTATACGGATGCTACGACAATGCCATCAGTCAGCTTGTCTCAAATTGAACACGATTTTCCAGAACTGCAATTCAAGGAGGGTGAAGTATTTTCCTGGAACCCTAATTTGCAAACAGTCTATTACGAAAAATTAGATTCGCAAGAAGACTTAGTGCAACTTTTACACGAAATCGCCCACGCTAAACTTGGTCATAAAAATTATCAATATGATATCCAGCTTATCGAAATGGAAAGATCCGCCTGGGAGTACGCCGTTGATACTTTGGCTCCAAAATACGGCTTAACTCTCAGTATGGACGACGATAATATTCAAGATTCTTTGGATAGCTACAGAGACTGGCTACATAAACGTAGCCTTTGCCCTCAGTGTGGCGCAGTTGGATTACAGGCCACTTCCTCATCTTACAAGTGTATTAATTGCCACTCAGAATGGCGCGTAAATCAGGCGAAATCCTGCCAACTTAAAAGATATCAAATAAAATAAGCCTCTCATACGGAGGCTAATTTTAAGAGATTGGAGCGGTCTTATTCTGCAATTTTTTGTACTGTCTTCTTAGTACGGCGTGAAATGCGTCCGCCCTTAGCACCAGCGATACGAGCCAAAGCTGGATTTGCAGCAAAGCCACCAGTTCGACCATTTTTACCGCCCTTACGTCCGATTTTCGCGTAAAAATCTGGATCGCGAGCTAGATTTTTTTGAGCAGCCTTTAAGCCGCCAGCCTTTGTTCCTGCCATAGGAAGGTTTTCCTCCATTTTTAAAAAAGATTTCCACATAAATTTAAATGGAAACCCTCACCTTTATATATCACACATGATATGTGTTATGTTTATATGCTAGCATATAACTAACGCTTTGTCAATATTTACATAAGTAGTTTTTTATTGTGAATAAAATATTGCATTTTACTGACGCGTTAGCTATACTAATAAAGTCAGTTACTGACGGCACCTGTTGGAGCTTTAGAAATTATGAGTTCCACCACAAAAAATTCTCGTTTTCTGCGAGATTCGAGAAGAAAAATATCCCATCACATAGAGGGATATTTTTTATTGCAGATTTATTCTAAAACTCTCTTAATAGATTGTCTATTCTAAGCTGAGATTCTTGCGTTAACTCATTCTGCAAACCAATCCAAGCGTTAATAGCCACAGTAAATTTATCCCTGGCTATAGTAAACTGGTCGCTATCTTTCTTTTCGCTAGCCGACTTCAAATCACGTACAGCCAATAAAATAGCATCTATTCTCTTCACCACTAACTTACGTAAGTCGACATCGTCTTCTCTGGATTCCAACCTCTTCTTTGCACTAGTCCATATTTTCTCCATAGCAATAAAGTCATTTTGCCTGGTCTTCGATAACTCATCTGACACCGTACGTATTTCGCCGCTCAATTCCTTATCAAACTCCATAAAGCTAACAATCTTCTCCATACTCTGTATAGTTCGGTTCATCTTCTCTACTGATTTATTGCATTCTTCTGAATACTTTTTAAATCTAGCATTGACGTTCTTCTGCCAAGATATAAAAAATACCACATCACAGCTTTGGCGTTTATTTTTTAAATCACCCAAATATTCGTTCAATTTTTCAGTAGATAATTTGTCTTTTTGCAAATTAATAAACAGCGAGCTCTCCACTTCATTAGTATTTTTTGTTACGCTTTGAACATTCTCCCAAGATTTCCAGCTCACAAATCCATATGCCAATATCATTATCAGCGTTATAAAACTCATGACAATAGCCAATTTAAGTGTGCGATAATTTTTTATAAATTTCATAGTTCTATCCCCAGCGTAGTTGACCATAATTCACTATCAAGCGGCCAAGGATTAAAAGCACACCCCTGTAAATCAATTGATTGCTGCTGCATAACCGCCGCTGGATTATTAACCCCAGAACAATTCAAATGCCCATGTCCCAACCAATGCCCAACTTCATGATTGATTACCATATGTCGATAATTACGAATATCGCCACCCGCTTTATTCCACGCTGTAGTCGCGCCAGACCATCGATTATCATTGATAATGACAGAAGACCCGACTCGACAACTCCAATCCGCGTCACAGCCTGATGAGAACGAGGACATTAATTCAGCTTGCGACAGAACTAGATTGAAGCTTCCACCCTCTTTTACCTCTTTAAAAATAATCCCCATACGCGACCAACCTCGATTGTCATTTAAGGTTTCGTTTACTAGTTTCGAGAATTCAGCTAGATTTGATCGGACATTGCCCTTTGTTGATATTGTATATGTGACTTCTTTTTTCGCCCCAGAATTCAATTTTTTTGACGATTGAAGTGCGGAGTGCCAATCTGGAATCTGGATATCTGACACCTTAAAGCTAGATAGCGACGACGAAGATTTTATTTCAGAGAAAATTTTAGCACTAATTACCTTCTTCGCATCGCTCTTACTCTCATTGGGTGCTGTTATATTAACCGTTGGTGTTAAAGCAACAGCAATCGCCATGCCGCCAGTAGCCACCCTACACACTATACACATACTTATATTCTATCACTCGTCAAAACATACCACAAACGTTTTAAGACAAAGAAGAAAGCCACCCTATTAGGATGGCTTTCTTATAATTCGGCACCGTGCTAGTTTCCCACTTTCGCAGTATAATCGCCGCTGGGGAGCTTAACTTCTGTGTTCGGAATGAGAACAGGTGTTTCCTCCTCGCCATGGGCACCGAAGGAGGGGGTTACGACGCTTGGTTCCGTATATATTCCACGGTGGGCCAAACCCCTTTCTTCGATGTCCAACATCAGCACGGAATTGATTTTTAATTGACTAGTACTTTTGAAAAGCACCAATTACTAGTTAAGTCTACCTTATCCGCAATGTTTATGCAAGCATAAACTCCACAGACAAGGACATAAAAAGGCAATGGGACTATTAGTACGCTTTAGCTCCATACATTACTGTACTTCCACCTTGCGCCTATCAAACAGATAGTCTTTCTGTGTCCTCATAGGGAAACCTTATCTTGAGGTTAGTTTCGCGCTTAATATGCTTTCAGCGCTTATCTAGTCCGCACATAGCTACTCGACAATGCAGCAGGTGGCCACAATCGATACACCAGAGGTGCGTCCGCCCCGGTCCTCTCGTACTAGGGGTAGATCCTCTCAAGTTTCCTATCGTCCATACCGGATATAAACCGAACTGTCTCACGACGTTCTGAACCCAGCTCGCGTACCACTTTAATCGGCGAACAGCCGAACCCTTGGAAGGTGCTCCCCCTCCAGGATGTGATGAGCCGACATCGAGGTGCCAAACAGCGCCGTCTATGTGAACTATTGGGCGCTATAAGCCTGTTATCCCCAGGGTAACTTTTATCCGTTTGCGCTGTCGATCCCACATTCATGTACAAATGTACGTACAGCGGATCACTTGCTCCGACTTTCGTCTCTGATTGGAATGTACTCCTCACAGTCAAGCTGGCTTATGCGCATACACTATCACTTCGATTTCCATCCGAAGTTAGCCAACCTTTGAACGCCTCCGCTACTCTTTAGGAGGCAACCGCCCCAGTTAAACTACCCACCATACACGGTCCGCTAACCGGATAACGGTCAGCGTGAGAACACAATCACAACAAGGGTGGTATTTCACCTGGCGACTCCACAAATACTGGCGTATCTGCTTCAAAGTCTCCCACCTATGCTACACATGTTGAAACCATATTCAATGTAAAGCTGTAGTAAAGCTCCATGGGGTCTTCTCGTCCTGGTACGGACAGACGGCATCTTTACCGCCAATGCACTTTCACCGAGTCCTTCGCTGAGACAGTGCCCACATGATTACTCCATTCGTGCGGGTCAGAACTTACCTGACAAGGAATTTCGCTACCTTAGGACGGTTATAGTTACCGCCGCCATTGACTAGGGCTTCAGTTCGCACCGTGAAGCGCTCCCCTTAACCTTCCAGCATTGGGCAGGAGTCAGCCCCTATACATCCACTTTCGTGTTAGCAGAGACCTGTGTTTTTGATAAACAGTTCCGTGGGCTCTTTTGCTGCGGCCCCCACATCGTTAGATGCCAGAGGTTCGCGTTCAAAAGAACAATTCGTTTGCTCTATCTCAGAAAATTCGTTTTGTGATTAAAAATGTACTCTTTAACCTAATATTCACTGAGTGAACGCGGCTGATATCCACCGAAGTGGGGGCAGACCTTATCCCGAAGTTACGGTCGCTGTATTGCCGAGTTCCTTAGCGAAGGTTCGCTCGTAAGCCTGAGTCTACTCGACTCGAGCACCTGTGTTGGTTTGCGGTACGGGCGGCTAAGTCCACGCGTACACCTGCTTTTCTAGCCAGGGCTTTCACCAAAATCGCGACTCCGAAGAATCACTTTCACTCCCTTTGCGTTCCCGCTCGGTTGGACGGATAAACCATGAATCCGCTTCGATTACTTCCCCGTGAACAGTGTACAAAACTTAACCGGTTCAGGAATATTAACCTGATGTCCATCGCCTACGCTCTGCGCCTCGGCTTAGGCCCGACTAACCCTGAGATGATTACCATGGCTCAGGAAACCTTGCTCTTACGGCCGAGAGGATTCTCACCTCTCTTATGGTTACTCATTCCAGCATTCTCACTTCCTACCGCTCCACCGAACCTTCCGATTCGACTTCACTGCTGATAGGAACGCTCCTCTACCACACCTTGTGACAAATAAAATCTACTAGCCTACTTAAATAAATCACTGATTCCAAAAGTAGTTTTCTTATAAAGCGAGTTCTTTATGGAACGTTTTGGATTCTTAAGAAAACCCATACCTTTTCTTCCATAACCAGGAACGATAGCTTTTTTCACCACACGCTTCGCGCGTCCGGTCGTCCGTGCTTTAACCATTTTCTTTAGACTTGGTTTTCTCATTCCTATTCTCATTATGCTATTCCCAACTTATTATTTACTAATAAGTTAATTATAGCACGAACTGCTTTTGCTAATAAACTTTATTTGTCACAAGACATCCATATCTTCGGTATAACGTTTTAGCCCCGTTACATTTTCCACGCAAGATCTCTTGACTAGTGAGCTGTTACGCACTCTTTAAATGAATGGCTGCTTCTAAGCCAACATCCTAGCTGTTTAAGAAATCTCACCTTGTTTCCCACTGAACGTTAATTTAGGGACCTTAGATGATGGTCTGGGCTGTTTCCCTTTTGAGCACCGATCTTAGCACCGATGTTCTAACTGCCGTGATTACACACATGGTATTCGTAGTTTGTTAAGGGTGGGTACAGTTGCCCGCCCCAGTCCTTTACAGAGCTCTACCCCCATGTGCTACTAACACGACGCTAGCCCTAAAGCTATTTCGAGGAGAACCAGCTATCTCCGAGTTCGATTGGCATTTCACCGCTAACCACAAGTCATCCAAACACTTTGCTGCGTATCCTGGTTCGGTCCTCCACCACCTGTTACAGTGGCTTCAACCTGCTCATGGTTAGGTCACCCGGTTTCGGGTCTAATCCTTACAACTTAATCGCCCTATTCAGGCTCGCTTTCACTGTGGCTCCGTCAATTGACTTAACCTCGCTGTAAAAATTAACTCGCTGGATCGTTCTACAAAAAGCACGCCGTCACCGGACAAGCCGGCTCCGACTCCTTGTAGGCACTAAATTTCAGGATCTATTTCACTCCCCTCCCGGGGTTCTTTTCACCTTTCCATCACTGTACTAGTTCACTATCGATCGTATACTATATTTAGCCTTGGCTGGTGGTCCAGCCAGATTCAAACAGGGTTTCTCGTGCCCCGTCCTACTCGATAAAACATACATAAGGTCAGCGTCGTTTTCATATACACGGCTTTCACGTTCTTTGGCTAGTCATTCAAACTATTCTACTAACCACGCCGATTTCTTACCTTACTAACTGTTGATAGCCAGTTATCGCAAATCAGATTATTTGAATGAATCAAATTCTCTGACTTGGTCATATGTAATATCACAACCCCTTATAAGTATTCGTCTATCAACTTATTTGCCTAAATTAATAGGCAAAAACTTAAAAGGTTTGGGCTGTTGCGATTTCGCTCGCCACTACTTTCGCAATCGTTATTTACTTTCTCTTCCTCATCCTACTAAGATGTTTCAGTTCAGATGGTTCCCGCTCGCTTGCCTATGTGTTCAGCAAGTGGCAACATGACATGACTCATGCTGGGTTTCCCCATTCGGAGATCTCCGGATCAAAGCTTGTTGACAGCTTCCCGAAGCTTATCGCAGTCTTCCACGTCCTTCATCGGTAGTATACGTCCAGGCATCCATTTAGCGCCCTTGAGTACCTTTTTATGCATTGACTTAACTAGTAGT
>CALFPG010000004.1 GCA_937921475.1 uncultured Candidatus Saccharibacteria bacterium | reverse complement strand
AAAAATTTGTTTTCTCATTAGATTATATTATATCAGGATGTGTGGATTTTTTCTGTCTGGTGTGCTATAATCGTCATTGTCCTGGCAATAGTGGGACGTCGCCAAGTGGTAAGGCACTGGGTTTTGGTCCCAGCATTCGCAGGTTCGAATCCTGCCGTCCCAGCCAAATTTGAACAGACATAAATTATCGCTCTTTTGGGCGATTTTTTGTTTTTAGGCAATCAAGCTGTTCTGATCTAATAGATTCATAAAATCGTCAATAAACAAATCAGTCCTATCGACAATTTCTTTTTCTCCGAATTTTTTATAAACATTGCTTATATTCTTGAGCTCAAGATTTTCTGTTCCGCCTATGCGCCGTCCTCTACTGTTCTAAAAACCCTGGTAATATTTAATTTTATCTTCGAATCTATAGTCGGATGCGCGAATATTGACTCGTTTTTCTAAAAGAGATTTATTGCCAAGGAGGTCAATTTGTCGGTCATTAGATAAACCTTTTTCGTTTTCCTGTCGCTTCATATCGCGACGGGGACTCTTCAATTTATAGGATAAAATCCTTGTAACTTGCCAAAGTCGCCTGTGCGATAGTCTGACTAGTTTGATGTAGGTATTGCTTCACAAAGTAATACCCAAGTTTATACCCCGCCCAGCGCGGCAAAATATCATCGCCAGTGAAAAATATTTTGGTATAATCGTAAACCTTGTCTTCAAAATTGCCTTGTAGTGTGGCAATTATCTTGTCAATTTCAGCTTGAGAAGTTTTCTGCATTTCTCTCAAGAAAAATTGTTGGTTTCGCCGTCCGAGTTTAATCATCACTTCCTCTTCTAGTGCGACCGCCAAACCCTCCAAAATCATCCCATCAAACATAGTTTCGGCATATTCAGGCAGTTTTTCCCAACGCAGCGAATGCGACATTTCGTGGCAAATCGTTTCGAAAATAAAATCCTCGCTAACCCCGTGCTGGCTTTTATCAACAGAAATCATAATCAAGCGCGAATGAAGCGTTTTGCCAGCAATTCCGTCCTCGGCGATAGTTGGCAGCATAAACGAAGGTGTAGCGATAATTACGTCAACTTCGTAATCAAACTGCGCGAACTCGCTCGAAATAAAAGTCTCGGCTTGTTGCGCTGTATTTTTGAATATGGCAATTTCGGCATCGGTGAAAGTTTGGTCGGCGTTAGCGATGTGTAGGTGGAGTTTGCTCATGGCTTTACTATACTGCAATAACATAAGTATTACTATAAGGGCAACGCTATTTATTAAGTGCAATATTTAAATGGAAATCACTAAAATCTCAGCAGCGACCTTCGGCCGGTTGCTCGCGCCCCGACCCGCCGAGCTGCTACGCGCAAAAACCGCTGTTTGGGTGGCGAGTTAGAGAAATACACCTTTAACTGCTTTTACTCAAACGAATCTTCGTTGCTCCTCGGGCTTCAGTTTACCAGGAATAGCTTCACCAGTTAAAGCAGTCTTAACCCGTTCTATCTCATTGTCGTTCATTTCTATAAGATTTGATATATAATCACGCCGTCCTTTGTACAAGATTGAATTGTGTAAATATATTAGACCAGTATACGCAACCTCAATTCGCTCTTGACTTGGCAGTATCTTCAATAATGCAAGCGGTTTCTTCATATAAACTAGTTCATATTTTGACTGTAAGTCGGTCGCAGCTTTTCTGAGATCCTGGGTGATTGATTTAATTATATCTATCTCGTGTTCAGTTGGCTCTGCAGAAAAGAAGTTAGTAAGCCTATTAGAATAGAAATCAACTTGACTCAGCACGACCTGTATTTGTTCTCGTGTCTTTTGAGTTGGTACTATGACCAAAACCTTAAACAGCTCTGACACAATCAAAAGGAGTACGCCTCCAATAAGCGTTGCACATGCGGTTAAGATTATATTCTCTATATCGCTCACAGTACTTTTATTCTACCCTATAACAACTAAAAATGGTATAATCTGACACAATATGATATTTTTTTTCAAAGATGAATATTTAGTTTCGGCTAAAAAATGCCCCTACATTAGCAAGGAGCAGATCAAACAGCATAATAGTGTTGTAAATGAAGTCGAACAGCTAGCAAAGGAAGAAAGCAAGCTCCGTTCGGAGGCAGAAAAGACGAGCAATATGGCCTCTATTGTTGTGGGGCTAAGTTTGGTTGGAATGTTCTATTACTACTTGTTGACTCATTCTTGGCAAGATAAAATTTTCTCTGGCTTGATTGAGCTTTCAATTCCGGCATTTGGGATTTTTTCATTTGCCTATGGTATAGTTAACGCAATACTTGACTCCAATATCAATAGAAGACATGACCTCAGAGAACTAGAGCAGACTATCAAAGAAAAGAAAGCTTACCTTGATGGTGAATTAAGCAAATTCAAAGAACTGGAGAAAAAATACGCCAAATATTGGCTTAATCTGAGCGGCTATCAGTTTGAAAAAGAAGTGGCAAAGCTGTATGAAGCTCACGGATATGACGTGCAAGTTACAAAAGGCAGTGGCGACGGTGGAATCGATATATTTCTAGAAAAAGCAGGTCGTCGATATGGCGTTCAATGTAAGAATCACCATAAGGCAATCGGACCTGCTGCCATTCGCGATTTGTACGGGGCTATGTCGCATGAGGGGCTTGATGCTGGTATTTTTATAGCATCATCAGGTTATACGAAAGGCGCAAAGGAATTTGCCCGCAACAAAGCAATTACACTTCTCGACATAAATAATGTGCTGCGTATGCATGCAGCTACCCTTACGGAATAGATAATAAACGAGCATATCTTTTCTCTAACTCGCCACCCAAACAGCGGTTTTTGCGCGTAGCAGCTCGGCGGGTCGGGGCGCGAGCAACCGGCCGAGCAGGGCTTTGTCCTAATTTATCTTTCAATGCTGTGCCATAGTCTGGAAATAGGTTTGAATCCTGCCGTTCCAGCCAAATTTGACAGGCATAAACAGTCGCTCTTTTGGGCGATTTTTTGTTTTTATATTAAATTTCAGAAACGAAAATAAAATACTATTAAAAATAAAAAAGCTCCCACTTGCCAGTGAGAGCTAAACTGTCGTGGTGGACAATTTGGATTAGCTAATTTTGACGACTTGTAGCTGTCTGGTCATCAAGCCATTTTTCCAGGAAACGGTTTCGGATTTTTTATGATTTAGTAGACTTTTTCCCAGCGGGCTATCCACGGAAATTCGCCCGTCCAGAGGGTTTGCTTCCAGGCTATGAACCAGCGTATAGCGGAAAATCTTTCCCTGTTGATCCACCAAATCCACGACTGAGCCAATAGCAATTTTCAATCGATCGCGCTTCCTTGGTAGTGGCTTGGCGTGGCGTAAAATGTCCTTCTTCATAAAGATTTTTGATTGAATATTTTCCAGTTGCGTAATTACATCGTTGCGGCGTAATTTGTCATCGCGCGATTTGGCGCGCCCAATTTCTTTCAACTCTAATATGAGCGCTTTCTCTGAAATCTCTAGCCCGGAAATTTCCTTCTGCAGTTCCTTAAATCCTTTTTTACTTAAAAACGTTGTACTCATACTTCCCCTTTCGGATCGACAATTTTGCCAATCAACAATCCTATTACAACATCTAATTCTGAAAAATAGCTGAAAATTTACAGAATCGGCAAGGAAATTGTGAAAATGGTTGAGTTTTTCGAGGTGCTAACAGAGATTTGCCCGCCTAGCGCTTTTGTCAATTGCTCCGCTAATGGCAATCCTAATCCGTAGCCTTTCGTCTGTTGGTTGCCGCGGAAAAATCGCTCAAAGACGTGTGGCAAAGTTTGTTGTGAAATTGTGCCGTCGTTGATGAAGTTGACGGTGATATTTTGTTTCGATGGAATGATGCGAATTTTTACCACAGAATTTTTCGGGCTATGTTTCAATGAATTGTCGAGCAAAATCGCGCACAATTCTCGCGTGGCGGTGTGATGAAGTGGAATATTTATGTGTTCTGGGCAATTCATTTTAACTCGCGCTTCGGCTTTTCGTTCGCGGATGAGCTCGGATATCAATTCCGTCAAGTTAAAACTTTTATCTTCCAGCGCCAACTTATTTTCCGTCCGCGATAACTCCAGAAGCATCGCTGTAAGCTCAGTCAACTTATTTATTTCCTCCAAATTGCTTTCCAGAGTTTTTGTAAGTTCCGCCTTCTCTGCCTTTCTATTTTTCAATGCAAATTCAGTTTCAGCCTTCATTATTGCCAAAGGCGTTCGGAGCTGATGGCTGGCATTAGCAACAAATCGCGATTGGGCTTTGTGGGCGGTTTCTATCGGTCGCAAAGTTATTTTCGCCAATAAATATGAGCACCAGCCGCCAGCGAGCAGAACGATAAGATTTATATAGCCCAAACTAATCAAAAGATTTCGAGTTGAATTATCTATTCTTTCCGACAAATTAATTGCAGGAAAATCATCCTTCCTTTGAACGATAATTTTATGAATTTGCGCATCAACTTCCGAGCGCGCCACCTGAAAAATAATGCTGCTAAACAGCAAGCTGACAATCATCAAAATCATCAAATACCAACCTGCCAATTTAATTGTTGCTGAAGTAAAAATTTTCATGATTCAATCCTATAGCCGAAGCCGCGCACGGTTTTTATCAATTGTTTTTTGAACGGTTTGTCGATTTTTTGGCGTAGATTTTTTATGTATGCCTCGACATTATTTGGCAAAATATCGGCGTCAAAATCCCAAACGTGATCAATCAGCGTTTCTTTACTGAGAATCTGATTCGGATGCTGCATCAAATATTCCAGCAGCGCATATTCTTTGTTCGTGAGGTCAATATTCTTTCCAGCTCGCGTTACAGTTTGCTGCTGCTTGTCAATTTTCAAATCGTCAATTTGCAGAACGTCTGGCTGACTAATCGGTGGACGACGAAGTAAAGCTCGCACTCGCGCCAACAGCTCGTCAATTGCAAAAGGCTTAGTCAAATAATCATCGGCTCCCACGTCCAGCCCGAGCGTTTTATCTTCGGTCGTACTCAGGGCTGTCAGAAACAGAATTGGCATATTTTTCCCGTTTTCGCGCAATTTTTTAACAATCTCCGCGCCCTCTAATCCCGGCAGCATTCGATCAACAATCAACAAGTCATACGGCTGACTATCCGCCAAATTAAAGCCCTCTTCTCCGTCGTACGCCGCGTCAACCGCGTATTTCTCGCGTTTCAAAGATTCGGTTATGACCCTCGCAATTTTTCGTTCGTCTTCAATAACCAACAGTCGCATATTTATATTATATCTTTTTTTGGCTAAGTGTTATAATTTTACTTAAAGAAAAGGAGGCTTATGCCAGATAATAAAAAAATGGTTGAGATTTGTCATTTTAAGATGAGTTTTGGCGATAAAACTGTTATTAAAGATCTGAGTTTTGATGTTTTTCGTGGCGAAGTTTTTGGTTTTTTGGGAAGCAATGGCTCGGGAAAAACTACGACGTTGCGCGCATTGTTGGGACTATACCAGCCGACTGCGGGCGATTTATTGATAAACGGCAAGCCGTATTCGGTGGAAAGCCAGATTCGCCTCGGATACCTTCCTGAGGAGCGCGGTTTGTATAAAAAAGAAAAAGTCTTAGACGTGATGCTTTACTTTGGTCAATTGAAGGGCTTGAGTCGCAAAGAAGCTAAGGATTTTTCCCTGAAGTTTTTGGAGCGCGTCAATTTGAGCGATAAGGCTAATACGCAACTTGATAAATTATCTGGCGGACAGCAGCAGAAAATCCAGCTCGGCGTAACGATTATGGGTGATCCTGAACTGCTGATTATGGACGAGCCAGCCAAAGGTTTTGATCCGGTGAATCGCCGTTTGTTGATGAATATAATTGAGGAGCAACGAAAAGCTGGCGCGACAATTATTTACGTTACGCACCAGATGGAGGAAGTTGAAAGGTTGTGTGATCGTTTGATTTTATTGAAGGACGGTCAAGCGGCGGCATACGGCACATTGGAAGAAGTAAAAAGTCAATTTGGCGGCGCTTCAATGGACGACATTTTTGTCCAAGTTTACGGCGGCGAAGCGAAGGAGTTGAGCGATGAGTAAAATGCATAATTTGGGGACGGTTTTCAAATTTGAAACGCTTAGAACACTGAAAAAACCGACGTTTTGGTTGACGGCATTGGGATTCCCTTTGTTGATTGGCGTGCTGTATGGCATTATGTTTTGGTCGCAAAGCACGACTATTGAAGCGTCAAAAAATCTGGAAAAGCAAGAATTTTCGTTGGAAGTCACGGACGATTCGAAGTTGGTGAAGCCAGAATTGCTGGCGGCAATTAAAGCCAAAACTGCCAAATCGAAAGAATCTGGAATTGACGACGTAAAAAATAATAAGGTTGATGCGTATGTTTATTTTCCAAAAGATTTGAGCAAGCAAAAGGTCGAAGTTTACGGTAAAGATGTTGGGTTATTCCAAAACGGAAAATATGGTGCGGTGGCGCAGAGCTTATTGAGTCAATCAGTAGCAAGCGGTGTTAGCCCAGCACAAGTTGCAATTTTACGCGACAAAGTCCAATTGTCATCAACCACATATCTGGACGGAAAAGAGCACGGCGGCATTAATGAGATGATTGTGCCGGGAATGTTTTTGGTTGTTTTGTTCATTCTCATCAGTATTTTTGGCAATCAAATGCTTATTAGTACCACCGAGGAAAAAGAAAATCGCACGGTGGAAATGCTGCTTACGACCGTTAAAACCGACACTTTGATTACGGGTAAAATTCTGTCTTTGATGGTGTTGGCTTTGATTCAGATTTTGGTGATTGTTTTGCCGGTTTTGGCGGGCTATTTGGCATTTGGCTCGAAGTTGCAATTGCCTAATCTGGACTTGAGCACGCTCGTGTTTGATCCTGTGAGAATTGGTCTGGCGATCATAATTTTCTCCGCCAGCTTCACTTTATTTACGGGAATGTTGGTGACTTTGGGCGCGATGATGCCGACCGCCAAAGAAGCCAGCCAGTGGTTCGGAATTGTAATTATGCTATTCATTGGTCCATTTTACGGAATCACGGCGTTCGTTTCCTTCCCTGATTATTTCTTTGTTAAGTTCTTGTCGCTATTTCCATTCACTGCGCCGATTCCATTGTTGTTACGAAACGCAATAGGCAACTTACCAATTTGGGAAGCTTTGCTCGGTATGGCAATTTTGGTCGCTACAGCGGTGTTTGTTATGTGGTTATCGGTGCGCGTTTTCCGCTACGGTGCGATGTCTTATGATAGTAAATTATCTCTGTCGGCGTTGCGGACACGCCGAAAAGCTGGTAAAGTTTAATTATGAAAGTACGTATAGAGATAGACACGAAAACATTTGTGCGATTTTGGCTGGTCGTGATGGGCTTTGGTCTGGCTGGTTTGGCAATTTATTCCGCAAAGGACGCGCTTGTTTTACTAGGGATTTCCCTGTTCTTGGCGTTGGCGTTGAATCGTCCGGTTGCGGCAATTGCTAAAAAATTGCCTGGAAAAAGCCGATTAGGTGGCACGGCACTGGCGTACACGACGCTGGTTCTGCTTTTGGGTTGCGTAGTTTGGTTTGTTATTCCGCCAATTGTCCAACAATCCGCCAAATTCGTTGAAAGCATTCCGAGTATAATCGACCAAGCAAGCTCACAGTGGCGTGGCGTTAATGATTTTATTGATAAGAATAATTTGCGCCCGCAGGTCGATTCGATGATGGAAAACATCAAGCAGCAGTCTTCGTCTTGGGCGACGAGCGTTGGCACGAATCTGTTGTCCAGCGTTGGTTCTTTGGCGTCATTCTTAGGATCGTTATTCTTGGTGCTGGTGCTGTCATTCCTGATGCTCCTCGAGGGTCCAACTTGGGTGAAGCGTTTGTGGGGATTGTACAACGACGAAGAAAAAATGGAGCGCCATAAGAAGCTGGTTGGCCGAATGTATAACGTGGTCACAGGTTATGTTTCTGGACAATTGACGGTTTCTGGAATTGATGCGATATTATCAGGTTTCGTGGTGTTTGTGCTGAGCTTGACATTCCCTGTCATAAATTCCAATTTGGCAATGCTCACCGTTATGGCGACGTTTGTGTTGACGCTAATTCCGATGTTTGGCGCAACGATTGCTGGTGCGTTGATATCACTGTTACTATTCTTCAATAATATGACCGCGGGCGTTATTTACGCGATTTATTTCGTGATTTACCAACAGATTGAGAACAACTTTGTCTCCCCTTCTATCCAATCAAAGAAGGTTGAATTGTCGGCTCTGACTGTCTTGGTTGCGGTGACAATTGGTTTATATGTCGGCGGTCTATTGGGCGGTTTGATTGCTATTCCAGCCGCTGGTGTCGTGAAAGTTTTGCTAGATAATTACTTGGAGCAAGCCAAGTCCAAGCGCGTTGAAAGTGAAAAGCCGCTTATTAATAAATTAGTTAAGAAATTGAAAAACGAAGATTAGTTGACTCAGAAAAAATATAGCCCGTTGAATCCAGCGGGCTATTTCCATGTCCAAACACTGCCGCTTGGCGTATCACGAACGGCAACGCCAGCTTGAAGAAGTTCATCGCGAATTCTGTCGGATTCTTCCCAATTTTTCTCTGCGCGCGCTTGACGTCGCTGAATAATCAACCTCTTCAAATCGTCAGTAATATCAGGCGTAGACTCAGCCAAATCCAGCCCTAAAATCTCGTCAATCTCATCAATAAATTGCACCAAACTCTGCCGATGAATTTTATCAAGCGGCGTATGATCCAACTTTGAAAATACTTCATCAATCAACGCCAGTGCGCCTGGAGTATCCAAATTATCGTTCAATTTCTCGACCAACGCCTGACGTCCCGCTAATAACGAAACCGAATCGTCCTGCTCGTCCTTATCATCGTCATCTTCCAGCGTGTCGTGAGTCTGATGTCTCAGAACCGCGTAATCCCGCCAATGATTCAGTCGTGCCTGCGCTGCCTCCAGGATTTCCCAGGTAAAATTCCCCTCCGTCTGATAATGCTTACTGAGAATCGCCAGCTTAAACGCCATCGGACTAAAGCCTCGCGAAATAATATCGTCCAGCGTAATAATATTCCCCAGAGATTTGCTCATCTTTCGGCCGTCGACTTTTATGTGATTATTGTGTAGCCAAATCTGAGAAAATTGTTTTCCAGTCAAACTTTCGCTCTGGGCAATTTCATTTGTGTGATGAACTGGAATATGATCAATCCCGCCAGCGTGAATATCGATGGAATCGCCGAGCGTTTCACGGGCAATTGTCGAGCATTCCAGATGCCAGCCAGGAAAACCGATTCCCCACGGACTATCCCATTCCATATCGCGCTTGGCGTCTTTTGGTGAAAATTTCCAGACGGCGAAGTCAGTAATATTGCGCTTTCCTTCAACGCTCACTCTGGCGCCAGCTTCCAGGCCCGCCACATCCAGCCGCGCTAATTTCCCGTAATCCTTCAAAAGCGACGTATCAAAATACATGCCGTCGCCGTCGATTTTATATAAAAATCCTTTTTCGTCCAGCCCTTTTGCAAAGTCAATCTGTTGCTGAATATAATCCGTCGCCCGCACCAAGTAATCTGGTTTTATCAATTTCAGCACGTCGTAAGCTTCATGATTTGCAACGGAAATATATCTTTCCGCCACACCCCAGGCAGTCTTCCCCTCACGGCGCGCACCTTTTTCCATTTTGTCCTCGCCGTTATCGTCATCGCTGGTCAAATGTCCAACATCAGTGATGTTTTGCGTTCGAATAACGGGAATATCTTGCCAGCGTAGCAGCCGTACCAACACGTCCCAGTAAATATAGCCAACCCAGTTGCCGATGTGCGGTTGCGAATAAACTGTTAGACCACAGGTGTAAAATTTGACCGTTTCTCCGTCAAGTGGTTTCAGTTCATCTTTTCGTCTAGTGAGCGTGTTATAGAGTTTTATCATTAGTTCTATTGTACGTTACTCTGGTCAGTTTTTCAAAATTGGTATAAAAAAACAGCCCCAACGGGACTTAATAATTTCAAGAAAAAGTGACAAACAGCTACTAAAATACCGCTAAAGCGCAGCTTGCCACTTTTTCTCAACCTCACCCTACCTGATAGAATTCCAATGAGATTCCTAGGCTGGGTTTGTACGAGGTGTGTACTCTTTCGCCAAGCGCCGCCTCGATGGCGTTGAGGCGACTTCCGAGCTTGCTGCCCGAGACCCTCCATTTGATATCTGCTATTTCACAGAATGATTTCTCTAAGAGTGATCTCTGGTTTTCGAGTGTCATCATCTCCTCAAAGAGCCCTACTATTACAGTAAGAGCTTGTTGTAGGATGTCATGGAGAATAGCGTAGGTGCGCCTTTCTAGATAATCCAGGTCCTGTTTAGACAGGCCCGCCCTTCGACTATTCATTCGAAGGAAATGGTCAAACTCTAGCGATATGTATTCGCACGCCATCACTAGATCTTTTGTCCAGGGCTCATCACTGAGCCTGTCTCTCGTCTTCGAGTCAGTGGTAGCTGCTATTGTGAAGAATGCCCTGTAAAGCATTTCTGCCTCTTCTGGTCCACCATAGCATTCTTTTACCGTCTGTGCGAATCTCCACGCCCTCAGTAGGGAGCCGAACGATCCTTCGGAGAGACGTGCCTTATAGGTTGTATAAGGGGGGGTCTCTCTATAGATTTCGCCCTCAATTGTATAAATCCCATTCGACTGAATACGACCAAGGGGGGCGTCGATATTGGTGATCATGATATTTCCTATCTTCTCGCCCCCATGGAGGGCTAAGTGGCAATTTACCACAAAGCGAGATTCCACTCCTCTTTGAAATTTTACAAAAGGAATAGAAACTCGCCTTGTGTGTAGCTGTTTGTCAAAGTACGCTTTCGGATAATAATTTACTCAACTTATCAACGAAAGCTGATATTATTTATATCACTAATAGAATAAAATGTCAATACTATTCTGCTTCTCGTAGAGCCTTATCTGTCGCTGTAACTAATTCTCGCACGATTTCATCATAGCTTTCATATACGCGGAATCCTGCCGCGTACGGATGACCGCCGCCACCGAAGTATCCAGCCACGGTATCGGCAATTGGTAAATTACCTCGTAAGCGCGCAGTTAATTTGCCGTCGGGGTAAGTTTTAATAACACAACTAAGCGCCACGCCTTCAACCAACCTCAATTCATCACCAATCAACGCCCCAGGGTTGTAGGCGTCGCTGTAGACTTGGATTTCTTCAAATGGTACGTGCACCAGTGCCAATTGTCCGTCTAATAAATATTCGATTCGCTCGATCAATTTTCCCTTGTACGCCAAAATTTCTGGCGATTTTTTCATAAATTCGCGTCGTCGCTCTTCAATTTCCGCGTTGGAAGCGCCCAACTCTGTGAGCTCTCCCGCCGTATGGAAAGTCTGAGCCGTAGTGTTTTGCGTAGTAAGCCCCAGGCTATCGCTCATAATGGCTATCAATAAATCTTCGGCCGCCTGAGGATTTATCTTCCAGCCGGAATGCTTGAACAGTTTGTACAGTAATTCCCCGGTCGCCACGACGGTTTCTGATAACATAATATGATCAAAGCTGAGCGTCGATTCGGCTGTGTGATGATCGATAACCAGAGTTGGGTGCGTTTTCAAGAAATGTCGCGCTCCAGGAGTTTCTAATACCTTGCTAAGAAGGACATCTGCGCTTGTATCGACAATTATCGCAGCGTCGGCTTGAAACGGAAAGTCGTTCTGCACTCGATCCCAACCGCGAATATAATGAAGATATTTCGGTATATCTACTGGACAATATAAAGTAACAGTCTTCCCTAGGTCGCTTAAGACTTCTTCCAGTGCCAAGCTTGAGCCCAGGCTGTCGCCGTCGGGATTTTCGGCTTGAATAATAACTATATTGTTTGCGGATTGAATGAATTGTTTAGCTGTATCTAGCATATTATTTATTATAACAAATGATTTTTACTCTAATATAAAATATATTGTTTTTAATTACATAAGTGGTATAATATGTGATGGACTATTAAAAATACTGCGCAATCGAAAAAAAACATAAACATTTTTATAAATTATTATTGACAAAATATAAAGATTGTGCTAGTATGAGGACATAAAGCCTGAAGATAGGGCTGGAAAAGAGGAGTTTTTATGAACAAATTTAAGAAAATCGGCATCGCTATCTCTTTGGGATTTGCTATGCTCGGTGGAATCTGGTTGGCATCACCTTCACAGGCTGCCGGCTGTAACAAATTTAACGTTGTATACTGTGGTACACATTCTATGTCAGAATTGCAAACAGCATACAGCCGTACAGAAATTAAAGAACTATACAAAGAGTGGTACGTTACCGAGACTATGGTTCAAGGTGGCTCAAATATGCGTGAAGGTGTAGTTGACGCAAACGGTAACATTACAGTTGACGGTCGTGTTGTAGCTACAAACGCTATAACCGTACAGTCTAAAGCTGGTACTCGTCAGCCTCAGCCACAACGTAGCTATAAGACCTCAAACGGATATACTTACTACCAATACACAACTGGTCAGAGCTTCGTTGACGGACCTAAGAGCTACAATATTTACGCATGGTTTGACAATAGCGGCTCATTTATCACTGGTGTGATTAAAGACTGTGGTAACCCAGTTTGGGGTAACCCAACAACACCTCCAGCAAAGCCTGCCCTAACATGTGACGCTTTGCAAGTAACTGAAATTTCTCGAAACACCTTCAAATTCAGTGTTAAGGCAACCGCTAAGGATGGCGCATCTATCACCAGCTACACATACAACTTCGGTGATAACAACATCAAGACAACTAACTCATCAGAAATTCAATACACTTACGCAAAAGAAGGTAACTACACAGTTACTATTACTGTAAACGGCAAAGAAACTGGTGAAGTTAAGAGGCGAAACCCTAACTGTCAAAAAACTGTTACGGTTAAGCCAGAACCAAAGATGATCGTTTGTGTAATTGAAGAAGGTGGCAAGAAGTACACTAAGGAGATTAAGAAGGAAGAGTTTAACGAAAAGATTCACAAGACCAACTTGGACGAATGTAAGGAAACTCCTGCTAAGATCACAGTCTGTGTAATTGAAGAAGGTGGCAAGAAGTACACTAAGGAGATTAAAAAGGAAGAGTTTAACGAAAAGATTCACAAGACTAACTTGGACGAATGTAAGGAAACTCCTACTCCTACACCAAACACTCCTTCAACACCAACACCTAGCCCAGAATTGCCAACGACTGGTGCAAGTGACGCGATTATGTCAGCACTAGGCCTAGGTGGACTAACTACAGCTACTATCGCTTACATCGCTAGCCGCCGCCAAATGTAATAGGTCAAGCTAGCAACGAAATACCCGCCGAGATGGCGGGTATTTTTATTGGTGATGAAGCTGTTGAGTCTATAACTGTTTTCGACCTTCCAACGCGTGAGTTAGCGTAATTTGGTCTGCGTACTCAAGGTCAACGCCGACTGGAATACCTCTGGCTAAGCGTGTGATGGTCGTATTCAGCCCAGCCTCTTGGATGTATCTTTGCAAAAACAGTGCTGTTGATTCGCCTTCTACTGAAGCGTTCGTAGCGATGATAATCTCTTGAACGTCGTCGGTTTTTATGCGCTCAATTAGCTCTGGGATGTGTAATTGTTCTGGCCCGATATTGTCAATTGGTGAGATAACACCGCCCAGCACATGGTATGTGCCCAGGAACTGCCCTGTTCTTTCTATAGCAACAATGTCTAGCGGCTCCTCGACTACACAAACGACTTTTTTATTCCTGTTCGAATCTGCGTATAAAGGAGACACATCGTCATCTGAGTCGATCAACGCAAATGTCTTCGGGCAGGTTTTTACTCGGTCGTGCAATTGGTCTAATGAATGCGCTAATTGCTTTGCGGATTTGGGATTGCGGCGTAAAACCGCGTAGGCATATCTTTCAGCCGTACGCGGTCCAACTCCGGGTAAATTACCAAAATCATCAATTAAAGCAGTCAGAGCTTTTGGTAAAATGTCGATTGACATGACTTTAGAATGGCAAATTGCCCAAGCCGCCCATCAATGGCTTCATAGTTTCAGCAGCGACTTCCTGAGCCTTTGTCATACCGTCGCGAACTGCGATTTCGATCCAGTGTTCCAACTCTTCGATACTCTCCAAGTCGACCATTTCTGGGTCAATCTTTACAGACTTAATCTTTAACTCGCCAGTGATTTGTACGATCACAGCGCCATCGCCAGCCTCAACTTCGATGATTTCTTTGCCTAATTGTTTCTGTGCTTTGCGTAATTGTTGCAGCATTTTTACCTGATCAAACGCCATATTCCTCCTTATTTAACACTTACAATTATACCCTATTTGCGGTCGGATGTGTAGACGTAGAAGCGGTCGCCGTCTTTATGGTCATTGACAATTACTGACGACAGATACCCAGAGTAAGTCTGCGGAATTTGAGACTTTACGCTGTGGCTAACGTATAAAGTCTGTCCGACATTCGCTGGCGCTGTGTGGATAATTGATATCTGGTGATAATTGTGCTTTTTAAGTGCTTCGTAAATCGGTGATTCTTCTTTACTAACCAATAATGAGAATGAATCGGTCGGTGCGGTATTTTTACGGAGTAGAGATAAATCTTTATTAAAGCGTGAAACTGCCTCTGGGAAATAGCGATAACCGTCAATATAGCGGAAGCTACCACCTGCCACCATAATGATGATTAGCATTGATATAAGAACCAGTCCTGTGCCGCGAGCGTATGGATTGCGCGGGAAAAGTCCGTACCACATGTTCATTAGGGATTCCAATCCGACCGCCAAGAGAATAAATAGCGGGATGATGATTATCGGGGTGAGGCTTGGCTGGAAGATGAGTAGCGCCAATGCTAAGATTAGCCACGACCAAATCATAAACGAGCGGGCGCTGGAGATTTTTTGGAAGCTGCGGAATAGTCCTAGCCCGATTAACACCATTGCGTTGATGTCCATAATTGGCGTGATTTGGTTTCCTACGACTGATGGGAAAATGCGGATGTATGTGTAATATAAAGTCCTGAGGTTTGCGACGACGTCAAAACTTAGGCTGTTGATGCCGATAAGGTTGTAAAATAGCGCGTGGGATTTATAGCAAAGAAAGCCAATCGCACAACCAATTGTGAATAAGATAGCGGACGGCACAATCCAAGACTTACGATGTTTTCTGGAGATAAGGAAATAGCGTGGATGTGGATGTAGAAAGGCGATGATCAGAAGCCCCAGATTGATATACCAAAAATACGGAGTGAAGAGGCTGAATGCCGTGGTGATGGCTAAGCTGATTCGCCAAATGGAGGCGTTCTGGGCTTTCTGGAGAATCAATGTAGCGAAAAGCAAAGTTAGCGCGGTGTAAAAGATGTATAAAATGCCAACAGCTGCGCTTTGACCGATGAATAAAAATTGTCCAGTCGTTGCCATGATCAATAGCGATAGAATCGTTGTGGACGGCTTAAACCAGCGCTTTAAGAGAAAGAAAATAGCGACGGAGCTGGCGATTGAAAGGATTACGGCGGGTGCTTTAATTATTAATAAACTGACGCCGAATAGCTTGAAGAATAACAATTGAAGAAGGTGAAATGGTAAATTTGTGACGGCGATTCCTTCGATACTGAAGTTCAAGTGATTTGTCGTATTGACCATGTCGATTTCTGCTTGCGACAATCCACCTGGTATGTGCAACGCGGAAATTATAATAGCCCCTATATACAACAGCGCTAGTAATGTATAGCCGAAAACGTAGCGCCATCGGTAAAGGAATATATCGGTAACTTTTTGCTTTTTCATTGGTATGATTATAACACAATTCTATTCATGCTTGCGATCCAGACTCATAAAGCGTAGGCGCTCTGGATGGAAGTACAATTGGACCTTACCAACTGGGCCGTTACGGTGCTTGGCGATGATGAGGTCAGTAATATTCTGAATTTCTGGGTTGTCGGGTTCGTAATATCCAGGGCGATAAATAAAGCTCACGATGTCGGCGTCCTGCTCAATAGAACCGGATTCACGCAGGTCGGCTAGTTGTGGAATTGGCGGCGTGCGAGATTCGACAGAACGGCTCAACTGACTCAGGGCAATTAGCGGCACATTCAGCTCGCGAGCAATAAGCTTCAGTCCACGGGAAATTTCCGAAACTTCCTGAACGCGGTTTCCGTTGTGGTTTCCGTTGGCCTGCATAAGCTGCAAATAGTCGACGATGATTAGTCCCAATTGGTTTTCATGAGCAATTCGACGCGCTTTCGTGCGCATTTCCAAAACCGATAATCCTGGAGTGTCGTCGATGTAAATTGGCGCCTCAGCCATTTCACCCATAGCCTCAGACAACTTTGCAAAATCTTCATCACTCAGATTTCCGGTGCGAATATTCCAGCTATCAACTCCCGACGCATCCGCTAACATACGGTCGACCAACTGTTCCTTGCTCATCTCTAGGCTGAAAAATAGGACGGGATTTTTCTCAATCGTCGCCACGTTATAAGCCAAATTCGTCACCAGCGTCGTCTTACCCATGGCTGGTCGCGCCGCCAGAATGATCAAGTCTGATTTTTGCAAGCCAGCGGTCATATTGTCCAGATCGCGATAGCCAGTGCGAACTCCTCTGAGAGAGCCTTTATTTTTACTGAGCTCTTCAATTCGATCAAAACTATCCGTCAGAATGCTTTCCAGGCTGACCAAATCTTGCTTGGTTGATTGGTCTGACACGCTGAAAAGTTCGGCTTCGGCCTTCTCTAATAATTCCTGCGTAGTCGTCGATTCGTCATAGCCAAGCTCGGAAATATCACCGCTCGCTTTTATTAGGCGCCTGCGAACCGCTGCTTGCGCAATCATTTCCGCGTAAGCCGATGCGTGCGCTGCCGTTGGAACGTAGTTTGTTAGCTCTGTCAGGTATGCTGATCCGCCGACCAATTCCAGCTCGTCCTTTCGCTTCAATTCATCAGTTAAGGTCAGAAGGTCGACGGGCTTATGTTTTTCAAATAGCCGCATCATTCCAGCAAAAATCAATCCGTGATTCTTGTCGTAAAAATCGCTAGGGTGAGTAATTTCTGCGGCGTCCGCCAAAACTTCCTCGTCAATTAAAACCGCCCCAAGCAAACTTTTTTCCGCGTCCAAATTTTGTGGCGGTATCTTCCCTTTTACTTCTTCGCTTTTATCTGCCATTAAATATCCTCCAGCTTAACTTCTTCGCCGCCACCCATTAATTCTGCAATTTCCGCCAATTTTTCGTCCTCTGGCGGTTTCTTCTCTCCAATTATATCAATTTCCAAATCCATCGCGGTTTCTTCTGAGATAATTTCTGAAATCAACGGTTTGTTTTTCGCGTCATCCAACTTTTTCTTATAAAACGCGGAACCTGCGTAAATTGTCAATTTTTCACCATCAAACGACCACTGACTTTTCTGTAATAATGACGCCAGCCCGAGAGATTTTTCCTTCGCCCTTTCAATGACTTTTTCCCAATTTAGCTCTAGCGGCGTGTCGGTTTTCTTTGGTTTTGCGGCGGGTTTTTTTGCTGGCTCGGCTGATTTTTCTTCTTTTTCAATCGGCTTTTCGGTCTGTTTGGTCGGTTCTGCTGACTTAATTGGCGTTGGTTTTTCGGCGGGTTTTTGGGTCGTGGCTTGAGTTATATTTTTCTTTGGCGCGGCTGACTTTTTTGTCGGCTGAGAATTGCTATTCATAAATATCGTCAATAATTTCAAGTCTGGATGCGGGTGCCGATCAACCTCGATCAGTTGCTGAACCAACCCAATAAGATTCGGATTTTTTCGTAATCTATTGCGAGCGATTGACAATAATTGATGCGCCACAACAACTGAATTCGCACCGCTATTTTCTAATTCCTGGAAGGTATTTAAGACTTTATCATTGTCATCGGATGGGTATGAATCCAACAAATTGCCGAGCATCGTCGCGTCGCTCAGCCCCAAATATTCGGTAACCATATTCGCTGTCAACGGCTGGTCTGGAGTTGCTAAAATCGACAATTGGTCAAGCGTACTGATGCCGTCACGGAATCCGCCACGGGAACGTTCAGCGATTAACCTGGCGGCGTCCTCTTCAATTGCAAATCCCTCTTTTTTCGCTATATTCATTAACTGGCGCGTCATAATTTCCGTCGGAATTGGGCGGAAGAAAAATTGCTGGACGCGGCTAAGAATGGTGGCTGGAAGTTTGTCGGCGTCGGTTGTGGCTAAGATAAACACCACGTGCTCTGGCGGTTCTTCCAAGGTTTTCAATAGCGCGTTAAATGCTGATTTTGACAGCATGTGAACTTCGTCGATGATATAAACTTTTTTCGGCGCAGAAACAGGTGCAACTTGGGCTTTTTCTCTTAAAGCACGAATGTCGTCAACGCCGTTATTGCTGGCTGCGTCAATTTCAATAATATCCAAGTTTGAAGAATCGTCATCATATGGCAAGTGGTTAATTTCGTGCGCCAAAATTCGCGCCACCGATGTTTTTCCTACGCCACGCGGTCCAGTCAACAAGTACGCATGAGCAATTTTTCCCTGCTCTAACGCTCGACGTAAAATACTAGTCACGTGATCTTGACCTAAAACTTCATCCAAACTACGACTGCGATATTTACGATATAGCGCCTGACTCATCCCCTCATGCTCCTCATGAGATAATTATAGCAGAAAACGGCATTTTTTATGGATAGCGCAGATCGATTTTGTGTTTTGTTTCGGCGACATAAAAACGGTAGTAACTATTAGGGTCTGACACGGTTGGATCTTCAAGTATCTCGTCATTTTCTCTTATTTCAATATGCTCATTGTTACTGTACGGCTTGATAAGCTTAGTAAATTCAAACGCATATTCACCAGAAATATTCTTTAGTTCTCGACTCTGATCTATTGGGTCAGCATAGTCGGTCATAACTAGTATAAGAAAGTATCCATCCTTACCGCCGAATAGGTGAAAAGTCGTATCTGGACTAAGCGGTATCAGTGGTGCGAATTGTCGAACATAACCCAATTTTTCGAGAATTGGAAATGCTTCAAAAATTACCGATGGGAATATAAAATTTGAGTAATTGTTCATAGTGAAATTATACCAGGTAAGATGGATAGTTTTCAGGCATATCCAGATGTCTTATGACTCAGAAGCCAGTGAGGTGATCGCGCAAGTCGTTGCCGTTCATGGTTTCCCATGAGTTGTCTATGATAACCTGGCCGCCCTCGCTCTCAGGCAGCCTCCAATAGACGATATTTTCGCCGAGCGGACCGCCAGTGGCTCTGACATGACCATGACTATCACCGGGTATGTTACCAAACCTGCCGCCGTAGTAGACGTTAACAAATGTGATTTCCGAGTATTCGAGATCGCATAAATACGATTATTATTGTGATAATGGTAGTAATTATGCAAGTTAACAGCAGAGTCTTAGACTTCTTGCTAATTTTTTCTTTCTTAAGGATGAATATTGATGTAATTAGAGTAACCGTTCCCAAGATGTATGGCAAGTATCGTGCCAGTACTATTGAAGTATTTAATAATATTGTAGTTAAGCTCATTAGTAGCCTCCTTTATTGTTTGATATATATCAGTAATAGAGTGAAATTTCAAGCTATTTCATCAAAAGTATATCGTAAAAATAAGGTTTTAAAATAGCGTTAATTGCTCGGTTGGTAAATCCAGCTCAATTTCTTTGTCAATTTTTTGCGCCCGATAACCAATAAGTTTTTTGATATTGTAAGCCAGCAGCTGACCGTCGTAATCAGTAATGACAATTGAGCCGATGACGCTGCGTACACGCCCGACCAATTGACTGTAATTCTTCATTAAAACGACACGTGACAAATCAACGCCAGCGGTTTGAAAATAATCTTCACAAGGAATTAGCTCGGATTTCGGAAACGACACGCCAATTTTCTGCTCAATTTCAAGTAATTTTTGTCGCAATTCCCTTTCGCCGGCTGCACGATCAAAAGGTTGTTTTATCAATTCCATCTTTTTGTGAACTGGCAGAGTTTCAACTATTCCGTCCAGCTTGGAAATTTTCGCCTCATATTGTCTGGCGATTAATGCCGAAGAAAACGTTTCTAATTTTATGGCTAATCGCGCTCCCTGCTCCAATAATCTCCGAATTCCGCGCTCTTCTTGCGAGATTCCAACTTTTATGACGTTCGGCGCGAAGTACGCCAAGTAAACAAAGTGCGGATTTTGATTGATTTTTTCTTGTTGAGCGGAAACCGAATTGGCGTTGTAAAATGCTGGATTAAAGCCGGTTTTGTCGCGGCATTTTAGGCAATTTTCATACTTTTCATCAACTGTGGCTTGATCTGGACAGATTTGGCTACAGCGATTCTCAAAATCCACCCAGCCAGTGCAATATTTGACGGAAAAATCAAACTCAAAAGACAAATCTTGTTCGAACAATTCATGACGCTCAATTTTATCGCCAACTTGACATTCAATAAAAGGCTTATTGTCGGCGTTAAAACTGGCATAACTGAGCAAAAATTCGCTCGGTAGCATAATATTTACAATGCAGCTTCGACTGCAGCCCAAGTTGCGTCAGGATTGTCTTCAGGGATGATAATTGTAACTTGGTCGCCGACGTTAATTCGGAAATAAGTTACGCTAGCAAGCAAAATACGATATTCGCGGCCAGAAGCCTCGACGTAGTAAATTCCGTCGTGCTGGACGAGCGTTCCGATAACTTGCTTTCGTGGTACAGGACCGATTTGCTTATAAATAAAGCTGCCATCTTCAGCGATTGTCAATTTCATCAAGTCGCCTTCAACCAGCTTTGACTTTGAAGCGTAGTTGGCTGGGATTGGGTAATTTTTACCATCCGGGCTGAGCATCATTTGTCCGTCAAATACGCCTTCGATAATCTTTCCCGCTACGTTATCTGACGAAGTTTTTGGCGTGACAACTTGACCATCGTCACCAATAATACTAATCAATAATTCTTTTGCGGCAGCTAAATTGGTCTCCGCCTCTTGAATAAGTGTCCTCAGACGCTTAATTTGCTTTTCTGGTAATTCAGACATGGTTCTCGCAATTCCTTTGTCTATTTTTTATAATACTTAACTAATATATAGCATATCCTTACATTTATATCAAGTCGCGTTATCTATTTTTATCCAATTTTCCACAGCGCTATAAGATATGAATAAAAAAGTGTTGCAAATTTTACTCTTGAAAATGATGCACGGTTCGTGATATTAAGATTGGCGACATAAAAATCACCGCCCAGGGCGGACGGTGATTAAACGAAACAAATTGGCGTTATATAACAAATTATGAAAGCTCAACAGTAGCGCCAGCGTCTTCCAAAGTTTTCTTTGCAGCTTCAGCTTCGTCTTTAGAAACTTTTTCCTTGACTGGTGCTGGAGCGCCGTCAACGATAGCTTTTGCTTCACCTAGACCTAGGCCAGTGATTTCTTTAACAGCCTTGATGACTGCAACCTTCTGAGAACCAGCGTCTTTCAAAGTAACTGTGAACTCAGTTTTTTCGTCAGCAGCAGCGGCGTCACCACCAGCAGCTGGACCAGCAACAGCGACAGCTGCAGCAGCTGGCTCGATGCCGTATTCTTCTTTAAGATGATTTTTCAATTCGTTAACTTCTAGAACTGTCAATTTTACAAGTTCTTCAGCCAATTTCTTAATATCAGCCATTGATATTCTCCTTTATTATTACATTGTTGCGATGATTGCAACGTTACTAGTGTTGATTGCTAAACTTAAGCAGTAGCTTTGGCTTCGATGCCGTCCAAAAGTCCGTGCAAATTGCCGCCAAGCGCGTTGACTGTGTCGTGTACTGGTGATAGCAATTGTGATACCACTTGAGCAACGAGCTGGTCTTTGCTTGGTAGGCCTGCCAATGCTTTAACGTCAGCTTCGCTAATTGCCAAGCCTTCGCCTGAGAAGCCACCTGCAAGTTGTAATGCTGGATGTGTTTTTGCAAACGTATCCAATACCTTTGCTGGCATAACTTCATCTTCGCTACTTACAGCGTAAACCAATTGACCAACCAATAAGCTGGTGTCGGTTTCTTTGTAAGTATCGATTTCCTGAAGAGCTACGCGTACCAATCGGTTTTTAACAACCTTGATGGTAACGCCCGCTTCGCGAGCTGCCTTGCGTAGTTCTTGTAGGTCGGCAACGGTAAGGGTTTGATATCGAGCAAAAGCCGTACCCTTAGCGTCTTTTAATAGCTCTGTCAGTTCAGCAACCAAAGTTTGTTTTTTATCGCGTGAAATTGCCATAAAAATCCTTTCTTTGATTGAGTTAATTTGTTATGTGCCAATTTGTTAACGTGCGGTAATGGAGAATCAAAAAACGTCTTTGATTCTCGCACTACCAAAGACGTCAAATAAAACTGTTAGTTTCATCCCTCGGTGGCATTTTTATACTTGTTTTACGTCAAGTCGCCACTGTCTTTGGTAATGTTCCTTAGAATTGTAGCAGAAATGACAACGAAAAACAAGAGTTATGGCGATTATTTTCCAGCCGATTACTTTACAATAATAGCGTGATAAAATCAATAGGTTTCTATGTCTAGCCAAAGAGAAAACCCGCTCCGTGGTGGAGCGGGTGTAAGACCTCCTAACTTTTCTGTATCTATACACCTCTGCCGAGGGGTGCTAGTCGATTAAACTAACACCCCTCGACGAGAGGGACTAGTCCTCCGAGTAGTGCGCCGTCTGGCGACGGCGCACCCAGAGGATACCGATTCCGAGAGCCGCTAGCGCAGTCGCGCTAGTGACTGTATTTCCAGCGCCAGTGACCGCCAGCTTCTTGTGCTGGGGTGCCGGCGTCGGAGTCGCTGACGGCGTGGGTGCGGGTGCCGGTGTCGTCGATGGCGTGGGTGTCGGCACCGGTGTTGCCGACGGTGCCGTGGTTGGCGTCGGGCTCGGAGTCGGCGTGACCGACGGGCTTGGTGCCGACGGACTCGGACTCGGTGATGCCGATGGCGCCGGAGTTGGCGTCACAGGCGTGGGTGTCGGACTCGGCGTGGGTGCCGGAGTTGTCACCGACGGACTCGGGCTCGGTTCCGGCGTGGGTGCCGGGCTCGGAGTCGGGGTCGGTGTGGGCACCACGGGGTTGGTGTCGAATCCGGCGTTACCGCCAGCCTCTCGACGAACGATTCGGGCAGTCACTTCCCAGGACTGGTCCTGGGAAACGATACTTGCCGTATCCGTCCACGGACCGGGGTCCGTGGAATCGACCAGAACATTCAACTGAATGCGGGCCTTTTCGCCCTTGTTCAGTCGAACGTTAATGACCGCCTTGCTGTTGTCGCAGCTAGTGATGTCAGGTTCTTGGAACCTGACATACTGCGGTGCACCCCAGTCGTTGGCACTCGTATAGACGCCAACTCTCCCTGCGATAAGATTATCGCAGGCAAAGTGTTGACCTGGGGATGTGAGTTTGTCTGTAACGACAAACTCTTGGTCGCTTTGAGTTGCGGTGGGGAGAACCACCGTAATGCTCTGCTTTCCTCCGTCAACGCTCCCCCACTTGGAGGGATTTGGTCCGGGCTGGCTGCATCCGTCACAGGTGCCCACTTGGATAGACTGTCGACGGATGACTCCGTCGACAGTCCAGCGAAGTTCCCTGGTTTCTCCAGGGACCAGGCTGGGTTCCATGTGGACTTTCCACCACGCTTCAGCGTGGTAGTTCTGACGTCCAGAGACCTCGACCTCGTCGGTCAATGTGATGGTCACTGTATGGTTGTGACCATCGTATACGGCATGACCAATAGTGACCCCATCCGGGGTCGTCATTGGGACGGGGTTGTTGTCGCCGTCCGTTCCAAACTCGTTTGGAACAGAGATGACCACTTGGTCTCCGCCGCAGTGACCCTCTTCGAGGGTCAGGGAGATGGAGAATTGCACCGCCTCGTAGGCGGTGTACTCAATAGACCCGTCTTGAGTCTTGAGGTTAGTCTGAATCTCTTCGGCTGAAATCGGCCGAGGAGTACAGTTGCTGTCGGTAGCGACACCAGACGAAGACTGATCTTCGTTGTCTGACGTTGCCGCCGTGGTGACAGTGTCCGAGGACTGAGCCTCGGTCACGACGTTGGCTGACTGAGTGGCTGCCGACTGTGCCTCGTCGGCGTGCGTTGTCCCTCCGAAGAGGAACGCCATAAGCAATGCCACAAAGACCGCCACAACAGACACTCGCAATGGAGTGTTGTGTTGCCGGTGCATTTCGCATCCTTTCTCTCGTGAAAAGTTTAGATACAGATGTTAAGGTTCTTTTATCCAGCCTGGCTGGAAATCAAGAACTCACTTGAACATCAGCATCTAGGCGGACTTCACTATTTTATCATAAAAAATGAAAAATGCAATAGTAACGCAAAAATCCCGCCAGAATCGACGGGATTTAATTGCCTGAAATATAAAGATTACAGAGAGTTCTCTACTTTAATGCCAGGGCCCATAGTTGTGGCAATTGCAACGCTCTTAACGTAAACGCCCTTTAAGCTGGATGGCTTTTGGGAGTTCAAACTGGTTAAGAATGCGCGTGCGTTTTCTGACAATTTTTCAGCACCGAATGATACTTTGCCGATTGACAAGTGAACGATGGCTTGCTTATCAACGCGATATTCAACTTTTCCGGCTTTTGCTTCAGAAACGGCTTTAGCGACGTCAGTAGCGACAGTGCCAGACTTTGGATTTGGCATCAAACCGCGTGGACCAAGCAAACGTGCGTACTTACCAAGCTTTGGCATGTACTGTGGAGTTGCGACCAAAATGTCGAAGTTCAATTCTTCCTTGTCCAATTGGCTTAAGAATTCTTCGTCACCGATGATATCAGCGCCAGCTTTTTTAGCGGCAGCGTGTTCTGATTCTGGTGCAAAAACTGCTACGCGAACATCTTTACCTGTACCGTGTGGCAATGCTACGGTTGAGCGAATGTTTTGGTCGGCTTGGCGTGGGTCAACGCCTAGGCGGATGTGGATTTCAACGCTAGCGTCGAACTTAACTGGGCTGGTTTCAGTAGCCAATTTCAAAGCTTCATCTAAGCTGTACAATTTGTTCTTTTCAACGTTTTTTGCGGCGTCCTGATATTTTTTACCGCGGCGCTCCAAACGTGGACGAGTAACTGGCTTTGGGCCTTTCTTTACGTGAGCTTCAGCGTCGTCTGATTGTGGAGTAGTGTCGCCAGCTTCCTTGCGAGCTTCCTTCTCTGCTTTTTCAGCGGCTTCGTCAAGAGCTTTTTGGCTACGCTTGCCAGACTTAGCGACGGTAGCTTCGCGCTCAGCAACAACGTCTTTGTCTTTGTTGTCTTGAGGTTTGCTTGCGTCTGTAGCTTCTGCAATTGCTGCTTCAATTTCAGCGATTGTGTTTTTCTCACTGACTTCTAATTTTAGTTCTGCTGCTTTTTCTAGCAACTCGGCTTTCTTTGCCATAAAAATCCTTTCTGTGGTACGAACGGCAATTTGTCATCTTAACAAATCAGCCTCCCAACATTGATTGATAATGTTGAAATTATACCATATTTTCAGAGATTGAGGCAAATGTTTGATAAAATAGTAATTATGGATATAATTCGTTTACCGCAAAACTGGTTAATGAATACACTTATTAGTAGTAATTTGGTGAACAGAAAAGCCCGCAGGTTGCGGACTTTTGTATTATATTACAATTGGCTGATCAGAGCTATCATTTCCAGTATGATTTAATACCGATATTCTAAATTTACTGTTAGATCTTACAAGACTATCGTCTGCTGATTTTAGCATAGTACCTGTTGTCGACTTGGTGTTATCTATGTGGGACTTATATTCTACAACAATGTCGCCAGTTTTTGTTTTTAGAGTTGACACTAGTTTAATATCTGATTTTGTGCTTTTCTTTTTTGCAGCTAGAGAAAATATACCAAAAGCAATCATTCGAGTGGCAGTAATTCTGCTCGAGTCCTCTGTATGGGAATCTTCGTTGAAAGAAAAATCCAACACCGAAGACCATGGTATAGTTGTCAGTAACTCTTTACGCCTATTAAATGTGCCACCAGAATATAAATCTATACCGTCGCTATACGCGACTAGAGTTAGTGTTTTTATATGACGTCGTATTGCTTTATGACTGCCAAAATATTCTCCATATATCTCGACGGGTTTATCTATTTTATATTGCTCTTTAAGCCGCTTTATCGTATCCTTACGCTCTGCCTTATCTTGGATTTTACGAGCCTCGTTTTTGGCTTCAAGGTATTTTTTGTGAACTTCAACTTCTCTACTCATGTTACGAATATATCACCAGAGTGTGATATGGTACAAATAACAAATTGCGATCTTGTGTCGCGATTCTTCTATTTTGTGCCAGAGGTTGCTTTAATACAAGGAGGTTACTTCAGTGGAAGATACGAAAACTATTCAGCTACCAAGCGGCGGAGAAGTGGTTTTGAAAACGGCAAGCTCTTGGGGTCTGATGGTTCTCGGGCTGTGCGCGTCGCTATGTGTGATAGCCCGAAGGTGTTTTATTCAGGGTTGGGTGAAACTCAAATTGGTGAGCCGGTGATAATACAGCGCGACCTGGAGTTAAATGAATAGATTAACATATAATTGCTGTTTTTTGATAAAATAGTAATTATGGATATAACAATTACAAACATACAAGCAAGGCAAATTTTAGATTCGCGTGGAAATCCGACGGTTGAAGCGGACGTGACTTTGAGTGACGGTTCGTTCGGTCGTGCGGCTGTTCCGTCTGGCGCAAGCACTGGCTCTTTCGAGGCTGTTGAGCTTCGGGACGGCGAGTTGGCGTTTGGCGGTAAAGGCGTGCTTCGTGCGGTCGAAAATGTCAATGGTGAAATTGCGCAGGCTTTGAAAGGCTCTAATCCGTTCGACCAGGCCGCAATTGATGAAAAAATGAAGAGTCTGGACGGTACGCCGAATAAGGCGCGTTTGGGTGCGAATGCGATTTTGGCTGTGTCGCTGGCCGTGGCGAAAGCTGCTGCTAAGTCGCGTGGCGTGGAGTTGTATCAATACGTCAATAGCTTGGCTGGAAATCCTGCAATGTGTCTGCCAATGCCGATGATCAACGTGATGAACGGCGGTCAGCATGCGTTGGGCGCGACTGATTTTCAGGAATATATGATTATTCCAACTAGCGCGGCAACTTTTGCGGACGCAGTTCGAATGAGCGCGGAAGTTTTTCACGCGTTGGCAAAAATCCTGAAAGACGAAGGTTATCCTACGACGGTTGGCGATGAAGGCGGTTACGCTCCTCATGTCAGGAATGGCAATATGGAGCCTATTTTGTTGCTATCTCGCGCCATCGAGCAGGCTGGCTATAAATTAGGCGTGGACTTTGGTTTTGCGCTGGACGTTGCAGCGAGCGAGCTTTACAAGGACGGCAAATATAACTTGGCGACTGAACACCGAATTCTATCGGCTGACGAAATGATTCGCACGTATAAAGCCCTGTTGGAACGCGTCCCTGTTCTCTCGATTGAAGATGGATTGAACGAAGAAGCTTGGGAAGATTGGGAGAAAATGACGGCTGATTTGGGTAATTTTGCACAATTGGTTGGCGACGATCTCTTGGTGACGAATGTCGAGCGATTGAAGCGCGGAATTGAAGAAAAGGCTGGCAATGCGATCTTAATCAAGCCGAACCAAATTGGCACATTGACTGAGACAATTCAGGCTGTTTTGATGGCGAAGAATGCTGGCTGGAATACGGTGATGAGCCACCGATCTGGCGAGACGGAGGACGTAACGATTTCTCATTTGGCGGTCGGTTTGGGTACGGGTCAAATTAAGACTGGCTCGATGTCGCGTTCAGAGCGAATTGCTAAGTATAACGAGCTGCTGAGAATTGCGGAAAAGCGCCCAGATTTGGAAATTGCGCATCCGTTTGTGAAGTAACTCGCGCAAAAAGACTTCCTTGTAGCTCAGAGGAAGTCTTTTTTATTTGGCAATTTTTCGAGGGTTATCTTCTTAAAAACTCAATTTCCCCGCCCTCGTTGATTCGGACAATTTGCGACGGTTGAGCGTCGGCGTCTTCTCCAGAATCGACATAAATCGGCACTAATTCGTGGAAGTAATTTATTGCTTCGGTGACGTTCTTTGCAGGTTCTTCTCCTGATGGATTTGCACTGGGCGCGACCAAAAGACCGACGGTTCGAATTAACTCTACTAATGGAGATTCTGGCACGACTCTGAATGCCAATGTTCCGCCGTTCCTCGGAAGATGTGGCAGAAAATCAGGGCTCACTTTAGTGATGATTGTTGTTGGTCTATTTTTGGAGATTTCTTGATATTTGTGTTTGATCGACGGCGTGAGATTAGGGATGTCGTCAATATTTGCAACCAAAATAATGACCGGATTATTCAAGGGGCGCCGCTTGACTTCGTATAATTTCTCGACGGCTTTTTCTGAATTGGCAGCGGCTAATATTCCATAAATCGTGTCAGTTTTAGCAATTATCAATTGCTCGTTCTGGAGCGCGGAGATTACACTGTCATCTAAAATATTCTTCACAATCATTTATTACATCTTCCCATAAAATAACCCCGAGAAGTCCGGGGCTATTTGCTAAAAGTTCTGTAGATTAGTCGATGACTTCAACACCCATTGAGCGTGCTGACCCGGCGATAACTTTCATTGCGCCTTCAATGTCGATTGCGTTCAATTGGTCTTTTTTCGCCTCAGCGATTTCTTGCAATTGTGCGCGAGTAATCTTACCAACCTTGTCTGAGTGTGGCTTGCCGCTACCCTTTTGGATTCCAGCTTTTTCGCGAATCATATCGTCAACTGGCTGACCAAGTGAGTTCCAAGTAAATGTTCGGTCTTCGTAAACTTGAATGTGAACAATTACGTCCTTACCCATCATGTCTTTTGTAGCGTCATTGAATGGATTGATGAAATCCATCATGTTTAGTCCCCACTGACCAAGCGTTGATCCCACTGGAGGACCTGCTGTTGCTCGACCGGCTGGAATGCGTAATTTCAAATTACCAATAATTTTCTTTGCCATAGTTCTTCCTTATAGTTTGTAGTGCGTAACTCGAATATTATATCGAAAAATGCTTAAAATTGCAAGCTAAACTTTTTTAACCTGCAGGGCGTCCAACTCGACTGGAGTGTCACGACCAAACATACTGACCATAACCTTCAAAGTTCCCTTAGATGCGTCAATTTCGCTCACTGCGCCATCAAAGCCCTTGAATGGACCGTCGATAATTGAAACAACTTCGCCTTCTGATAAATCAATCTGATGCTTTGGTTCTTCAACGCCCATTCGCTTCTTGATCTTCGCAATTTCTTTTTCAGAAACTGGAGTTGGCGTAGTGTCGGCACCCACAAATCCTGTAACGCCCGGCGTGTTGCGGATGATGTACCAAGTTTCGTCGGTCAATTTCATCTCAACCAAGACATAACCCTGGAAGATCTTAGCCTCAACAATTTTACGCTTACCGTTGCGAATTTGAATTTGCTTTTCTTTTGGCACGATAACGTCAAAAATCTTATCAGCCATATCGACGCCGTTGATTCGTTGGCGGATTGATTCGGCAACTTTTTCTTCATAGCCAGAATAGGTGTGAATTGCATACCATTGCTTACTGTCGTCATATCGTTTTGAACTCATAATCTCTCCTCTATTTCAAAATTTGGTTAAAGCCCCAGTTAAATGCGGCGTCAAGTAATAAAATCAGAACGACAAACACAAAGGTGAAGATAAGCACCGCCGCTGTCATTGCCCAAGTTGCTGAGCGGGTTGGCCAGCGAACTAGCTTCAACTCTTCCCAGGCGCCCTTAAAATATCCAATCAATCCACCTTTTTCGCCAGACTTTTTAGGTGCTTTTGTGGTGATTTTGGTTGGTTTATTGATTTTTTTCGCTACAGCTTTTTCTTTTTTTGGCGCGTCGTCGGTAGCCTTGATTCGACGAACCGTAGTTTTGCTGCTTGCCTTGCCTTTCTGTGCCATATTTTCTCCCAATTTAAAAAGTCTGTTTTTCACAGACTGTCAATAGTTATTGTAATTCATCCAAGTCAAAAAAACAAGTTGACCGAATATTATTTGTCATTATTTTTGAACTCTTTTAGCTTGAATCCGAACGTCGATCCGTGATTTAATCGGCTTTCTACCTCAATTTTGCAGCCCAATTTCTTCGCCAACTTAGCGGAAACGTATAGACCTAATCCCGTGCCTTTCGTCTCGCGAGTTCTATAATCTTCTGCGCGGTAAAACTTGTCGAAAATTTTTGCTATGTCGGCTTTGCTAATGCCAATTCCCGTGTCAATGACCTTAAAGGTGATTTCGCCAGATTTATTTTTCTTGATTGATAAAGTTATGGAGCCTTTTTGTGTATATCGAATGGCGTTGGTAATGAAGTTTTGGAGAATTTCCTCCAGATATAGACGAGAAACTTTAACTGCGCCAAGTCGTCCGCCGATATCCAAATTGAAAGCCAAACCCTTCTCGCTCGCCTGAGGTGAATATTCGGAATTTATCTGAGCAGCCAACTCCGTCACGTCAATTATCTCCGTTTCATCAGCCACTCCTCGCTCTGCGCGTGATAACGTACTGAGGTCGTTGATCATTCGCGCTAAGAATAAAATTTGCTTATGAGATTCGTCGATGGCTTCAGGAATTTTGCTGGTTATTTTACGCTCGACCAGCAATTTGGCATTACTCAGTGAACCTTCAGCAATAGCAATTGGTGTACGCAATTCGTGACTAACTACACTGATAAACTCATCACGCTCTTCCTCGAGGCTTTTCGTCTTCGTAATGTCACGTAAAATAAGCACGTATCCGTCCGGCGTCATTTTATCGCCACCCTGAACTGGCGCAAGCGTAACTTCCAGACGAATATAATCGTCATCTTCGATTTTCATCAAAACGTCGTCGCGTTGGCGAATCGCAGAAGACTTGGTGAGTTCCTTAAAAATGTCAATCGGCTTTTTATCTGTCGTCTCAAGGTTCAGCACCTGGCTGATATGTTCGCCGTTAATTCCGCTGTTCGTGTCAATCAAATTAAGCGCCGCAGAATTGTATGTATTGATAATTCCGTGTTCGTCCGTACTGAGAATCGCGTCGGTGATATTATTGATGAGCGTGATCATTCTTTGGTGCTCGCTGAGGCTTTTTCTGTTGTTTTTACAATCGTCCTTATCGCTAATTTCCGACAATATTTTATGTAAAACAATAGCTATAATACCTAAAACAACACTCAGAGTGATCAATAGAAAAATTAGCGCCCACATAGCTAAAGTATAACATAAGCATATGCGTTTCTATATGTATGGCGAATATTTTTTCAATTCATTTCGGTGCATTTTATAATGCGGGTCAAATTTGGCAACTTCGTCCCAGAATTTCGTCGAGTGATTCATATGCCTGGTGTGACATAATTCGTGGATAATTACGTAATCAATCAGCTCAAATGGCAAGTTCATCATCCCGATGTTCAAGCTAATCGTCCCAGATGAAGAGCAGCTTCCCCAGCGACTTGATGAGTGTGTGATTTTACTCCGAGCAAAAGAAAATCCGTGTTCTTTCGCTAAAAATGACAATCGCCTCGGTAAGTATGACTTGGCTTCTTTTCTGAGTGCAACCAGAATTTTACTGCGGATAAGTTGTTGATTTGCGGCCGATTCGACGGATTCTGCCTCGTTGATTTCTGCCAATATCTGCGTCCCGACGATTTTTACACTCGAAGGTTTCGCGGTCGTTTGTATCAATAAATGATGACTTTTGCCAATTTGCTGATTTTTCGTGTAAGAAAGCTTTTCTCGGTATTGAGAGACTAATTCGCGGATTTGCTTTCGAGAAGTTTTAATCAATGCCTTTGCAGCCAACAGCGGCGCATATGGCGGCATTGTAATTTGTATTCGTCCATCTGGCGCAATTTTCAAACTAACAGTCTTCGCTAAGCTGCGCTTTTTAACGACAATTTCTCCGAATTCTTCGTCGGTAATAATTGCCATAACTAACCTATGCTAATGCGATTTCCAGCAATTGGGCGGCGTGGAGCTTCTGGGCGACTGGCACCAATTTGCTTAAGAACAGTGCGAGCCTGACTACTTAAGGTGTGACGACCGCTGATCACGACGTAAGATTCGCTGCTGTGCGGCGCTGAGAATTGCTTCAATCGTCGCTCGAAAGATTCATCATTTCCGCCGTAAGCCTTTATCCAGCGATGTTTGGCTGTGGCAGGATCGGTTTGTACCCAAACAAATAGGACTTTGTATCCATATTCCCTGGCAAGGCGATTGATACGCATACGATTCGTGCGCTGATCCGTTGATCCGTCCAAAATGACAGTTTGCTTAGTCTTCAAAAATTCTTCCAAAAGCGACAATGTTGCGTCAGAAATGGTTTTTGTATTGTCCGTAAAAACTTCAAATTGTCGAGAACTTACCACTGGAGAATTGAAAATCTTCGCAAATTCTACAGCGAATTGCGTCTTCCCTGAACCTGGCGCACCAACCATGGCGATAATATGCGGAAGTGAAGGGGATAAAGGTTTCATATTGAAAAATTATAGCAGATTTTTGACTAATAAAAAAGATTCTCTTTCAAGCGAGAATCTTGGCAGGAGTGGAGGGACTCGAACCCCCGACACCTGGTTTTGGAGACCAGTGCTCTAGCCACCTGAGCTACACTCCTATAGCACTTATTTTATCACGAATTAGCTTTGTCGCAAATGTTAAAATTGTGAAAAATAAAAACTCGTGAAAAAGATCCCAAAATCCCTTGAAAAAACATAAGCGTAGTTCTACAATTAACTCAGAGATGAAAATTTTAATGCTTGGGTGGGAACTTCCTCCGCACAATAGTGGCGGACTTGGCGTTGCTTGTTATCAGATGTCGAAAGCGCTTGCTTCAGAGGGCGTTGATATCGACTTTATTATCCCCTACACCGCCGAGCATCCTGGAATTGACTACATGAATATCTATTCAGCTACTCCTTTGCCGCCGAATTATCACGATTTGGGTGCGTATAATAACGGCTCAGAGGAAGACCGTGAAAACACTAAGGACGAATATGGTCTTTCACCGATGCGTGCTGTACAAAGGCGTTATGGCAAATACGTTCGGAAGTTTGTGAAAAATCATCAGCCCGACGCGATTCACGCGCATGATTGGTTGACGATGGAAGCTGGAATAATTGCTAAGGAAATGACGGGCGCGCCGCTAATTGTGCACGTTCACGCGACGGAATTTGACCGTTCTGGCGAGCAGTCAGGAAATCCTCTGGTTCACGAAATTGAACAACAAGGCTTGTTGATGGCTGATCGGATAATCGCCGTTAGTGAAATTACGAAGGAAATAATTGTTAAGAATTATCACATTCCGCCAGAGAAAATTGAGGTGGTTTATAACGCGATTGATTTGGCTGATTTGCCGCCACATGAGTATGACGCCAGCACTTACAGATATTTGGAGGAGTTGAAGAAGGATGGCTATGCGGTTGTTGGCGCGTTGACGCGACTTACGGTTCAGAAGGGTTTGACGTATTTTGTGCGAGCCGCAGCGAAGGCGCTTGAAAAATATGAGAAGATTGTTTTTGTTTTATCCGGAAATGGCGAGCAAAGAGATGAACTGATTGAACTGGCGGCAGATTTGGGGATTAGCGATAAGATGATTTTTACGGGATTTGTGCGTGGAAAACAGTGGAGAGATATTTACTGCTTGATTGATGTTTTTGTGATGAGTTCGGTTTCTGAGCCATTTGGCTTGACTGCCTTGGAGGCGGCGCATCATGACACGGCGTTACTGATTAGCCGTCAATCTGGCGTTGGTGAGGTTCTGAATAATATTATGCGGTTTGACTATTGGGATGTGAATAAATTGGCGGATGAAATTGTTAATATCGCTGAATCACCTGCCTTACAGAAATCTTTGAAGAAAAACGTTAAGAATGAATACGCGAGAATTTCTTGGCAGGACGCCGCTAGAAAATGTCTGAAACTATACAAAGGAGCGCTGGCATGAATAAAAATAAAGGAATAGTTTTATATCTACACGTACATCAACCGTGGCGAATACGCGAGTATAGTATATTTGACGTGGCTTGGAAGCATAATTATTTCTCTGGCGGTCAAAATCCAGATCAGGACAATCAAAAAATATTCCAAAAAGTTGCAGAAAAGTCGTATTTGCCGATGAATGCTTTGCTTGAAAAATTATTGAAAAAATATCCTGATTTTAAGACCTCACTGAGTTTTAGCGGAACGTTTTTAGAGCAAGCCGAAAGGTTTAATCCTGAAGTTTTGGAGAGTTTCAAGCGCCTAGTGAAAACTGGTCAAGTGGAAATATTATCAAGTCCGTATCATCACAGTCTGGCGTTTTTCTATTCGCGCAAGGAGTTCGAGCGTCAAGTTGAGCTTCATCGCTGGAAGATTCGCGAGATTTTTGGCGCGGAAACGCGAGTTTTGGCAAATACAGAATTGGCGTATAGTGATGACTTGGCGAAATGGGCTGAGCAGGATGGCTTTAAGGGTGTGTTGGCTGAAGGCTGGGATCCAATTCTGAATTGGCGCAGTCCGAATTATGTATATCGCCCAAGAGGCACGAAGAAAATTGGATTACTGCTTAAGAATTATCGATTGAGCGATGATTTGGCGTTTAGGTTTAGTGATCGAAAATGGAATGAATGGCCGTTGACCGCGGATAAGTTTAATACGTGGGTGGAAGATTCTGTTCGTTACGCGTCACTGCTTAACTTGTTCATGGACTATGAAACTTTCGGCGAACATCAATGGGCGGAATCTGGGATTTTTGGCTTCTTTGAGAAGTTTGTTGATAAATGGTTGAGTGCTGATAGCAATACTTTCTATACCGTTAGCGAAGCACTAGACGCGAATGCGCCTGCCGGTGAAATAAGTATGCCGTCGCCTGTAACGTGGGCGGACGCCGAGCGAGATTTGACTGCTTGGAGCGGAAACAGCCTGCAGAAAGAAGCTCTGCGATATGTCTATAAGCTTGAAGATGAGGTTTTGGATAGTAAAGACGAAGGTCTAATTAGCGATTGGCGAAAATTGCAAACCTCAGACCACTTCTATTACATGGGAACGAAGAATTTTACCGACGGTGATGTCCACGCCTATTTCAGCCCGTATGATTCGCCATACGACGCTTTTCTTTACTATATGAATACTATTCGTGATATGAAATCTCGATTGAGGAAATAGTCAGACATTCTTGCCAAATAAAAACTCCCTCTTAATGCGAGGGAGTTTCTGTATAATCCTGTTAAATTAGCTTTTACGAGCTTTAACTTCGTTACGACCAAGGTTCTTCTTAGTCTCGGTGTAAGTAGCGTGTTGCTTTGCAATTGGGTCGTACTTACGTAGTGTCAATTTACCCTGACCTTTTGTAGTGCGGTTCTGGGTGTTAACGGTAGTATAGTAAGTTCGGTGGTTGCTCAAGTTACTCACCAAACCAATCAGCTTTCGTTTCGTATTCTTCTTTGCCATCTCTTTACTCGTTAGATTTTATAAAACGTCTTGGTTAATTATAGCATGGGTGAAGTGAAAATGCTAGTACTATATCAGATTTTGCTAATTTTTATGCCTACTTCGCCAATTCAATCGCCGCTTTCTTACTTATTCCATCAGGCAGACCAATAGCTGCTTTACTCTGAAATTGAGCAGTCTCTATGCAGAACGACTGATCCGGACGCAAACCAATCATTTTGAGAATGAAACCGAGTTTATCGCTTACCAAGAAATAGGAATAGATAAGTATTGCCCTCCACTCCACTCGTCCTGTCACCCAACCGTGCGTGGGTCAAATATGAATTACAACTGGTAAATCAAAGGCGTGCGATTCAACCCTAATATCCATCCAGCCGGTGTCTCAATAATAATGCCTTGGTCTATATCATGAGATGCATAAAAATGATAAAATATATACATGAGAAACGATGAAATACTCATTAATCAACTCTTTGCTGGATCTTATCTAAATGAAGGCGCAAATATCGGTCACGAAGTAATTAATTTATTTAAAGATGATAATGGGCAAAACTATCTATACATTACACCAGGTGGAAAGGTTGATAGTAGTCATTCCGTTAAAAGCGTAATTTTTGTGCGTAATATTGAGGGAAAAACTACTGTAGAAGTCATTGCTAAAGCGGAAAAATTATGCCCCATTGATGTTGCGCCGAATGATGTAAAATATGCTGATACGCCAATTAGCAATGTCTTTAGTGATAACATATACCATGGCAAGTCTGATTCTAGCATATTTTTTACATACAGAACTGATAAGATTAGGCTACCTAGAAAAAATACTAGAATACTATTAACTATCAACGATGAGTTTAAACCGAACGATGATACTATACGCTTAATTAGACTTCACTCAAATAGTAAAGCCATAAGCAATCAATCTGGTAGAAAATACTATTCCGCACAAGACGACTATAACGCATATGTCGAATTGCAAAACTTACTTAATAATGACGATTATTGGGAAAATGACGATACTACAGAGAAATTGATTACTGATGAATCAATGCGCGGAACTGGTCTGACATTCCTAGAGATAATACGAAAAGAAAATGATGAATTAACATTTTCGAACTTATTGGCATATTATTTTCAATATAATAAGACTATATTTAGGAAATTCGTTCGCGAGATACTTGGCGTAGATGACCTTCGTCCGAGATTCGATATTATACGAGAAAGCAACAATAATATTGACCTATGGATAGAAGATGACAACAATGTTTTTGTAATAGAAAACAAAATTAAATCTGGGATAAATGGTATAAAAGATGATGGATATTCCCAGTTAAATAAGTATCAGGAATATACAGAAAAGCGAATTTCTAATCCTGCCGACGACGCATACGAGAAAATTAGCCATTATTATATTTTTACGCCAAACTACAATCATATTGATACATCAAAATACAACTTAGCAAAACCATACACAATAATCACATATAAAGATATCTATGATTTTTTCAGAAAAAATGCGGCAAATTTTCTTGAAGACAAATATTTCTCTGACTTTTTGAAAGGACTAAAAAACCATACCGTGTCAATATCTGAACTCAATTTTAGCATCATGAGAGCTAGATTCTTGGAAAAGATTAACCGGACGTAGTACAAAGCCAAAGGATGTAATATGCTGAAAGTATAAAGTCGGCCCTCCGCATAGTTCTGCTGCGTGCAGTAATCGAGCTGATTTTTATATCAAAATGGTATAATCATAAGTGTAATTATGCGCAGTATAACAAAAACTGATTTGCGGTTTTTCCTAGGCTTGCCTCGACGCCTTTGGGCGATGGTCAGAATCTGACAAGAATTAAGAAAGGAGTGCTTAATATGAATCTAGACAAAGAAAAGCTTACGAAGAAGATAGTGGATGCCATAAAACCAGATGAAATAATTTATGCCGAATACTCTAGTGGCGGTGCGATGGGAAATTGTGGGTCAAGCAGAATTTATGCTCTCAAAGACGATGGCTTGCATTATTACTACGCGAGTGTCTCCTCAAAAGAAAAAAGCCAAGAAGAAGCATATAGTATGGCTAGGGATTTACTGTTTGGGCTTGCTGATAAAAATATCTTAGATAAAACATATGGCGGATTTGGGAACATAGCTTTTAAAAAGAAAGATATAACTTTTGATCGTAACGACGATAAGTGTTCATTTGTTTATGATAAGTATCTAATAGAGGCGTCGGTTCTTGGTGTATACAATAACGTTGCAAGAGCTTTTGCAAAAAAGAAGATAACCGAAGAAGTAATGGATTCGTGGAATAATCCTGATAATTACTCTGCACTGCTAGTAGATGAAAGAATGCTTCTAAATAACTACGCTGAATATTATAAAAAAGACCGGCTCGAAATAACACTATCTAATTACATTGACGCAATTGATGAAATTCGACACCTCAATCATTTAGACACAAACTTTGCAACATTCGAGCAAATATCAAGCGGGAGAGACGCGATTGCAAAGTATCGACTACGCTATCTATTGGAAAAACTAGGTAAGAACGATACTGAGGGTATTTTCTATAATTTTGACATCAAAAAAGCAAAATCAGGCGATTTATTTGCCAGCATAAGCAAAAAGTTAGATGAAGATATTTCTGAAAAATTTACAAAGTACGAAGTTATCAAAACCAATAACTCGAATACGGACGAACTTAGCGGCAATATAGAACAATTATTTAGGTATCCAGTAGTCGTAGATTTTTCGGATGAGGCTCATAAAACGATAAGTGAAGATATTGCAAAGATAAATTCTTCTGACTTGAGAGCGAGAGGATCCATAGGTTATTATCTGGCGAGTTGTCATTATACACTAGGCGAGCTTCCTCTGCAAAAAGTCTTACCAACAGCATTACAAGTACTGAGAAAAATGCCAAAAGACGACTTCAATTGCACAAACACAGACCAGACGTATTACGCGGCCTCTTGGCTTGTGGACAGAGCATGGAGCGCTATTACTGAGGGAGAAGATGATTATAGTATTCGTTTCGGAAATATAATCTACAATAATATTTGGCCACAAATAGATGGAGTGTGGCCAATAAAGCATTATGGCGAGTATAAATTAACAGGGACATTGGGTGAGGGAGAAAATGATGCCGGTACTTATATCTTCGAGCGGGCCCTCGGCTTTATTTTAGCTCTAGATAATCTAAACGAACTGAATCCAGAACTATATAATTTCTTAAAGAAAGATGGTTGGTCACCAAGCATTGATATACGTAGAAAAAAATTCCTCTTAAATGTAGCTAATCTTGAAGATAAGAGCATTTTCAAACAGCTTCGGGAATACATGAAAAAGGCACATCCAATGGACATAGAGGATAATCTTAATGATCTTGGATTATATTTCCCCACCACGATAAGACGTGCTGATTTTCTTATAGATGCGCTCCTGGATGAGCAGGATGAGTTACTCTCCGACACTAGAGATATTATGTGGATCAAGTTGCTTTCAACGGTCCATTATAAAGGCATTGGGAAACATATACTGCAAAGGACGGTTGATAATTTCGAGAAAATAGTAGAGCTTCTCGGAGAGAGGCGAATCGTAGATGTGTATTTTGCTACATGCACTGGTGTAGATGAAGAAGATGAGATCGTTTTACTCAAAGAATTCAAAGAAAAGTTGCAAAGTATTGAGACCAAAAAAGATGAAAATTCAGAACTTATTGAGAGAAATATAAAGGTGCTGGAATCTACATTTACAGCCGCCAAAAAACATATAGAAGAAACTGCGTTCCAAAGAAAAGAGTTGAGAACCTGGCTAGACAAGGAATATCCAAATTTGATAAAGATAGAATCTTCCGAAAACGATTCTGATTTATACATAACAAGAACAACAACGTAATTATATTAAATATTTACTGCGATGTTGATGGCGTAATTAAAAAGTATACGCCCCAAGGAAGACATATGAACTGGAGAAATTGGTTTAGCTCCTAATAAAAAACACCCGCTTCAAACAGTCGCAATTGACTAGTAAAACAGATGTTTCGAAATGCTATTATGGAGCCACGATCGGGGCTTGAACCCGAGACCTCATCCTTACCATGGATGCGCTCTACCAACTGAGCTATCGCGGCGTAACAGGCTTAATTTTAGCATATTAAGCCGTATTTAATCAACCGGGCTATTTTTTACGAGTGGATTTTTTGGCTGGCGTGCCGGCTTCTTTTGGTAGTTTTGGCGTGACAAATGCTTCTATTATTCCCCACGCTATGCTATTGACCAAGAACGTAACGAACAATATTCCTGAAGCTGATGCCGCCAAGTGTGCTGACGAGGCGTTAAATAATGTCAATAATCCCGCTATAGCCAGTCCGATTATAGCTAACATAATATAGGCGTATTGTAATTTCAATCGTTGGTTTTTTTCGCTATTCCATAATGCCAGAATGGATTTTGTAAATTCAAACATGCTCATATAATAGCACATATGCTTATAAAAGTCAATAATGTATGCTTTTCCCATCTAAAAAATCGCCCGTAAAGGCGATAATTCAATCTTGGTGCTGGAAGTAGGACTCGAACCTACGAAGCCTTACGGCGGGAGATTTACAGTCTCCTGTGATTGCCACTACACGATTCCAGCGTGATGTGGAGCCGCTTCTCGGGCTCGAACCGAGGACCTACGGTTTACAAAACCGTTGCTCTAGCCAACTGAGCTAAAGCGGCAACTGTAAAGGTGAAACCTTTATTATCTACAAAGCAATCATTGTAAAATTACTAAAGTCTTTCAACTTTGATACTCTTATCTTAGCAAACCGCGAGCGTTTTGTCAATATCTTTATTGAACATATCGTAGCGTTCTCTTAAATATTCGTTCGTAAAATGCATATACAATCTAGTAGTTGAGATGTTAGAATGACCCATTAAAGGCTGAACGTCTTCGATTCTTGCCCCTTTTCGTAGCATATTAGTAGCAAAACTATGCCTTAAAGTGTGCGCGCTTACTCTCTTTTTAATTCCAGCTCTTAGAGCGGTTTCAGATATCATTCTTGAGAGATATTGTCGGCTTAGAGGCTTCCCAAAAGAGTTTGTGAAAACAAAAACAGAGTCTACTTCTCTTTTGTGATGATATTCTCTAATAGACTTTTCTGTTAGAGGATCGATAAAAGTTACTCTTGGCTTTCCGCCTTTTCCTCTAGAAACTATAAGGGACCTTCTGTACAAATCATCCTCCTTGAGATTTAAGATTTCAGAAGCCCGCAATCCACTGCTTAATACCGTCATAATCAAGGCTTTATCTCTTAGATTTCTAGCTGATTTTATCAAGGCGAACTGTTCTTCTTCATCTAAAAAATTAGCCTCGACTTCAACGGTTCTTGGTATTTCAATTGCCTCAGGTCTGATGTCTATAAGGTTTTTAGAGTACAAAAATTTGATAAAACTTCTAATGACTACAATTTTATTTTTGATAGTTTTCGGCTTGTATCCTCTTAAAGAGAGTGTGTCGATAAAGTTATCAATCATCAAAATATCTAAGTCGCTAACCGTATCGACTTTTATCGATTTGATAAAGTCTTCAAGAATACAAATGTAAGTTGCCTTTGTCGTATTGGTAGCTTTACCATGCGCCTCTTTGTGCTTTACAAAATAAAATAATGCACGCTCCAACGTAGTACTTTTATCCATAATTCTCCCACAATTTAAGTTAAAATGTAGGATTTTGAGGTGCCCAACTAGTGTTGCTTTCAGACCACCCACACGGTCATCAACTCGGCAGTAGATATGGCTAAGTTCTTATTTAATTTTGCCACGTCTAGCCTTGCCTGCATAGTGTAAAATTCACAAAGTCCTACGTGTCGAACCTACTATTTCTAGCTGGTTCAATCACCTTAAGCTCCCTAAATTCAAAGTGGTAAGATGTACCAACTTTACAACCGTACCTGTTACGGTTTTTCTCTAAAGTAACGATGATATCATTCGGAAAATCTTTCATATTTCGTTCGACCATTAAAACGATATCTGCGTCCTGAGCAATATAGCTCGAACCTCGCAAATCGTTTATTCCAGTCTTTCGTGTATGGCTGTCTGGTGCCTTTCGCGTATGACTGATTAGAATGATAGGAATCTGATGCCTAATTGCGTTCTTCTTTAGTTCTTTTGTTATATTTCCCAATTCTTCAGCGACGTTTTGGATTTCTCGCGTAAAGTAATGAAGATGGTCAATCACGACCAGTTCACAATTTGCCTCTTCTTTGGCTTTTCGGACCAATCCGTCAATTGATTGCCAGCTTAATTCATCGTTTTTTTGGAAAAATATGCCAGCTGCACACTTTTCGTATTCTGTTTCGCCAAGGATTTTTCTAAATCGCACACCTGCTTCGCCGTGAGTCATTTCTAGAGTAACGAATAGAACAGATTTGTTTTGCTTAGCTACATTTGCCGCGATATTCATGCTTAGGGCTGTTTTACCGTTGCTAGTGGCTCCTCCGATAACAGTAAGTTCTCCTGGCGCTAATCCCATTGTCATGCGGTCAAGCACCCAGTTTCCTGTTCTTAATCCGATGATTTTACCCCAGTTTTTCATGCGTTCTTCGATTTCTTCATGATAGTCTGCCATCATCGTGAATTCGAGTTCTGCTGCTGCGGATTTTGCAGTTTTAGCAGACGCTCCAAGCACGTATTCGTAAAGGTCTAGCTGGTCAGACTTCTTTAGTGATTCGATTTTAGCTTTAAGATAGGTTAAATTGTCCACGTAATATCTCCCTGATTTTTGATTTATGCCAATTTGCTTTGTTTTCGACTGTTTCGAATAGCTCTTCGTATTTGTCGACATTGTGATTGATGTTAGATATGCTCTGTAACGTCGTGTAATCGTTTCTGAGCGTCTTTACGGCTTCATTGTGGTATTTTATCGTTTCCGCAACAAAACCCTCTGAGGCGTCTTCTAAATCGATTTTTAAGCCATCCATGAACCATCTCCCATTAACTCATCTAGGTCTGCCATGCCTTCATGTTGCTTTTTTCGCTTTGAGAGCATGTTGTCTATCGTAGAGGCTCTGAGCAGGTAATCGCTTTTTAATTCGTTAATCTTCTTTGAGTGCCAATCATCTTCAACGAGTATGTCTAGTGCTTTACCGATTTCTTCTAACGAGAACTTCTTCAAGGTTTCTTTGTAACCACGTGGAAGTATTCTGAAATTACGTTTGGTTTTTTCGTTTAGTAGGTCTAATAGTTTTTTACTAACTTCACTATTACTTACTATATTCTTAGCGTTATTATTTACTGATTTTGAAGTTTCTTGAATTCCTGATTTTGAAGTTTCTTGAATTCCTGATTTTGAAGTTTCTTGAATTCCTGATTTTGAAGTTTCTTGAACCGCGAATCTGTGATGTTTAGCTTTTGTTGTAGTGCCTTGAATATAGGTGTTTTTTACTTCAACAATACCCGCGTTCACAAGGTGTTGTAGTGCTTTATTTACTTGATAGTAGCTTAATCCCGTATGTTCTTTCCAGTCCTTAGCTGTGTACCAAGTAAAGCCATCTCCTCGTTTAGCTATTTGGTGTAAGTAAACTAACTTGTTTAATACGATTGCTTCGTTTATTCCGAACTCACGTGCAATATCGACATTGTATCCAGCACTAACGCCAGATTTTAGAATGTCATTTACGTTCATTGTCAGCTCTCCATTTCTTAATGGCTTCTGTCAATGGCGTTTTAATCTCAGAAATATGAACAATTTTCCCCATTTTTTACCCTCTTTTAAGCCAATGAAAAACTAGCACCTTCATTTTCCACAGGTGAAATTTATTTGTTGCAAAAAAGATGCAAGAATTTGGTGCAAAACCCTTGACAACTTTTTCACGATTTATCGATTTTGAGTAAGAGGTTATTTTTAGACAAAGAAAACCCCAGTCAAAAACGACCGAGGTTATCAATTGGCTATCTGATACTCTTATATTAGCAAACTCTAGCGTAAAAGTCAATACTCACAAGATAGATTCTACGACCATATTGTCTTATAAAAATAACAATTCTGATAAGAC
>CALFPG010000003.1 GCA_937921475.1 uncultured Candidatus Saccharibacteria bacterium | reverse complement strand
ATGGCAATGTTTCGAATCTTGCTAGCGTCCTTCATAAAAATATGGTCTGATATTAACACAGACCTTCCTTTAAAGTAATTATATCACGGAATAATAGAGGTGAAAAGTTTTTAGAAGATGGCGCTAAGAAGTGTATTTAATTATAGTTTGTGTTATTTTTTCGGTTGACATTAAATAAATAAAAAGTCAGTCTGGCGATGGCTGTGTTGATTTTTTATGTCCATATGATATAAATAATGAATAGCTTCATCAATGAGCTTATCGATATAAGAGATGACTATTAAGGAGAGGATAATTTATGTCTGGCGAGCTACAGCCTTTGGATACTGAAAGATATGTTGAAAGACTGAATTCTATAATTAGGGAGCTTGGAGGCATCGCAACTAGAGGGCCAGGGTTAGATGCCGAAGTGGAAAAGCTTACATCGGAGGCTGAAGGTATTCTTGGAATATTGTGGTGCGCTTTGTGGTGCGCTACTTGTCCTGACCGCGAAGAAGCGTTATCTGATGAGGATGCAGCGAATGAACAGGCAATGCAGGACTATATTGAGGACATGGAATCTTTGCCAGAAAATAGAGAATATTAGTTAGTTTGTCAATTTATAGCACAAGTTTCATGCTTGTTCCAATTATTAAAAATTGTCAAAAATGGTGGGAAATACAGGGCTCGAACCTGTGACCTCACGAATGTGAATCGTGCGCTCTAGCCAACTGAGCTAATTTCCCGTAATTACATCTGTCGTTTTATTTAACGAACTCATGATGTGAGCTAATTATAGTTCAGGCTTCAAGTCCTGACAAGCTACGCCGAGCGTATCCTATTGACTTTTTTACACAAGTGTGGTATAAATGAAAGTAGCTTTCGTTGATAAGTTGAGTAAATCCTTGTCCGAAAGTGAACTTTGACAGGCAATCGAACACAAGATGAGTTTTTATTTCTTTTCTGAATGCCAAGAGAACTAAGATCTCATCTTGTGTTGTTAAGAGAACAACACTTCGCTGCACACCCGCAGAGATGAGAACACCAGAAGAAAGGTGAAAACCATGTCCACGCGATTCGAGACCTACGTATTCCACCTTAATATGTCAACCAAATTGCTCAGGCTATTTTGGAAGGACATTCGTCGCACTGTCCTCGATGATATCCTCAATGATTTCCGTTTTGAAGATCCCGTCAAGGAGCGCTGCTTCAGAAGTTCTATTGAATCAGTACAGGATCATACGGAGAGTCTAGGAAATCTCGTATACTACTACTTCCTTGGGGAGTGTGACAAAGAGGGGGTGGACTCTGATGGGCTTGACGCAAAAGACACCGTAGAAGGTGTCTTCGACGAGGCTCTATCAGCCAGACTATCATTCGCAATCATTAAGGAGGTCTTGGGGAGCATCCCCATGGAAAACGAAGAAGAGGCAAATTCAGTGGCTGATCTTCAGGTTACAATCTATGACACCCTTCTCCATATCATGAAGATTTCCAGTGATTACCTGCAATCCTAGCGATTCTCTACTCTGCATGGCAGGTGATTGTTCTTTTACGATTGCCTGTCATGTAGACTCTGAACTTATAACATTAAAAATCACCCTAACTACGGGTGATTTTCTTATGGTGAAAAAATTCAGTTCTTGGTGCGGATGAAAGGACTTGAACCTTCACGCCGTGAGGCACATGCTCCTAAGGCATGCGTGTCTACCAATTCCACCACATCCGCATAACCTGATTATATCAAAACAAATTCTACTTATCAACTGTCCGCGCTTATGCTAAAATTGAAGTAACATACTAAGGAGGATTGATGAATAAAGTTGCGAAATATTTGAATGAACATCTTAGTGGCGAAGTCGCGTCGCAGGATTTTGCATTGAGTCAAGTTGAAGTTGATAATGGACTTTTGGCGCGCCGACCAGAGATGATTGTTCGTGCGGCTAATATGAATGACATCAGGAAAGTGATGCGATTTTGCTCTCAATTGGCAGAGAAAGGTCATGTTTTACCTGTGTTTGTTCGTGGTTGTGGCAATGATGAAACTGGCGCGGCGACGAACAAAGGCATTGCAATTGACGAAAAAACGTATATGAATCGTGTGGTTGGTATTGATCCTCGCCAGCAACTGATTCATGCCCAAGCGGGAATTTCTCTTTCGGCAATCAACGCAACTTTGTCTACTCATAAAGGCTTGGGTCTGCCGCGAACCTCATATGTGGCAGAAGAAGGCACGGTTGGTGGCGCAATTAACACAGCTCCGTCTGGAATGTTATCTGGCGCACATGGTCGTTTTGCTGACGCGATTCAGCAGCTTGAAATTGTCCTAAGTAACGGCGACGTGATTCAGACTGGGCGCATATCTCGACGCGAATTGAGTAAGAAAAAAGGCTTATCGACGTTTGAGGGCGAGATTTATCGAGAGATTGACAATTTAATCTCAGATAACGCCGAGCTGATTTCGCAAATGGATCCAGCTTTGCCAGATACGGTTGGCTACAGCGGGATTTCTCGAGTGAAGCAAAAAGACGGGTCGTTTGATTTGACGCCGCTGTTTATTGGTAGTCAGGGAAGTCTGGGTGTGATTTGCGAAGTTATTATGAAGGCGCAATTTATTCGTCCGGAATATTCAGTCGTTGCCGCATCATATAAAAAATTGTCAGACGCACAATCAGCCGTGGAATTAGCGATGAAAAATAAGGCGTCGGCAGTGGAGATAATCGACGGGAGATTCTTCCGTCAGGCTACGATCGTCGGTAAAGTGGTTGAGTGGGCGCCGAAAGAATGCTTTAAGGGCGCGGTGGTCTTGGCTATCTTTGACGACTTTTCTGACAGGGCGCGTAATAAAGCTGCGAAGAAATTGACTCGAAAATTGGAATCATCAGAAGCGATTGACATAAAAACTCTACACTTAGAAGAGCAGGATTTGTTCAGCTTGCATTCTGTTTTGGCTTTGGCGGAAACCCCAGGCGAGCCGCATATGATTACGCCACGCGTTTTCTCTGGGATTTTAATGGCGCCAGAAAAGATTGATAGTTTCCTTAGTGAATTGAAGTCACTGGAGTCTAAGTACGGCGTGGATTTGCCAGTTTTTGTTGACTTTTCAGGCGATTATATTTCTCTACATCCGACGTTTGATAGTAAAAAGGTAAGTGAACGCCAGAAGATTCTTCAGTTGTTGGCGGAAATTTCTCAGATTGTTGATAAGTATGAAGGTTCTTTTGCGGGCTTTGGTGGTGACGGAAGGCTGAAGGCCAACTTTATCTATAAAAATCTGCCAGATGATGAAAAACAATTATACGCGAAGGTGAAAAAAATCTTTGATCCAGCTGGAATTTTTAATCCAGGAATTAAAGCGGAGGCTCAACCGAAGGAGTTGGCAGCGGAGTTAAACGCGTGGTGCAAGCTTCGCAATCAAGCTTGATACTGGGTGAAAATTGGGCTATAATTGACGCGTAGCCCATGCGGATGTGGCGGAATTGGTAGACGCGCTAGCTTCAGGTGCTAGTGTACGCAAGTACGTGAAGGTTCAAGTCCTTTCATCCGCACCAAGAACTGAAATTTTTCATCATAAGAAAATCACCCATGCTTAGGGTGATTTTTAATAACTTAAATTCAGGGTCTACATGACAGGCAATCGTAAGAACAAACCGCCTGCCATGTAGAAATTGGAAATTGCTAGAGTTCCATGACGAAACTCTGGGAGAGTCCCATGACGTGGAACAGAGACCTACGGATCATGATCTGGAGATCGGTCACCAAATCCGCCTCCTCTTCATCCTCCATGGGGATATTCCCCAAGGTTTTCTCAACGGTTTTGAATTCAAGTGCGGCCGAAATGGCCTCATTGAGGACCTTTTCTGCAAACGCTTCCTTGTTAATTTCCTCCTCGTCATACTCCTCACAAATGTGTGTGAGACCCACGAGATTTTCAATATGAGTCTCGGCTGAACGGACGGAAGCTTCGAAAAGGATCCCCTTGATGGGGTCTTGAAAATGGAATTCATCATCAAGGATGGCGCGCCTGAGACTATCCCAGTATAGCCTGGTTACCATAGCAAGCATGGTAAGGTTTTCCATGTAGGTGCTGAATTTCATGGTGGTATTCACCTTTCTGGTGCTCTCTCGTCTGCGGATTTGCAGCGTATCGTTGTTCTTTAACAATACAAGACGAGATTTCATTCCTCTTAACGATTATTAAAAAAGAAATAAAAACTCATCTTGTGTTCGATTGCCTGTCAAAGTTCACTTTCGGACAAGGATTTGCTCAACTCATCAACGAAAGCTACCTTCATTTATACCACACTTGCGTAAAAAAGTCAATAGAAGGCTCTCGATTTTTGTTATTTATTCAGGAATTTTGATAAAATAACAGAGATGGAAGATAAAAGAAACGTAATTGATAAGTTTAAGGGTCGGAGCGAATCGGAGATTATAATCGAGCTGGATTCTGAAGATCACGGTCTGGTGATTGCACTGGAAAATACCGAGCGAGATTTTAATATGGGGACAATTGTCAGGAGCGCTAATGCGTTTGGCGTGCGGCAGATTTATGTAATTGGGCGCAGGCAGTGGAATAAGCGCGGCGCCATGATGACGGATAAGTATCTGCATATTACGTATCTGGCGACGACGGAAGAGTTTGTTGAGAAAATGCGTAATGAAGGCAGGGAAATTATTGCTATTGATAATATCCCAGGAAGTGTTAATATGTCGCAGATGAGTTTACCGAAGTGTGCGGTTTTGGTATTTGGGCAAGAAGGGCCGGGGATTTCTGCGGAAATGGCCGGCGCTGCGGATCAGATTGTGGCGATTGAGCAATTCGGCTCGACTCGTTCTATAAACGTCGGTGCGGCAGCTACTGTGGCGATGTATTGTTGGCTGCAGCAGAATGTGCTGGCAGAAAATAGCTAATTGATTTCTACGCCTTGTTGGCTCAAAAAATCACGAGTTTCATCATCTAATTTACAATTTATGAAGCGCGATCGTGCCGCCAATTTCCCGCTGTCATAGACAAATTGTGTTTCCTCATCGTATTTTATGCCACGGAAGTCGCAGTCTTTTGCTTCAATAATAGCTTTTACGCCGCGAAAATCCACATTCCGAACCGACGAATTGATAAAATAAATCGGTTGCCCATAAATATGCTTTGCGTCGTCCAGATTACAATTCTGAAACACGAAAAAGCCCATAACAAACTGGTCGAAATCAACGCCAGAAAAATCCTCATCCGTAAAGCGAACAAACTCGCCTTCTTGAATGGCGGGATAGCGCTCGCGTTGGTAAGCGGAAAAATCGTTAGCGCGAATGGATTCGGCGATGCGATGCGTGATGTTGTCCATAAATTAATGATACACCATTATTTCTAGCGACAACTCCTACTTTACAAAAAGCATGAAATTTACTACAATAGGCGTATGATTTTACCTAAATTCCATCATTCACACGTGTTGCCGAGGTAGGACTCTGATTTTTGATTGTATGCGCCGAGTTCTGCCTCGGCGTTTTTGATTGCTATAAATAAGAAATAATGACATAATGGAGCTAACATGAGCAGTTTATCTACACAAAGTTACAAAGGTTCGCGAGACTATTTTCCAGAGGAAAAGCGTCTGCAGAATTACATTTTTAATGTTTGGCACAGGACGGTTGAGAGTTTTGGCTATGAGGAATATGGCGCGCCGCTGCTGGAGCCGCTAGATATTTATTTGGCGAAGTCAGGCCAGGAATTGGCGGGCGAGCAAACATACGCTTTTGAAGATCGTGGAGGTCGAATGGTGGCAATTCGCCCTGAGATGACGCCGTCGATTTCTCGAATGGTGGCGGCTAAGCGCCAGGAATTGGCGATGCCTGCGCGGCTGTATTCAATTGCTAATTTTATGCGCTATGAACGACCGCAACGTGGGCGTGAGCGTGAGTTTTGGCAATTGAACGCGGATCTGTTCGGAGTGGACGGCGCGGCGGCGGACGCGGAGATTATTGAACTGAGTCACGCTAGCGTGATGAATTTTGGCGCCAAGCAGGAAATGTTTACGGTCAGGGTTAATAATCGCCAATTGATCAATCGTTTGATGAGTCAATTTTTGAAGCTTGATATTGTTGGTTCGACGATGATGATGAAGCTGCTCGATAGGAAAAATAAGATTCCTGCCGAAGAATTTAAGCGTCAGGCGATTGAGATTTTTGGCAATCAAGCGTCAGAGGGTCTGCCGAAGCTAGCAAAAATGATCAGCATGAAATCTGTTGATGATTTGCCGAGCGAATTGATGGAAGATGAAAGTGTTAAGCAGCTTCGCGAAGTGATGAAATTGCTTAGTCAAAAAGGCATTACGAATGCAGTGTTTGATGTTACTTTGATGCGCGGTCTGGACTATTACACGGGCATGGTTTTTGAGCTTTTTGACAATTCGCCAGAGAATAACCGAGCGTTGTTTGGCGGTGGACGATATGACGGATTAGTCGGGCTATTTGGCGTTGAACCGATTGCTACGGTCGGCGTTGGCATGGGCGCAACGACAATGGAACAATTTTTGGAGGTACACGGCCTATTGCCTAAATTGGCGTCTAAAACAGATGTGTATATAATTCCAGTATCGAAAGAATCTATGGCTGGCGCGGACGATTTGGCACGAAAATTGCGCAGCGAAGGCGTGCGAGCGGAGTTGGATATCACTGGTAGAAAGATTGACAAGCAGATAAAAGCGGCGCTGAAAAAGCAAATTCCGTTTGCAGTGTTTGTGGGTGAGGATGAAATTGCTAGCGGTGCATACACGGTTCGAAACTTGGTGGAATCTGATGAGCAGAAGGTTGGCGCTGAACGAATTGTGACAATTGTCAAAGATCGTCGATATGATGGCGATGAGGACGCTCTGTTTGAGATATAGTCTGATATCTGTTATAATTAGTCTTTATGAAGACTACTGTAAAAAAACTATCAGATACTAAAGTTCAATTGACGATTTCTTTGGGTGCTAGTGAATTGGCTGACGCAGAGCAGGTTTCCTTGACAAAGTTGGCGCGCGACATCAAAGTTCCAGGTTTCCGCAAAGGAAAAGTTCCCGCAAGCATAGCCGCTAAGCACATTGATCCGAATGTGCTTCAGGAGCAGGTTCTGGAGAATGCTTTGTCAAAGGCAGTAGCTGAGGCGTTTTTGCAGGAAAAATTGCAAGCTTTAGATCGACCTAGTGTTGAAGTTAAGAAGTTTGTTCCTGGTTCTGAGTTGGAATTTACGGCTGAAGTTGAAGTTATTCCGCCAGTAAAATTGGGCGATTACAAAAAATTGACAGCGAAAAAAGAAGTAGCCAAGGTCGAGGATAAAGATGTCGACGAGGTTATTGAGCGAATCCGTAAAAACTACTCTGAAAAATCAGAGGTCAAGCGTGCCGCTAAGGCTGGCGACGAAGCCGTGATTGACTTTACGGGAAAGAAAGACGGTGTGGCGTTTGACGGTGGTTCGGCTAAGGAATATGGCTTGAAGCTTGGCGAAGGTCAATTCATTCCTGGATTTGAAGAAGGTGTGATTGGTCATAAGGCTGGTGAAGAGTTCGATTTGAAACTGAAATTCCCAGAGGATTATCACGCTGATAATCTGGCGGATCAAGACGTTGTGTTTACCGTGAAACTTCACAAGGTTAATGAGTTGAAATTGCCAGAACTAAACGACGAATTTGCTGCAAAATGTGGTCCGTTTACAGAGATGAAAGAAGTAAAAGAGGATATCAAGCGTGAACTTACCGCACAAAAAGAGCGTGAAGCTGATGAGAAATTTAAGGACGCGTTGGTTGGCGAGTTGACGGAAAAAAGCAAGGCGGCGCTGCCAGAACTTTTGGTTGAGGATCAATTGCGATCAATCGAGCGTGATTTGACTCAGAATTTGATGTATAGCGGACTGAGTTTGGACAGCTATTTGAAGACTCAGGGCTTCAAGGATAAAGAAGAGTGGACGAAGAAAGAGGCTCGTCCAGCGGCTGAAAAGCGTGTTAAGGCTGGTCTGGTATTGGCCGAATTGTCAAAAGAATTGAAGATTGACGCTTCTCGCGATGAAATTCAGAAACAAATTGACTTCTTCAAGCAACAATACGGCAAGGATAAGAAAATGCTGGAACAATTCGATAATCCAAATGTTCACCGCGACATTGCCAACCGAATGATTACAGATAAGACCGTTGCTAAATTGGTCGAATTAAACACGAAGAAATAGAGTAAATATGCCAAAATCATATCTCATTCCAACTGTCGTTGAAAAATCGGCTGACGGCGAGCGTGCTTTTGATATCTATTCGAGATTGTTGAATGAGAGGATTATTTTCCTTGGCGAAGATGTTAATGAACATACCGCGAACAGCGTAGTGGCGCAATTACTGCATTTGGCATATGTTGACCCGCAAGCTGATATATCGCTATATATCAATAGTCCAGGTGGCAGCGTTTATGATGGAATGGCAATTTATGACACGATGAATTTTATTAAGCCCGATGTGGCGACGTATGGAATTGGTTTGCAGGCAAGCATGGGGGCGTTTTTGCTCAGCTCTGGTGCTAAGGGCAAGAGGTTCTGTTTGCCGCATGCTAAGGTTATGATTCATCAGCCGTCTTCTGGAACGCATGGAAAAGTGACCGACATGGAAATTGACATGAAGGAAACTTTGGAAGTCAAAGAAATGCTAGCGAAGATTATGGCGAAAAACACCGGTCAGAAGTTGGCTAAGGTTAAGTCCGATATGGAGCGTGATTATTGGATGGCGCCAGATGAAGCTGTAAAGTACGGTCTAATCGACAAAGTCTTGACTAAATTATCGTAAAAATTACGTGTTTGTTGTTAAAACTACTAGTAATTCTGCTTGTGGTTTTTGAGGAATATTGTCATAATTTGAGTTAGGTAAGGAGGGCTTATGAGGCAATATTTAGACGCATTGAAATACGTTCGTGATAACGGTGTGCAAAAAGGTGATCGTACAGGAACGGGGACAACAGAAGTTTTTGGTATTCAGACGCGATATAATTTGGCGGACGGATTTCCGGCTATGACCACTAAGAAATTATATTTCAACAGTGTGGCGCACGAGCTGCTATGGTTTCTCAAAGGCACCGGTAATATTGAATATCTGGCTCAAAACGGCGTGCACATCTGGGATGAGTGGCCGTACAAGAATTATCTAGAGAAAACCGGTCAAAGCATTCCAGAAATCAATGGCGAGGAGTGGCGCGCTGGCATGAAATTGTTTATTGGCAAAATTGCAGTCGATCACGCGTTTGCCGAGGAGTGGGGTGATTTGGGTCCAGTTTACGGCGTGCAGTGGCGAAAATGGCCGGACGGGAAGGGCGGAACTATTGACCAGATTCAGAATACTATTGACATGATAAAGACAAATCCAGAGTCGCGTCGGAATATCGTGAGCGCGTGGAATGTGGCGGAAATTGATGACATCGTTCAAGCTGGCGGGCTGCCTCCGTGTCATACGATGTTTCAATTTAACGTAAGACCTGGTAAAAACGGCGAGAAGGACAAGCTGGATTTGGCGCTGACTCAGCGCTCGGCGGATATGTTCCTTGGGGTGCCGTTTAATATCGCCAGTTATGCATTGCTACTGTCGATGATCGCTCAAGTGACAGATAAACAGCCCGGTGAATTTGTCCACACCTTGAATAGTGCGCATATTTATAATAATCACCGCGCGCAGGTTGACGAGCAATTATCGCGACGTCCGTTGCCGCTACCAAAGCTGTGGTTGAATCCAGACATCAAGAGTATCGACGATTTCACCATTGACGATATCCGCCTGGAGGACTACGAGCATCATCCACCGATCAAGGCGCCGATTGCTGTGTAGTGTGATTTGCGTGATTCGTGATTTTTACGTCTGTTGGCTGAGGCTGTCGGTTTTTATTCTTTATCAGGATCCTCGGCTGTAAAGGCTATATAGTTCTGGTCCTTAGTGTCGGAGCGCCGTAGTCTGGTAATCTCTTGATCGGGTAGAGTGAGGCTTAGTTCTTGAGTGTTGGCATCATACATTATGGTCGCGTACCTTCCTAATATTCTAGTTCTTCCGTCTTCGTCTGTCCATTTTTCTATGACGGGAACTTTATCATTGAATGTTGTGTTGTTTGCTTCGGTAGGTTTGCCAGATAGTAATATTGTTTTGCCTTCTGGGAGATCTGCAAGCGTGACATCTTCCATTCTCTCAAGGACTGCTACGCGTACTGTGGGTCGTTCGTTCATAATCTCTACTATACCACAAACATCAAATACTGTCAACTTAAGAAGGCTATTTTCTTTTATACATCACAAAATCAAAATCGTAATTATTTTCAGCATCTGCTGGGTGATGTATTCGATTCACTTCCTCCCATATGTTCATATTTATCTCTGGGAAAAAAGTGTCAGCATCGGGGAATTCGGCGTCAATTTCCGTGGCATAAATGGTGTCAATTTCCGGAGTATTCAGCGCGTCTTTATAAACTTGCGAGCCACCAATAATAAAAGTTGGATACCGTGATAAAGCTAGGGCGCTCTGCAAATTCATAGCCGTCAGAACTTTTTTGACGCCAGTTGGCTTGGATGAAATGACAATATTTTCTCTGTCTGGAAGCGGTCGCGAACCAATTGATTCGAACGTTTTTCTGCCCATGATGACATTGCTATTTCTCGTCAAGCGCTTAAAATTCACCAAATCGGCTGGCAAACTTCGCCCCCACGGCATATCGCCATTTTGTCCGATGGCGCGGTTTTTGTCGTAAGCTACAATAATGGCTTTTTCCATAATTTCAGTTTAACATGCTGTAAAATTTACTGAAAGCTTGATAGGAATGCATAAACTTGCCATAATAAGATTTGGTAGAAAAATCACGCAATGGGAGGTGTTTAGTGAGCGTGTACTCAAATAAAGATATATTAGCGGCGATTGAAGACGGGACAATTGTCTGTACGCCGTTCAACCCAAAAAACGTATCGGAAGCCAGCTTAGATTTTACGCTAGGCTTTAATTTTTATAAGCAGGAATATGACGATATTTCGCGAGTTTATAATCCGTTTGACGAGTCTGACGTCAATCGATACTTCAAGGGTCCGCTTAAGGCAATTCCGCACGCCGAATGGTGTGAGCGGCACGGTTTTCGGGAATTTAAGAATATTCCGCCAGATCATCCGATTATCGTACTGAAACCTGGTGAGCGAATTTTGGCACACACGCACGAATTTGTTGGAATTCGGACGCATGGCGGCGCGGCTGAGGTGAAAAGTCGTAGCTCTTGGGGGCGAAACGGCGTGGCGGTGTGTTTTGATGCTGGCTGGGTTGATCCGGGATATATCAATCGGATTACGCTTGAGATTTACAATTTGAATAAGCATGAGAGTGTGGTTTTGCCTGTTGGCGAACGTATTGGGCAATTGATTTTTCATCACACTGGTCAGGTTGATGGCGGATATGCTAGTGGACGCGGTGGAATGAGCGGCAAATATCAGCACACTGACGATTTGGATGAATTGATAAAAACTTGGCGTCCAGAAATGATGTTGCCGCGGGCGTTTAAGGATCGTCGACATAAACCGATGGAAATCGCGGGACTTGGCGAGGGGATTTTGTGATGATGGCAGGTTCAATGTTTCGCTCACGAACGAAAGAAAAAGAATATATTGATCACAGGAAAAAACATAAATCTGACGGCTGTGATTTTTGTCAATTGGTAAAACATCACACAGATCAGGTTGTTGGTGAAACTACACATTGTCTGATCATTAAGAATAGATTTGGCTATAATTTTTGGGATGGCTGCGGCGTGGACGACCATTTGATGGTGATACCGAAACGGCACGTCGATTCGTTGGCAAATTTGAGCGACGAGGAAAAAATTGACTATATGAATCAGGTTGCTAGGTTTGAATCTAGTGGCTATTCAATTTACGCCCGAGCTCAAGGAAGTAAAACCAGGTCGATGGCACACCAACACACGCATTTTATAAAAGTTGACGGCAAGGCGAAAAAGATGATGATTTATCTGAATAAGCCGCATACTGTGATTACGAGGTGATGATGGGCGACGCGGGAAAATATATAGTTATTGAAGGTAATGACGGGACGGGCAAGTCGACGCAGGTCGCGAAATTGGCGGAATATTTTCGGTCAATCGGGCGAACGGTTTGCGTGATTGAAGAGCCGGGAAGTGACGATCCGGAAAAGTCAACTCCGATAGCAAATGAACTTCGAAAAGTGATTAAAAATGGCGATTTGGCGCGCTCTGCGGCGGTGAATGTGGCGCTATTTTCTGCGGCTCGGCGTGAATTGTGGCGGGAAAAAATTCAGCCTGCGTTGGAGCGTGGGGAAATTGTTTTGAGCGCGAGAAATTATATTTCAACGCTGGTTTATCAGGGGCGAGGCGAAGGTTATGACGAGTCGGAAATTCTGCGATTGACAGAATTGTTCACCGATGAAAAATATTTGAAGCCAGATGTTATGGTTATTTTGAGTTTGAGTCGTGAAAAGCGGGAAGAGCGAATTTCTATGCGCGGCGAGCTGAAAAATCCTGACACTTTTGAGTCGCGTGGGCAAGATTTTCAGAAAAAAGTCGATGATGGATATCTGGAGATTGCCAAAGTATACGGAATTCCGGTAATTTCTGCTGACGGGACGATTGACGAAGTTCATGATATGTTGATTGATAATATTGAAAAACACTAGTAAAACCCCTTGATTTTATTGACGTTTTTCGTCATAATGAGTAGTTATAGAAGTAGTGTATTCATGGCGGGTGAAAATTGCGAGTAGGCAAATCGTGATTTTGGGCTATGAATTAGAGATCTTCACGGCCGTCTATTAACCACTAATTAAAGCGAGGAGTGTTTACGCCTGTGGCAAAAAAACCAACCACAAGTAGCGAGCGCGTCTATTTCACCTCTGGTGATAATGCCCTGCCGCTACCAAACTTAATCGCTCACCAAAAAGATTCTTGGCGTTGGTTCGTCGAAGAAGGTTTGAGTGAGATATTTTCAGAAATTAACCCAATTGACGACTACACTGGTCAGAAGTTGTCGTTAAAGTTCGGCAAATATTATTTTGGCGAGCCAAAAAACACTGACCAATTTGCCAAAGAAAACAACTTGACATTTGAGGCTCCGCTACACGCAACAGTTGAATTGACAAACAAGACAACTGGCGTAGTTGAAGAGCAGGAAATTTACCTCGGTGAATATCCATGGATGACCGAGCGCGGTACGTTCATTATCAACGGTACGGAGCGTGTGGTTGTTAGTCAGTTGATTCGCTCTGCTGGTGTTTTCTTCACTGCTGAAACAATAGCGGGACGTAATTACTACGGCGCGAAAATCATTCCAGGACGTGGAGCTTGGATGGAATTTGAGACGGCTTCTAATGGTGCGATTTACGTAAAAATTGACCGCCGCCGCAAGATGCCAGCAACGACTTTGTTGCGCGCTTTGGGCTATCCAAAGACTAGTGAAATTAAGGAATTGTTCGCTGATATCGATACTGGCGACGTAAAATACATTGACGAAACTTTGGACAAGGATACTTCTCGTGGTGCAAACGAGGCGTTGATTGAGGTTTATCGTCGATTGCGTCCAGGCGACTTGGCGACAGTTGATAACGCTCGTCAGATGATTGAGCGAATGTTCTTTGACTTCAAGCGGTTCGATTATTCGCGGGTTGGTCGTTATAAATTGAACCAACGCTTGGGTCTGGATGTTGCAAATACAGCAGAAAATCGTACATTGCAGATGAGCGATTTGGTGGCGATTTTGCGTGAAGTTATTCGCTTGAACAATACGCAAGAGCCAGCTGACGACATTGACGCATTGAGCAACCGCCGAGTTCGCTTGGTTGGTGAATTGATTGCTCGACAATTCCGTGTTGGTATGCTCCGAATGCAACGCAACGCGATGGATCGCATGAGCGTGGCTGATTTGGAAAGTGTTAGCCCAAGCCAATTGATTAATGCTCGTCCAATTGTTGCAGCTGTTCGTGAATTCTTCACTTCAAGCCAGTTGTCGCAGCTACTTGACGAAGTTAACCCATTGTCAGAATTGAGCCACAAGCGACGCTTGAGCTCGACTGGCCCTGGCGGTTTGACTCGTGAGCGCGCTGGATTTGAGGTTCGTGACGCCCACCCAACTCACTATGGCCGCATCTGTTCAGTGGAAACGCCAGAAGGTGCGAATATTGGTTTGGTGTTGAACTTAGCAGCTTACGCACGTGTTAATGAATACGGTTTTATTGAAACTCCATATCTTCGCGTGAAAGACGGAAAAGTCACTGACGAACTTGTTTACTTGGATGCTTCACAGGAAATTGGTGAAGTTATCGCTGATGCTGGTGAGGCTCTTAACGAAGACGGAACTTTCCGCGACGAGCGTGTTAACGCCCGCAGTAATATGCAGCCATCACAAGTTGACGCTAGCCAGGTTACTTACATGGACGCAGCTCACCGCCAGATTCTAGGTTCGACTGCGGCGCTGGTTCCGTTTATTGAAAAGACTCGTGTCGACCGTGCCTTGACTGGTTCAAACATGCAACGCCAGGCGGTTCCTCTGTTGTGCCCAGAATCTGCAACTGTTGGTACTGGAATTGAGAAGGCTGTGGCCGAGAATAGTGGTCACTTGATTCAAGCTAGCGCCGACGGCGAAGTCGTTCGCGCTGACGCTGACGAAGTTCATGTTAAATATGCTGACGGCGTAAAGATTTACACATTGAAGCACTTCGTGAAGAATAATGACGATCGTTGTTACAACCAAAAAGTCCGCGTTGAGCGTGGCGACAAGGTTAAGAAGGGCGACATTCTGATTGAAGGCGCCTCAATTGCCGGCGGTGAAATTGCCCTAGGTAAAAACCTTCTGGTTGCCTTTATGCCATGGGGTGGCTACAACATGGAAGACGCGATTATTATGAGTCGTCGTTTGGTTGAAGATGATCGATTGACAAGCATTAACATTAAAGATTACACCGTTGAGGTTCGTGAGACGAAGCTTGGTCCAGAGATTGTGACGCGCGATATTCCAAACGTTTCCGAGGAAAGTTTGCGTCACCTGGACGAGAACGGGATTGTTCAAATTGGTTCAGAGGTTAAGGCTGGCGATGTTTTGGTTGGTAAGATTACACCAAAGGGCGAGCAGGAATTGAGCTCCGAGGAGCGCTTGCTTCGCGCAATCTTCGGTGAAAAGGCTAAGGACGTTCGCGATACATCACAGCGAATGAACAACGCAGGCGGCGGTAAAGTTGTTGGCGTTAAGATCTTTAGTCGTGAAAATGGTCACGAGTTGAAGGCTGGCGTTTTGATGCAAATTCAGATCTTCGTTGCGCAATTGCGAAAGATTGGCGTTGGTGACAAGATGGCTGGACGATTCGGTAACAAGGGTGTTGTGGCGAAAGTTCTTCCTGTTGAAGATATGCCATTCCTAGAAGACGGTACGCCAGTTGACGTAGTTTTGAACCCACTTGGTGTGCCAAGCCGCATGAACCTTGGTCAGATTTTTGAAACTCACCTTGGTATGGCAGCGCGAGCATTGGGCTACCGTGTGGCAACTCCGTCATTTAACGGTGTTCCAAGTGAGAAGATTTCCGACGAGCTAGAAAAAGCTGGTTTGGCGCGTGACGGTAAGAGTCAATTGTTTGACGGCCGCACCGGTGAACCGTTTGAGGAGCGAACAACAGTTGGTGTGATGCACATGATTAAGTTGCACCACATGGTTTCTGACAAGATTCACGCCCGCTCAACTGGTCCATACACGATGGTTACTCAGCAGCCGCTTGGTGGTAAGGCGCAAAACGGTGGTCAGCGCTTCGGTGAAATGGAGGTTTGGGCATTGGAAGCTTACGGTGCCGCTGCAACCTTGCAGGAAATGTTGACAATTAAGTCCGACGACGTTTACGGTCGCGCAAAGGCTTACGAGTCAATCATTAAGGATGAGCCGATTGTTGGTCCAAAACTTCCAGAATCCTTCAACGTGTTGGTTAAGGAACTTCAAGGTTTAGGTCTTCGAGTTGACTTGGTTGACGATGAGGCTGCAGTTGACGCTGAGCATGTTATCGCTTCAAGTGGTCCGGAAGACAAAACCGTTGCCGCTGACAATGAGGAAGAAGAAACATACTTGGATGAATCAGATAACATCGGTGAAATTGACGATGGCATGAGCGTGCAAGATATTGATGAAGTAGAAGAAATAAAGGAGGACGCGTAAGATGGCAAATTCTGCATTTAACGCAACGGGCATCAGCGATTTTGACGCGGTTCGTTTGGCAGTAGCTAGCCCAGAAGACATTCTGAAATGGAGCTACGGCGAAGTTTTGAAGCCAGAAACAATTAACTATCGCACACAAAAGCCAGAGCGCGACGGATTGTTCTGTGAGCGAATCTTTGGTCCAGTTAAGGACATCAATCCACACGACTCAAAGCTTAAGGGTGTACGTTCACGCGAAGCTGCTGTCGATAAGAATGGCGAATTGGTTACTAAATCAATCGTTCGTCGTGAGCGAATGGGTCACATTCAATTGGCAGTTCCAGTTGCGCACATTTGGTTTATGCGCGGCACTCCAAGCGCAATGAGCCAGCTGCTCGGCATGACGGTTCGTAATATTGAAAAAATCGTTTACTTTGCAACTTACGTCATCTTAAATGTTGACGAAGCAACTCGTGATCAATATTTGGCAGATTTGGAAGCGGAAACTGATTTGGCTCGTAAGGCTATCAAAATCCGTTACGAAAAAATGGCTGAAGAAGATGGCGCTGATATTAAGCAACTAGCTAAAGAGCAGAGCCGTGAAGTTGAGGAGTTGGAAGAAGCTTACGTTGGTAAGAAATCTCAATTAGAGAGCTTAAACAGGGGTGCTTTGATCTCAGAGAGCGAATATCGCAACTTGCCAGAAGAATATGACGAATTGATTGAAGTTGGCATGGGCGCCAGCGCAGTCAAGGAACTTTTGGACAATATTGACCTACCAAAGCTTATCGCTGAATTAACAGAGGAAGCTGAGACTGCGAAAGGTCAACGACAGAAGAAGTTGCTAAAGCGCTTGAAGATGCTTGAAAGTATGGAATCTGCTGGCATTAAGCCATCAAGCCTATGTATGACTGTTCTGCCAGTTATCCCTCCAGATCTTCGCCCAATGGTGGCGTTGTCTGGTGGCCGATTTGCGACATCTGACTTGAACGATTTGTATCGCCGAATCATCAACCGCAACAACCGATTGAAGAAGTTGATTGAGCTTAACGCGCCAGAAGTTATTCAGCGCAATGAAAAGCGCATGCTTCAGGAAGCTGTTGACGCTTTGATTGACAATTCAGCATCACGCGGTCGCGCAGTTAGCTCGACTGGTGGTCGCCGCAGTTTGAAGAGCTTGAGCGATATGCTAAAGGGTAAGCAGGGTCGCTTCCGTCAGAACCTTCTTGGTAAGCGTGTTGACTATTCTGGTCGCTCGGTTATCGTGGTTGGTCCAAAATTGAAGATTAACCAATGTGGTTTGCCAAAACAAATGGCGCTGGAATTGTTCAAGCCGTTCGTGATTAGCTGGCTGATTAAGAATGAATTCGCGCACAATATTCGCTCGGCTTCACGTCTAATCGAAGCTGGTGAAGCGGTAGTTTGGGACGCGCTAGATTCAGCAATTGAAGGCAAGTACGTGTTGCTTAACCGCGCACCAAGTTTGCACCGTTTGTCAATTCAAGCCTTCCAGCCGGTTTTGGTTGAAGGAAAAGCTATTCAGTTGCACCCGCTAGTTTGTGCTGGATTTAACGCCGACTTCGACGGTGACCAGATGGCTGTTCACTTGCCGCTATCAAAAGAGGCTCAGGCTGAAGCTCGCGAATTGATGAGCGCAACTGCCAACTTGTTGAAGCCTGCCGATGGTGCGCCAGTGTTGCACATTTCGCAGGACATCGTGCTTGGTAACTATTACTTGACTTACGATAAGCCGCAAGCTCAGACCGACAAGGTCAAAACTTACAGTTCTGTTTACGAAGCAGAAATGGCGTATGACAATGGCGTAATTCACTTGCAAACCCCAATTCGTATCTTTGCGAAAGGTAAAATGCGTGAAACAACTTTGGGTCGTGTCTTCTTCAATGAGATTCTGCCTGAAGATTTCCCATACGATAACAATGTCCAGACTAAAAAGCAGCTCAAGAAGGTGTTGGCGCAAATCTTTAACAAGTACGGCGCCGAAGAAACCGCTAAGATTGCAGACCGCATGAAGGGTCAAGCTTTCCGCTTTGCTACGGTTGCGGCTGTGTCGACTGGTATGACCGACTATGTCCACTTCGAGGAAATCCCTCAATTTGTGGCTGAAGGTGATGCTAAGGCGGCTTTGATTTCTGAGCAATTCGACCAAGGTTTGATTACAGAGGAAGAGCGATACAACTTGACGGTTAGCGCATGGCGAAACGTTGACAATAAGATTACGGCATTCCTGAAAGACCAATTGGCGCACATGGACACCAGTATTTCTATGATGGTCAACTCTGGTGCTCGTGGTGATATTTCCAACGTGAAGTTGGCGAGCGCGATGATTGGTGTTCAGATGGACGCAACCAACCATGAGATTGAGCTTCCAATCCGCAGCTCTTACACGGGCGGTTTGTCTAGCCTTGAAGCCTTTATCGCAACTCGTGGTGCACGTAAGGGTCTTATTGACACGGCTCTTAAGACTGCCGACTCAGGTTACTTGACTCGTCGTTTGGTTGACGTTGCACAAGACGTCTTTACCGTTGAAGATACTGATGGCGACGATGAAGGTTACGCAATTTACCGATCAGAAACTGAAGAGACGATGATCGACTTCTCAAACCGTTTGGCTGGTCGTTATGCTGCTGAAACAATTCCAGGTCACGTCAATAAGAACGAATTGATCACGCGTGAAATTGCAGATTCAATTGACGACGACGAAAGCATTGAAAGCGTTAAGATTCAGTCTGTATTGTCAACAAATAACCTTAACGGTATTCCGCAGCGAAGTTACGGTATTGATATGTCGACTGGTAAATTGGTTGGCAATCATCAGCCAGTTGGTGTTATCGCCGCTCAGTCGGTCGGTGAGCCAGGTACTCAGTTGACGCTTCGTACCTTCCACAACTCTGGTGTTGCTGGTGGTGACATTACCCAAGGTTTGCCTCGTGTTGAAGAATTGTTTGAAGCGCGTACACCAAAGGGTCAGGCATTCATTACGGAAGCTGCTGGTTTGGTTGACGTTTGGGAAGATGGCAAGAAGTACATCGTTCAAATTACACCAGAATCTGGCAAAGTTGAGCGATTGCCATTAGAAGGACGAACCGTTGTGGTCAAGGCTGGCTCAAGCGTCAAGGCTGGCGATGTCTTGGCAACTGGTGAGAGCGACACTCGACCTCTGATCGCGCCATTTGATGGTGTGATTGAGTCGGCTGAAGACACTTTGGTGATCGCGGCAGAGGCTGCTTCGCCAACTCGCTACGAAATTCCAGGCAATATGCAGTTGGTCGTTAAGGCAAACGATGTTGTTGAAGCTGGCGATCGATTGACAACTGGATCATTGAACTTGCACGATTTGATGCGACTTAAGGGTGTTGAGGCAACTCAGCGCTACATCATCAACGAAGTTCTGCGAATTTACGCCGCTCAGGGTCAGGACGTGGCTGACAAGCACTTGGAGATTATTGTTCGCCAAATGTTTAGCCGCGTGCAAATCGAAGATGCTGGTGATAGCGAATTCGTGACCGGCGACATCATTTCTAAGGCCGCTGTGGTCAATGCGAATAAGCAATTGGCTGCTGAAGGCAAGAACTTGATTAGCTACACTCAATTGCTACTTGGTATCACAAAGGTGTCAATCTGGAGTGACTCATGGCTATCGGCCGCATCCTTCCAGGATACTACTCGCGTCTTGATCAATGCTGCTGTATCTGGTCGAGCCGACCACTTGCACGGTTTGAAGGAAAACGTCATCATCGGCCGCAAGATTCCAGTAGGAACTGGCGCTGTCGAAGAAGATGAAGAATTCGAAACACCGAGCGAAGACGAATTCGTCGAAGAAGAAGTTGCTGCTTAATAAGTAGGCTTCGCAACTACAGAAACCGCCTCAATTCCGAGGCGGTTTTCTATTGATTGTTTACAAGAAAGGTTGTATAATACGTGGACACTAAATGAAACACTCAGCTTGATTGTTAAGAAAGAGAGATTAGATTGTGGGCGAATTATTTACAGCCAAGACTATGCCTAAAAAGGATTGTAGTCAAGTGCCAAAGCCAAATGGCTGGGACGATGTCGCTTGTGAGCGAATCATAACGGATAACGGTCTGGGCGTTTATATAGCCGATGCTCGTCAAGGAGATGTTAATGGGAAAGCTACGATAATCTTGCCTCAGTGGTCTGATGGTACGCTCCATAATCCATTGTCTCAGGAGCGAGCAAAAGCCACCGCAGCTATAAAGGGCGATGTGGCGATATATGTAGATAACCCAGGTGTTGAACCTGATTTACCGGAGATGCCTGGGTATATTAAGCGGGCGCTTTCGTCGGGGGATTTTAAGCCTGGCGCCATAAAACAGTGGGACGCTATTGCTCAAGGATTGGATTATGCTGGTCTGGATTTTGATTCAATTAGTCGCGTTGTGGGGGTGTCGCTTGGAGCTCACGTTGCGTCGGCTATTGTGCATACCGCACCGGAAGAAGTTCACCTGGAGCGGCTGGATTTATGGGAGACGGCTGGTCTTGATGAAGAGAGTAATTTTTTACAGTTTGCTGCCAATTTCATGATGCACGGCGGTGACGGGTACGCGGATATATTGAAGAATAATCCCGAATGGGTTGCTTATTTAAGAAAAATTAATGGTGCAAAGGAGTTGGCTAATATTGCGATTCGTCGAACGGCTGGACTGTTTTATTATCCGTGGGCTATTAATCGTCATGATATCGGAAATACGATTATCGAGGCTAAGAATAGAAAAAACCCAGCAATTGACGGAGATACTGCTTTAACTATCTTAAACGGCACAGAAAGTAAAGTCAGTCCAAGCGTATTTAACGATCGTTTAGCGTTGCGATTGGCGGAGAGCGGACTTCGAGTTGTTAGACTGATGTCTGAAGGTGGCGTGCATGCATCACAAGATAATATCGGATGGTGGACGGAGGCGGAGCGATATTCTGGGTATGAAGCTGTGTAGTTATCCTGTGTTTTTGTGACACTCCACTCTAGCCGTGCCGAGTGAAAACTCCACGAACGGGGATGGAGTTTTCACTTTAAATTGATTTTTTATAGGAAAAAAATTATATAATATAAACAATTAAAGGAGGTTTTATGCCAATATATAACAAACTTGTCCGCGATAAAATTTTGGAAATCATTAAGGCCAACGGTCAAAAATCAACTCACAAAATACTTACAGCAGAAGAATACGCCGTGGAGCTTACAAAAAAGCTAGTCGAAGAAGTTGAGGAATATAAAAAAGATAAAAATACTGATGAGCTTGCCGATATCATGGAAGTGGTCTATGCTCTCGCAAGCCTGCATAGTTGTACCGCGGAAGAATTAGAAAAAATTCGTGCAGAAAAAGCAGAAAAACGCGGCGGCTTTGAAAAGAAAATATTCCTAGTGGAAGTTATGGATTAGGGTGAGTACGTGCGACAATCTATATCTATTCTGCGTAAGGAATTCATCTCTGACAATGATTGCCCTGTTCTTAAGTCTGGTCCTTTAGACTCTGAGTCTGGAACAGCGATTTTACTTTTACGAAATCTGTGCTAGAATAGATGTAGAGTTTCCTCTTTTCGGAGTGCGCGGTGTTTTGAATGTGTACAGATCGCAATCTCGGCGGAAAAGGTATAGACACGGAGAGGAGTTGCTGAATCCAAACCGTAAGGCAAATTGCCATAATTAGTAAATCAACCAAGGAGAAATTGGATGCCAACAATCAACCAATTGGTGCGCAAACCGCGCCAAACGGCTAAGAAAAAGTCCAAGTCGCCAGCACTAGGTCGTATTCATAACGCCCTAAAAACACGTTATTACGACCAGAATGCACCGCTTAAGCGTGGTGTTTGTGTGCGTGTGACGACTAAGACGCCAAAGAAACCAAACTCAGCTTTGCGTAAAGTTGCTCGTGTTAAATTGAACAACGGCTATGAAGTTTGGGCGTACATCGGTGGTGAAGGTCACAACTTGCAGGAGCACGCCGTGGTCTTGATCCGCGGTGGTCGTGTGCCTGACCTTCCTGGTGTGCGTTATCACATCGTACGTGGTGCGCTTGACCTTCAAGGCGTCAACAACCGTAAGAAGGGCCGCTCTAAGTACGGTACAAAGAAAGGGGATAAATAATCATGCCTCGTAAAGTTACCAAGAAGTTGCAGCGTGAACTTAAACCTGATCGCCGATACCAAAGCGTGCTGGTTCAGCGTTTGATCAACAAGTCAATGCTAGACGGTAAGAAATTGGCGGCTGAGCGCGCTGTTTACACAGCCCTAGAAACTGCCGCTAAGAAATTGGATTCTGAAGATCCATTGGCAGTGTTTGAAAAAGCATTGAAGAACGTTAGCCCAAGCTTCGAGGTTAAATCTCGCCGCGTTGGTGGTGCTAACTACCAGATTCCATTCCCAGTCCAGGGACATCGACAATTGCACTATGCGTTTAGCTGGCTAGTCCAAGCAGCCCGCGCTCGTAGTGGAATGCCATATTCACAGCGTTTGGCATTGGAAATCGTTGACGCTTACAATGAAGCTGGTGCTGCCTTTAAGAAGAAGGAAGACACCCACAAGATGGCTGAAGCTAACCGCGCCTTTGCGCACTTTGCTCGCGGCTAATTATTGCTTGAAAGCAAAATCAGGAAATCGCTCTAAACGGGGCGATTTTTTGATATAATAGAAAAAATTAGGAGGGAGAAATGGCGAGTTTTTCGTTTGATATTGTGTCAGAAATTGACAAGGCTGAGATGAATAATGTTTTCATGCAGTCTGAAAAAGAAATCCAAGGGCGTTATGATTTTAAGGGGACGAGCGCGGCAATTGATTGGCTGGATGATAAAAAGGGTCTGAAAATTACCGGCGACAATGATTGGCAAGTTGATGCTGTTCTGGATATCGTGCGTAAGAAGTTGGTAGGGCGCGGTCAATCAAGCAAAGTTCTGGATTTATCAAAAGAAAAAGTTGTTTCGAACCTGAAAACGACTTGGGAAATCCCGTTTAAGCAAGGTCTTGATCAGCCGACGGCGAAGCAGATTGCCGCTGATATTCGCGCTAATGCGCCGAAAGCTAAGCCGCAAATTCAAGGCGACCTCGTTCGTGTTACTTCTGCGTCGAAGGACGAACTGCAGAAAGTTATTAGTTTATTGCGAGAAAGTGATTATGACACACCTTTGCAATTTGTAAATTATCGTTAGGATTGGAGCAGTATGAATCAGAAGTCAATGAAGAAATTAAAAATTGTAGCCATCGTTCTGGGTGTAGTTTTCTTAGTCTCTGTTATAGTTGGGCTGATTGTCGTTAACAATAACCGCTCTTCCGGAGTTAGTAAAACCGCAAAAAAGAAGATCCAGAAGATTTTTGCCGAAGAAGATGCTAAGAACTCGCAGAAGGTCGTTTCCAAATATGGCTATTCAATTCGATACGACAAGAGTATTTTTACTGGCGAAGGTCACGTCTTAAATAAAGACTCTAATGAGAAACAGTATAGCGCCACCACGTATGCTGATGACGAGCTGAAAGAGAGTCGTGCTTATGCGATTTTGCGATTGTATTTCAGAAAAGGTTCAGAAAAGCCGAAGGAGGAAGAAGAGAAGTTTTCATTTAGGAAGATTATGCCGGACTTCTCAATCGTAACTTCGCGCAAAAAAGCTTATTTTGATCGGTCAACGATGCCCGAGGAATACAAGGACACGAAGAAATATTCAGATTTGGATTTGATGCTTCAGGGTGACATCAACAAGCAGAAAAAGGATAATCCGAACTTAAAATATCACACCAGCGATGCGATGATTTCTGGACGTAAGTTTAAGAAGATGGTCGTTGATTACGGAAGCACTATTGACGGCAAGTGGCAGAAAACTGGCGAAAAAATAACTTATTTGACGATTCAGAACGGTAGGCCATACTGGATGACGATTTTTGCATTGAGTAAAAATTCGTACACGCAGCCGTATATTGACCAGCTGGAGGCGCTGGTTGCTAAGGTTACTTTCCAGAATCCAGACAGTAGCTACTTGGTTAGGGCTGATGGCAATAGTGAGGCGCAAGTGGCTTCCGCTACGATAGCTAAGACCGAAACTAAGGCGGAAAATTTCTCAGAAGATAAAGACACCACGAATACTTTGGATGAACTGGACGAAGATTCTGTTATTAAAGTGGTGGCAAGGAATCAAATTGCTACGGTCCGTGTGGGAACATATCGTTGTGCTGATATGATTTATACGGCACAGAATGGTGCGAGCATGCAGCTGAATGGCTTATGTACGGGCGGAATTGGTAGTGGATCGATTGTTTCTGATGATGGCTACATTGCTACAAACGGGCATGTTACTGAAGTTTCGAACCAAAGTATGATCATGGGCCTCAATACTCAAGAGAACATGAATAAATATATAAAGTTTGTGGTAGATGCGGGCTATGTAACTCGAGAGACGCTTCGGGATTTGGCAAATAAGGCTGATGGCGGCGATCAGAGTGCGCAAGCGGCAATTCTCGGTCTTATCAACCAAGTTCCTGCCGATAATATACGCTCGCAAAACGATCGATACGATTACGTCATTCAGACCTCAAGCGAACCTATTGCGCGCGAAGATGACGGCTCGGGCAATCTTAAGTGGAAAAAGACGAAGACCAATATTCCAGCTAAGAAAATTGACGCGGAAGTTGATTTGAAGGGTCGCGGCATGGATCTGAATAGTGACAAAAGTGATGTGGCAATTCTGAAGGTTGAAGGGCGATTTCCAGCGGTAGAGTTAGGCGATAGCTCTAGGATTTCTAGAGGTGATCGAGTGACGGCGATTGGTTATCCAGCGATTGTCGACGATGGCGTAAATACGAAGAAAAGCAAGACTGTGCCAACCGTTACTCAAGGTGATGTTTCTGGTTCGGCTAGCGACGCGGGAGGTCATAAGTTGTTTTCAATGAGCGCGCAAATTGCAGCGGGTAACAGTGGTGGTCCAGCGTTCGATGATGATGGTAAGCAGATTGGACTAAACACTTACGGCGGCTCGTCCTGTGCGAACAGGAGAGAACATAACAATTCTTGCTTTGGAGAGGGAATATTTCGTGATATTGCCGATCTGAAAACTATGGCGAAGAAAAATAATGTTGCGTTATCGGCGAATGGCGAATTGACTAAGCTCTGGAAAGATGGCTTGGAGAGTTTTTCTCAAGGTAAATATTCTCAGGCAAAAGCTAAATTTGAGCAATTGGATAAAAAATATCCCGACAATTATTTGGTGGCGAAGATGATCGAAGTTTCATCCAATACTCCAGATGATTCTACGGAAGGCGAGGCATCTAGCGCAGAAGCTGGAACGAGCGAATCAGAAAATAACACTACAGTTATAATCGTGGTTGTGGTGATTCTTTCAACGGGAGCATTATTCGTAACAGTGTCAATTATCGCAATTGCTGTTTCTGTCAGTAATCGACGTAAGATGAATACTTATCCATATCCTGTCGCTGGACAATTCCCGCAACAACCTCAATATCCACAGCAGCCATATCAACAGCCAATTCCGCCACAACAACAATATCCGCAACAAAATTACTATCCGCAGCAACCTGGTCAATATCCGCCAACATACGCGCAGCCGCCTATGCAACAGCCTCCGGCTAACTATCCGCCTGCGGCGCCAGCTCAGAACGACAACGAGTCTAAAAATCCTCCGACTCAGAGCTAGTCAAAAACATAGATAACTGATATAATAAAACGCAAGAGTAGTTTTTTGGTGCCAAAAAATTGACCAAAAATCTCGGCAAATTAACGTAATATAAAGGAAAATTTATGGCAGAGACGCATGTTCCGCTAAAGAATTTTAGAAATATTGGTATTATTGCCCATATTGACGCCGGTAAAACGACGACAACTGAGGGTATTTTGTACCGCACTGGCTTGACACATAAGATCGGTGTGGTTCGTGGTGAAGGTGACGGTGCTACTACCGACTGGATGGCGCAGGAGAAAGAACGTGGTATTACTATTACGTCAGCTGCTGTGACTTGTTTTTGGAAAGATCACAAGATTAACATCATCGACACCCCAGGGCACATTGACTTTACCGCTGAGGTTGAGCGTAGTTTGCGCGTGCTTGACGGTGCAGTTACAGTCTTTGACGGTAAGATGGGTGTTGAGGCTCAGTCTGAAACTGTTTGGCGCCAGGCTAATAAGTACGGCGTGCCACGTATTTGTTTTGTCAATAAGATCAACCAGACTGGTGGTGACTTCTATAAGTCTCTAGAGTCAATTCACAACCGCTTGAGTAAGCAGGCTTTCCCAGTTCACTTGCCAATTGGTTTTGAAAAGACTATCAACGGTGTTGTCGACTTGATTGACATGAAGGCTTACACCTACGACGACTACACAGATCACGAGTTGAAGGTTGGTGAGATTCCAGCTGACATGCTTGAAAAAGCTAAGAACGCACGTTCTCTGTTGGTTGAAAACGCTGTTGAAGCTGACGACGAACTTACTATGAAGTTCTTGGAGCAGGGCGAAGAAGCTATTACCGTTGATGAGCTAAAGATGGCTCTACGTAAGCGCGTTTTGGCCGGTGACTTTTACCTAGTTACTGGTGGTGACGGTCGCGGTGTGATCGTTGAGAAGTTGCTTGACTTGATGGTTGACTTCTTGCCAAGCCCGCTAGATGTTGATGAAATTTGGGGTAAGAATCCAAAGACTGGTGACGAAGTTAGCCGCAAGCCATCAGACAAGGAGCCTTTGTCTGCTTTGGCGTTTAAGATTGCTGCCGACCCATTTGTTGGTAAATTGATCTTCGTTCGCGTCTATTCTGGTGTTCTGAACTCAGGAAGCTACGTACTTAACACGACAACTGGCGAGAAAGAGCGAATTGGACGAATCGTTCGTATGTTTGCTGACAAGCGTGAAGAAATTAGCAAGGTTGAAGCTGGTGATATCGCTGCTGTGGTTGGTCTGAAATCTACCGCAACTGGTAATACGTTGTCTGACGTAGCTCATCCAATTGCTCTTGAGTCAATTGAATTCCCAGAGCCACCAGTATCGATTGCGGTCGAGCCAAAATCAAAGGCTGACCAAGAAAAGATGGCGTTGGCATTGCAGCGCTTGGCTGAAGAAGACCCAACTTTCCGAATTCATACTGACGAAGAAACAGGTCAGACGATTATGTCAGGAATGGGCGAATTGCACCTAGACATTCTTATCGACCGTATGAAGCGCGAATTTAAGGTTGAAGCCAATATTGGTGAACCTCAGGTTGCCTTCCGCGAAAGCATCAAGGGTCGCTCTGAAGTTCAAGGTAAGCACGCTAAGCAGTCTGGTGGTCGCGGTCAATATGGTGACGTTTGGGTTCGCTTTGAGCCAAATGAGACTGGTAAAGGCTTTGAATTCGTTGATGAAATTAAGGGTGGTGTGGTTCCTCAGGAATATCGCCCAGCCGTAATGAAGGGTATTCGCGAAACATTGGAAGGCGGTGTTATTGCCGGTTATCCAGTTGTTGACGTTAAAGCTACACTTTACGATGGTTCATACCACGATGTCGACTCCTCAGAATTGGCGTTCTCATTGGCAGGTTCGATAGCTGCTCGTGAAGGTATTAAACAAGCTAACCCAATCTTGCTTGAGCCAGTTATGAAGGTTGAAGTTACTACACCAGAAGACTTCATGGGTGACATCATCGGCGACCTTAACTCACGCCGCGGACGCATCGACGCTATGGAAGACTTGATGGGTGGCGCTAAGTTGATTAAGGCATTTGTGCCATTAGCAAATATGTTCGGCTACACATCGGACATTCGCTCAATGTCTCAAGGCCGCGCCGCTTCAACGATGGAATTAGCTCAATACGAGGAAGTTCCACCAAACGTTGCGCAAGAGATTATCGAAAAGCGAAATAAATAATCTCTACCTCATAAAAAATCCTCGGAGCGAATCCGGGGATTTTTATTTGGCTAAATTTCAGGCTTATAAGTTGGAGATTGTTAGGTTTCGTTTGGCGAGTTCTTCTTTGATTCGTTTGTTTAATTTGCGCGCTTTTGTCGCCTGAATGCTATCTGTGCCATATCTGTTTTCAATATCTTCCAATCGTTGACCTATGGTTATCGGCTTGCCGTCTGGACTTGTCGTCATATCTGCTATATTCAAGATTAGTAGCTCATCCGTCCAGTTTTCTATGTCTGGGTTTCCGTGATCAAATACAGCCTCAGCCCAATCAAAGCCGGATAATTCCAATATCCTGCCGCCTTCATGTTCATGATCTGTCTGATTTTCAACAAAAGCGTAGGCAAAGTCGTGCACCAGTCCCATTAAAAATAAGCCGCGCGCCGTGTCTTCTTCCATATTGAAGACTTCGCGAGCCAGATTGTAAGATTTATATGCCACTCCGCGCATATGGAATAATCGCGAGTCTGACAAACCAATGAATTTTGGGCTATTTTTCATGATGCTTGCGTGTTACGGCGGAATAAATTGATGAATTGTCGGCGAATTGGGCTACCGACAACGTTGCCGAATGATGCACCAATTGCTACTGCTACGCCGATGAGGATTGCTCGCGCTAAGATAGCCAAGGCTGGCAGGAAGTTTGCGCTGTTCGGTGGATATAGGACGACGCCCATTAACCCGTTGTAAAGTGACAAGCCTGGGACTAGCGGTACGATTCCCGCCGCGATAATCGCCAGGGAAGGGAATTTCCATAATCTGGAAGTCATAACTGCGACCAGTCCAATTACCGCCGCCGCGATGCCGCTTGCTGTTACGATATCGAAACCAAAACTCATGGCTAATCGTGAAATCCACCAGCCGAAAATTGCGATCAATCCAGAAATGATCATCCCCAAAAATCGAGAATGATTTCTCAGAACGAACGCCGCCGCGATAATTCCAGCGCCCAAATATTGCGTGTGTCCGTCCGCCAATGTCAATCGATCTGGTGTTGCTGGGAATGTTATGCCAAATTTTGTCGCAATGTATAATCCGACCATCACGCCGGCAATTACGCCGCCCGTCGCCATTACGACTTTTAGTAATCTGGCGTTGGCAGTCATGTAATATTCATCGATTGCGTCCTGAAATGCGCCAACAAACATCAGTCCCGCGACTAATAAGACAATTCCACTGATAACCAATAATGTTGCGTTAACGCTCAATCCCAGATAATTACTACACCAAGCTGCGCCCGCCGCCACCAATGTTACGAAAATCGCCACGAGGGCTTGCGAATAAAACAACGGCGCGCCAATACGCCCCAGCCACCTCAGCAGTCCAGTCGCCAGGAATCCGAGCAGAAACGCGATTGATGCCATAAGTAAACTGCCGCCGTACAGAATGACGGAACCCGCGCTCACCAATCCGCCCGCCGCGTAAACGACTAGTCGGGAATGTTCGGTGGGTTTTTTGAGTATTTGTTGCAATCGCTCTTCGGCTTCTTCCAGGGAAAGTTGTTTGCGACGAATGTCGAGAGCTAATAATTGCAATGCTTGAATCAATTGATAATTAGGATCATCAGGAACGATAACTCGCGCCATCGTCAAAGGCTCATGACTGACTCCGCGGTCTTGAGAAATTGTCACCAAAGTGTAACTCACGTCCACGTGAACGGGTCTGCGGCAATATGTCCGCGTGATTCCTTGCGCCATACGAACCACATCGCGCGCCACCACGCCCATGCTCAGAAGTTGCTCGGCAATCGTCATAGCCAGGCGCAAAGCTCGCATATTCGGCGTCAAACTTTCGTCAATTTTCTCCAGATGATGCTCTGGCTCAAAGCTATAAAGATTAGCGACTCGAGCTAATGATTGCTCAATGAATTTTGGTACTTTTTTCTTCACAATATCTAGTGTAACAAATTTTATGCCAATAGAAATAGCCCGCCAAGAGAGCTCTAGCTCAAGGCTTAAGCCTTAAGCGAACTATTTCTTGACGGGCGGTTAGTCCTTGTCGCTATCACCGTCATCATCGTCGCACTTGGGTGACGATGGCTTTTTAATCGTGGTGATGAGCAACAGTGGTACACATGTCACTGCCATGAATGGCAGTGTGCTATTCCATCTACCCGGATCGGGTAGTGTGGATAGAGTGTTCCACCAATAGATTGCGACGTTAATATCCTTAATTAACATCCAAATCTCTGCCCCAAAAACGGCTGTCACTATTATCGCAGCAACTGGCAGTGGCCCAATCCTGCCGTCGTCTTTGTAGGTGAGCCAGGCGACGGCAATAGCCGCAATGTATGCGGCCACGAACAGGACATCCATGGCAAGGGCCCCCTTGATGGTGTCGTCTAGCGTGAACGTAAAGAACACGCAGCCGATAAGGACGAGAATCGTGGCCTTTAGGCCGGTAGTAACGGCGTTCATGACTTCCTTTCGCAAGAGCTACCTTTGTTGACGGGATTGTCAACAAAAGTCTGTATTAATTTATACTATACTTGCGTAAAAAAGTCAACACTAGTCAACTTTCTGTAAAATAATACCCGTTCTGGCTGGCAAATAAACTTTAAGATTGTGGCTATTATCAGCCGGGGAAGTGAAAAAACGGGAATTATGGTCTATTCGCTCCTGCCCGCCGAAGTCCTTATCGTCGCTACTTAACGCCAATTTATAAGAGCCAGCTTCTGTGGGTACTGCGTAACCTGAGTGGGATTTGTCGGGCGAAAAATTGATAACAAATAAAAAGTCGCCGTGCATAAAACTTGCCGTGTGATCAGATTGGCGAACCGTCAAATGGTGAACATTAGGATTATCAATTTGTCGAATAATCTTCATCAGCGCCGCGTCAAAATCGCCCAACCATTGATATTTCAAGAAACCGTTGTCGCGTAAATTCCATTGCCGACGAGCGTGTTTAAACGACCAATTATTACCCTCGCGCGGAAAATCAATCCATTCCGGATGCCCGAATTCATTGCCCATAAAATTCAAATAACCGCCGCCATGTAGCCCAGCTGTCATTAGACGAATTAGTTTATGCAGGGCTATTCCACGTTCGGTCTTAAGATCTGGATCAATTTTATCCATGTGCCAATACATATTTTTATCAATCAATCGGAAAATCAGCGTTTTATCGCCGACGAGCGCTTGGTCATGGCTTTCGGCGTAATTGATGACTTTTTCCTCTGGGCGATGCGAACTCAAAGTGTAAGCTAATTGTCCCAAATCCCAATCTTCATCATTTTTCTCTTTCAGGGTTTTTATCCATAAATCTGGCGCGCCCATTTGCAAGCGATAATCAAAGCCCAGCCCGCCATCTTTTGTTGATGCGCCCAGTCCAGGAAAACCGCTCATTTCCTCTGCAATTGTCGTGGCGTCGGGACGAACGGTGTGAATGGTTTCATTCGCCAATCTTAAATAAGCGAGCGCGTCTTTGTCGACATTGTCGCGGAAATAATCGTCATAACTAGTGAAACTTTTTCCGAGTCCGTGGTCGTGGTAAATCATACTAGTTACGCCATCAAACCTAAATCCGTCAATGTGATATTCGTCCAACCACCAGCGACAATTGCTTGCCAAAAAATGCAAAACTTCTGGTTTGCCGTAATCGAATAATCGCGAATCCCATTCTGGATGATTTGTTGGTTTGAAATATTGTGTCGGATCGCCGGCAAAATTGCCCAGACCTTCGACTTCGTTTTTGGCGGCGTGAGCGTGAACAAGGTCAATGATGACGCGCAACCCCATTCCGTGCGCCATGTCAACCAATTTCTTAAAATCGTCGGGAGTGTCAAATCTTGACGAAACCGCGAAAAAGTTACTGACGTGATAACCGAAACTGCCGTAATATGGATGCTCGGCGATTGCCATAAGTTGAATAGTGTTATAGCCAGATTTTTTAATTCGCGGCAAAACATCCGCGGTGAATTCGCTGAAGCTGGCTACTTTTTCTTCCTGGCTACTCATGCCAACGTGCGCTTCGTAAATTAAAGGAACTTTTGGCTTGGGCGGGGTTTTATATTGCCAATCGTAGGGAGTTTTTGGCGACCACACGACCGCGGAAAAATCGACAGAATTTTCGTCCTGAACGACGTAATTTGCGTATGAAGGCAGTCGCCAGCCATCGCCGCCAGACCAATAGACGCGTAATTTATATTTTTGTCCGTGACGAAGTGAATTTTCAGGAAGGTTTATACTCCATTCGCCGTTTTTATTACGACTTAAAGAGAATTCCTCACGCTCTTTCCAATCTGAAAAATCGCCGACTAAGAACATCTGAGTTGCGTTCGGCGCCCATTCTCTAAACGTCCAGCCAGTATCCGTTTTATGAAGTCCGAAATGTAAAAAACCCATCGCGAATTCGGCTGGCGTCTTGCCGCTTAAAACTGTTTTCAGCTTCGAAGAAATATACTTCTCGCGCGCCTGAATTGTGAATTTGTGCGGGGCTAGCCACTGGTCCAAATCAACAAGAGTTTTCTTGCTCATGTTTCTAGTATACAGCATACGGAAGGTGCTATACTTGTAAATATCGATTAAAGTTGTATAATATATAGCAATATGGAGCGCTCAAAGCCTAATACGGAGTCTAATTCTCCCAAGTTGTTCTCTGATGAGGACTGGAGGCGAATTGCTGGTGCAAATTTATTGCTTGGTGAAGAAAACGACGAGATTGCAATTGCTGAGATAGAACAAGCTGCGCACGTTGGCGATATTGAGGGCGAGAAGGTTAGAGTTGTTGGATATAGTCAATCTGAAGAGGATGATTCGTATCGTCTGCAGTCAGTTGAGGGTGTGGCGGATTTGATATCTCCCATGGAAATTGATCCTGAGATTTCAGCGCCGTTTGCGACTTACACCAAAGAGATGGCTGCTTTGTGTGTGCGAACTTCGCAGAATGACTATTATTTTCCGCTTGACAAGCAGGCGATTGTATCAATAGAGTTATTGCCAGATGATAGCGGCGTTCCTCGACGTGTGCGTAAATTGCGCCACTATGCTGACAAAATTGAAGAAGTTGCTGGTGCTGGCAACATTCAAGATGCGGAGTCGAGGCAGCTTTTGATAGATGAGATAAATGATGTCTTGAATGAGATTCCATATGATGGCGGAATTCAAGTGAAATGTCAGGCGTATAAGGTTAAAATTGACGGCAGGGAAAATAATATAGAAGACGCTAATCCTGCGGTTTTATCTGGATGGCTACCGAGTTTTACGTGGCGCGATGATCGTCCTGTATTGGAAATGTTTGATATTAAAAATCGATTTACGACTTTTTGTGTAGATATGAAAGACGTGCTTGATATGGTGCCAATTGATAAAGAGGAGATTGGAGCCCCTATTGATTTATTTGAAACGGTTTTTAATGACGATTTTCAGGAGACCGCTTGGCAACTAGCGACGGATCTTTCTTATGTTGACGAGTCGGAATTTGACGAAGTGTCAAGAGAATATACCCAAACATTAAATGACCAGTTGTCTGAGTTTTCTGCGACAAGACTTTATGGCATTAGCACTGTTGATTTTACCGGTTTTGTGTTGGTTCCTGACGCTACGAAAAATAATGAATTACAGTATGAATTTATGGATATTTCTGGGGCGTGTATTGATGGGATGTGTTTTATTAGCTATCATGATAAATTTTACGCGGCGATTGAAGTGACGATAGATGGTGAGCTTGAAGACTTTTCGAAGAAGGTTTATGTGATACCCGACAGAGATAAGATTATTCGCTTGGAAGGATTTGATGGCGAAGTTGAAGAGCTTAAAATGGCGGTAAATGAACTTCATAAAATTGCAAATTTTGCAAGTGAAGTAGTTAATGATGAGTGTTTCTATAAACTACCTCTTGATGAGCAGCTTGATGTATTGAGTCAGTATGAATGCGCCGCTCGTAATGTAATCCAGGATATTAGCAGAGCGCGGGAGTTTAAGGGCGAATGTATAGTTTCGGCATACCGGTGTTTACCTGGCGATTTGCTGAATGCGGTTTCGTGGAATGATGTTCCGCTAGAAGAAGTGAATAGTCATGAATATGTTGAAAAATTTGCGCTATGTGCGGATAATTTGGTGGTCTGGAATCCAGAAATTAACGATAGGCCAGATATTGACGGTCGAATGTTAAGTGTGTCGGAATTGCCGCTTAGTCGTGGCGAGCCTGTGCTAATAGTTAATAATGCGGAAGAGAATAAATATTACTTGGTGCGATGTAGCGATGTGATTAGTTTGTCACGAAACGATCCGTCGACCATTTCGTGATATAATCAAACAGATTATGCAGGAAAAACCTTTTTCTTTTGAAATAACTTCACGATTTAACGATACGTTGGCGCGAACAGGAATTATTCACACGCCACACGGTGATATTAAAACGCCGGCGTTTATTGTGGTTGGAACTAAGGCTAATGTTAAGGCGATGATTCCGGAGATGGTGAAGGATGTTGGTGCACAGGCAGTGCTGGCGAACGCTTATCATTTGTATCTGCAGCCAGGACATGAGTTGATTGAAAAGGCAGGATATCTTGGTAAATTTATACACTGGGATGGTCCGACTTTTACGGATAGCGGCGGCTTTCAGGTGCTGAGTTTGGGCTCTGGCTTTAAGAAGGTTTTGGCGATGAGTACTGATGTTGACGAAGAAATTGCGATTGCTAAAAAATCGTCGCGTCACGCTTGGGTGGACGAAAACGGTGTGATGTTCAAGTCGCATCTGGACGGCTCTTACCATAAATTTACGCCAGAATTGTCCATGCAAATTCAGGCTGGAATTGGCGCTGATATTACTTTTGCGTTTGACGAATTGACCTCTTTGATTGATCCGTACGAATATCAAGTTGAGGCGCTGGCCAGGACGCATGCCTGGGCGGAGCGAAGTTTGGCGGAAGTTAAGCGCCTAAGGGCGGATCGTCCAGATAAGCCGTATCAAGCTTTATTTGGCGTTTTGCAAGGCGCGAATTACGAGGATCTACGAAAGCAAACTGCCGAGTTTTTGGGCGCGATGGATTTTGATGGCTATGGAATTGGTGGCGCGTTGGAAAAGGAAACTATGGCGCAGACGATTCAGTGGGTCAATCAAATTCTGCCTGAAAATAAACCGCGTCATTTACTGGGAATTTCCGAGCCTGATGATATTTTTGCGGCAATTGAGCAGGGAATTGATACCTTTGACTGCGTGAGTCCGACGCGTGTAGCCAGGAATGGCGCCGCGTATACGCCGTTTGGTCGGGTCAATGTGCGCGGCCAGAAATACCGCGAGATGTTTGCGCCGATTATGGACGATTGCGATTGCTATACTTGCAAGAATTACACGGCGGCTTATCTCTGTCATCTTTTGCACGCTCGCGAGTCGTTGGCTGGAACGTTGTTGTCAATTCATAATGAGCGATTTATCGTTAAGTTGGTTGACGATATTCGAGCCAGCTTGGAGGATGGGACTTTTTACGAGTTCCGCGATTCGTTCCTGGCGAAGTATTATAGTAAGAAATAGGCTATTTACAACTGATTGGAAAATCGTTATAATTAAACTCATACGCCGTGAGGTCTTTTTTATGGACTGTACCCGCGTGAAAAATAATAATTAAATTAAGGAGAACTTCTACAAATGGCAGATGCATTTGACCGAAGCAAACCGCACGTTAACGTTGGTACAATGGGCCACGTTGACCACGGTAAGACTACGCTGACTGCTGCGATTACTGCAGTGTTGGCAAAGCGCCTACCAAGCGCAGTTAACAAACCTGTTGCGTACGACCAGATCGACAACGCACCAGAAGAGAAGCAACGTGGTATTACTATCGCGTCTTCACACCAAGAGTATGAATCAAAGAATCGTCACTATGCACACGTTGACATGCCAGGACACGCTGACTACGTCAAGAACATGATCACCGGTGCTGCTCAGGTTGACGGTGCAGTATTGGTTATCGCTGCAACTGACGGCCCAATGCCTCAGACTCGTGAGCACGTTTTGCTTGCAAAGCAGGTTGGTGTGCCAAAGATCGTTGTCTTCTTGAACAAGATGGACATGGCTGACGAAGAAATGGTTGAACTGATTGAAGAAGAAGTTCGCGAACTTCTTGAAAAGAACGGCTTCGACAAAGACGCTCCAATTATCAAGGGTTCTGCTCTTAAGGCTCTTGAAGGTGAAGAGAAATACGAAGACGCTATTATGGAATTGGTTGACGCAATGGACAGCTACATTCCAGAGCCAGCACGTGACATGGACAAACCATTCATTATGCCAATTGAGGACGTCTTCTCAATTAAGGGTCGTGGTACAGTAGCAACTGGTCGTATCGAGCAGGGTGTTGTTAAATTGAACGACGAAGTTGAAATCGTTGGTTTGAAGCCAACTCAGAAGTCAGTTGTAACTGGTATTGAGGCCTTCAAGAAATCTCTTGACCAAGGTCAAGCAGGTGACAACGCAGGTGTCTTGCTACGCGGTATTGAGCGCAGCGACATTGAGCGTGGTCAAGTTTTGGCTAAGCCAGGCACAATTACTCCACATACTGAGTTTGAAGCTGAAGTTTACATCTTGAAGAAGGAAGAAGGCGGTCGCCACACTCCATTCTCAAAGGGCTACAAGCCACAGTTCTACTTCCGCACAACTGACGTTACTGGTGAAGTTGAATTGCCAGCTGACAAAGAAATGGTTATGCCAGGCGACACTGTAACCTTCAAGGTTAAGTTGCTTGCACCAATCGCTATGGAACAAGGTTTGAACTTTGCTATCCGCGAAGGTGGCCGTACAGTTGGTGCTGGTGTTGTTACAAAGATTAACAAATAATCTTGATAACATAAGCCTAATTAAATCCCCCGAACTTTCGGGGGATTTTTTGATTGCTACAAGAAGGGGCTAATTGACAAAGCGGTAATGTTTATGGCAGAATAAAGACATCTAATATAAAACAGAAAAAGGAGATTTTGGTGAATAAACAGAAATTGTTAATTGTTGGCGGAGGCGGAATGGTCGGTGCGACGGCGGCTTATGCATGCGCATTACGTAGCGTCATTGAAGAGATTGTGTTGATTGATCGTAATGAGGATTTGGCTTGGGGTCAGGCGGCTGACATTAATGACGCGATGGGAATTGACAGAAATGTCGTGGTTCATACGGGAAATTATTCTGATATCAATGACGACGACATCGTTGTGATTACCGCGGGTGCGCCGCAACTTCCTGGTCAGACTAGGTTGGAATTGATTGACGTTAATGCAAAAATTATGCGTGATATTGTGAAAAATATTATGGCGAATGGCGCGAAGCCGTATTTGGTGATTGTCAGTAATCCGGTTGATGTTCTGACTTACGTGGCGCTTAAGGAATCTGGTTTGCCGAAAAATCGTGTATTTGGGACGGGCACGACGCTTGATACTTCGCGAATGAAGTCGTATTTGGCGGACGCATTCAATGTCGACAGTAAAGCGGTTGACGCTTATATTTTGGGCGAGCATGGCGATTCATCATTTTCGACAATTGAAACGGCGCAAATTGGTGAAGTGCCAATCAAGGAATATCCTGGATTTACAGAGGAAATGATTGACGGAATTGAGCAGAAGGTTCGCGACCGAGCTTATCGAGTGATTGAAACGAAGAAATCGACATATTTTGCGATTGGGTTTGTCGTGTCTAAAATTGTTTCGGCGCTCCGAAAATCGACACACACGGTTTATCCTGTTTGCTCGCTGGCTGAAGGCGAATATGGACTGAATAATGTTGTGCTTGGATTGCCATCAACAATCAGCAGCGACGGCGTGAAGATTTTGGCGGGCTATCCACTTACCGAGCGAGAAAAAGAATCGCTGAATAAATCCGCTGGAATTATTGCGGAAATGATTTCCCATCTTGATAAAGCCAAAAATTGCTGATATAATCGCATAGTTAATAATAATTTATCTCGAGAACTCGATTGACTATAAATAGAGCAATTAGAGGTTACGAGATTGCACATAAGAGGAGGAGCTATGGCTCAAGATACAGGAATTAAAATCCGTATTCGTCTGAAGGCTTATGACCACAAAGTCATCGACCAATCAGCAAAACAAATTATCGACACCGCAATTCGCACAGGTGCTAACGTGGCTGGTCCAGTGCCTTTGCCAACTCGACGCAGCACTTACACTGTCGTAAAGAGTCCGCACGTTTACAAAACTGGTGGTGAATCTTACGAGCGCCGCGTCCACAAGCGTCTGATTGACATCACAAACGCTACACCAAAGACAATCGACAGCTTGCAGAACTTGAATTTGCCAGCTGGCGTTGACGCTGAAATTCGTATGTAATTTAACGATATATAAAATTTCCGCCTCTTGAATGGGGCGGATTTTTTATGCTATAATTCCATTTAGCTTATGACAAAACAAAAAACTCGTACTTATGCTCGCAATCGCTCGAAGTCTAGCGAGTTATTTAGTCGCAAAGGGCATGAACGTATTTATGATAACGACGGCTCATTTTTCTTGAAATTGGTGATTTTTGTGATATTAAGTGCGCTGTGGCTTCGTCTAAAAAATCCAGTTGAAGTTGGCGGCTTGGTTGTTCAGGCCATTCCTGCCGGGCTATTTATTGCATTGTTATTAGTCTTAAAGATTGAGAAATATCAATTCAATCGGAAAATTTGGTATGTCACGATAATTTTCATGGCAATTCTGACTTCGTTTACGCCGGTTGGCGTGATGATTTAATTGCTATGGATTCGTTATAAAATAATACCGCCCAATTAGGACGATATTATTTGCTTGAAGTTGTTAGCTCTTAAGCTTCTAGAATGGACGACCGCCGCCCAACTTGCTAATAGCGTATCCAGAGTCTTGAATAATATCAATTAGCGCCTCGGCTCGTGCAGCTGCGTCTGGGATATTTTTAGCCGCCTCGTAAGCTAAGCGGAACATCTTACTGCTGTTGGTTATTCTTGCGGCTGACATGTATATACGAATTTTTCGTTCTCCATCAACGCCTTCCATTCTATCTATATTTGGCGCTAGTGCATTAATAGCCTCATCTCTGATAGTGCGTAAATTATTCAGTTCTTCGTTAGTATTTTCGATTTGAGAATCGTTCATGATTGCCCCCTAATTAATAAAATTTCTTTTCGAATATGATTATAGCATATGCGGAATTGTAGATAAAATAGAACATGTTGTCATGGGTTGACTTTTTAGGCTCAATTGTGCTACAATTTACGAGTAATTTCTATTACGCGTAATATCAACTGTTCTCCTTGATGAATGAGCAGGTCTGGTTATGAGCGGATGTTTACATTTAACGTTCTCCCAGAATCCAGAAACCGCACGTCATCAGGAGTATTTAAGTGGGAGTGAGGAAAAGTGAAAACACTTCTCGGTACCAAACTTGGTATGACCCAGCTCTTGGCTGAAGACGGCAAAGCCATTCCGGTAACGCTGATCCAAGCCGGCCCTGTCACCGTTACTCAGGTGAAGACTGTCGAAACCGACGGTTACAATGCGGTACAGGTAGCTTTTGGAGAGGGTAAGAACCTGAGCAAGGCCGTGGCTGGACACGTTAAGCCAGCCCAAGTGACCCCGAAACATATTCGGGAATTCCGTGTCGACCAGATTCCAGAGGATCTGAAAGTTGGCAGTGAAATTAATGTTTCCGCGTTTGAAGTCGGCGATTTTGTCGATGCAACCGGAACCAGCAAAGGTAAAGGCTTCGCTGGAACCATTAAACGCCACAACTTTAAGCGTCATCGTAAGACGCACGGTGGTAAAGGTAATACTCGTAAGCCAGGTTCAATTGGCTCGATGTATCCACAAAAAGTCTTCAAGGGTAAGACGATGGCTGGCCATATGGGTCACGAACGTGTTACTGTCAAGAACTTGGAAGTGGCATATGTTGATCCAGAGACTAATCTAATCGGGGTTAAGGGCGCTGTTCCTGGACCACGAAAGGGGCTGATTATTTTAGGAGGTAACAAGTAATGGCAGATTCAACCAAACTTCCTAAAGACATTTTTGCTGTGGAAGTGCCAAATCACGAATTGTTGAAATTGGCATATGACAGATACTTGGCAAACGCACGCCTAGCTAGCGCTACAACTAAGCAGCGCGGCGAAGTTTCTGGTGGTGGTAAAAAACCATGGAAGCAAAAGGGAACTGGTCGAGCACGTTTCGGATCAACTCGTAACCCAATCTGGCGCGGCGGTGGTGTAGTATTTGGCCCACGCGGCAACGAAAACTATACTAAAAAATTGTCAAAGACTGCTAAGAAAGTGGCAGTTCGCCAAGCTTTGACCGTAGCTAACGAAGCTAAGAAAATTGTCGTTAAAGATGTTAAGACTACTGGCAAGACCAAGGAAGTCGCAACATTCCTAGCTGACAACAAGTTCGAGCGCCGTGTTCTGATCGTTGTAGATGAGAAGACGCCAGAACTTATGCGTGCTACAAACAATATTCAGAACGTTTTGGTGGTTCGCGCTAATTATCTAAGCGTTTATCACATTCTGAATGCGGATACAATCGTTATAACACCGAAAGCTCTACCTGTAATTACTGCATGGTTGGGCAAGGAGGAAGCGTAATATGAAACAGACGATTATTATCCCACGTGTTAGTGAAAAGGCCTACGCACAGAGCGCCAACGGTGTATATGTGCTACGCGTTCCACTTAACTTGAATAAGAACGAAATCAAATCAGCTGTAGAAGCGCAATTTGGCGTTACTGTAGTTAAGGTTAAAACCTTAGTACAAGACGGCAAGGCTGTACGCTTCTCACGAGGCAAGAATCGTTATCCTGGCACAACAACACGCAAGGATTGGAAGAAGGCTTACGTGACGCTGAAAGAAGGCGATAAGCTCGATGTGTTTGACGCAGTAGAGCAGCAGATGGAGGAGACCAAGTAATGCCAGTGAAAGCTTACAATCCAACCACTCCTGCTCGTCGCGGCATGACGAGTCAGGATTTGTCAGACATTACAACAAGAAAACCTCTTAAAAGTCTGATTAAAGCTAAAAAGCAAAATGCCGGTCGCAACAACCAAGGTCGAATTACTGTTCGTCATCGCGGAGGCGGCGTTCGTCGTCACTACCGCTTGGTGAACCACAATTTGCCAGCAGGCTTGACCTTGACGATTGAAGAAATCGAATACGATCCAAACCGCTCAGCTCGTATTGCTCGAGTTAAGGATCAGTACAATTTGTACCACTATATCTTAGCTGACACATCAATGGTTAAGGGTAAAACTATCCGAACTGGCGAAGAAGCTCCAATTGAGGCTTCAAACCGTTTGCCATTGTCAGTTATTCCTGTTGGTACGATGATTTACGCTATTGAGTTGACCGCTGGTAAGGGCGCACAAATGGTACGCGCTGCCGGTGCTAAAGCTCAGTTGATGGCAAAAGAAGGCAACTACGCAACTATCAAATTGCCATCTGGCGAAGTTCGCAAAGTTCGCTTGGAAGCTACCGCTGCTATCGGTGTAGTTGGTAACGTCCAGCACCAAAATGTTAAGATCGGTTCAGCTGGTCGCAAACGCCGCAAGGGTATTCGCCCAACCGTTCGTGGTGTCGTTATGAACGCCGCAGACCACCCACATGGTGGTGGTGACGGTGGTCGCCACGGTACTGGTAAAGCACCACGTACTCCTTGGGGTCAATTGACATTAGGTTATCGAACTCGTCGCCGTAAAGGCTCGAATAAATTAATCGTACGCACGCGTCACGACGCGAAGAGGAAGAGGTAAATCACGATGAGTCGTTCATTAAAGAAAGGTCCATTCGTCGATGTAAAGCTAGCAAAGAAAATTGCTGCTCTTAGCCTTGACGATCGAACCGTTATCAAAACGTGGGCGCGCGCTTCGACTATTACACCAGAGATGGTTGGTCGAACGATTGCTGTTCATAACGGTAGAGTGCACGTACCAGTGCTGATTACCGAAAACATGGTTGGTCATAAGCTCGGTGAGTTTAGTCCAACTCGTAAATTCCGTAAACATGGTGGAAAGGATAAGAAGTAATCATGGCTGATACAACTTATACCGTCCGTGCTTACGCTAAAGGTGTCGATCAGGCGCCACGTAAGGTAAGTCTAGTCGCAGCCTTAGTGCGAGGTCGTACTGTAGCTGATGCGCTAGTTATCTTAGAGCACGTTCCAAAGCGCGCTGCTAGCCCAGTTAAAAAGGCTATCGAAAGCGCTAAGGCAAACGCTATTAATAACCACGGCTTGGACGCTAAAAGTTTGGTAATTACTACTTTGAGCGTTACTACTGGTACACGTTTGCGCCGCTTCAAGCCAGCATCGCGCGGTCGCGCTTTGCCATTCCAGAAAAAGACTTCAAATATTTTGGTTGAAGTAACTGGTACAGAAAAGCCAAAGAAAGCGCCTGCAAAAAAGGCCGAAGCTAAGGCAGAAGCAAAAACTGCTAAGCCTGCAGCTAAAAAAGCCGCTAAACCGGCAGCAAAAAAGGAGGAGAAGTAAATGGGTCAAAAAGTGAATCCAATCAACTTCCGCCTACAGGTCAATAAGAACTGGAGCTCTCGTTGGTTTACGGCCAATAAAAAAGAGTTTGCAGAGGCGATTCGTCAGGATCACGAAATCCGCGAGTTGATTGAAAAGAAATTTGCCTCACGCCCAACTATCAATCGCATTGAGATTGAGCGTAGCGCTAACTTGATCACGATTACAATTCACACAGCAAAAGCTGGTGTTGTTATCGGTCGCGGTGGTGCTGGCGTGAACGAATTGAAGAAGCAAGTTGAGAAGATTGCTGGTCAGGCTGTTCGTATTAACATCGAAGAGGTTCGTCGTCCAGAATTGGCAGCCAAATTGGTAGCTGAGAATATCGCTCGCCAATTGGAGCGCCGAATCAACTTCCGCCGTGCAACTAAAATGACCGCACAAAACACCATGAATGCTGGCGCTAAAGGTATTCGTATTGAGGTGGCTGGTCGTTTGAACGGCGCTGAAATGGCACGTCGCGAAAAGGTAATCGAAGGCTCAGTGCCTCTACATACCTTGCGCGCTGATATTGACTTCCACTGTGCTCGCGCCCAGACACCAGCTGGTATTATTGGCGTGAAAGTGTGGATTTATAAGGGAGAAAGGAGTCGCTAAATGCTGTTACCAAAGAAAACTAAGCACCGCAAAGTGCGTATTGGAAAAAACCGCGGTCAAGCAACTCGTGGCAATTACATCGCGTTCGGCGACTTTGCATTGCAATCACAATCAAATGAGCGCATCAACTCCCGCCAAATCGAGTCTGCTCGTCAGGCGATGACTCGTTACATCAAGCGTGGTGGTAAGATTTGGATTCGAATCTTCCCTCACACTCCAGTTACCCGAAAGCCACTTGGCTTGAAGATGGGTGGCGGTAAAGGTAATCCAGAGTTCTTCGTTGCTAAGGTAAAGGCTGGCACTGTTCTATTTGAGATGCAGGGTGTTTCAGAGGAAGTTGCTCGCGAAGCAATGCGTCTGGCTAGCCACAAATTGCCAGTCAAATGTAAGTTCATCAAGCGGGAGGACGCATAATGGCTGAAACGAAGAAATCTGTTAAAGCGGCAGTTGTTAAGACGATTGACGATTTGAAGAAGGAGTTGGCTGAAAAGCGAAACGACTTACTTCAGGCAAAACGTTCTCACGCTGCTGGCGAATTAGTTAATCCAAAAGCGTTGCGTTCACTCCGAAAGGAAATTGCGCGCCTGCTGACACAAATTAATAACACAAAGGAGAGCAAGTAATGGCCCGACGAACATTGATTGGCGTCGTAACGAGTGCCAAGCGCGACAAGACCATCACCGTGACGGTCACTAGCCGCGAAACGCATCCGCTATACGGCAAGCAGTACACCGTGACTCGCAAATACACTGCTCACGATGAAACCAACGAAGCAGGTGAAGGCGACAAGGTGCAAATCGAAGAGACTCGCCCAATTTCCAAGACTAAGAGCTTTACTCTAGTTAAGGTGATTGAAAAGTCTCGCGGTTCTATCAAACTAAAGGACGAAGTTTCTGGTGAAACTAAGGAAGAGGCTAAGGAGGACGACAAATGATCCAACAAGAATCTCGCCTTAAGGTAGCCGACAACTCAGGCGCTAGGGAAGTTTTGTGTATTCGCGTTCTTGGAGGTACACGACGCCGTTACGCTCGAGTTGGCGACGTAATCGTCTGCTCGGTAAAAGACGCTAGCCCAACCGGTAACGTTAAGAAAAAATCTGTTGTTAAGGCTGTAGTTGTTCGTACTCGCGATCAAATTCATCGCAAAGACGGCTCAACAATCTGTTTTGACGACAATGCCGTAGTGATTATCAACGATGACAAGCAACCAAAAGCTACTCGTGTCTTCGGTCCAGTTCCACGCGAACTTCGCGATATGGGCTACATGAAGATCGTCAGCTTAGCTCCGGAGGTACTCTAATGGCTCGAATTCATAAAGACGATACCGTAAAAATTATTGCTGGTAAAAATAAAGGCACAACTGGTAAAGTTCTAAAAGTTAACACAAAAGACCAAACTGTTTTGGTTGAAGGTGTTGGCGTTGGGCATCGCCACGTTAAGCCAAGCCAGTACAATCCAAAAGGCGGTAAAAAAGATATTCACGTACCAATGGATATCAGTAAAGTCGCTCTGGTTGTTGATGAGAAATCAGGCAAAACCAGTCGGGTTGGTTTAGTAAAGAATGCTGACGGCGGCAAAACTCGTGTTGCTCGTCAAGCAAAAAATAAGGAGATTAAATAATGGCAGAAAAGAAAACTGTCGTGCCAGCTCCTCGCTTGAAAGCCTTGTATCAAGGAACTTACCTTAAGGAACTACAAGCCGAATTGAATCTAAAGAACGTGCATGAAGTGCCAGCTTTGGAAAAGATCGTCGTGAGCGTTGGTACCGGCAAAAAGAAAGACGACAAGCGTCATTTCGAAATTGTCAAAAACACTGTCGAGAAAATCACCGGTCAAGCACCAGTGGCTCGACAAGCCAAAAAATCAATCGCGACATTTAGCATTCGTAAAGGCATGGGCGCGCCAATTGGTGTTAGCGTAACTTTGCGCGGCGCTCGTATGTACGAGTTCATGGATCGTTTGATTAACGTTGCTTTGCCTCGCGTTCGTGACTTCCACGGCGTTGGCTTGAAGTTTGATAAAGGTGGCAATTACAATCTAGGTATCACCGAGCAATCGATTTTCCCAGAATTGACATTTGAGGAAACTCAGGTTTTGCACGGACTACAGATTACATTTGTTATCAAGAACGGCAACAAGGAAGCTTCTAAGGCATTGCTAGAAAAATTCGGCATGCCGTTTGAGAAGAAAGGAGGCGTCAAGTAATGGCTAAGAAATCAATGGTCGCTCGTGATAAGAAGCGTATGAAGATGATTGCTAAGTTTGCAGCTAAGCGTGCTGAGCTGAAAGAACTTGGCGACCTCGATGGTTTGCAGAAATTGCCTCGCAATTCTAGTCCAACCAGGCACAAGAACCGTGATAGCATCTCTGGTCGCCCACGCGGCTACATGCGCCAATTCGGCTTGAGCCGTATCAATTTCCGCGAAAAAGCAGCCAAGGGTGAAATCCCAGGCATAACAAAGAGTAGTTGGTAAGAAGGAAAGGAGATTAGAATATGTCTATGCAAACTACAGACCCAATCGCCGACCTTCTGACTCGCATCCGTAATGCGAAATTGGTTGGCAAAACGGAAGTTCGTGTTCCGTCCAGCAAAATGAAGAAAGTCATCGCTGAACAATTAGTCAAAAATGGCTACTTGGCAGATGTCAAGCTGGAAGATGCTAAACCTCGTGGCGTGTTGGTAGTCACTATCAATGAAAAAGGAACTAACAGTACTATCAACGAAATTACCCGCATCTCAAAACCTGGTCGTCGTGTTTACGTCGGCGCTAGCGAGATTCCAAAGGTGAAGAGTGGTCGCGGTTTGGTACTTATCTCAACATCAAAAGGTGTCATGACCGGCGCCGAAGCAGCTAAGGCTAAACTTGGTGGCGAATTGTTGTTGAAGGTTTACTAAGCCTCACGCAAATCAAATAAACGTCCTCATTGCAGGGCGTTTATTTTTATATCTATCTGCATAGAGATAGTATAATAATGATATGATCGACCTTAAGAATGTGTCTTATGAAACCAATAGTCGAGAATTGTTTAGTGACGTAAGCTTTGCTATTAACGCCGGAGATAAGATTGGACTAGTTGGTCCAAATGGCGCCGGGAAAACTACTTTATTAAAAATAATAAACGGAGATATCCAGCCTACATCAGGTGATATTATTTCGAGTGGTGAAGAGATAGGTATTTTATCGCAAAACCTGAATAAATGGCTCGATAAGACAGTTTATGATTTTATAGAAGAAGTGACCGGTGTTAAATCGGCTAGAGAAGAATTTGATTATCAGTGTGAGAGGTTAACTCAAGAGGCTAGTGAAAAGACGCTACTAATTTATGGCGAAGCTCTGGAGAGATATGAAAAATTCGAAGTAGCAAATTTTGACACGACGATTAAAAAGGCTTTATCACGAGCGTCTCTGGGTGACATTGATCCGGATAGACGTCTGAATACATTTTCTGGGGGACAACGCACTCGGATAGCTTTGGCGGCAGTTTTTGCGTCTCGTTATGATCTAATTTTGCTTGATGAGCCGACTAATAACCTTGATGACAGCGGAGTAATTTTGCTTGAAGATTTTATCGACAATTCGCCAGCTTCATTTTTGATCGTGTCTCATGATCGGCATTTCTTACGTAACACTGCGGAACGGATTATAGAATTGACTGGTGGCAAGGGCGTGAACAAGTATAATCTTGGTTATGATGAATATATTGAAGCAAGACGTGAAGCTCGTCAAGCAATGACCGACCGTTATGAGCAATATGAAAAGGAGAAAAAGCGACTATGCCGTGTTGCGCGGGATGCGAGAATTCGTGCGAATTCGGCCAAGGCTAGCCACAAAAAATCGGATAGCGATAAGTTAAATGATAATTTTCGTAAAGAGCGCGCATCTTCAAATATTGCAGGGGCGGCTGGAGGTGTGGAGTCTCGTCTGCGACAATTGGATGAACCTGAAAGAGTGGAGGATGAAATTGCTATTAAGTTTACTTTCGACGAAGTATCATCTAAGAAGCATAGCCTTATTTCTGTGCAATCGCTAAGTATTTCACATGATGGAGAGAAGATGATAGGACCCGTTACTTTTAATGTACGTCCTGGTGATAAAATATTGATTCAAGGAGAGAATGGCTCGGGAAAATCTTCGCTCCTCAACTTTATTATGGGAAATAATGCACCCGAGTATCATCGCGGAGAAATAAAAAAAGGCGAAAATGCAAAAATAATATACATGAATCAGTCGCAGTCATTGCCGCTTAAAGACAGCTCGCCTTTGGACAATTTGCGGTATTTATCGTCAAAACTTGAATTACACGACGCGATCAATATATTAATTCGTTTTGGTCTGGATAAACGAACAATCTCTTCGACAAAAGCAATAGATCTCAGCGGTGGCGAACGGGCTAAAGTTTTGCTTGCTGCTATGTCAACGAACTCTCCTGATCTTATCATCCTGGATGAGCCGACGAATAACCTTGATATTCCTACGATTGAAGCTTTGGAATTGGCGCTAGGTCAGTATAAAGGAGGCGTTGTGATAGTGTCTCATGATCAAGACTTTATCGAAAATATAGGGATAACAGAGAAAATTAAAATATAAAAAAGACTTGACGGAGTGGCTTTTACCATTATTAGATAAAATTAATATTAGAGTGATTCAACATTTGAATGCTTAGGAGAAGCAAGAAGGGATAAAAGGACTACAATAATATCTCCAATTGAAAATGTTATAGTATCTTGTAATAAAATTCAGCCATCAGTCAATTATAAAGGTGGCAAATATTCACCAAAATATGCTTTGTTTGGATGTGATGATACCAATTCTATTGCTTTTTGTATATTATAATTTAACTAAGGGATGATTTTATGATAGTTAAAGAATATGGAAAATCTAATAAAGATATTATTATGTTATTGCATGGTGGTGGATTATCATGGTGGAATTATGAAGAAGTGTCAGAAATATTAAAAAGTAATTATCATGTAATATTACCAATATTAGATGGTCATTCAGGAAGTGATAGAGATTTTACTTCTATTGAAAGTAATGCAAATGAAATAATTGAATATATTGATAATAATTATAACGGAAATGTTAAACTTATAGGAGGGCTTTCATTAGGAGCACAAATTTTATTAGATATATTGTCAAAAAGAGACAATATATGTGAATATGCAATAATTGAAAGTGCTTTAGTATGCCCAATGAAAATGACAAATAGACTTATAGAATCATCAATTAATGTGTCTTATGGACTTATAAATAAAAAGTGGTTTTCTAAACTTCAATTTAAAAGTTTAAAAATAAAAGAAGAATTATTTGATAAGTATTATATTGATAGTTCTAATATAACAAAAGATAATATGATTTCATTTTTAAAAGCTAATTCCAACTATCATCTTAAGAATATAAAAACTAACAAAGCAAAATCAATAGTGGTAGTAGGAAGTAAAGAAAGACCAATTATGATTAAATCTGCAAAAATAATACACGATGAATTAATTAATAGTGAATTAGAAATATTAAGTGGTTATTATCATGGAGACTTAAGTATTAATCATCCAAATGAATATGCAGAAAAAGTTAAGAAATTGATAAAATAGCTGTTCGGAAAATTTTAGTAAACACAAGCAGTTTGAAGAGTAAATATGATGAGATCTGAAAGGTTCTTATTTTTATGTCTTTAAATCATATTCACTCTAAAAAGTTTGTAGTGTTAAGAATGGTAGTAGTATAATTATCTCTATTGCAAATGGCTTTTTATGCCCAGAGGATCAATATATAATTCCAGGAACAGAATTTAATGATGTTAAATTTTAAAGGAAGTACTAAATGATTGAACAAAAAACATTCGGCCAGAAAGTAATAAAATTTAATAAAAAATTATCTGAAATATCAATGGAATTACCGGATGGTTTTAAAATTATAAATCCGTTTAATGGAAGTCAAAAAGAAATAGTAAATGAGATTTCAACAACGTTCTACAAAAGGTTTTACAATGATTGTAATAAACGTCGTATAATATTAGGAAGTTCACCAGCACGTCGAGGAACAGCCGTTACAGGGGTGCCATTTGAGGATGCGGAACATCTTCAAAAAGAAACTGGTATTTTGATTGATAAGTTTTATATTAACAAATCATCTTCAGGTTTTTTATATGATGTAATTGAAAAATATGGTGGATGCAAAAAGTTTTATTCGGATTTTTATATGAATTTTGTCTGTCCTGTTGGTATAGTTAGAACCAATTCAAAGGGAAATGAGGTTAACTGTAATTATTATGATAGTAAAAAATTGCAAGAAACATTGTATTCTTTGATTGTTAGTTCAATACAGGCACAAATTGATTTCGGAATCGATACTTCTGTGTGTTATTGCATAGGAAGCGGAGATAACTATACATTTTTATCTAAGATAAACAAAAAATATAATTTTTTTGATGAAATCATACCTTTGGAACATCCGAGATTTATAATGCAGTATAATTCTAAACATAAATATGAATATTTTGAAAAGTATTTGACAGTTTTAAAGCAAAATCATGGCAAAGAGAAGTAGATAGCATATCGTTAATAAAAAATTTTAATGAGACATTAATACATGACGAGTTGTTCAAAAAGATTGATTATATTATTTTGTTGTTGAAGGTTTACTAAGCCTCATGCAAATCAAATAAACGTCCTCATTGCAGGGCGTTTATTTTTTATGATAAACTTTTATCATATGGGAGCTGGAGCACTAAAAGACATAAAGTCGGCATATCGAGTAGCAGTAAAGGGGTTAGTGCGTGATGAATTAGGTAGGCTGCTATTCGTTCAAGAGAGAAGTGACTCATGGGACCTTCCTGGCGGTGGGCTAGAGCACGGTGAGGATATTACAGAAGCGTTGAAACGAGAGTTTCTGGAAGAACTAGAGACAGATGTCGAAGTCGCTGCAGAAAATCCCTTGATTATTCCAACTTGGAATACAAAGTTTGACGACCCCGTTTTGATTATTGCCTACAAAGTTACTCTATTAACGACACCTCATAAAACAGATGAAGTTTCAAACTTTAACTATTTCGATATTCATGAAATCAAGCAAGAAAAGCTAGATTCTACGCTGATTGGCAATCTTTCAAAGATATATCGAACCGACCGCTAGTCCTCTGAACTCACACAACACATTCCATGGGCAAGCGAGAGCGCGGAGTTGAAAGCCGCTATACAGAGTCAAATAAATTTTCCCGTATCACACTAGCACATTTTTCGACCGCAACTTCATGTCCGAGTGAATATCCATTGCGCTTTAATTTCGGCAGTTCGCGCACTTCGTGAAACATCATATTAAGTTCGGGCACGAAAAATAATTCCCGAAACGGCATACCTTTGAGTCGGGATTCCTCGCGTGACTCAGTTAAGATAACACCAGAATTTTCTCCAAAAATTACCTCCTCACGACCATCAGGAAAATTTATTACAAGACACGTCGTGTATTGTGCTCGTCTGTTTGCCTTATTTTCAAGCTTCTTCAGACAATAATCTACGATTTCTTGATCGCTCATTTCGTGACCATTCCAGCGTCTTGTAGATACGCCAGGCTCGCCATTTAGGGCGTCAATCTCCATGCCGGAATCATCGGCGATAATTATCAGGTTTTTATCATTTCCATATAAATGACTCCTTGTGTGTCGCGCCTTCAATAGGGCGTTTTGTTCAAATGTCGTGCCCGTTTCTATGCAGTCGGGCATTTGATAGTCCAAATCTGCCAACGAAATAATTGACATCTGTGGGGCGAATTTATGAAACGCGGCGACAAATTCTGCGTATTTGCCTGGGTTTCTGGTGGCGAAAAGTATAGTTGCTGTCATTGAGTATGATTATATCAATTATCATAAATATCGAAAAATTGCTAATTTGACGGCATTATAATATCATCAAACCAAGCAATGATAATTTCATCCATATACAAAACAGTCGATAACGACGGACTAATCGCTCATATTTATGAACATTTATTAGCTCAATACGTTTTGAAGCGTCTTCAAGACAATGAGTTCTTTGTTCTGAGCGATATCATACTGTCTGCAAAAACATATGGCGACACTTGTTTTATGGACGCTGAGTTATATAGCCCAGAAGCGAAAAAGACATATGACGAGGCATTGCGAGAGTTTGATAAATTAGTCATTCCAGAAGATGATATTTTGAGGGCTGCTGGCGAGTGTGGGATAGAAATGAATCGAAATATAGTAGAAGTCGACCGAAGTGAACTGAGTAAAAAGCTACGCGAAGTTCAGATTTCTCCGTGGCGTAAGCAAATTGATATGGCGTATCGTAAGGCTCACGATGAGAGCTCTGTTAATACGCTTTTTCGTACTTCGTATATAAAATACAGTAAAGAGTCTGACGATCTTTTTCGCGAATGCGTTCTGGAGTATTCAATTGATGAAAGTCACATACAGACACCTGTTGATCAAGCTCTGGCGGCAATTGTTATGCAGATTGTGGCTCTCAATTTCTTGACGGTCGTGCGAGAAAAATATACAGTGTATGATCGTGGCGATCAGTGGTCGGAGGCGTCAATTTCGGTTGGATACAGAATGTTTCTTGGACTACTGAAGAAAGATGACAAAATAATTAATCAATTGGGTCGTGATTTCTTAGAATATGTAAAAAGCTTATCGTCGTACGTCTTTTGTGATAATTTACAAAAAGCTCTTGTTCGATGTTCGGACAATCATAAACAGGTTATATTAAACAGGAGTGTGCTAAATGCAATCCTTGGAGGGTGTATTATTGGCGGCAAAGGCTGGTTGGAGATGGCGGATAGTGCTCGAATAAGGCAAATGGTCAATTCAATCGAGTTGGATGTGTATGAGATTAATTCGTAGTTTGAAAACCTTGCTTTTTACCTCTAATCTGTGTTAAAATACTGAAGTTAATATCAAATCACACGAAAGGTGAGTAATGAGTCTGAGTCGAATCGGAAAACTGCCGGTGATTATTCCGGCCGGTGTGACAATCACGGTTGACTCTGGTGATGTGGTCGTTAAAGGACCAAAGGGTGAATTGAAGCAATTCATCACACCAGCAGTTGAGGTGAAAGTCGAAGACGGACAAGTCACGGTACATCCTAAGGACGAGTCCAAAGTAGCCCGTAGTCAGCATGGTCTGATGCGCGCGCTAATTAACAACATGGTAATCGGTGTAACCAAAGGCTATGAAAAGCGCCTAGAGGTTAATGGTGTCGGTTTCCGTGTTAGCTCAAGCAATAATGAGCTAGAAATGGCACTTGGATTTTCACATCCAGTCAAATACAAAGCCCCAGAAGGCGTAACTGTTACCAACGAAAAAATGATTATCGTTGTTAGCGGTATCAATAAACAACAAGTCGGCCAAGTTGCAGCGGAAATCCGCGCACTGAAGAAGCCTGAACCATACAAGGGCAAGGGTATCAAGTATGTCGACGAGCAGATTTTGCGTAAAGCAGGAAAGACAGGTAAGTAATCATGGCTGAAAATAAGAAGCTACTCAACCGCGCTCTTCGCAAAAACCGCGTTCGCGCTAAGGTTTCAGGCACGGCAGAGCGCCCACGCTTGACAGTTACTATTAGCAATTTGCATGTTAGCGCACAGTTAATTGACGATGTGGCTGGTAAAACATTGGCTGCGGCAACTACAGTTGGCACAAAAGCAACTGGCACGATGACTGAAAAAAGTGCTACTATCGGTACTGAAATTGCTAAAAAAGCAAAGAAAATTAAGATTAGCGCAGTAGTGTTTGACCGCAATGGTCGTCAATACGCTGGCCGTCTAAAGGCTTTAGCTGATGCTGCGCGCCAAGAAGGATTGGAGTTTTAGTATGGCAGAGCAAGCTGCAAATACTACCCCACGTGCAGAAGGTCGTCGACCTCGAAATCCACGTGGTGGTCGCCGCGATGACCGGCGAAATGTGCGCGATGACGCACCAAAAGAGTTTGAAGAATTGGTAATCAACATTGACCGCGTTTCTCGCGTGGTTAAAGGTGGTCGCCGCTTCCGATTTAAGGCTTTGGTGGTTGTTGGTAACCGCAAAGATAAAGTTGGTGTCGGTGTTGCCAAGGGTGCAGACGTTCAAGCTGCAGTAGCTAAGGCTACGTCAGTCGCTAAAAAGCACTTGATTACATTGCCATTAAACGGCGAGACAATTCCGCACGACAGCGAAGTTAAATTCTCTGGCGCACGCGTATTGATCAAACCTGCTGCTCCTGGTACCGGTATTATCGCTGGTGGTGTAGTTCGCCAAATTATCGGTGTAACAGGTGTCCGTAACCTATTGACCAAATCTCTTGGCTCGACCAACAAGGTTAATATTGCTTACGCGACTATTGAAGCTCTAAAGTCATTAGTTCCACGCGATCAATGGCTAAGCGCTCAGCCTGTAAAAAAGGTTGCTAAAAAGGAGGCTAAATAATGAAGTACAATGATCTCCAAGTTTCAGCTAACAAGAATAAAAAGCGCGTTGGTCGCGGTATTGCTGCTGGTCAAGGTAAAACTGCTGGTCGCGGTACTAAAGGTCAGAACGCCCGAACAGGTAAGAAGCTTCGCGTAATGTTCCAGGGTGGTCAGCGTCCACTAGCTCAAGCTGTACCAAAGGCTCGCGGATTCAAGAGCTTGCGAACTCCAGCTCAAGTTGTGTACATGGATCACTTGAACGCATTTGACGGCAAGACTGTTGACAATGCTTTGTTGTTCACTGAAGGCTACATTGCAACTCCATTCCACACGGTTAAGGTGATTGCTCGTGGTGAATTGAAGGCTAAGGTTGACTTGAAAGTACAAGCTGCCTCAGCTTCAGTTGTTGCTGCCATCGAAAAAGCTGGTGGCTCATTTGAGAAAGTAGCTACACCTCTACGCCAAAGCGCGAAAGAAGCTGAAGAGAAATAATTTTTCTCGGTAATAATAAATCCCCTTCGAAAGAGAAGGGGATTTTCTTTTGTTCTGATTTTTGGACTATTTTTCGCTACATTCTTGCGGCACGACTAGATAAATAGTCACGTTTCTGTCGGCAGTGTCATCGCTACTGTCGTGATTGGCGATTTTTGGCTCAGAGATAATAATCTTATTCTCAGGAAAACCTTGCGAGACTAAGTCTTGCTTGACTTTATCGGCGCGCTCCATGGCTAATTTTGTGCCAGCACTTGTCTTCGAACTTTCATACGTCTGACCGACCAGCTCAATTGAAAATTCCTTTTGGCTGTTTGATTTGTATAGCGACCCCAGTTTAGCCAGTTCGTCAACGGCAATTCCTTCGTATGTATATTGCGTCGAATCCGCATTGAAGAAAACATTTTTAAAATTATATTTACCGTCGCTAAGCGTAAAATAGCCGTCTTTCATGTAGTCATAGCCAGCTTTTCGAAAATCAGCAGACGTTAAACATTTTGAATTTGATTTAGCTAAGTTCTGTTTCTTATCCTCACTCTTCTTTTCTTCGCCCTTAGGTTTGGCTGCTTCTTTCCGTGAAATATTCGTATTCTTTGAAGGCGCGGTTTTGTTTGACACAAGAACAATTGCCACCACTATTCCGATTATCGCCAGCACTCCCACGATTGCCAGTGTAACCCATAGCCACAATTTACTTTTCTTTGGTGGATAATTTTGGGGAAATTCTGGGTTTGGCGGTGGCGTAATTGGTGGAGTTGATGGGATTTCAGGTTGCTGTTGCATATAATACCTCGTTTACGTTATGTTATTGACTCAATTATAACGCATACGCTTTTATGTTTTTAGTATGGAAATATCCGCTAAGGTACTGTATAATTAACAGAGTTAAGAATTGTTAGTGACTATGAGGGGCTAAAACATGAATTGGAGAATAATTTTCCGCTCGCTGAAAAATAAAGATATGCAAAAACGACTATTTATCGTCGTGGGAATAATCGTTGTTTATCGATTATTGGCGCACATTCCAGTGCCGTTGGCGGAACCAACACAACTACGTAACGCGATTTCGTCGGTGCTTGGGCAGTCTGACCTCGGTGGAATTTTGAACTTGCTATCTGGCGGTGCGTTGTCGAGCTTCTCTCTGGTGTTGGTCGGACTTAGTCCATTCATTACTGCCAGTATTATCATTCAGCTTCTGACCAAAGCCATTCCAAAGCTTGAGGAACTACACAAAGATGGTGAATCTGGACGCCGAAAAATTCAGCAATGGACGCGCGTTATTACTGTGCCGCTTGCTATTGTCCAGTCAATCGCTTTCATCTTCATCTTAAGGCAAACAGTTCTTCAAGGCGGCAGTACGACATTGGCCGACCCTACGATGATGGAATGGATCGTTTCGATCACCTCAATGACGGCAGGCTCTGTTCTTCTGATGTGGCTCGGTGAGTTGATCACTGAGCAGGGAATCGGCAACGGTATTTCTATCGTAATCTTCGCTGGTATCATTAGCCAATTGCCACAAATGCTCGCGTCATTAATCTCATCATTGTTCAACACCTCATCTGGTAGCCTGAACGTCTTCAACTGGTTCACTCTCCCTGTAAACCCAGTTATGTTCTGGACGATATTAATCATGTCAATCGCCGGACTCATCGTCCTTTACTTCCTAGTTAAAATCAACGAAGCTCAGCGCGTCATTACAATTAACTACGCAAAGCGCGTTCATGGAAACAGTAATTACGGCGACGTAAAAAGCATTTTGCCGGTTAAGTTGATTGCTGCGGGAGTTATTCCGGTCATCTTCGCGGTTGCATTCCTAAGCTTGCCGCAATTCGTCGGTCAAGTCATGAAAGCGTCTGGTAACGCCAACCTTCTACCAACAGCCAACAAATTGATCACTTGGTTCCAGGCTCCAAACGCGGGCTCGTTCACAGGAAGCACGGCTGAGGCATTTATTTATCCAACGCTATACTTCATCTTGGTTATTGCCTTTACATATTTCTACACTGGAATCGTCTTTAACGCTAACGAAATTGCCGAAAATCTGCAGAAGCAAGGCGGATTCATTGAAGGCGTGCGTCCGGGCGCTCAGACTGAAAAATACCTTATGAGAACCGTCAATCGCTTGATTTTGTTCGGCTCAATTGTCCTAGGAATCGTGGCTATTTTGCCATTCGTCGCGGAATATCTCACGTACAATTTGACAGGCTTGCAAGGTTTGCGTTTGTCAATCGGCGGTACGGGAATCTTAATTGTCGTATCAGTTGCCCTTGAAACGCTGCGACAAGTCAACTCTCGTGCGCTGATGGTTACATATGATGACTTTGACCCAGACGAGCTGCTTGATAGTGACAAAAAGAAGAGTAAGAAGCGTCGTTTGTTTAAGAAAAAATAATTGACATTAAAAATCCCCGCCGAAAAGCGGGGAATTCTTTTTTATGAATGGATTATCGTATTTTGTAATCGTAAGATAAATTGTCGCCAACTTTTTTCTTATTTTGGCAGACTGGCGCAATTTCATTACTAATGTTATTTTCATCAACCATCTTACAGCTCGGAATTTCAAACAGGTTAAATTGATTGGTTGGGGAAATCGCTTTCCATCCGCCGTCTTGCTTAACTGCAAACATTCGCGCCACAGAATTGCCGCAACCATAACCCAGCAACAACTGTTTCTCATCTTGGGAATGGGCAATTACCGCAGTTACGCCGTTGTTATCCTTACAGCCCGACTTCTTCACGTCTGCCTTCAGAAAATCGCGAAGCTCTTGTGTGGCTGAATCGTTGCGAGTAACCGCTTTGCCTCCTTCAATACGGAAGCCTAGAGATCCTAGGCTTACAGATCCATTATCAACCTTTTCCGCTGTTTGAGATGTCTTGTCGGAAGTTTGGTTGGCATGTAATAAAATTACGCCAATAACTATCACTATCAAAGCCGTCACTAGACCGATTAGCGCTGCGGTCATTATCTCATTCTTCGATTTTGTAACCTTAAAGTTTGCTGGTTTTTTCTTGCTTGCCATAAAAATCCTTATGTTAAATTTGATAACACAATTATAGCACGTAAATTTACGGCGAAACCTCTTGTCAAACTGTGTTTAGTACTGTATAATTGACAACTGTAACTTATGGCGAGTCAAAAGGAAGTCATCAAAATGGTAGGAAAGGTAGTGGAAGCACTGCCTAATACTCAATTTAAGGTGGAACTGGAGAATGGCCATAGTATCATCGCGCACATTTCAGGACGAATGCGCAAGCATTATATTCGCCTGGTGCCTGGTGATAAGGTTGAGGTTGAGATGACCCCTTACGATCTTACAAAGGGACGAATCAGCTTCCGCCTACGTGACGATCGACCTCAACAGGGTCGGTAGTCAAATATTAACTATAATCTCGGGTTTACTCGGGAAGGGAGATTTAAGCACTTTATGAAAGTTCGTGCAAGTGTGAAAAAAATCGACAAAGATCCCAAAAAAGGTGATAAGGTAGTTCGCCGCAAAGGCCGACTATATATCATCAACAAGAAAAAACCTAAGAATAAGCAAAGGCAGGGTTAAGCATGGCTCGAATTGCTGGGGTAGTTATCCCAACAGAGAAGCAGGTGCAAATTGCGCTCACCTACATTTACGGTATTGGGCCAAAGCACGCTTCGAGCATCCTTGCGGCGGCTAAAATTGAGCCGACCACTCGGGTGAAAGATCTCACCGAGGCTGAAGAAAACAAGATTCGCGAAATTATTGACAGCGAATACACCGTTGAAGGTGATCTCCAGCGCTTGGTGGCAAATAATATTAAGCGCTTGAAGGATATCAACGCCTATCGCGGTCTTCGCCACAAAGCAGGACTGCCAACACGCGGACAGCGGACTCGTACGAATGCACGAACTCGCAAGGGTCGCGCCATCGCCGTGGGCGGTACACAACCAAAAGCAGCAAGTAAGACCTAAAGAAAGGACTAAGAAATGGCAGACGCAAAATCTACCAAGAAGAAGCAGCGCCGATCAGTCCCAGCTGGTCAGCTGCACATTCAGGCAACATTTAACAATACTATCGTTACTTTTTCCGACAAGAAGGGTAACGTGCTAACTGCTTCATCAGCTGGTGCATGTGGTTTCCGTGGAAGTAAAAAAGGTACAGCCTATGCTTCACAGGTTGCTGCTGAAAAAGCTGCTGAAGCTGCGAAATCTCAATACGGCTTGAAGTCTGTTGACGTTTTCGTGAAAGGTGTCGGTTTGGGACGTGATGCCGCTATTCGTGCGGTCAGCGCATTCGACATCTCAGTAGAAAGCATTAAGGACGTAACTGGCGTGCCTCACGGTGGTGTTCGTCCACGAAAGGCACGGAGGGCATAATTATGGCACGAGATAATTCACCAATTGTCAAGCAAAGCCGCCGCGAAGGTTATGCGCTTCATCCAAAAGCACATAAAATTTTGGCGAAGAAATCTGGCATTCCAGGTCAACACGCACATGGTCGTCAGAATAAGCCAAGCCTATACGCTACACAGCTTCGTGAAAAGCAGAAGGTTCGTCGCTTGTACGGCCTAGTTGAAAAGCAGTTTGCTCGCTTGATGAACGAAGCAACACGCGCACAAGAAGGTTTGGCGGGCGAAAACTTGTTGAAGCTATTAGAGCGCCGTTTGGATAACGTTGTTTATCGTTCTGGATTTGCCGTATCACGTCGCGCAGCTCGTCAACTAGTTAGCCACGGACACTTTGAATTGAACGGCCGACGCGTCGATATTCCATCGATTCGTGTTAAAGCTGGCGATGTCATCACGGTTCGTCCAAAGAGTACCAAGTCAGAGTACTTTACACGAATTGACGATGTAATCAACAATTCAGTCCAAGGCCCACTAAGCTGGCTAAAAGCGGATAGCAAGAAGCTGAAGATTGAAGTAACTGGTTTGCCAAAGCGCGAGGAAGCAGAAGCTGACATCAACGAGCAATTAATTGTTGAGTATTACTCACGATAAAAGAAGGGTTAGGGAAGAATTATGGCAAAAGCAATTTACAATCCAGCACTCGCGAGCGTTGATGACACTTCAGCAACCAGTGCTACTTTTCTAATCGAGCCACTTCACCCAGGCTACGGTAATACTCTTGGTAACTCATTGCGACGCGTTCTATTGTCAAGCGTTCGCGGTGGCGCGGTTGTAGCTTTCAGGATTGAAGGCGCGACTCACGAGTTTACTACTGTTGAGGGCATCAAAGAAGATGTTGTCGACATTATGTTGAACTTGAAAAACGTTCACCTACGCGTATTTACTGACGATCCAGTTGAACTACGCATTGAGAAATCTGGCGCTGGCGAAGTAACTGCCGCTGACATTAAAACTAATGCTGACGTTGAAGTTGTTAACCCAGAGCAAGTAATTGCTACAATCGACGACCCAAACAAGCATTTGGTTATGGATTTGGTAGTTGAGGCAGGTTGCGGTTATCAGACAATTGAAGAGTCAAGCGAAAAGCGTTTGCACAGCGACATGATTGCTATTGATGCAATGTACTCACCAGTTCTACGCGTTCGCTACAAAGTCGACTCAACTCGTGTTGGTCAGGAGACAAACTTGGACAAATTGGCAATCACTGTTGAAACTAACGGCACAATCACACCTCGTGAGGCGTTTGAAGAAGCAGCAGCGATCCTAGTCAACCAATACACAGCTTTGGCTGGCAACACGATGGTAACTGGCGCGCCAGCACTTGGCGCAGCTAAGGAAGACGAAGAGTCGGAGTTAGCAATGCCAATCGAAGAATTAAACTTAAGCGCCCGCACGACGAACGCGCTAATTAACAATGAAATCCGCACTATTCGCGATTTGGTAACTTTGACTGAGCAAGATTTGCGAGAATTGAAAGGTTTCGGTTCAAAGGCACTAGACGAAGTACGTGACAAGATGGCGGAGTTGGAGTTTTAACTATGCATAGACACGGATATCAAGGGCGCAAGTTCGGCCGCGAGCGTGATCAGCGACGAGCCCTACTCAAAGGTCTGGCTACTAGCTTGGTTGAGTACGGAAAGATCGAGACCACCTTGCCAAAGGCTAAGGAACTGAAGCGTCACATTGAAAAAATCATCACCAAGGCTAAAAAGGGCGACCTAGCTAGCCGACGTCAGGTGATTGCAGCATTAAGCACACGCGCCGCTGCTTACAAACTAGTTGATGAAATCGCACCACAGCTAAGTGGTCGAACCAGCGGACACGTTCGTGTTGAGCGAACACGCTTGCGAGTCGGCGACGGCGCTCAAATGGCAATCATCGAGTTTGTTGACGATATTAAACCAATGCCAAAGGAAGGAAAATAAGATGAAGACTTATTCACAAAAACCATCTGAAGTTTCTCGCCGTTGGGTATTGTTTGACGCTAGCGAATTACCACTTGGACGTTTGGCTACAGAAATTGCCAAGCATTTAACTGGTAAGTACAAGCCAACTTACACTCCTCACATTGACGGTGGCGACTACGTAGTTGTTATCAATGCTGCGCAGACAGTTGTTACTGGATACAAGGAAACTGATAAGTATTACTACCGCCACAGTGGTTTCCCAGGTGGAATTAAGGAAACGCAATTCAAAGAAATGCGCGAACGCCACCCAGAGCGAATTATTGAAGAAGCTGTTAAAGGTATGTTGCCAAAGAACAAATTGCAAGCAGAGCGCCTAAAGCGTCTACGCATTTTTGCTGGCAGCGACCACGCTCACACAGCACAAACACCAGAGAAAGTTGAGGTGAAGTAATATGGCTGATACTTATTTCTACGGCTTAGGTCGACGCAAAAGTGCTTCAGCAAGCGTTCGCCTACTTCCTGGCAAAGGCACCATTACAATCAATGGCAAGCCTGCTGCTGAGTACCTGGACGGCAACAAAACCTTACTAGCAGAAGTAACCGATCCACTTGCAATTGTCAGCAAGCAAAAAGAATTCGACGTTACTATCCTAGTTAAAGGTGGCGGTCTGGCTGGTCAAGTTGACGCTATCAAGCTTGGCATCGCAAAAGCTTTGACAGCTGCTCACGCTGACCTGCGTCCAGTTCTGAAGAAGGCTGAACTATTGAAGCGCGACCCACGCGAGAAAGAACGCAAGAAGTACGGTCTTCGTTCTGCTCGTAAGCGCGAACAATTCTCTAAGCGTTAGTACAGAAAAGGCTATCACAAAATACTCCGTTTCACATGCAAGCGGAGTATTTTCATAGTATACTAAAAATATGTTGGACAAGATTATCCATCGCTGGTTACGGATTCCGTATTCATTGAACGTGCATTATTTTTCTCGTCCGGAAAAACCGAAAGCGACGATTTTACTTATTCACGGTCTGGGAGCTTCGTGGCAAACATGGACGCCGCTGGAGCCATATTTACCGAAGGATGTACGAGTTATAGCAATTGATATGCTGGGATTTGGCAATTCGCCCAAGCCTGATTGGAAAACCTACAATGTTCACGACCAAGCCGCAAGCATCGCCGCTACTTTGCGTAGGGAATTTATAAATCACGTTGATGTTGTCATCGGTCATTCTATGGGCTCGCTGGCCGCGGTAGAGCTCGCCAAGCAATATCCGAAGTTGAGCAAGTCGCTGATTTTGTGTAGTCCGCCGATATATTATCCGAGGGTTGACGAAAAAAATCATCATCCAGAGAAGATTTTGCGTGCGCTTTATGAGTTTTTCAATAGTCATCCGCGCAGTTCGAAACGCTTTTTGCAATTCGCTGATCGGCACAATATTTGGCCTGACGCTGGATTTAAGGCTGATGAGGTTACCTCCGAGTCGTTTTTAATCGCCCTGAACACCGCGATTATCAATCAGACGACAATGAATGACATTGCTAAGCTCACTCTTCCGATTGCTATTTTGTCTGGAAAGCTTGATCCACTGATTGTAGAGAGAAACCTGAAGAAATTAGCAAAAGATCATAACAATATCACTCATACGTCAATGGCAACTCAGCGGCATGAAATAACTGATAAATATGCAAAGAAGTTGTCGGAAATTATGAAAGAGCATTTGGCGGGAAAATATTCACCAAAAGCGAGTCATCCTATAACAAAGTCCAAACGAGGAGGCTTATGATCGAAATTGAAGCCAAATTCAAATTAGCATCTGATATTACTCGCGATAATCTCATCACCATACTAAAAAGCCAATTCATCGTGCCCATCTCAAGCAAACGCCAAATTGACACGGTGTTTTTATTGCCCGAGCAAGTTGATGCGCCAATTGTTCCTGGCTCGAAAATTATGCGAGTGCGCGACGTCCTTAATCCGGAAACTGGTGAGCTGCGACTAAGCCTGATGACGCTGAAGGTCGAGGGGCAGGCAAAGCTGGCGTCTGATGAATATGAATTTGCAGTTGATGACGGAAATGCGGCGCGTCAAATGCTCACAGCGCTAGGCTGGCAAGAAGTTGTCACGGTTGATAAAATTCGCCTTGAGTCGAAGACCGAGAAATACACGATTTGCATCGACGAGGTTGCTGGATTGGGGTTATTTATTGAATTGGAAGTTTTGACCGAAGACAGTGCCGACGTAAAAAACATTCAGCAGCAAATGTGCAATTTTCTGAAAAACCTGGATATCGACGGCAAATTATGGAAAATTCCGTATGACACAAGCATTAGAAATAAAAATCTGTATCTAAAAACAGATACTTGATTAAATTTAGGAGGCCTTATGTCGGTTGAAATTAAAAGATCCAAAAAAAACATATCGGCTGTCTTTACGCGCGTGAAAAATAAATTAGCACTAGTGCTTGCGGATAGTTCGCAAATTCATCATGTCGGCAGTACCGCGGTACTTGGTTTGGATGGTAAAAATATCCTAGATATCCTTATTTCTGCTAAAGATAGCGAACACATGAACGAGCTGCGGGACAAATTGGTAGCAATTGGATATTTTCCTTCATTAAATCCAAGTTCCCGTCAAGGGTATATCTTCCTGGCGTCCCGACAAGAAGAAACTGGCGAGGGCGATATTCATATTCACCTCGCGGTCGCGAATACTGAAACGCACGATAACTTCTTAATTATCAGAGATTATCTAAGGTCTCACAATGACGAAGCTGATCAATATTCAAAGATAAAATATCAATATGCCAAGCAAGCAAATTACGACAGGTCGGCGTATAAAAAACTTAAAGCAGCTTATGTAGATAAGTTATTGCAACGTGCCAGGCAGTGGAAAAATGGCGGCTAATTTCCTCATTCATATCCCGTACGACACGAGCATTAGAAATCTGCAAAATAGCGTTAGTTAGCGTATACTTATTAGTATGAAACAAGAAAATAGTCCAATTTATTTTATCACTTCCAATCACAGCAAATTCACCAGTCTTCAAGAACTCCTTCAGCCGCTTGGTGTTGATTTAAGGCAGCTCGATTATGATTTTGACGAAGGGCGAGGGTTGGATATTCAGACGATTGCCAAAAGTAAATTATCTCAAGCCAAGAAAGCGTTTCCAAACAAGCGCCTGGTCGTTGATGACCGCGGTTTTTTCATTCCAGCGCTGAAAGGATTTCCGGGGCCGTTTGTTAAATTGCTACTGAATAGCTTTAGTTATCCCGGCATTATTAAGTTAATGAAGGGCGAGGCTGATCGTCGAGCTATTTTTTCTTTTGCGGTTGGCTATTTTGACGGCGAAAAAGACCACATTTTCGTAGCCAACGAAGAGGGATTTATCACCGACGAGCCACGTGGCGATAATCTCCATGGCTGGACGGAATTGTTATATATTTATGGACACCCGAGCTTTCCTGGTCGCAGTTTGGCAGAATTGAACGACGAAGAATGGCAGGAATATCTGACGATAATTGAGAAAGTTGACGGGCTCGCGATGTTGAGGGATTATTTAATAGATGCTGAAAGCTGATAATAACCGTATACAACAGGCTATCATTGCTCGTGAAATCATTGACCTCTACCGAGATTCGCAAGACAAAATCGGGACGGCTGTGTCGCTTGATGTATTGTGTTTTGCAATGGCGAAATTGACTGACTGCGATAAAGTTGACTATCCAACAATTGACTGGGATGATTTAGCAAGTAACTTTGATGGCATAGCAATATCCCAAGCCAGTGATGTATCAGCTATACGAAAGATAGAAAATGATATAGCGTCTACATATAAAAAATCTTTAAAGATTATAAAGCAACAACTATAGTCCCATTACTTAACGATCGAATAATGTTATAATATATCTAATGAAACCATCAAAACCCGTTATCCTCACTGGCGTGCGCGCCAACAATAACATCCACATAGGTAATTACTTTGGGGCTATTTTGCCGATTATCAACATGGCGAAACGTCGCTCAGACGAATACAATATCAATCTATTCATCCCAGACCTTCACAGTTTTACTACGCCAATTGACCACAGTAAGCTATACGACAGCACCCTGAACAACGCGCGAGTTTATACTGCCGCTGGATTGCCGCTGGACAACCCTTCCGTTCATCTTTACCGCCAAAGCTACGTCCCGGCGCACAGCGAACTGGTGTGGATTCTGGACTGCTTCACTGGATTTGGCGAGATGAGTCGAATGACACAGTTTAAAGATAAGGGAAGTAAAGGCGATGCTTCCGTTGGACTATTCAACTATCCCGTTCTGATGGCTGCCGACATTCTACTTTACGGCGCGACTTACGTGCCAGTTGGCGACGACCAGACGCAGCATTTGGAGTTCACGCGTGATATTGCTGAGCGAATGAACCGTAAGTTTGGCGATCTATTTATCGTGCCGAAACCCGTAATTCAGCAGCATCAATTCTTCGGAAAAGACCAAGGATTGAGGATTAAAGATCTCGTGAATCCAGCGAAGAAAATGAGCAAATCTGACGAGAGCGGCAAGGGAATTATCTTTCTTTCTGACGATCCAAAATCGGCACATAAGAAAATAATGAGCGCAACAACAGATTCAATTGGCAAAGTTCAATACGACAAGGAAACCCAGCCGGGAATTTCTAATTTGCTGGAGATTTTGACTTTGGTTCGGCAAGACGCTGGCAGGGAAGTTACTTTGGAGCAGACCGCCAACGAGTACTTCGGTATGGATCGTTATGGCGATTTCAAGCGAATCGTGGCTGATGAAGTCGCGGAATTTTTGGAGAATTTCCAGAATCGGCTTACGGCGGTTGACGAGCAAGCAATTGAAGAAAAGCTGGCTTCCAGTGAAAAAGACATGAACGTCGTCGCTAATGAAACTTTGTATCGCGTTCAAAAAGCTGTAGGGCTTCGAAAATAGGGAGCAAATCGCGTGAAAATATTACCTCGGACAGTACTGAAAATAGCTAGATTGTACAAATTAGCGGACGACAATACGCCTGTCAAATCACTGCGTCGATTGGAAATTCAAACGGACAAATCTCATGTTTTTGCGGAATTTATTTTGAATAAGCAGCATTTTGCACTGCTTTACGGTTCGATTGTCGACGAAGAATCTATTGACGAATTATGGACAGAAAGACCAGATAATGCCGAGATTTTACCGAATCCGCTAGACCCAGAATTTATCGAAACGCCGTTCCAGGGAAAGTATGTCATAATGTTCCGAATTTCGCCAACTAAGGTGCGCTTGGATATTTATTTATCGACCAAATTTGATACGACAATTTCCCGAAGTCTTTGGCAAAAATACATAAAAGCTGGATACGTTTCGGTCAATAATAAAGTCGCGACGACACCGAAGTTTGAGGTTGATGAAACTGATGAGATTGCGCTTAATTTGCCAGAAAAAGAGCAGACGGATGTAGATTTGCCGATTTTATACGAGGATGACGATGTGATTGTCGTTAATAAACCAAGCGGACTATTGACGCACGCGAAGGGCGGACTTTCTGATGAACCGACGGTCGCGGAGATAATTCGCCCCAAAACCTCATTCGCAACGGACACCGATCGACCAGGAATTGTTCACAGGCTTGATCGTGACACCTCAGGACTACTGATTATCGCCAAAAACCCAGAATCTGCCGCGCATCTACAGAGGCAATTTGCCGAACGAACCGCCAAGAAAACCTACATAGCGATAACCGACGGCAAGCCAAAGTTGAATGCCGCAAAAATTGATCTGCCAATAGGTCGCAATCCTTCAGCGCCGAGCACTTTTCGTATAGATCCGAACGGGAAGTTAGCTCAGACGACTTACCATGTTTTGGCGGAAAATGACACTCAGTCGCTCGTGGAGCTGAAGCCAACCACTGGTCGGACTCATCAATTGCGCGTTCATTTGGCTCATTTAAATACGCCGATTCTTGGTGATCGAGTTTATGGAAAGTCTTCGGATTGTCGTATGATGTTGCATGCTCAAAAATTAGAAATAACTTTGCCGTCTGGTGAGAGAAAAGTTTTTGAAGCTGCAGTTCCTGACGAATTCAAGGAATTCTTCCCAGAGGATTTATAGATGTCTGAAGTGATTATATCCGCTCGAGATACTCAAAAAATCAGCCAGATCTCATCGCAATTGCCGCACGCGCTTTTAGTAATTGCGGATTATGGACTTGATGGACTAGGTGTGGCTCAAATTCTAGCAAAAAATAGCGATACTTTTCACCTGAAACCGCTTCCGGAAAAGCAGACCATATCTGTCGATCAAATCCGCGAGCTCATCTCTATGCTTCGAACTTACGCTATAAATCGTCGAGTTATTATCATTGACGAAGCCGATTCAATGACCGAGCCGTCGCAAAATGCATTCCTGAAAGCGCTGGAAGAGCCGAATAAAAATACCAATTTTATCCTTGTTGCGAAAAACCCGAAGTTAATGCTTGATACTGTTAGATCTCGTTGCCAGACGTTGACGATTCATAAAACGACATCCGCCCAAGATAAAAAACTGCTTGAAAAGTACAATTTAGACCCCGCCTCTAGCCAGCAAATTCTTTTTTTAGCTGCAGGGCGACCATTGTTGATTAAAGAGTTGGCGGAAAATCCAGAAAAATTCGCCGAATATCGACAATTAGCCACCGACGCAAAGCAAATTTTAGCCACAAATCGGGAATACGACGTGTTTAAGAATCTCGCCAAATACTTTCCTGACCGCCAAAAAGCGATATTATTGACGGATATTATAGTAAATATGATTCGCTTTCAATCTTTATCCCACGGAATAAATCCGTCACTTGAAGAGCAACTTGAAAAAACCACCTCTGTTGCGAGCGCATTAAAATCCAACGCCAACGTCAGGCTGGCGCTGACGCAACTTGTGATATAATAGTATAGATATGTTTGGATTATTCCTCATTCTAATTTTAATGATTTGGGCGATTTTTTATCATCCGTCAATTAAAGAAACTGGCGATCTGCCAACTAAGATTACTAATAAACTTGATCAGTTATGGGAAATTGCCCAAGAATCAATTCGTGAGAATAAATATTTACGAGCGGAAAAGGCTTTATTGACAATTTTGCGAGTCGACGAGAAAAACGCCACGGCGTACAACCGCTTAGGGATTTTATACGCCAAGCAACGCGCATACAAAGACGCCATCGAGTGTTTTGAGATTGCCCAGAGTTTGGAGCCAAGTGCCTCCAGCCTTCATAATGTCGGCTTAATTTATTATGAAACAGAGAATTATGAAAAGGCGTCGCTAGCATTCGAGCAAGCACTGGAAATGGAAGATGATTTGGCGGCGCGCTACATCGCTTACGCTAAGGTTCAGGAGAAGATAGGGAATACGAAGAAGGTTATTAACGCCCTGGAGAAGGCTGTCGAATTAGAGCCGATTCCTCAGACGTTGAAGATTTTAGCGGAAGCGTATGACAATGCCGGACAGGCTGAATTAGCTGAAGAATTGCGTAAGAAAGCTACAAAAATGCTAACTCCGACGACACCATCAAAGAAAGCCGACGCGCCACGTCCACGCCAACAGCGTAAAATACATCAACCACGAAAAATAGTTATGTAAACTCTTGTCACAGAGAGAAAAAATTGATAAAATAAATTCAGTTGCCGCTTTAGCTCAGTTGGCTAGAGCAACGGTTTTGTAAACCACCGCCTTTATGGCGGTTCTTTTTTTATCTACATCACGAAAGTGGTGTTTTTTAATTTCCACGAGGTTATCAATCGGCTGTCTGATAGCCTCGTGCAGAATTAACAAACTGTACTATTACGATTACGTAAGCGACACCGTAAAAGAGCGTACGACGAAAATTATATAAGCGTGACAGATTGCTCAAGGTTCAGGCGTAACACGTGTAGAAGTTAGTATTTTAACAATTTGGTCTAGTGGGTAGCGTCGAGCGGTTTGATAGCCGCTAGCACATTTTTAATTCAGCTGGCGTTCGATGGGTTAAGTTTTATTACAACTTTGTAGTTCTTGTTTATTTTCGAACGCTCAGCGCTGCTCACTACAGGTCTCCCACGCCTGCGCTAAAAAGTGGGCAGTATAAAGCAAAAACCGCTCAAAAGAGCGGCTACAAAGCCATTATATCAAATGGCAGATTGAGAGTAAATATGAAAATTAACGTAAAGCAAATTAGAGCGAGTTATCGCTTTGATTTCTTTGATAACGAGTGGTATTGCAACCACGATAACCTAGAAGTAATTCAACCTTGCTGTTCAGGTAAAGAAGCTGAATGGTGCGGTTGTCAGGGTGAACCTGAATTCTATTGTCCGAATCCAGACTGTGATGGAATTGAGGACGAAGTTGTAAATATCTGTGCTAGAGAGGAATTAATACAATGTCTAGCGTAGAAAATAAAGAAAATAAAAAACAAAACAAGGAGAAGAAAATGAAAAAACTTAATATTGAAACTATCAAAACTATCATCATTACCATTTTAATTACTGCAATTATCGCTTTTATTGGCGGTATGCAATATCAGAAGAACCAGACTGAACAAGTCAAAACTGAAGCAGCGACAATCGTCAAGAATGTCAAGGTTGAAGTGTCAAAACAGTAGCAACGGAAAAGCGGCAACCGTTGCTACCGAAAACTGCCGCAAAGGTTGAAGCCTCGCCTGCACCTCAAAAATCTGTGGAGAAAGCTGGTGTAGGCGGCTGCGACAGGTTTCAACCTTTACTTGAGAAATACAATTGGGACGTGCGAATCATGAAAGCTATTATGCAGGCTGAAAGTTCGTGTAATGAAAACGCAACAGGCGATACAAGTCTGACCTTTACACAAAACGGTCGAACATATGGTTATTCGGTTTCTCTATTTCAGGTAAGGATTTTACCTGGTCGGGAAAAGTGTGATTCGCACAACCCAGAAATAAACATTGACTGTGCTTATCACGTGTGGAAAACACAAGGATATAAAGCGTGGTCAGTTTACACAAATGGAAGATATTTAAGATTTTTATAGAAAGGAGGCATAGATGAGTGAATTATATAAAGCCTTACAAGAGTTTCGTAAAATAACACCACTTGTGAAAGCCTCAAAAGAAAACCCGTATTTCAAAAGCATGTACGCAGACTACAATGTTGTAGTTAGTGAAACACGAGAAGATTTAGAGAAATGTGGATTGATGGTTAAGCAGACAATTAGCCATATCGATACCAAAACGGCTATTAGAACTAAGCTTATTCACCTGGAAAGTGGTGAGGTGCTTGAAGATGTTGCACCAGTCGAAAGCGCACCTAACAATCCACAAACACAAGGCTCAGGTATTACTTATATGAAGAGATATTCATACATAGCAATGCTTGATTTACTTGTCGATACTGATGACGACGGTAACCTTGAACGCAAGCTCAAAGAAAGAACCGACAAAGAGTCTGCTGATTTAGCTACTGCCGAAAAAACCTTACGAGCTTGTAAAACCCTAGGTGAATTGAAAGAGAAATATACTAAGATTCTCAGAGCTAATCCAAAGCTATCACGTGATCTTGTCGGCGTTAAAGACGAGATAAAGGCAAAATTAGGAGGTGATAAATGAAAATCCTAGACCTTGAACAAAGAAGTCAAGAATGGTTGGATTTTCACGAAGGCAGGATTTCAGGCTCATCAGCTAAAGACTACTCATCAGTTCGATATATACCAAAAGCTGAGCTGGTTGAATTCGCTGAAAGTAAAGGTTATGAGTTTTCGAAAAATCTGACAATGGATAATATCCGAGCAATGCTTACTGAAGATGAATTGAATGAACTCTATGCGAATGTTCAAATAAACGATTCAATCTATAAGCTAATTGCTCAGCGAATAGCCAAACCAATTAATCCAAACGATTATGCAGACAGAGTACCAGAAGGAGCTACTTATTCGGCTATGCTGAGAGGTCAAATCCTAGAAGAGGAAGCTAGAGATTTAATTAGCGAAAAACTTGGTAAACAGATTATCCCTGGTCGAGTTTGGCAGTCTGACGTAAACGAATATATGATTTGCTCACCAGACGGCGAAATCGTAGATGATACAGGAAAAGTCTCAGAGGCTGTAGAAATCAAATGCTTAGATAGTTGGAAAGTAGTCAAAGCCTACTATGAAAAACACCCGCCACTTGATTATGAAGCCCAGATTATTCAGTACTTCTTAGTAAATGAAAATCTACAAAAACTCTATTTCTGTATTTATTCAGATGTATTCACGAATCCAGATTTAGGGTTACAGATATTTGAATTAAAGCGAGAAGATTATCGAGAAAAAATCGAGCTAACTGGCAGAGTGCAAAACGCTACTCTTGGATTAGTTGAAAGAGAAGTCCAAAAATTAATGTTCTAAGGAAAGGATAAGGGGTATGACGGACGAAGAATTGAAGAATATGAAATTAAGTGAGGAAGATTTGAAAGAATCAACATATTTTACTGAGGGTGTTCACGCTGCAACAATCACCGAAGCTACTTTTGAAAAAAATGCAAATGATAAAGTATTCCTGAATGTGAAAGTTCAAGGTGTAAACGGCGAACAAGGCGACGCACGATTGTGGTTTACTGGTGCGGCAACGCCTTTTTCAGTTGATAAAATCCGCAAGATTTTTGTACATAATGCAAAAGACGATGAGCAGAAACAGAAGATTCGTGACTTTTTCAAGTCTATGAAGAGCCTATATGAAATGTCTCAACTAATCCAGAAGTTGCCAGGAAAATCTTGTTGGTACACAATCCAAAAAACAGAAGAGACATATATAGATAATAACGGTGACGAGAAATATCGATACGAGCGAAATATCTGGGGATATGAGCCAAAGCTGAAGAGTAAATCTGAAAATATTGCTGAAGACATTGACCTTAGCGAGCCTGTCGATTTGAGCGAAATCCCTTTTTAGGGGGTCGAATGACAAGACGAAAAAAAGTCTACCTTCTCGAGACTGACAATGGGTTTACAATCCGAATTGTAGACCCAGACATCAGTTTTATGAAGAAGTTTAAGTGGACGTTTATAGATAACAATTTAGTAATCTCACGAAGATTGAATCGGGGGGAAGAGAATGACTTCACAGAGATTAAGGGACGTAAACAACTGCACAACGTACATCGTAAAAAACGAAACGCTAAGCAGAAATTTTACGACAAGGAAAGAAGCTCGAGATTTTAGAAAGAAATCTGGCGGTACTATCCGTAAAATAACAACTTTAGACGGTTTCATCACCGAGGACAAATTAATATGGTAACCGTCAAAGATTTATTCAAAAAAGAGCGAGAGGCGTGGCTAGAAGAGGCTCGTACAACCGCTAAGAAACTATTAGAGGATAAAGCACTTATCACGATTGAAGATGTCTTAAAAGAGTGCCCTCGACCTGAATACATTCACAGGAACACAACTGGCAACATATTCAGATGTGATGATTTTGTGGCTGTCGGTTGGAGAAAAAGTGAAAGACCATTGATGAATGGTAGATTTGTCAGAGTCTGGAGAATGCGAGGATAGATGGCAAGTCGAAAACTAATTCAAAAAGCTGATAGGATTTTCTCAAAATATATACGAATGAGAGATTCTGAAGATGGATTCTTCGTTTGTTGTTCATGTGGGCAGAGAAAGCCCTTTGAACAGGCTGACGCTGGACATTTCATAAACAGAAGATGGATGGCGTTAAGGTACGATGAACGAAACGTACACGCTCAATGTAGATCATGTAATCGATTCGACGAAGGAAACATGATTGGTTACACAAGATTCATGCTTAAAACTTACGGCGAAGATATCGTTGACTTATTAGAAAGTATGAAAAAGCCCTACAAATGGACGGACGGAGAGCTGGAAATCTTAATTAAAGACTTAAAAAACAAAGGACAATAAATGTTTATTTTAATTTGGATAATAATTGTCATGTTCTTGCTAATTTTCGTAGCAATATCCGAGTACGAAATCGCAAAACAAGATGAAGAGTGGATGAAAGAGTTGCGAGATAAGAAACGCAACCGTAAACAATAGGAGCAATAATGGGTCCACTACCAAAACCCACTAAGTCAAGTATTTATCAAGCTCTTACTGAATATAGGATTCTTACACAAGCCGCTCAACTTAATATTGCCAAAGGATATGCTAAATATGATGACTTTGTAAGTTATCAAGCCTCACTTGATGCTGAAGTTTCTAAAAGTATTATAAAGGCTATGGAAAAGCTTCAAAGAGAAACAATTGAATATTGGTATTACGCCTTAATAGACAATGAAGAGAATGGCTTGGTTGCGATGAAAGAAACTATAGAAGAATTAAAGGATAGAGAGGAAGAGAAATGGAGAAAGAAGTAAAGCCTTACTACGAGGATGACTATCAGTCATTAGATGAGGTAGACACGGTAGACTTGCTGGAAATGAAAGAAGGTGCATTAAACGACCTGAACGAGAGTGAACGCACAATTCATCGTATAAATCAGATATTAGCTAATCGTGCAATTTACGCCACGCAATTGGAGTTATTCTAAGGAGAATAAATGAAGCAGTATAGACTTCTAAAAGATTTACCAGGACTTAAAAAAGGTACTATATTGTCGGAAGGCAAGCCGATTTTTGGCACAAGGACGCTAATAACTAAAAACGATGTAGGTCATATTTTCATCAGTAATAACCTTTCTGAAGAGCTCTTTGAGGAAATCCAAGAAGAACCTACAGATAGCATTCATTGGACGCCTAAAAAGGACGATGAATATTTTTGGATGAACTCTTACGGAGAAACACAGCCAGATGTTTGGGATGGTGATTCTATAGACAGTATGCGTCTAGCTCTGGGTATGGTTTATCGCACTGAAGAAGAATGTGAAGAAGCTCGCGACCGAAGGCTAGCAGAAGTTAGACTACAACGAACCTCAACATTTAAGCCAGACTTTGAGAATTGCGAAGGCGGCTGGGTTGTCGGCTACGACTACGACGACAATAGTCTAATTGCTATACCTGTTGATAATGCCGATTACGGTGAAATCGTACGCTACGCAACCGAAGAAGACGCTCTAAAATCAATCAAAGAAAACAGAGCCGACTGGCTAAAATATCTCGGAATTAAGGAGGAAGAATAATGGCTGGCAATAGGACTGGAGGCTTAAAATTTGCTCAGAAAAACTTAGCGAATAATCCAAACTTCTATGCTGAAATCGGACGAAAGGGTGGCTCTGCTACATTTGCAAGCCACGGAAGTTGTAAAGGATTCGCACAAGATATCGAATGCGATTGCGACTTAATCGACGGTCCTCACTTTGTAAAAAAGTGCGCTGGAAAAAAGGGTGGTCGTATAAGCAAACGAAAGTAAACGGGTACAAATCATACCCAGTAGAAACCAATTTCCCCACTTGGGAAAAATGGTTTAGAACATTAACAATTCAACCGTAGAACTGGACAGATGACTATTTTGCCCACCCAAGTCATCTGTTCAACTGGTAGCATTAGTGTCTAGGCTTTTCATTTGCCTATAGAATTGAGCGCAGGTGGAAATCGGCTCAATCTGGTGCTATCAACTGGCAACATCAAACCTTAAAGTAAATTAACTCACTTAATGATATACAAATTGGTGTTGTCAACTGGCTATATAAGTGGCGGAATAGGTAGACGCTATCTTGAAAATAAGTACCTAATCATGAGCTTAGGGGTATCTGCTTATTGATAGAAAGCTTCGTAGCATGTGATGTGACTTTACGAAACCTAATTCCCTCGAATGTGAGGAAATTAAAACTCGGCAAATCATCACCTTATATAGCCAACACTGGTAACGTGTTCGGGGTGCGAGGATAGTGTGAGCAATTAGCTATCTAGCGTACCACGTTGTCGACCTTACAGGTTGCCAGCACCAGTTCTGCGGTTGAAAGTAAAACAAGGAGAATATTTATGAAAGATGTAATTTATCTAGTTGTTAACGCTAATCAAGTAGTTAGAATGACTAAAACACTACCAAGCCTTAAGCGTGGCGAAGTGCCAATTAAAGTTTCAGTTAGTGTTGACGATAACGCATTTATCACGCCGACGATCTCACGAGAAGTCATCGTCACTGATTGGCAGAAAGATGTAAGACTTAATGATTTAGAGCTTCGTCAGAACTTTATCACGGAAGAAGAGGCTGAGATGATTAAGAGCCGTCGGCTAGAGAGAATGCAGGAGATATTATCAAACAATGGTTATACAGTTGTTCCCAATTCGGTAGACGATGTCAACTAAACCACTAATTTATGGACATAGAGAAAGAAAATGATAATGATTTATGAAGCAGAAATTGAACAAACTATAATGGGAAAACTCTTTATTGAAGCCGACAATCTTGAGCAAGCAAAACAAGTCGCCGAGCAATGCGTGCAAGATGAACAAAACCTCGCAGATGTCGATTTTGACGAGATTTGGGGCTATGACGTTAGAGATGTGTCAGAGTCAGATTCCGCTGGTGATGCAGAGGTTATTAAAGCGGAGGACGTGTTATAATGCGTGAAATTAAATTTAGAGCTTGGTACAAGCCATATAAACAAATGTGTCAGGTTGAATCATTACGATTTGATGGGAATGGAGTTTATACAGCCGTTCTTATAGAGGAGCCTTTTTATGACCGAAAACTTGTTAAGGCAGACGAGATTGCTATTGAGCAATTCACAGGCTTAAAAGACATGAATGGTACAGATATTTATGAGGGCGACATTGTCTCCTTACGGCTATGGGGTAGCAACGGGTATGAATACGAAAATGGTATTGTGCGGTATTATCCACCCTCTGCTGCCTTTAAGTGGTTCAGTTTAGAAGATGATGAGAATGATTGTAACAATTATTGGTTACAACACGCTGATAGTGACGGTCGTGAGGTTGTTGGCAATATCCACGAAAACCCTGAACTAGTGGAGGAAAAATAATGATAGACGAAGATTTAATGACTCGCATCAAGATTTAATGACTCGCATCAAGATTTAATGACTCGCATCAAGATTGTTGTAGACAATCTATCTTATAAGATTGGTGATTTAACCCTGATGTATGAGCATAAACAAGTTGACCCAGACGATTTTTACAAAGAAGCTAGTTGCATAAAGAGCGATTCTGTCGAAAGTATTATGGATTTGGTTAGAGAGTATGAGGAGGAGCATAAGAAATGAAGTTCAATATTAACTGGAGTAATGTAGCTGTCTTTATGATACCGACTTTGGTAACTATTGTTGGATGTCTATTTATTGTTTGGGTAGTTCAAATGTCCGAAGAAGAGATTGAAAATATGAACACTGAAGCTCGTTGTAAAACGGTTGGTGGTAAGATGGGCTATTCGAAATGCTACAAAAATGGGAAGGAAATATGAAAATATCAGATATTCCATACGATGACCTTGTTTTTCTAAGAGCAGACGGAACTCCGTCGGAAAATGCTATTTATACTCAAGAAACCAAAGATGGTGAGATTATGTTTTTTGAATTACTAGGGCAGTCAAAGCTTAACGGTATAAAGCTAACTATAGACGGCAGAGAGCCTTATCGTAGGCTACTTATTCGTCGAGTTTATCCAGCTATTAAAAATCAACCAACAGTAACGGAAAGGAAATCTAATGAAAGAAATCATAGTCAGAGACGGGAACATCAAGAATGAACTGCCAGAAGAGTATAAAGATATTGAAGTTAGATTTTCTAGATATTACAAATATGAATTCTGGTACGAAAATGACGACATACAAATCATTATGAGCGGCTGGGAAGATGACGTTTATATTGCTGAATTGCTAGCTGAAGAAACTGTCGAGAGTCTCTTTAGAGAAATACCTTGGACTTCATTCGTGATAATGGATAAGCGCAAGTAAGTGAAACGAGAAATATGATATGTTATAATCAAAACATAAACATAATAAAAACAAAAAAGGGAAATATGCCAAGTATAACTGTAGATTTCAAAAAAAGCAGTCATGATATAGATGTTGACACATATATCGCTACACTTCGCTCTTTGTCTATTATCGCAAAAGAAGTCAATTATAAGATTAATAATCGTACCGATATACAGCTTAATATTGTTGCACAGAAAGAAGGAAGTTTTGAAGCTGTTATAGAATTTATATGCACAGCTGGTCCGATTGCTATTCAGACTACTCAAGAAATCTTATCTACAATCAACACTATTATTGAGCTGTATAAAATTAAAAAGACTTTGAGAGATACGAGTGATGCTAAAGTTGTCCAACAAGAAGATAACAAGGTTCAGGTTATAAATAACTTTGGCACTATGTTTGTCAATCAACCAACATACGTTATCTATAATGAGAATCAAACAGTTCAGGACGCTTTGGCTAGTACATTCTCAAAGACGTCAAAAGACGATTCAGTGAACGGGTTGGTGTTTAACTCATCGTCTAACGATAGCGTAGAGGTCGATCGTAGTGAGTTTGAGCCTCTGTCTCGAAAAATGACTGTTCAATCAAAAGATGCAGAGGACGAAGTAGTACCAGCTACTCTTGTGGTAGTAAAGCCAGTATTAGATAAATCGAATAATAAATGGACATTCTTTAAGGGTACAGAGAAAATACAGGCAGATATCCAAGATAGTGATTTCTTGGATGCTGTTGTCAATAGAAAATGCGGTTTTACTGCAGGCGATCGTCTTATGGTAGAACTGCGTATCCAGAATAGGTATGATGAGCAATTTCGTATGTATATACCAAAGAAGTATTCTGTACTTAAAGTCAAAGACCACATTACGGGAGACGAAGCGGTACAGATGGATATGTTGCAGTAGACTCTAGACAATCTGTCTATATAATAATATAATTAAACTAACACGGGACTACTTGTCTCGTGTTTTTTATTTCTTTAACAAATTGGGAGTTGCTAGGTGGCGCAAGTGACTAGAAGAATAGACTACATACCGATACGCGAAGTATCTAATTTAACGGTCATATTCTACAGTCATGAAGCTATTTATGTATGCGATAGAGAATGTGTGTATGTATTTCATCGCTGGTTTGTCTACGACAGAACTTCATACAGTCGCAGTTTCTCTCCTTTTCGTAGGTTTCTAATGGAACGAAAGAAAATAACTATCCAGGAAGTCTTCGAAAGGGCGAATAAATACGATTTAGCTATTCAAAAAGCAAGAGGGTTACCTGATTTAACTAATAGGAAAGTGAGGTTTGTGCGATGAAAGTTATTAAAGTCTATCAAAAAGAATGTGCAAGTTGCGGTCATTACAAAGCGCAGATGGAGCGACTTGAAGAATACGCTATAAATAATGGATATGTAGTTCAAGTCATCCGAACACCTCTAAGTGAAAGTTTTTATAAAGAAGCGGCTGTCTGGAAGTTACCACAACCTTTTTGCGTTATTGACAATAAAGCCTACCCGTTAGGCAAATTACCAGGAGATAAAGAATGATAGCTCTAGCTGGATTTGCTCTTGCTTACTTATTAACTGCTACGTCAGGTCCGTTTGATGTATTTAGTAAATTACGATCAGTATTGATTAATAGAAAAGTGCGCGTTTTAGAATGTATGGTTTGTACTGGTGTGTGGACAGTAACATTGATATGGATATTATCAATGACAGACTTTAGTTATTTGCTGAAGCCGATTTCGGCAATAGGTTTAGTGATAATTTTAGTGGAGGTAATAAAATGACAACACAAACAGCCCCTAGAAAGCAACGCAAGCCCTCGTTTGGTAGGAATGGAGTTCCAACGCCACCAGGATTTGAAGCACACCCAGAACGTCGTCATAATGGCGCCTGGAAGAAAACAGAGACGGCACGATATAAATTGGAGCAGATGATAAAACTTACCGAACAGGAGTTGGAGAAAATCTCTGAAGACCCAAATAAAAGCCTATTTGAACGTAAATTAGCTACAGCTATAAAGAAAGCTCAGTGGAAAGAGATTGAGGCGATGATTAACCAGGTTTACGGCACGCCAAAACAAACTATTGAACAAACTAATATTGAAGCGCCAAAACCGCTAGAGGATTTATCAAAGAAAGATTGATGTGTTCGGCAAGACCTCTACTTACTATAAGATTAAACGTCTTAACAAACGTATTCGTATTGTTCAAGGCGGTACAAGCGCTGGTAAGACGATAGCCATACTTTTGATTTTGCTTGAATATGCTACAAAGAATCCAGACAAGATAATAACCATCGCGAGTATCAACCTGCCTCATCTTAAGCGAGGTGCATTGCGAGACTTCAAGAATATACTCACAGCTAATAATTATTGGCAGTACTACAGAATAAAAGAGAACAAATCAGATTACACGTTTACTTTATTTAATGGAACGATGTTTGAGTTCGTATCTCTTGACGACGACAAGGCTAGAGGTCCTAGGCGAGATGTCCTATTTATCAATGAGGCTAACTTAATCAGAGAAGATGCGTTTAACCAATTAGAGGTTCGTACGCGTGAGTTTATTTATCTTGACTACAACCCAACGGCTGAATATTGGGCGCATGAACTGGTAGGACGTGATGATGTCGATTTCGTTATCGTAACCTATAAAGACAATGAAGCTCTTGAAGATAGTATTATCGCGTCAATCGAAAGGCGTCGCTCTAATAAGAACTGGTGGAAAGTTTACGGAGAAGGTCAAATTGGTGAATTGGAAGGACTAGTATTTCACGGCTGGCAATCTATCAACGAGATACCTGAGCACGCTGAATTGATAGGTTATGGATTAGACTTCGGTTTTACGAACGACCCGACGGCACTTGTTTGTGTTTATCGAGAAGCTGACGGTTATATTCTTGATGAGAAGCTTTACAGCACAGGTTTGTTTAACAAGGACATCTCAAAAGTTATTCATAGAGAAGGATTGGCTGGTGTACTAGGAATTGCGGATAGTGCCGCACCTAAAGACATTGCTGAGCTTGTGGAGCTGGGTTGTACGGTTAAAGGAGTGACTAAGACTAGTGGTGATGTCAAACAGACTTATAGACAATGGAGCGTTAACAAGATGAGCGAGCTTAATATTAAATACACAAAGAACTCAACCAATCTACAGAAAGAATATTTAAGATATATGTGGGCAACTGATAGGTCAGGCAAAAGCCTGAACGTACCACAAGACGGCGACGACCACGCCTTAGATGCCGCTAGGTATAGACTTACTGAGATGTTTATCCCACAGATAGAGTACGGTGGCGTACGATAGGTAGCGATAATAGTATTATGAATTTATTGTCACTTTTTAAGCCAAAATCTCAAGTAAAGGTTGAGGGCATTTCTTCGTTAGCTAATTTTAATACAGGAGACTGGTATAGTCGCTATTGTGCAAGTAAATACGATTCCGCCTATCCAAATATTCAAGCGATTGCTAATGAATTTATCACTATCATGCCAAAAGTCATCGACTCGAATGGCAAGACCGTACAGAACAACCCAATTCTTAATGCGCTCTATCATCCTAATCAAGCAGATGATTTCGTTTCATTCAGTGAGAAGCTTATTGTTTCTACTTTAGTAAATCGAAATACTTTTATTTTAGTTTGGGCAAAAGAGAACGGTAGCGCCGTAAAGACTACGAATTATGGATTCAAAGGTCAGAACATTGCTGGATTCACGTTCCTAGAGCATCCAAGTATTACGCGCCGCGATAACAAGACCTACTATCAAGTAGGAGCTGAGACTTTTACTGAAGATCAAGTTATTGTAATCTCTGGAGGTGTTGACCCAAGTAATTTATACGCTGGATACTCACCAACTGAAGCCGCCACCCAATGGATTACACTAGACGATTATATTGCTGACTTCCAGCGTGGTTTCTTCGAGAATAACGCAATTCCTGCTGGTATGTTTGTCATTGCAGCTCGTACTGCTCGTGAATATAATGATATGGTTGATCTGCTGGAATCTCGACACCGCGGCGCTGGTAAAAATGGTAATGTTACATATTCTCATCGTCCAATCGACCCGACAACGAATAAGCCTGCTGAAGCACAGATTCAATGGATACCATATGCACAATCTCAAAAAGATATTGATTTTGCGGCTGTGTTTGAACAGGCGAATAAGCGAATTGACATGGCTTATGGTGTTAGTCAGATTATTAAGGGAGTTGATGACCAAGCCAAATACTCAAACGCTGACGTTTCCGAGCGTGGTTTTGCTAAGCGTGTTGTCTATCCACGAGCGCTTAAGATCTACTCTCGTTTAACACATGAACTTAATCGAATCACTGGTGGAATTGGTGTTGCTATTACTTTTGATTATGAAATCCCTGAGATTGCTGACCGCAAAAAGGTAGAAGCGGAAGTGATGGCGACTAACACAGATACTATATTAAAGCTAGTTGATAAAGGCTACGAATTAGATTCTGTTATTGACGCGCTCAAACTGCCACAGAATTACAAGCTGCTTAAACTAGGTGAGAATAACAATACCGAAATAGAAAACGACAAGCCTCAAGTTGATGAGGGTGGCGAAGTGGAGAAAGCTCCAGACCCACGCACAGTAGGCGCGCTTAAAGCCGAAGCCTCTGAGTACGACAAGCTGTATAATATTGCGAAGAGTTTTATGCGGAGCCGTGTTGATGAAGCCATTCAAGAATTAGGAATTCAAAACGAAGCTGAAGACGACAAGTTAGAGCGTTTTATAGAAGACTCATTAGCGTTAATCACTCTATTACTTATCTCTAGTGGTACAGATCAATACAAAAAAGGCTTAGACATGGTTAAGAGCGCAGGATTAGACACTGAAAGCACTGACGAGTTTGTTCTATCTGATACTGCTAGAGCGGATTACCGTTCACATCTTACACGAGTAGCTAAATCATATGATGATGAAACTAAAAAGGTTATCAACGATACACTAGAGCGATCACGTCTTGATAATTTAAGCGAAAGTCAGACAAGAGACTTACTGAGGGATATCATGAATACTGACGAATACAGAGTTGCTCGATTGGCTCGCACTGAAATACAGCGCTCTGAGAGTGTTGGTGATGTAGAAGCTATGAAACAGCTCGAAGCTGAAACAGGGGCAGAAATTGAAAAGACTATAAATCATCCAGTCGGCGCACATTGTCCAGAGTGTCGAGCGTTGGAAGGAGTCTGGAAGCCTGTTGCTCAACCGATGATAAAGCTTAATGAAGCAATAGAAACAGACAGCGGCACATGGATTAACGATTACGAAGAAAATATCGGCAGTCCTATTCATCCCAACTGTGGTGGTCGCCCAAAATTCAGGATTAAGCAATGATAAAGATAAATTGTAAGTATTGTGGTAGATATTTGTTTGAAGCAGTTACTTCTACTGCTATACAGGGCTTAATCTGTCCAAACTCTAAATGTAAAGCGAAATTGAATATTAAAGTTCTATTCGCGACTGACTGCTCTGACAAGATAAAACAGCTTGTCTTCAGTGAAGATGAGAAGCCACCACGCACTCACGATAGCACCTCAGAATGAAATTAAGGCAATGCTCATTTGAGCGCCGAATAATAACCTTAAAAAGGAACGCTAATGGATAAATTCTGGAAGTGGGCGAAAGCTGAAGCCTCAAACGAGTTAATTATCAACGGCACTATTGCTAGTGAGAGTTGGCTCGAGGACGACGTTACGCCAAAACTTTTCAAAGAGGAATTAGCTGCGCGTACAGGCGACATTACAGTGAGGATTAACAGTCCTGGGGGTGATGTATTCGCTGGTGTATCGATTTACAATATGCTCCGTGAATATAACGGACGTGTTGTAGTGAAGGTCGATGGGCTAGCCGCGTCTATAGCGTCTCTCATAGCAATGGCTGGCGACGAAATCGTTATGCTACCTGGTGCAATGATGATGGTTCACAAGCCGTGGACAATCGCAGCAGGAAATGCAGACGAATTAGGACGAGCTGTTGAAATGTTAGAGAAGACTTGCGAGAGTATGATTCCAGTTTATGCAAGCCGAACAGGACTATCTGAAGAAAAGATAGAAGAACTGTTGGCTGCTGAAACATGGATGACTGCCGCTGAAGCTGTGGAGCTTGGATTTGCAACCGAAGCAGTAGAAGCAAAAACAAGTCTATCTGACGCTATGAAAGCTGCCGCTAGCTATACCTCAGTCGTGAAAGACGCTTGCTTGGCACCGGCTATGGCAATTGCTACACGAGTAAAAAGCGAGAAGGTCGCGGAGGAAACGACCGAAGAACCTGCTGACGATACACCTGAGACGCCAGTAGAAAATAAATCAGGTAAAGAAGAGGAGAATAAAATGAACGAGGAAATCGCAAAGGCTCAGATTATCGAGCCAAAAGAACAAGCAGAGGTTACAACAACCCCTACTGTTAATGACTATCTAAAAACTCAAGCATCAGTGCGAGATTTTACACAAGTTTTGATGGCAAACGCTGGTCGTACTTTTAACGACGTAAAGAGCGCTTGGCAAGATGTTTTGGTTAAGAATAACTTGACCGACAAAGAGTTTTTCAAATTGCCAGAGCCAGTCGTTTCTGCTATTGAAGACGCTGTAACATCAGGTGAAATCTTCAGTAAATTGAACAAGACTGGTTTGGATGTATTCAAGGTTACTTGGGACAAATCCGACGTCGAAGGCGATACTAGCCGTGCAGGCGGACACAAGAAGGGCGACAAGAAAGATCAGCAGGTCATTGACTTTGAAAGCCGTACAATTCGCGCTGGTGTGATCTACAAGTACTTGGTACTCGACAAGCAAACCATCCGTGAGAACAAATCAACAGGCGCATTGATGAAATACGTTCTGAACGAATTGCCTACTCGAATTATTCGCGAAGTTGAGCGCGCTGCTGTTATCGGTGATGGTCGTGAGACTAGCGACAAGCGCAAGATTACGTCATTTACTTCTATTAAATCAGACGTAAAAGCCAAGAATACCTTCGGTGATGAATTGACTATCGCAGCTGGTATGAGCCGCGCTGAAGCCGTAGCACGAGCTAAGGACATGATCCGTACTGACGGTGAGATTGTTCTTATCGCTAAGAAAGGCTTTGCAACAAGCGCACGCTTTGAAAAGGGTGCTGATGGCAAATACTTGTTCCAGATTGGCGCAAAGGCTGAAGACGTATTAGACACAGCTACTATTATTGAGCCGACATGGTTTACTGACGCAACTGACCCAGACTACGACGCATATGTTGTCGTGCTTGGTGCGTACAAGACGGTTGGTGATACTTCTGTAGAAGCCTTCACTAACTTTAAGCTTGAGACCAACGAGGAAGAGTTCTTGCAAGAGCTTTACATCGGTGGTGGCTTGTCTGGCTTGAAATCAGCAATCGGTTTGAAGAAAGCTTAACGAAAGGGGAGCGTTGAGATATGCAATACAATTTGACTAAAGAACAAGTTGAGAGCTATTTACGACGCTCCCTAACTTCATTTGAAAGCGGCAACTTTGATAACCTATTGCGAATAGCTATCAGTAAGCTTGAAGCACTGATTTGTAGTAAAGTCGGCTATATAGAAGAAGAGCGAACTTTTCATGGTAGAGACGGGATGAGGTCTGTGTTTATTGGTCTTTGTTCCGAAATTAAATCTGTTAAAGTGAACTCTAACTCGGTCGACTTTGCTACTTATCTAGGAGATAACACTAGTCAGCTTTGTGACAATATAGTACTGAATAAGCCCACAAAACATACTGACGTAATAACTGTTCATGGTGGATTTGGTTTGAAAGTAATTCCCGAAGAACTAACTCAAGTTATATCTGAATTGTTTGCTGTAAAACTTGCTGGAGACGACAGGATTACTTCTAAAAAGGTCGAAGACTTCAGTATTACTTACGATAAGACAAGCGAGACCGACAGGATTATTGAGAGCTATAAGTCAATACTTGATAAATACAGTCAATGTAGTCAAATCACATTACGTTCAGGAGAGATAAGAAATGACCGTATTCGATGTATTTAAGCAAACTCCTTACATTTTTTTGGAGATCACCAAAGGAACGGTGCGTGGCGACCTTATAAATCAGCACACAGGTTTGTCTGGTGTCTTTAAGCAGCGTAGTGGGGTTACGACATCAAACAACATTCAAGTAACTGATTCGACCGCGACACTGCACGTAAAGCCTGTCGATTTTATAGACTTTACAAGCACTAACATGTTTGTAGGTCATGGCGTTAACGTTAACGGGGTTTCTTATCAAATTGTAGGCGCAACTGCTGGCATGAATTTCGACACTGACACATTAGAGCATTACACTCTGACTCTGGAGCGCGCAGACTATGGAGGCTATAGTGAAGCTCAAGAATAATATTGATGCTTGGCAGAGAATTCAAGCAGTGAACGCTAAAAACAAGAGAAAGGGTATTGCTCAGGCTATAATGTCACGAGCGCAAATGCTAGCACCAGTTGATACTGGAGCGCTGAAGCAAAGCGTACGATTAGTCGATAATGGTGATACTACAAGTGTTGTATTTGGTGGCGGTGATGTTCCATACGCAAAACGTCGCCACTATGAAAACAAAAAGCACCCGCAAACGTTGAATTACCTAGAAAAAGCAGGCGAGAGCGTGAAGAAACAAATTGATTTTAAGGGAGGTCTTCGATGAAAGTTTTTTCACTGTCGCTTCTTAAATATCTAGAAAACAACGAATTCGGTGAAATTGATAAAGATCTATTCTGGAATAAGCTCACTCTCGACAGGAAAGGCGTTTATATCTCTGATATAGGCGGCAACCAGTCGAGAGGCGTTCGCCCTACATACTCATTTGAACTTTATTCACGGGGGAAAGATGATTTGGACGGATACAAGAGATTGGCTAGAATATCTGAATTTCTATCTAATAAGCTCGGCGTGAGTATATCTCTACCTGAGACCAGTTACACAGAGGAAGGCTTTGATTGTGTGGTTTTCGAATCAATATCAACGCCCTTATCTGTCGAAAGGGACACTCAAGGCAGAATGATTTACGCAATAACGGGGCTTGCAAGAGTTAACTAAAAGGAGGAAATATGAACGTAGAAGAGTTCAAGAAAGCACTAGCAAAGCAGAATGGACCAAAAGAAGTCTATCTAGGTCAGCTAGTAATCCCACAGGACATGCTGGGAGACATCGCCGTTAAATATGAAGGCGGAACGACAGAAACTGAGACTCAAGGTGGTACTATTCGACGTCCAAGCGGTCGAGCTGACACATCAGAAGTAACACTGACTCTTTACTTGGCTGGTCCAGAAAGTGTGAAGGCTGTTTACGCTGGACTATACGAGGCGGCATCAGGCGCAAAACAGACAGTTGGAAGTGTAACATGGGGCGCTGGAGCTTGTGCAAGTTCTGCAACTACCGTTCCATTGCACATTCACCCAGTCTGTGAAGCTAATGACGACTTTGACGTTCACGTATATAGTGTAACGCTACCAGACAGCTTCGATACCACATTTTCAGCTAGTGGAGACGATTCAACTCTAGAACTAACATTCCAGATGAACCGCACAGCCAAGGGCTTCTTCCGCTATGGACCAGGTCTGAAAGACAAGAAGGGCAAGTACGACCCTCAAACTCAGACAGTGAAACCACTTGAATAGTAGAAGCTCGCTTGCTAGAAATACCGCTCGTTTGAGCGGTATTTTATTTAGTATTTCTTATAGCAATCTAACTTTGTGTCTTTTTCAACCACATATGCAGCATTGAAATGAACTCGTGGAATGACTACTTGATATTTTTTTGTAGAATTTGCCGGGACTTTATCGAATGAGTATTCTTTAGTGACTGTAGAATTTGTTTTGTCTGATGGTTGTAGGGTGATTCTACAAGTTACGTTCATCTCTTTATCTGATGAGTTTGTTAGCTCGAAATTAGTAACCATATTAGCGACGTCGTATTGTTCTTCGAGTGCGGAAGCCGTGCCTGTTATTTTCCCAGATTGAGGGTCTAGAGCTTGCATTAAAACACCTGCTATGAGCATAGCCAGAAGTGCAAGACCGATAATTTTAGGTATCATTTTTACACCTTTAGGCTGATATTTCCAGTTTAGGTCTTGTGAGAGTTTCTTATATCTCTTGTTATAAGTTTTTTGGTCGAGCGTTCCGTTATCGAGCTGCTTTCTTAATGAATGTAGCTTGTCGGCGTCCTCTTGCGACAATTTTTTAATAATTTTTTCGTCCATTTATACATGCCTCATTGAAATTTAATTTAATGATTATACATTACCACATCCTGCTCGAAAAGTCCCTACACTAACGATAAAAGCTCAAAATTATAAGATGAAAGGGTAAATAATATGACAATTAAATTAAATCTATCAAAATATCAAGGTTATAAAGAGGTTGATTTTGGTGAACCATACGGAGTATTAAAAGTACGTCCGCTAGGTTCAAATGAAAGCCTAGAGATTAATAAGATTACACGATTATCTGTCAAAGCTATAAATGAGCTAATGGCACTACAGGCAGAAATCCAGAAGATTGACAGGTCAAAAATCAAAGACGACGACAAGAGCGTTGTTGAGAAAGTAGACCGCGGCAACAAGCTTTTAGCAGAACGTGAAGAGCTTGCAAAAAAAGAGATTGAGATTTATGCTGGTTGTTTCGATGACTCTAAAAAAGCAATGGAAATGCTAGGTAGCTTGTCTAGTTTAGCTATTCAAGATTTGTTCAATGACATTTTTTCTAACCGAGAAAGTAGGCGTAAATAGTGGCAGTAGTCAACTTAAAAGACCTACTTACTCCTGAAGAAAAGGCACGTGTTGAGCAGCGGTACAAGGAGCGCACTACACGGCAAGCCACTGGAGCAAAAGTCGCACCTGAGATGTGGATTATCGCTAAATTGGGTGTATATCTTGGCTGGGGTGCGGTCGAGGCAGTGAAGCGTGGGTATATTGAATCATTCGAGAAGAATGGTGACAGTTTTGAGAAAGTATTAGTTCCGTTCACCCTTGATGAAGCTTTGATGCTAATTGATGCCGCAGACGCTGTGCATAATCAAATGACTGCTAAGAATCAATCAGCGACTTATTATGCGACTGCTGGTGCGTTTTCCAAAGAGGGATTTAGTGCGTTAGAGAAAGATTTAAAGAAGAGATCGGAAATAGCATTTGATGAGTAACGTTGGCGAGATTTCATATGATGTTAGACTAGCTTTAGACAAGCTAGATGCTGATATTGGTTCTGTGAAATCAAAGCTCGATGGGCTGAAGAAGGAAGGCTCTAATTTAGAAAAAGGACTAACGGTAGGTGCAAGTGCCGCCGCCTCAATGTTACTTTTAGATAAAGCTATAGGACTTGTTTCAAGCTCAATCGGAGGAGCTGTAAGGCGTGTAGACACGCTAAACAACGCCTCTCGTGTATTCCGAGCAATGGGACAATCTGGCGAGCAAGTTTCTTTGGCAATGAAGCAGCTTGAAGCTGACATCAAAGGACTTCCAACCTCTCTTGACGAAGCTGTAAGGGGCGTACAACGCCTTGTAGCGGTTTCTGGTTCAATGGTTGCTGGAGAACAAGCTTTTAAGGCTATAAATGACGCTATTCTAGCGTTCGGCGGTACAAGCGCTATGGTGGACAATGCTATAACGCAGCTCTCGCAGGATTTTGGACGTGGTGCTGTTCAAGCTCAGACATTCAACTCGTTATTGAACTCAGGTATGACACCTGTTTTACAGGCAGTTGCGAAAGAGATGGGCGTTACGATGGGCACGCTCAAAGAAATGGGAAGTGAGGGCAAATTATCCGCCGAGCAACTTACTCAAAAGCTTATAGAGCTAGATCATAACGGTGGTGGAGGTCTTGAATCTCTTAACTCAATGGCAGAAAAAGCGACTGGTGGTCTTCAGACTTCATTTACGAATATGCAAACCGCTGTCGCTCGAGGAATGGCTAATCTTATTCAAGGATTGGGTGCAAGTAATATTGGAGCTATTTTAGCTGGAGTTGGCGCAGGAATAGAGACTGTATTGAATGCTGTTGGTGGGTTGGCTGGTGCTGTCGGAGCATTATTGGCACCGTTTAGTGGCGTTATTCAGGTCGCAGGCTCAGGAATCGTAACATTCGCGCTTGTTGCCGGTGGATTATTTATATTGCAAAAAGGATTCCTATTAGCTCGAGCAGCGATGATAGCGTTCTCAAGTCATCCAATCGTAGCTCTGTTGTCTGCTATTGCTGCTGGTGCGGTGATGGCGGCACAGGCGTTTGGAATGCTTGGTTCTGCAGCTGGTGGTAGCGGAGAGAGTGCTGAAAGTCTAAAGTCTCAACTGGCGAGCGTTGATGCGCAAATTGCACTACTTGAGAAATCTGCGGGTGGTTCGTCTAAAGGTATGGAAAAGGCGGCAAAATCCGCCAAAAAACTAACTAAGGAGTTAGACAAACTAGAAGCTCAGGCAGCTAAAATATGGCGAGACTATAGCCGAGACTTAAATGACATCCGTGTCAAACATGAAGATACAATTAAAGACCTAACTAAGCAGATTGCTGAAGAAAACGCCAACTATGACGCTGAAATAGCCAAACGCTCTGCTTCATTTAGGAAATCTCAAGTCGAGGAGATTAGAGAGCACGAAAGTAAGGTTCAGGCTCTAACAAATCAAATTAGATTTTTGCAAAACTTCAACAACTCTTACAACGCTCAGAAGCTTACAGAGCTACAGTTCGCATTAGACAAAGAGCAGGCACTATACGACGAGCAATTCGCAGCAAATCAGGAAAAGCTAAATGCTGAGAACGATGCAGACAAACTCAAAAGAGATCAGAGGCTTGCTGATTTACAGCAACAACTCAATACTGAATTAGCATTCCAAGATAAACACCGCGCCGATTTAGCTAGTGTCCAAAATATGATTAAGCTCGATGAGATTGAAAGCCTCAAAGAGCGACGCGATGAACAGCTCGCTACGCTTGAACAACAAAAACAAGACGCTCTATCCAACAACGCAGAAACAAACGCTGGAATTCTTGCGAACAATGGCGAAACTCTAGAAAAATTGAAAAAACAAAGAGAAGAACTAAATAATAAATTGAAGACTCTCAACCAACAACAAGCAGACGACGGAAAATACACGTTCGGCAAATTCTTAGACGATATGTGGCGAGCGACTGTCGACTTCTTCGATTTTGGCGGCGGTCGATTCTGGAAGCCAATGCGCGACTCTTTGGGCAATTTTGGCTCTTGGGCAGCAAATCTAGGAGTCGCGGCTTGGAACGGCGTCATTGGTATTGGTAAGGGAATGATAAACGGCTTGATAGCGCAAATCGAGAGAGTCATAAACAAGCCTATAGATCTATTAAATGGAGCCTTGAACATAATAAATAAGATTCCTAACGTTCACATTCCTAACATTCAAAGGTTCAGTCTTCCAAGATTAGCAAAGGGTGGCGTTCTGACTACAGCTACGCCTGTTATTGCTGGTGAATATCTAGGAGCTAAAGCTAACCCAGAAATCGTTACGCCACAAAAAATTATGGCAGATACGTTTACTAAAGTACTAAAAGAGACTAATACACAGCCATCGCAACAAATCACCATCAATGTGAGCGGCGTATTCGCAACTTCTCCTGACGAAAGAAGAAAAGTTGCTGACCAAATTATGCAGGCGTTTGAACAGAGCCAGAAAGCGAGGTTCGCATGAAAGAGATGACATTAACCGATTCTACAATTTCAAAAACTTGGAATCATGAATACATTTCAAGTCCATTTTCTGAGAATTCTAATTTTGGAGAGACCGATGTTACTGTTTTGTCGGGAAATGTATATACAGACTATGTTTATCATAAAAGAGTTTGGACTAATACTTTTGGGCATTTAACAGCAGATGAGTTCGCTGAATTGTGGGGCTTTGTTCAAAGGCAGTATACGACTAATAGATATCCGTTACTCACATTATCTGACGGTTCAGCTACTAATATCCCAGTGAAGATTTCTATCAGTAAAAAAGACGTCATAAACCTGTGCGGTGATATAGAAGGTATTACTTTAACAATGGTTGAGACTGGGCAGAACTTGGGACAATAAAATGTTAGTTACTAGCGATAGATTTAAGAAACTGGCGAAATCTTGGGTTAGACCGCTCACATGGCGTGTTGCTATGGCGTGGGATAAAACTCGAAACGAAAATATCTCATGGGGAGTATACGACCAATCGACATATGGAGGTGGTGATTTATATGCGTCAGATATCGCAAGTCAGCCACCTGTTCAAATATGGGACACCTATGCATACACTGATATCTCAAATAGGATTAAATCGATTACGGTTAATCGTTCCGTTGAGTTTCCGTATTCAGTACAGTCAGCAATTGCTGATTTTGAATTAGCTAATCACGACGGCTATTTTGTGCCGTATTCAAACAGCCCAATCGCAAAATATATTAAGCCAAACATTCCTACTCGAGCGTGGCTCGGTTTCGGTGAAGAGAATGTACCACAATTTGTGGGACTTACTAATATGCTACCTGATGCAGAGCCGGGAAAAGCTGAAGCCTCAGTTTCGGCTTTTGATTTTCTTAATTGGGCATTATCTCAGCCTTTGCCTGAATTACCGCCAATGGCTTATAAGAAAACAGACTATATTTTAACTGAAATATTCAAAGGTTTAGGGTTTGCATCTCATCAGTTTACTTTTTCAGGAGCAACAAATATTATCCCTATATTTTTCCCGAATAAAAACGACTCTTTAGCCGATATTGTTAAAAAATTAGTTCAAGCTGAGAACGGCAGGTTGTGGCAAGACGAGGAAGGATTGATAAGATTCAAAGGGCGCGGCTCTGATGTTGCAGAAAACATTCATTATGAACTAAATAATGACAACGTCATATCGATAACACCCTCGAAGAATTCAGGTATTGTTAACCACATTAAAATCAAAACGCCTATTCGTGTTATCGCACCGTATCAGATGGTTGCAGAAAAGACCTCGAGCGGTAAAAACACAGATAATCTTTGGGTTGTAAAACGTGGACTACCAATTGTGCGTGAAGTTAGTTTGTCTGACCCGTGTGCTGATTTAATCGAGCCAAAATTGGGCGAGAATGCTGATGTATCATGGTTCACAGCAAAAACCGCTAACGGCGTCGAGGTCGATCGAGGCGTGAAATGCTCGCTAAAGTTAACACCTAGCAAAGCGATATTAACCTTTACGAGTGATTTATTTTATCCTGTTGAAATCGACCGTGTATTTTTGTGGGGCGAGCCATCAAAGCAAATTGATGAATTGGACTATGAAGCCTTTGACGACAACTGGAGCGATGATGAAGATTATCTTCTAGAAATAAACGACAACCCATTTTTTGGAAACTATGAAAATGCAAGAGCATTCACGCAGTCAGTATTTAGAGGCTATGCAACATACAGCCCGATGCTGGAATTAGAGGTTAAGGGTTCACCATCTATGCAAATAGGGGATTCGATTAAACTAGATACTCGACTGGCAAGCGGAGTTTATCAAATTATCGCAATATCTCAGAAATTAAGCGACAGTAAATTAACTACTAAATTAAAGGTCAGGAAGACTAAAGTTTATATGTTCGCTCAATATGACAGATCAGTCTATAACGGAGAGGAAGTGTACGCATTCTAATGAAAGAAGTTCTAAAATTAAAAGGTTCAACTATTATTTCATCGATCACTGGACAATTACGTATCGAGGAAGGTTCGGGCAGATTAGTTATTTACGACCCTGTAAATCGCAGGGAGCTTGTGGTACTCGACGGAAGCGGATTGCTGTTTTCTGACGGCGCTTATAAGCGTATTAAAATCGGTGCTTATGCAACTAGGGTTGGTCTTTGGGTAAGTAAAGAGGGCAAAGACGTCATAGAGCTTTTGGAGCAGAAATGATAAAAGACTTTGTATTATCTAGTGATTATCCGATCGACCAAGTAATTTATCGTAGCGATACTATACCAATTTCAGTTGGAGCTAATGATTACAAGGACGATGTAACGATACCACATCCAGTTGGAGAATTGTTTCTTCCAATAGCACAGTTTTCGACTTCTAGTGATTTCTCACAAAATGTATTTGAAGTCACTATTAGTAGTTTTATGAATGGAGAATTCCGATACGTAACCCACCTTGAGGTTGATAGCAATTTGATATACATAAGCGCGACGAATAGAACCAATACTGCTGTTACATTTTATTTTCGAATACTAGGCTTCGCCTTAAGCAATAGTCATCGAAAAGTTCCATTTACAGGTCTTTATCACGATATGACTTTTAATACTGACAATAACCAATTAAAACTATATAAATCTGGTAGCGTTACGGTAAGAGTGAATCAACCTGTTCAGATTGCTCATAATCTAGGATACAGACCACTAGCGCTTGTTTGGGTAGAGAACAAGGATATCGGACGTATTAAGCCTCTGTCATATGCCTCATTAGAACTAACACCAAATAGCGGATACAGCGTTTACGTAGACAAGAATGCATTGACTCTTTCGTATATGGAGCAATTTGCCTATACTTCAGTAGATTATCATTATAGGATATATGCCGATGAATAATTATCCAGATGATTTTAATATAAGTAGCGACTATGCGACCATTAGTGCTAAAGAACGAGGTATTACACAACTTGTTTTGCCTCAAGGCTTATCTGTAGCGAGCGGTGGTTATTATATTCAAATACAGGAGAATTACATAGCAGGAGATGGCATATTAAGATTGCTAGTTAATAATTCGACAAATCCCGAAAGGGCTATAACCGCCTCTAGGGTAACTTTCACTAGGACTTTTGCAATTGCAAGCGGGTCAACGCCTTTTGCAAGCGGCGGCACAACGCCAATGTCTATTCTTATTTCTGGCTGGCGTGAATCAAAAAATAAGATAGTGTGTGCGTTATCAATCTCTAATCCATATGACGCGACTGTTATTAATCAGAATGCAACAGAGACATTTTACATAGACGCACGAGACATGACATTCCCGTATTAAATAACGACAGCACCTCATAATTTATATTATGAACGAAAAACCAGAAGTATCAGCAAAAGAGTTTGGAGCGTTGGGGGCAGACGTTATACATATTAAAGAGAGTGTCGACAGGCACACTGTTACGCTAGAGCGAATTGAAAATATAGCTCGGGCTAACGTTACTCAATCACAACTTAAAACATATATCGCCGAACACGAGAAAGAATCAGAAGAAAAATACGTCAAACGCACTGAAATTGAAGGCGTTATGAACTTTTGGAGCCTGGTAACAAGCAACTTAGCGAAATTATTCGCTATAGCACTTGTAGGATTGGCTATTTACGCGACTAATAATTTAATTCAACAAAATAAAGCGGTTACGGAATTAAAAGAAGAGGTTCAACAAACTCAAGTGAGGAGGAAATAATGCCAGTTCGACAAACTTACAATCCAAATATCAATGTCGGCGCACAGAGCGGTTGGTGCTTGCAATATGTTGACGATGCTATCAGTGCACCATCTCGAACACCAAGTGCTCAAACAGCGTACTTAAACGAATTAAATGCGGGTCGCATAAACACAGGTCCTGCCCCTGTTGGTATCTGGGTGGTTGGATTTTTGGGATTTTCAAGAGGTATTTATGCAGATTATGGACACGTATTCTTAATGCGAAAACGCGCCGATGGCTCAATCGAAATCCACGATAGTGAAGTTCACAGTGGAGCGCGAGGGATTTATAACAGTATTGAAGAGCTTATGAACTGGATGGGCAACTACGGTCCAGATTATCTCGGATATTCGTATTGTTGCGATGGACGATGTATTGCCGAAGATTACGACGAAACTCAACCAACAGATAGAAAAATGGAAGAGGACGGCAACGCTCGCGACGAAGCCAACACGAATTCAGCTATTTTTCAGGAATTAGAAAAAGGCGATGTCATTGCGATGAAAGGTTATGTTACGAATGGTCAAGCGGTTGCTGGAGACAGTGTTTGGTACGTAACTGCTCGAAGCGGCAAATATATGAGCCGTCAGTTATTCGAGGACAAAGACTTACACGATTTACCAGACCTAACGCCTCAATCTGCACCTCAACCAAAACCAGAAGAACCACAAGAAGACTACAGCAAGATTATATTAGATGTCTCAAATCATCAAGACGACTCTATTGTAAATCATTTTCATAAGTTCGCTGGTGTTATTCTTAAGGCTGGGCACGTCGGACAGAGTTACGGAGGCGATGCGAATAAGATTGACCCGAAATTGGTAAAATTCGCTAAAGCCGCAGGAGACAATCTACTAGGTATTTACTGGTTGCCGTATTTTTCAACCGAAGAAGAAGCAAAGACTGATGCAGAGCGTTTTGTTGAAGCTCAAAAACTTGTCAACGCACCTCTATTGTTTGTCGACTTAGAGCCAGATTTTGAAGGCACACTCGAGCAATTGAAACTATTTAAGAACCTAGTTCTTCAGAAAACTGGTAAGCAAGTCTTTACTTACGCAGGTGAAGCTATTATCCAGAAACTAGGCTTAGACCGTGTGGATTGGTACCCAAATTACGGTACTAAAGACAATTACGCACACGGCTCGCTAATCCATCAGTTTACCGATACCGGCAAAATTGATGGCTATGGTGGCAATCTGGATTTTTCGACGGCTAGAGTATCAATTGACGAGCTCAAGATATTGGATAAAATAACCACACCAACACCACCAGAAGAGCCAGAATCACCAAAACCAAGTGAACCGGATACAAAGCCATCTGAACCAGAAAAACCACAGGAAGTGCCAAATAATAAACCAAAGGAGGAAAAAATGGCAACACCAGTATTCACTAAAGAAGACATTGAAGCAATAGAAAACACGACCGCCGAACAAGCTAACCTAGCACAGGGATTGGCTGAGACAGATGAAGCTCAGGAAATCATCAAAGGTATCAGTAAGCGAACCAAACTAGTTGTTTACATCATCGGAGACATTTTGGTAGGTGCAAGCGCAATCGCACCACAGGTCGCAATCGCCATTCTTTCAGATGAGCCTTATGTAAAGATTAACGCTATCAGCGGTGTACTAGCTACAGCTGGTCTGTTCTTGCTGACTATGTTTGGTATTTATAAAAACGGCAAAAATAAATAGTAATTCGGAAATCCCGAACAACTGAACAGTTCGGAAATCCCGAACAGTTGAAACTCTATGATATAATGAGATTACGAGCTAAGCTGCTTGATTATCACAATAAAAAACTACTACTTTAACTACTACTTTTGATCGAGGGTAGTTTTTTATTTGGTGTAAAATTAAACTGTGTTAAAACGTATTATAATCAGACTTTATAAAGAATATCGCTATATATTTTACGGGAAGTGAGTTTTTCACAGGCTTAATAGGGGCGATGAAAAATGTCGAAAAATCTCTGACTTTTTTGGTAAAACGTGTTGACATACGGCAACACGTTTGCTATACTAAAGACATGGTTGAGGGGCAACCAAGCAACAATTAACAATTCGGCGGCAAGAAAGTAGGTATAAAAATGTTCAAATCAACCTTTCAGTTTTTCAGAATTAAAATCACTGTAAAATTGGAGATTGTAAATAAACGAAAAATTAAAACTAGAAAATAAAACCTAGAAAACACAAACACTAAAAAATAAACAGCCCCTCAACCGCCGCCGCCAAGAAAGGATAATTAAAATGGCAACATTTACAGGATGGTATTACACGGGCGACCAACCAACACAAGAGTTCACCTTTGAGGCAGACAAGGGCTTGAAGGGCGATATAGAAGAACTTGAGACAGTTATGAGAAGAGAGATGCGTAAACGATTCAGCAGAAGTACAGCGGAGAACGCTACAATCGAGAACATCAGCATCGAATTGGATGAAGAGGCTATGCTAGAGAATATCATTGAGACGGTGAAGGAGCTAGACAGATATGAGGATTATGAAGCAGTAGTAGATAACGGTACTATATTCTTTTACAATGACGACGACGAGCTGGCAGAGGTGTTTAATGCTGGAGAGGCGCTCAGAAACGCAGTAGAGCAGATTGAATCGAGTGGTAACGATGAAGCTGAAATTCGCTACGACGGCTTGAAATACTTTACCGTCAATGCTATTTATTAAATATTAACAGCCCCGCCGGCGGCATTGTAGCCGGCAGAAAGGTATAGTGTGAAAACTAAACATATACACATAAAAGTTTCAGAGAGCGATCACGAGATGATCGTCAAGCGTGCCGCCGAGTTGAATATGACAGTTAGCGAATATATACGACGGCTGGTCGTTACTGACGTTGCTGTTGCGGAATCTAATAAATAGTGATAAACTGCAAACGCATGGTTTGAACATCCATGTACCTATTCCGCCCTCTGAAAATGGGGGCGGATTTTTGATGCTCACGATAAAACCTCAAAATTATATTCATGGATAAATCAAATTTGAATAAGGTCTTTGTTTGGTCATCAATTCCAAATGTAAATCGACTTCATAAACAACCAAATGGAAATACTGTTCGAGAAAATGGCGTCGCCGTTTTTACGCCTAGTATAATCTGGCACTACTCGAAAAACTACGAGCTGAAAGGTAAGCATCCGTTCAGCCTCATTTTATGCACATTAGAGCCAAGCGAAATTATTATCGACGAATTCTTAGATTCTATAGCAAAAAAGATTGACGAGGAGCTTTTAAGTAATGTCTTTGCAGAAGAGTTTTCGCCAATGATATTACCAACGGGCGATATTTTTAAGGAGGAAAAATGAGCTTACCACATCCAAACATAGTATTCACGCCACTGACGACAATCACGGCTCAAGATCACAACAATCAAATGGCTAATGTCGCGTCTTTAGCTGACGGCACTGGAGTAAATGACGGAGCTATCGTTGGTAGCAAGTTGAAGAATTCAACGGTTACAGCCGACAAGATAGACTTTACGACAATGCCAGGCAACAAATATAGTATGGATGAGCAAGA
>CALFPG010000002.1 GCA_937921475.1 uncultured Candidatus Saccharibacteria bacterium | reverse complement strand
TTGGTGGCTCCTCCCAGACTTGAACTGGGGACACAAGGCTCTTCAGGCCTCTGCTCTACCAACTGAGCTAAAGAGCCACAAACTTGCTATTTAATTGTACTAAAGTTGTCGCCATCTGGCAAGGGTGTTATAATTTTATCGAGCGCGGGTGTCGTATAGCGGCTATTATGTGACCTTCCCAAGGTTGAGATGGGAGTTCGACTCTCCCCATCCGCACCATCACGATTTATTAAATTGGCAAACACTTGAAGTTTAAGTTTCGAGTGTTTTTTATTATTTTTAGTGTATAATCATAAGCAACATGTATTATGTGAATCGTATTGAATTGGGTAAGATATTGGCTGATCGTTTAATGGAGTTAAAGGGTCAAGAAGCTGTGGTGATTGCGTTGAGGGAAGAATCTTTGACGGCGTGTATTGGCTTGGCTAGCGAAATTAATGCTTGGGTGTTTCCTTTACTTAGTCGTCGGATAACTATTCCGGGTGACCCGAGACCTATGGGACTTATTGACCCAGTGGGAATATTTACGTGGAGTCCTGATTTAGAAAAAGTTCAGCGCGATGGAATTGAAATGGAATCTCACGGAGTATTAGAGGACGCAAAACGTCAGGCATTTTCAGATCTTAATCGTGTGCTCGACCAATACGGTCAGTTTTCAAAAGACTCGCTGAATGGTCGGGTATTATTATTGACAGGAGATATTGTAGAAGATCGTCTGGAAATTGCGATGGCACTTGAGTACCTTAAGAGTGTACGATATAAAGCCATTTATGGCTTAGGCGGCAATGTAGACAGCTTGGCCGCCGATTATTATCATATACAAACAGACAAAAGTGTTGCGCTTGACGTAATGACTCATATGTTTCCTGCTGAACATTATTTTGAACAAAAAGATAGCTACACTCCAGAAGAATGTAGATTATTGGTAACGAATATTTCACAATATTGGACATAAAGAAAGGACTATATGGATCCAAATAACGTTAACCCATTATTACAACAGCCGCCTCAACCAGTTGCTATGCCAATACCGCCTCAGCCAATGGTGCAGCCGACAGGTGTTACGCCAACTGATTTTCGACCAAGTTCTAGTGTTTTATCTAGTGATGAACTGAGTAGCTCGCAGGCGATTATTAAAACGATTTCTGAAGCATTTTCTTCTCGAGTGGTTGGGCAGGAAAATCTTCGCACGGCGCTTATAGTTAGTATGATTACTGGAGGTCACATCTTACTAGAGAGTGTACCGGGGCTCGCGAAAACTACGGCGGTACAGACGTTGGCTGCGAGTGTCCATGGATCGTTTAAGCGTATCCAGTGTACACCAGATTTGTTGCCTAGTGATATTATCGGAACTCAGATTTACGATTATAATAAGGGGCAATTCCGAACTGAGCTCGGGCCGGTTCATGCTAATTTCGTGTTGCTGGATGAGATTAACCGCTCGAGTGCGAAAACTCAAAGTGCTATGCTGGAAGCGATGCAGGAGAAACAGACCAGCATTGGCGGTGAGCGTTATGATTTACCGCGACCGTTTATGGTTTTAGCTACTCAAAACCCGATCGAACAAGAAGGTACTTATGAATTGCCAGAGGCACAATTGGACAGATTCCTATTAAAGGAAATTTTGTGGTATCCAGACTCTGGAGAGGAATTGGAGATCCTTAAACGCATTGAGTCTGGCAAATTGGGAGCGGATTTGGATGCTAGTTATTTGCCGCAAGTGGAATTGTCTGCCATTGAAACCTTGCAGAAGTTGGTGAAAAAAGTATATATCGACGATTCGGTCAAGTCATATATTGTGCAGATCGTGTCGGCTACTCGCAATCCGGGGTCTGTCATTTCACCTGATATGGCACGCTATGTTCAATATGGCGGAAGTCCGCGTGCTAGTATTGCGTTTTTGCAAGTTGCTAAGGCATTGGCGCTAATGAGCGGTCGCGATTATGTAATTCCAGAAGACGTCAAACAGCTGCGATACAGTGTATTGCGGCATCGTATTATTTTGAATTTTGAGGCTGTGGCTGACCAAATCCATGCTGAAGCCATTATTGATGCAATTTTTAACGCCGTAACTGCTCCATAATATGCCAAGTCTACTTGTCAAAGTCAAAGCTAAGATGACTCTGCACGCTCATGAGAAAGTGAGAGGTCTTTTAGAGGGGCAATACGGTTCTGTTTTTAAGGGGCGTAGTTTGGACTTTGATGACCTACGTGAATATCTGCCAGGTGATGATATCAAGGATATTGATTGGCGGGCAACGGCGCGTAGCGGTAGTACTAGAATTAGGCGATATGTGGCGGTGCGTAAGCATAATATTTTGTTAGTGGTTGATACTGGTCGAAGTATGGCGGCAACTAGCGAGGATGGCGATAGCAAGCGTGATGTTAGCGTGATGATTGCTGGGATTTTAAGCTATATCGCGCTTAAGCATGGCGATTTGGTAGGTTTGGTGGCGGGAGATTCTCGAAGCAATTATCATTTGTCGTTTAAAGGCAGCAACTCACATGTTGAGCAATTATTGCAGCAAATTCACAAATCGACAAATTTGAACTCTGCACCGAGCCGAATTGCTAATCAATTGGAATATATATCACAGCATCTGCGACGTAAAATGATGCTAGTGATTATTACTGATGAAAGTGAGATTACAGAAGAATGCCAACAGGTTTTGCGGCGATTGCGAGCGCAACATGAGATTGTTTGGGTGACTATCGGTGACTATTCAGGCCTAAATTGTAATCATGAATCGTACGATATTGATGGGCTGGCTAGTTTACCGTATTTTATCCGTAAGCAGGGGCAGATTATACAGGAATTTAATAATTATCGAAATCAGCTTAGACTGTCGCATACAAAAACGCTTGATAGATTAGGTATAGTTAGTGGATATGTTTCTGGTGATCGTAATGTGGTTAGTGAATTATTTAAGATATTGGAGAGACAACGACATGTCAAATAAATTAGAATTGCGTGAATGGGTGGATTATCAGCCGATTTGGCTGGTAATTGGATTGATCTTGCTTGTCTTATTGGTGGTGTGGTATTTTTTTGTGTTTTTCAGTACGAGGCGCAGAAAACAGCAAACATTGGCAACATTAAAGCCGAGACCATATATTCCGCCAGATTTGACTAATCTCAAAGCGAAATATCAGACGCTGATCGATGAAGTGGAGCAAAAATACACGACAAAGGAATTGTCTGCGCGTCAGGTTCATCAGAAATTGAGCTATCTTTTGCGAATGTTTGTATTTGAGACGCGCGGGCATCGAGTCGATACTTTGACGCTGAACGATTTGAAAAAGACGCGATACAGCGAATTGACTAAGGCTATTGAACAATTTTATATGCCAGAGTTTGCCGCTGTTGAGCGCGGAAATGTCCATGAAGCATTAGAGCTATCCAGAAAGGTGGTGGCTGAATGGAACTAGTAGCTTGGTGGTTGTCGTTATTACTGATATTAGTGTTGGTGATTGCGGGTGCTGTCTCGCGATTGCGTAATAAGAAACGCCAACCTAAAATTGCGGGAACTTCTTTGCCCGTAGCTAACTCTTATAGATTAATCCGATTGCCTGAATATCAAAAATACTTTAGGCGATACAAACATCTGATATCGGTAGCTTTATTGATAGTCGCCATGTCTGTTGTTATGATTATTATCTTGGCGGGGAGACCAACAACAAAGACGGTGATTGAGCCGGAGTCACGCAATCGTGATATTATGCTATGCCTAGATGTTTCTGGATCTATGTATGAAGCTGACTCTGAGATCTTGAGAGTCTACGCAGAGCTTTCTAAAGGATTTAAAGGTGAGAGAATTGGTCTGGTGTTATTTGATAGCTCGCCGGTTGTTGTTTTTCCTCTGACGGACGATTATGATTTTGTAACAAAACAGCTTGAATCTGCTGCTGAAGCATTTAAGTATTCTTTTAGCGGCAAGTATAATTCCGAGAAAACGAAGCGCATATATGATTTGATAAGTGGCGTATATGAGGGGGATGGCTCGTCGCTAATTGGGGATGGGTTGGCTGGCTGTGTTAATCGTTTTGACAAGCTAGATCATAAACGTTCGCGGTCGATAATATTTGGAACTGATAATTACCTGGCGGGAAGGCCGGTAGTTACACTAAAGGAGGCGGCTGAATATGCCAAAGATAAAGACATTCGCGTTTACGGTATTAATCCGGCAGATTATTCAACAGGTGGCAAATATGGATCTACATCGGAAAAAGTCAAAGAGTTCAAGGAGTCGATGCTGCTGACGAATGGCGATTATTATAAAATGACTGATATTGGCGCTGTATCATCTATCATCGATAAAGTTACAGAGCAGGAGGCAACGCGATTTAAGGGAACTCCACAGATAGTTTACAGTGATCAGACGGTAATATTTTTAGCTATTTTGCTAATTAGCTTTGTTGCTTTAATGATAACTTCATGGAGATTGCGCGTATGATTTTACAGCCGCTTTTATCGTGGTGGATTTTGGCGATTATATTTTTACCAATAGTCATATTCTGTGTTTGGCTTATTGTAATAAACAAGACTGCTCGTAAAAGTTGGATGCGTCGCTTGGCGATAATTATCCTAATATTACTGGCTTTCTTGCGTCCATCTATTCCTGGCGTGTCGAAGCATACTGGTAATGCATCGCTAGACGTATTTTTTATAATTGATGCTACGTATAGTGTCAAGGCGATGGATTATGATGGAAATAAAGAGCGATTAGAGGGGATTAGAAAAGACGTAAAAGACATTGCCGCCAAGCTGGTGGGGGCTCGGTTTAGTGTGGTGATTTTTGACACTAGCGCATATGTAGCGTTACCTTTAACCTCAGACACTTCAACACTAGCCTCAATAGTCGACACTATACAGCCACAATATGAATTTTATGGCAAGGGTAGTTCAATCGATATGCCATTAGAGATAACAGAGAAAGAATTATCTCGCGTTAGTAAGGTGTCTCCTGGTCGGGGACTAGTGTTATTCTATCTAGGCGATGGCGAGCAAACAGAAGAAGAGAAGCCCAAATCATTTAGTCCTATAAAAAAATATATCAAAGGCGGCGCAGTCCTTGGCTATGGCACGAGCTCTGGCGGTAAAATGCACGGCCCCTTTTGGGGTACAAAATACCAATTGGATAATCAAGAATTTATCAAGGATCTTAGTACGGGCAATTATCCAGCGCCCGATGCTTTGTCGAAAATAGACGAAGCAAACTTAAAAAATATCGCTGATCAAGCGGGAATTAAATACATCCATCGTACTAAACCGGGCGAGATAGAAGGAATAACGAAGGCTATTGATGTAGGCTCAATCGTTCGTCAAAATAAGGACGCGTCTTCGTATGATGATATTTCGTGGATGCTTATGCCACTAATCTTGCTATTGATATGCTTTGACGCAGGAGCTATTTATCATACGTTTCAGAATTTAAGGCGTCAACAAAAACGGAGTAAGTTATGAGTAGAAGACCTTTTGATTTAGCAAAATTAGATTTTGAGGGGATACGATTACGCAAGCGTAAGAAATTATTACTATTTTCGTCGTTACCGGTTGGTGTAGTGATGCTGATTGCAATAAAAATGCTAAGTCTTCCTATGCTGTCTGGCGTTGCACATATGAATTACGGTCAATCCCAGAATGATAGTGCGATCTCATGGTTGCAGCCGCTGACTTGGGCGAATTGGATGGAGCCGTACAAAGTTTATTTTAATCAAGGCAATGCTTATTTCAAATCTGGAAAATATGATCAATCCGAAGGAAAATTTCGCCAAGCTTTAGAGTCTGTACCTGAGGTAAAAGAGTGTGATGTACGTATTAATTTAGCATTGAGTATTGAGCAGCAGGCCGATAGATTGCTATCGGAGAAAAAATACGATGCCGCAATTTTGAAATATGACGATGCTAAGGCGGTTCTTTACGATGGTGAAGATGGCTGTAACGTCAGGTTTCATAATAAGATGGCAGAAAGTGATAATAGCAACGATTCTGATGACAAAGAAAACGACAATCAGCAAGGAAGTGGTAATTCTGGTGACAATAGCCGGGATGTACGTAACATTGAAAAACGAATTAAGGTCAAGTCAAGTTCCGCAAAGCAGCGCAGGAACGATGACAAGATAACACAAACTGACGAGAAAGACAGCTCTACTAAGGATTTGAAGGACACTGAACAGAAGATAAAGAAGCTTGAAGATAACGCTAATAAGGCTCAGAAGAAGCGTGTTGAGCGTAACCAACAAAATAGGCATAATGAAGATTACGAGAAGAATCACGGCAAAAGTGATTATAGAAAGAAATCTTGGTAAGTTCTATTTTTTGCCGCCACGAATTGCGTCGATGAGTTCGATAGGGAATAACATCATCGTCTTTTGGCTTGGCTCTGTGGAGATTCGCTCTAAGGTGTTCAACGTTCGCAGATTGATAGCGCCTTGGGTTTTTGCTAGGATTTCTGCGGCCTGAGCTAATGTCTCAGCTGCAGCCTTTTCACCGTCAGCGTTGATGATGTTGGCGCGGCGCTCGCGTTCTGCTTCGGCTTGTTTGGCCATGGCGCGCTTCATATCGCCAGGAAGTTCGATATTCTGAATCTTAACGTTCTCAACATCGATACCCCATTTGTCAGTTTCGGCATCAACAATTTCCTTGATTTGCTGAGAAATCTCTTCGCGCTTGGCAAGCAAATCGTCCATATCAACGTTACCGGTAACGTCGCGCAGTGCTGCTTGGGCAAATTGACTAGTCGCGTAAATATAGTTCGTGGTTTCCAGCACGGCTTTTGGCGCGTTGATGACTCGGAAATAAACCACCGCATCAACGCCGACCGTGACGTTGTCTTTGGTGATGACTTCTTGTTTTGGAACGTCAATTGGAGTTGAACGAATATCGACCAACATCATTGTCTGCAATCCTGGAATGACGACTCTTAATCCTGGTTCGCGAACGCCAGTAAATCGACCAAGTGTTAAAACCACGCCGCGTTGATATTGATTGACGATTTTAATGCCACTTAGTACATAAAGCCCGATAGATACTAAGATTATTACTACAAATGCTCCCATTTTTCCTCCTATTTATATAGATCTATTGTAGCATTTTGTGCGAGGAAAGTGTAACGGCGGACGACTTTTTGGCTTTATGGATTTCGCGATATAATGGAAGTATGAGTGATAGTAGGCAGCCGCTGGCTGAACAGATGAGACCGCAGACGCTGGATGAGGTGATAGGGCAGAGTCATTTGCTTGGTGAGGGCGAGTTATTAAGGCGAATTGTTAAGAATGGCGAGCCGGTTAGTTTGATATTGTGGGGTCCGCCGGGAACTGGGAAGACGACGTTGGCGCGGATTATTGCGCGTGAGGTGAAGGCGGAGTTTATTGAGTTGTCGGCAGTTACAAGCGGGAAAAAAGATGTTGAGCAGGTTATTGAACACGCCCGCCAAAACTGGAATTTAGGACTCAGGACAATTCTATTCGTTGACGAAATTCATCGTTTCAATAAGGCGCAACAAGACGCGTTTTTGCCGCACGTTGAGAGCGGGCTGATTACGTTAATCGGTGCGACGACCGAGAATCCGAGCTTTGAAGTCATCACGCCGCTACTGTCGCGTTCACGGGTTTTGGTTCTTCAGCGATTGACAAAAGACGAAATTATATTGGTATTAAAAAGAGCGCTGAAAGTTCTGAAAAAGTCCAAGCAAGTTTCGCCTAAAGCCCTGGACTATTTGGCGGAATTATCGGACGGCGACGCAAGGGTAGCGCTGGGCAATTTGGAATTGGCGCTGAGTTTTAACGAAAAAGTAACGCCGGAAGTAGTTAAGGCGGCGGCTCAGAAGCGACTTCCGGGCTATGATAAAAAAGGCGATTCGCATTACGATGTGATTTCCGCTTTTATCAAGTCGCTAAGAGGCAGTGACGCGACGGCTGCGACGTATTATTTGGCGCGAATGATTGACGCGGGCGAAGATCCGAAGTTTATTGCTCGGCGAATGGTGGTTTTTGCATCAGAAGATATCGGGCTGGCGGGTAATGGTGCGCTGAGCTTGGCAATTGCAACGTTTGAGGCTGTCGAGCGCGTCGGTCTTCCGGAGGCGAAGTACAATTTGTTCCATTGCGCTATTGCGTTGGCTCGCAGTCAGAAGTCGCGTGAAATTACCGATTTAATGTACAGCGCTTTTGAGCTGGCACGTAAATATCCGAATTCTCCTGTGCCGTTACATCTCAGGAATGCTCCGACCAAATTGATGAAAGATTTGGGCTATAACGGGGGCTACAAATGGCAAGCTGGCTTTAAGCACGACAAAGGATTTTTACCAGAGGAAATAAAGGATGTGGTATAATTGGTATATCAATATTCTTAAAAGGAGAAGTTAATATGCCAAAACAAGAACCTCAGCAGCCGCAATATGCGCCACAGCCTGATCCAAACGCACAATACGGTCCCGCACCACAACCGCAGAACACGCCGTATGAACAGCAACCGGTCAGCCAGCAATATTTTGCACAACCTCAAGCAGCGCCAGTGCAATATGTCGTGATGGCGGAATCCCTGAAGGGTGTTAAGGGTTGGTTAATGTTCTTTGTGGTTTGTTTCGTTATTGGTAGCCTTGTTAATACAGCAGTGTTTTTCCAGGCGATAATGAATCTTAGCCAGCCAGAGAACGTCATTTCTTTGATATTTTCACCTATACTGGTAGTCTTGGCTATTTGTGCAGTTGTGTTTATAGTAATGCAGAAGCGTCTTGGTAAGTGGCTAGCCGTTGCTACGATCGCCACGGCTGGATTGGGCAATGTTGCAAATGCGGTAGTTATCTATGCATCCGGAAGGTCAGGAGTAGACGCTCCAGCATTTATTACCGGAATCGTTACAATGTTAATAGTAGAAGGATTGGTAATCTTGTACTTCTTTGCTTCTCGCCGAGTCAAAGAAACCCTTGTCAATTAGTTGATGTTTACATGAAAAATAACCGCTCCATTACGGGGCGGTTATTTTTGTAGTTAACGCAATTATTGTTTCTCGGCGCGTTTTCGCTCGTTTGCGTCCAGATATCGCTTGCGAAGTCGTAATGATTTTGGCGTAACTTCCAAAAGCTCGTCGTCCTCAATAAAGTCGATACATTGCTCCAAGCTAAATTGCGTAAATGGCGTCAATTGCACAGTTCCGTCCGATGATTTGGAGCGCATGTTAGTCAAATGCTTGGCTTTACAGACGTTAATTTCGATGTCTTCTTGGCGATTGTAAATTCCGACAATCATCCCAGCGTAAACTTCCGTTCCTGGCCCGACCAATAATTCACCACGCGCTTCGGCTGCTTGTAGGGCGTAAGGTGTTGTTGTGCCGGCCTCAAACGCGATCAAAACTCCATTGCGGGTTTTTGGCAATTTCCCGCCAAGCGGTTGATATCCGTGAGGCAGGGAATTCATAATCACCGTACCTCTGGTGGCGGTCAATAAAATGTTGCGCAGACCAATCAGCGCCCTCGTTGGCAAAATGTAAGTCAAACGAGCAGCGCCAGCGGTGGTCGTTTCCTGGGATTTCATTTCGGCGTGTCGCGCGCCAAGCTCTTGGCTGATCGCGCCGATAAATTCGCTTCCAATCTCAATTTGCAATTCTTCAATCGGTTCTTTTTCGACGCCGTCCTCAGTAATTGTAACAACTTGCGGTCGTCCAACTTCAAACTCAAAGCCCTCGCGTCGCATGGTTTCAATCAAAACGCTTAAATGCAATTCGCCGCGTCCAGAAATCGTAAAGCCAATTCCGTTTTCCTCAACGCGTAGCGCCACGTTGGTTTCAAGCTCTCGCTTCAATCGGTCGCCAATTTGCCTGGATGTCGTGAACTCGCCCTCGCGACCTTTCATTGGGCTGGTGTTTGGGCCGAGGTACATGCTCAGAGTTGGAGCTTCGATGTCAATTGTCGGTAGCGCTTCAGGTTGTTCTTTGTCGGCAATCGTATCGCCAATATGCGCGTCAGCCACGCCAACCAGCGCCACGATGTCGCCAGCAAAAGCTTCGTCAAGTTCTTCACGGTTCAAGCCACGATAGCCAAAAACTTTCTCAATTCGTGCGGAGCCCGCGACTTCGTCATTTTTCATCAAACTGACTTGTAAGCCACGCTTAACGGATCCGCGAGCAATTCGGCCAATCGCGTATTTCCCCTGGAATGTGTCATATTGTAAGCTGGTAACAAGCAATTGAAACGCGCCATCTTCCGTCACGTCTGGCGCTGGAATATCGTTGATGATCGCGTCAAAAATTGGCGTCAAATCCGCGTCTTCGTCGGTGTTTGCAGGAATTTCTTTCCATGATTTTCCGTCGCGTCCGATTGCGTAATAAATTGGATATTGCAATTGAGAATCATCGGTCGCTAGCTCCAAAAACAGATCGCTCAACTCATCTTCAACTTCGGCAATTCGCCTGGCTGGCTTGTCAATCTTATTGATAATCACGACAGGCTTCAGCCCCAGCTCAAGCGCCTTCGCTAATACGAATTTAGTCTGAGGCATCGGACCTTCCTGCGCGTCCACGATCAGCAGAACGCCGTCCGCCATGTTCAGTGTTCGCTCAACTTCGCCAGAGAAATCGGCGTGTCCTGGCGTATCGATGATGTTTATTTTGTAGTCGCCGTAAAAAATTGACGTTTGTTTGGCGGTGATGGTGATGCCGCGCTCGTGCTCTTGATCGCCGGAATCCATAATCAATTCCTGGCTCATCTCGGCTTGGTTGTCGCGGAATGTTCGCGACTGCTTTAATAGCCCGTCAACCATGGTCGTTTTGCCGTGGTCGACGTGGGCAATAATGGCAATGTTTCGAATCTTGCTAGCGTCCTTCATAAAAATATGGTCTGATATTA
>CALFPG010000001.1 GCA_937921475.1 uncultured Candidatus Saccharibacteria bacterium | reverse complement strand
TGTGGTGGACAGTCGTAGTTATGGGGAGGCGCACCTCACCAAGTTCCTACGATTGGAAAATTAAATTCTTATAAGTCGTTCTGATGTTTGTCAGGACGATTTTTGTTGTATAGCAAAACCCGCTGGAAGTAGAGAGCCAGCGGGTTTTGCTGTTTGAAGAGGTTGGCAATCTGAAATTGATGACCTCTTGTAGACAGAACAACTACACTGACTGCATTGAAAGATATAGCTCAATCCGACTCAATAGCGAGAATTATAGGAGTGACGGAGATTAGCTAGAACATTCAAAGCAAATATGTCAGAAAGTGATCTTTAACAATTAGGGTATCAATAAACTATTAGCGGCTGTGTCGGTGGGTGCGTCTCGTGAGTATCTATAAATTTAAGAAAAGCCGCCACCCACTAACTCAGTCGCTAAGTGAACAATAAAGGAGAAATAAAATGAAAAATAATACAAAAAATATCAACGAATCAAAAAAGAATAATATCAACTGGAAGCAATTGCTTGAAAAAGCTAAATCAATCTTATTAATTATCATGATTACTGCCGCTATAGCATTTTACGCGGGTATTCAATATCAGATCAATAAGACAGAGGAAGTGGATAATAAGGTCCGTCAAGCAACATTACAGTTAAAAAAGTAACTCGGAAGTCTGCAGCTATTTCCGAGATAGATAAAAGCGCTGCAAAGACAGATCCGAAGGTCGAACCAACCGTGCCGCAACCAAAACCAGTTGCGGTATCGGGCTGCGAATTGGTTCGACGGGAACTGTCAAAATATTCAGGATGGGATGTTAGTCTAATGCTAGCTATCGCTAAGGCTGAGAATAGAAGCTGTAATCCTCTTAATCATAATCTTACCAACTCTGAGAACCACGGAGTATGTGTTGGTAGCTATGGCGTATTACAAGTTGGCTGTCTGCATTTTCAACCTCACGATGATAGAAACGACACCGCAACAGTTGTAAGAGTTGCTTATCGAGTTTGGCAGTCTCAAGGCTATAAAGCATGGACTACATATCGCACAGGGGCGTATAAGGAGAATCTATAATGGCTGATAAACAAAGTTTACTAGCTGGAGTGAAGCTAGAGTATGAAAAGTTAGAGAGTGAAGACTACTTAATAAAACGTCTTCGCAATTGGCGCAATCGTATGCGTCGTAAACAAAAGGACAAGCAGTAATGTATATAAGGGCAACTCACAAGAAGTTTGACTTAGAAAGCATTAAGTCTGTAGCCACTTGTCCAGAGTGTAAATCTAAGCATCTCATGATATCCAGAGGAAGACTCACTTGTCGTAATTGTGGTACTGAGATAGGCAGACTTGGTAAGACTAATAAATATGGTGCTAAGCGCACTGAGATGAATGGCAAGATATACGATTCAAAGTTTGAAGCACAAGTAGCCGCCGAGCTAGAAATCGAAAAGAATCTCGGCCAGATAAAAGACTATGACACTCAATACAGGATAGAAGGTTGGGTCTATGACGAAAATGGTAATCCAGCATTCCCATATCGTCACAAAGTAGACTTTAGAATACATAATCTAGACGGATCATTCACTTTACGTGAAGCAAAAGGCGTAGAAACTGATGACTATAAATGGCGTCGTAAGATCCTAGAGAAGGTGTGGCTACCAGCCCACCCTGAATATACATATGAAGTCGTATATCAGAAGAGTAGCAAGCGTTATAAGCGAAAAGGAGCGTCTAGATGATAACTCAAAGAAAGAAAGCAGTACTTGCATTATGGAAGTTATATAAAGCCATGAGTAATACTGTAGACTCACTCATAATCAACAGAGAAGATATACCTTCTGCCGATCAATGGATAAATGACTTAGAGTCTGACATGAAGGTGGTCAAAGAGTGGATTAGCGCACTATCTGACAATTATTAAATAGTCTGGTGCCCAGATCTACGTTTGAACCATTGGCGTAGAAATTTGTAAAGTGTGCGGTTAAATGACTAGACTCCATAAAGTCTCCTACTTAATCAAAAATCTAGTAACAGCCAGACTTTTCTTCTCATAAAACAATTTAATACATCCATTACAAGGAGAAGTGATATATGAAAAAACCAGTAGCAGAAGTAAATATTAAGATATCTAGTGAAAATGGTCATTACAAAGCCAACACTTTCGTCAGTATAGACTCTGACGATGTAGAGGCTACTCTTGCTACACTAGAAGCTTTAGGCGATTTATCAGGAAAAATTATCAATGAAAAATCAAAGGAGATCGTAAAGAATATCTTTGAGGGTATTGTACCAGATGACGAACTAGAGAAACTTATTACAGATATTGAGAAAACACAATGTTCACACTAATTTGGATACTATTTATAGTTTTAATTCTTATCCTGGTAGCTATATCGGAATACAACATAGCTAAGCAGGATAAAGAATGGATGAAAGAAGAGGAAAAGAAATGGAAAAAGAAGTAAAGCCTTATTATGAGGATGACTACCAGTCATTAGACGATGTCGACACAGTAGATTTGCTAGAGATGAAAGAGGGTGCATTAAACGACCTGAACGAGAGCGAACACACTATTCATCGTATAAATCAGATATTAGCTAGTCGTGCAATTTATGCCACGCAATTGGAACTATTTTAAGGGAGCGAAGAAGTGAAATCGAAGATGATCTCGTTGTATGAAATAGCCTTAATAGTATCAACTATAGGTGGATTTGCACTAATCATTTTTCTAACTGTTATCAGTTCTAATGAAGAAAAACAAGCTATGGACGTTAAAGCTCGTTGTGAATCCGTTGGCGGCAAAATGGGTTATCTAAAATGTTTCAAAGACGGAAAGGAGATAAAGAAATGAAATACAAGCTTCTTAAAGACACACCTACAATTAAAGCTGGCACCATTTTTGAAGAGATCGTTAATATGTCTGATGGAACCAGAGAATTAACTGTGGCTGTACCAGGTGAAGACACACCACAAGACCCTCAATTCACAATTCAAGATATAGACAACTTCGACGAGTGGTTCGAGGAAATGGAAGAACCGACAGACAGCGCTCACTGGAAGCCAAAAATAGCCGAGAAATACTTCTGCATTAACGAATATGGAGATGTGGAGTGGAAAGTCTGGAACGACGACGATGTGGATAACAGACTTATGGCTATGGGTCTTGTCTACTGCACTGAAGAAGAATGTGAAGAAGCTCGCGACCGAAGGCTAGCAGAAGTCAGACTGAGCCAAACCTCAAACTTTGAGCCAGATTTTGAGGATTGTAGAGGTGGATGGGTAGTCTACTACAATTACAAGGACAAAGAACTATACGCATACGATACTGACTATGAGGATTCTGGTGAAATCGTACGCTATGCAACCAAAGAAGAAGCTGAAAAATCTATAAGAGAAAATCGAGAAGATTGGATGATTTATTTTGGAGTAAAGGAGTAAAGTATGGCCGGCAATACGATTGGTGGTAAGAAAGCCGCCGCAAAAAACCTAGCAAGCAATCCTAACTTTTACGCTGAAATCGGACGAAAGGGCGGCTCAGCTACTTTTGCAAGCCACGGAAGTTATAAGGGATTTGCGCAAGATATTGAATGCGATTGCGACCTAATTGACGGTCCTCACTTCGTGAAGAAGTGTGCTGGCAAAAAAGGTAGTCGTATCAGTAAACGAAAGTAAACGGGTACGATTTGTATCCAGTAGAACATTAAAATCAACCGTAGAACTGGACAGATGATATGCACAACTCCTTTATGTGGCTCCACACCTACCCGGTGTGTTATCTAAAACTTGTGAAACGTTGTGAGCTGGAATTGAAGCAACCTGCAATGCAACGTGTATCGTCTGTTCAACTGGTAGCATCAGTGTCTAGGCTTTTCATTTGCCTATAGAATTGAGTGCAGGTGGAAATCGGCTCAATCTGGTGCTATCAACTGGCAACATCAAACCTTAAAGTAAATTAACTCACTTAATGATATACAAATTGGTGTTGTCAACTGGCTATATAAGTGGCGGAATAGGTAGACGCTATCTTGAAAATAAGTACCTAATCATGAGCTTAGGGGTATCTGCTTATTGATAGAAAGCTTCGTAGCATGTGATGTGACTTTACGAAACCTAATTCCCTCACATTCGAGGAAATTAAAACTCGGCAAATCATCACCTTATATAGCCAACACCAGTTCTGCGGTTGAATTAAACGATAAGACAAGGAGATTGATATGTCTAAACTAAGAATTTTTTGGGAATATATCCTAGCAGCATTAACAGTTGCAGTACCTCTTTACTTGCTGTTTTCAGTACGGTTGCAAACTTCTGATAATGTAGTTTCTGGAATCGTTTATAACAACCAAAACAATAGCATATTCGGTGGCAACACATACTTTAGGGTTCGCGCATCAGAAAATACTGTGGTAACAAAAGAAAACACCAGTAAGTTCTGTCTACCACCGAATTCACCATACATTAAATTGGTAAATGAAGCCGCGAAAGACAAGAATATCAAGGTGTTTGTTACAAGCAGCAAGGTGTTTACGATGGTCCCGTCTCCTTGGCATTGTGTTGATAACGTTAAGGTTGAAAGGTTGAATTAAACTACACGAAATTGTGTAAATAAGGAGTTTCATAATGGCATTAAAGAATTACACAACAAGCATATCGGTTGAAAAAACGCTGAGCGAGATTCAGGGTAAGCTCGCCTATGTTGGCGCAAAGCGTATTATGACCGAGTATGACGATACAGGCAATGTTGTCGCTCTTAGCTTTCAATTGGATCTCAATGGTCAACAATTGGCATTCAGCCTACCTACCGACTGGCGGCCGGTTGCTCAAGTGTTAGAGCGCCAGCGTGCTGTACCAAAAAGTTGCCTTGAAGAGCAAGCACGTCGTACAGCCTGGCGTATTACTAAAGATTGGGTAGATGCTCAAGTGGCTATCATAGAGACGAAGATGGTAACGACGACGCAAGTATTTTTGCCCTACACAGTCACTAGCTCAGGTAAAAGTTTATATCATAGATTTTTGGAAGATGGACATCTCATGATTGGAAGCGGTAATGTCAACTAAACCACTAATTTTGTGGACATAAGGAAGGAGATGTCAATGAAGCGTAACAAAAATTCAAGAGTGCCGAAAGAAGTGCCTAAGCTAGCATTCCCGTGGTCAACGGAAGACGGCTATTTTAACGGTGATATGTTTGAAGACTGGCTCAATTCAAAGCTCGATCCTGACGATCCATACCTTAAGCTGCAGCGAATGATTAAAGCCAGAGAGATAGCCATTTATAGCCAGTTCGCAGATGAAGCCATCAAGATATTAAAAAAATCAGTGTTGGATAGAGGGAGATATCAATGAGAATATCAGATATTTCAGATGACGACCTTGTTTTTCTAAGGTCAGATGGAACTCCATCAGAAAATGCTATTTATACACAAGAAACCAAAGATGGTGAGATTATGTTTTTTGAATTACTAGGGCAGTCAAAGCTTAACGGGATAAAGCTAACTATAGACGGCAAGGAACCATATCGCAGGTTACTTATTCGTCGAGTTTATCCAGCTATTAAAAATCAACCAACAGACAACGAAAGGAAATCTAAATGAAAATCATAGCAGAAAATCCAGCTGAAGAAGCCTTGCTGTGGCGCATTAAAGCCCTGAGCGACGAGTTGGTCAATCAAGACAATCGATACACTAGCATGCCGGTGTGGACGATCCTAGATAATAACAAAGCCGGCAAAGATTATGGCGCGGTTATGTACTTTACTGGCAAAGCCGCCGAGCAGCACATCAACGAGAATGCCCATCATTACGATAATCCAACAACACGTGTTCGTAGCGCTCACGACAATCGAGAATTAAAAGACATTGTTCACCTACTTATTCTAGCTGGTGGCAATGAAATACCAAGTAATCATTATGGAGTTTTGAGAGATGCGTGATATTAACATTCACGAAAATCCTGAATTATTGGAGGAGAAATGAAAATCTATAACGTAGAACGCAAGGAAGAATATGATCCAGACACGGAACCTAGCGAGATAGATGACGATGACTTGGAATATCTAGATAAAAAAGACTACGAGTATATTATCTGTAGTTATGCTCAGGATATGTGGTCGGGCGAAGGTGTGGCAGTCCTTAAAGATATAAATGGTAAGTTTATGTTTATAGAATTAGGTCATTGCAGTTGTTATGGTCCGCTAGAAGAGCGTAATCCGAAATGCATCTATTCACTAGAAGAAATAATTAAGTTGTTAGATAAGCATTGCAAAGATACTTATGGTGGATATGCCAAAGCTGTTGCTGAAAAGTTTAAGGAATTGGAAGGAGTGAATAATGAAACAGGATACTACAACTATAGTCTGCGATAAATGCGGAAGAACCATAAAATCTCGTGATGTATATGGATTTGCTCATCCATGTAGCGGGCGTATAAGAGAAATAAACAAGCGGTTCAAAAATGCTATTATGTTTGCAAGTACTCGAGAGGAGGTTTGCAAAGCATGTGAGGCGCGTGACTATGCTAATGTGATATACAACCCTAGACGACCAATCGATGCCTACTCTCATCTCAGAGATTGTCTTAGGATATTAAGCTAAAAATTGATAATTTGGAGAAAGATATGAGTAAAAATACTATAGTAGGCTTTCGTCCGTCAGGTAGATTGCATCTAGGGCATTATGTCAGCGTGATAAAGCCAGCAATAGAATATAAAGCAGATATCCTGATAGCTAAACATCACGCGCCATTGGCAGAACCTGAATATGGGGAGCAAGCGTTGAGTGTTCTCAGAATATTCAAGTTGAGTAGTCAAGTTGTTGAGCAGAAATTGGATGTCGCTTTACTAGCTAAGTTGTTGGCCGTAACACCTAGCCACCTACTGAATGCTATGCCGCAGTATAAAGCTAAAGAAAAGACCGCGCTAATGTACATATATCCAGTGATGATGGCTCTAGATATTGCAGGTTACGATAGAGTAATTGTTGGCGAAGATCAGCGTCCTCATATAGAATTTGCAAGAGACATCCTGCCGCGTGTTGGCTTGAAGTGTCCAGATCCAATTTATACAAAATCCAAGATTATGGATTTAAGACATCCTGACCGTAAGATGAGTAAGTCTGAGCCAAAGTCGTGTTTATTCCTGGATGATGAAGATTATGAACGCAAGATCATGAAAGCAGTCACTGACGCAAAAGGATTATCAAATTTGAGAAACATATACATAGAGTTGGGTGGTCGGTCTGATATTGAGAATATGAGTAACTACGATCTAAAGCGGGCGATTGTAGAATTATATAAAAGTCTCAATAATTCCTAAAAGATAATCCACCTTGAAAAAGGCGGATTGTATCTTACAATTAGCGACTTTTGAAGATTTTTATCGGATCCGTAAATATGATATAATTTAATTAACTCACAAGACGCGGGCGACTAGCGAGGATATTGGTTATGTCCAAAACTACAGCCAAAAGCAAGCCTGAGTCTTCTAAAAAGCCGCCTACAAAAACACCTAAAAAGAACGGGCGTCCTACAAAATACTCTGATAAACTAGCAGATAGAATTTGTCAGAAAATAGCAGAAGGCTATTCGGTACGATCTATATGTAAAGAAAAAGATATGGTCTCTATGCAGACCCTTTTTCGCTGGTTGCGAGAAAATGATAAGTTTCGTGAGCAATACGTGCGTGCGTGTGAAGAACGATCATATGCACAAGCTGAAGAGATTATTGATATTGCAGATAACGCTACTAACGACTATATGGAAAAGCTGGAAGGCGATGGATACATATTCAATAGCGAGAATGTTCAGAGGTCACGTTTAAGAATTGATACACGCAAGTGGCTGATGTCTAAGATGAATCCAAAAGTTTACGGCGACAAGCTGGATATGACTACAAACGGTAATGACATAGGAGTAGCTCTAAGTGCAAGACAAGCAGAGCAACTACTTAAAGCCAGAGCAGACCGTCGGGATTCTTAGAGAAATTGCAGATAACGGCTCTTTTGCCGAGTACTGCATTGCTATAGATCCAAAGTACCAACTGGAGTGGTTCCATGCCGAGATTGCTAAAGAGTTGGAGCAAGGATATCGTCGGTTGCTGGCTGGCGAAGATGTCCGATTGATGATTTTTATGCCGCCGCGCCACGGTAAAAGCGATACAGCCACGCAGAAATTCCCGTCATGGGTATTAGGAAAAAGCCCGAATATTCCAATCGTAGTCTCATCTTACTCTGCCGAGCTTGCATCAGATTTCGGTCAAAAGACTAGGGATATAATGCAATCCGCTACTTACACTAAGATGTTTTCTACACGCTTACGAGCCGACGCTAGAGCAAAAGGTCGCTGGATTACAAAACAAGGCGGTGGCTACACTGCCGTTGGTGTTGGCGGAGCGCTGACAGGTCGTGGATTCAAAATTGGTATTATCGACGATCCATTTAAGAACCGTGAAGAAGCGGATAGTCCAGTAATCCGCGAAGCCCGCGACGGCTGGTATAAGTCAACCTTCTCAACACGTGAGGAAGGCAACTCAATGATCGTATTTATTCTTACACGTTGGCACGACGACGACCTAGCTGGTCGTGTTCTCAAAGCCTCACGAGAAGCTAAGGCTAGAGGTGAAGCATACGATGACTGGAAGATAATCGAATATAAAGCTATAGCCACTGAAGACGACGAGCACCGCAAAACTGGTGAGGCTCTATGGCCAGAGAAGTTTTCACTTGAGAAGCTATTAAAAAAACGCGCAGAGATGGGTAGTTATGAATTCTCAGCGCTCTATCAGCAGAACCCAATCGATGAAGAGAATCGCAAATTCAAGCAAGCATGGTACAAATACCGCGAATTCAGCAACGTCTTACAGCTTGACACGTACAACGTTATGACGATTGACCCGCGAGGTAAAGACGACGTAAAGCAAGGCACTGACTACATTGGTGTAACCCTTAATTTTATTGACCGAGAAGGCAAATGGAATGTAATATGCTATCGCACAAAACTATCCGCGACTGACCTTGTCGACCTCATGTTTACAAACTGGAAGAGATACAACCTACATAAGATCGGAATTGAAGACAACCAGTTTACTCAAGCCTTGAAGTCTGTTTGGGATGAAGAGATGATGCGCCGCGGAGTTTATCTAGACGTTGAATTATTGAAGCATGGCGGACACAGTAAGGCATTGAGGATTGAAGCGCTAGTACCAAGATACGAGCGCGGAGGAATTTATCATATAAGACATGGCGACGCTAACTTATGTAAAGACTTAGAGCTTGAACTAAGTATGTTTCCTAAAGCAACCAATGACGACGCGAGCGACTCTCTAGCATATCAAGTACAACTAGCTCAGCGACCAGAAGATGACGTAGGCTCAAGCTCATATAACCAATCATTAGCAGATAGCGACTTAACGGCAATGTGGAATTAATTAGGGGGAATATGAAAACAATAAAACCAGCAAATCATCAGGTATTTGCAAAAAAGCTAGAGGCGGCAGAGACTACAGCCAGTGGAATATTTTTGGTAAAGGATGCGGTTGACAACTTGTCGCAAGCAGAAATTATTAATATTGGCGATGAGGTCAAGTATTTTAAGCCGCACGACCATGTTATTTATCGTGATTACGCGGCAACACAGACAAAGCTTGACGATAAAGATTATCTGCTAATATCAGACGAGGATATTCTAGGAAAAATAATTGAGGTGGAGGATTAAAATGAAAAAATTTGTGCCAGAGTTTGGAAAAGTCAAAGAACAACAGCAGCTTGACGATAAGACGTCTGTAGTAGTTGAAAACAGTTATCAGAATCATACTGTTATAGCAACTAAGCTACACTATGAAGAACGTTTTCGAGTTGCATCTATGGCAGAAGCACGTGATAAGGTTGACGAGCTAACACTAAGAATTGAAAACGACGACAGTCTTATCAATCCGTCAATCCGTTATGATGGCCGCGCTAGAATATCATACAAAGGATCATTCGATGTTGTATTTGAATATACAAAAATTAAACAGGTAAAATGATTATTTTCACAACTGATTAAAAATGTGATATAATACAAGCGTAAACCACTGAAACAAACCAGAGTTTACTGAAACAACAGTAATCTTTGGAGTAATCAGTGGCTTTCTCTTTTTTAACAGAAGAAAACATTTTCGATCTATGTAGCACCTCAAAAGACTATACGGAAAAACTAACGCAGGCTTTTGAGGAGTATTCCCGTCTTGCCAGAAATAAGCCACACGCTAAAATACCTAAAGCGTTTCCTAAAACTACAGACGGTACAGCAGCTTCAATTATCATTAAGTCTGCACGTCGTGCCGTACAGCAATTGCCGGCTGGTGTAGTCTCTACTTCTGACGAATATAGTCCATGGCCAATAATTGCTGAATTTGCTTACTTAAAAGAAATCCTACCTAACGCCAACGCCGAATATGACCTGATCCATAAAATGTGGATAACTATTGAAAATGGTGAGTCATTTGGGTCGCAGTGTGTCTTTACGCCAGTAGCTTACAACGATGGCAAGCTGCTTCCAGACTATTTAATCGTCTCATGGCGTGATGTATTTATTCAACCTGGTAAAAGATCTGCTAGCGATAGCGACTATTTATTTGTACGCACGTGGTGGCAAAAGACTGACGTAGAAAAGCTTATCGATGCCGAAGAAGAACGACGCCGCACTGCCAAAAAAGAGGGCGCACTATACGAACCAACTTGGGATTTGAAGGCACTAGAAGAAATAAAAGAAGCTATTGTTGCTAAAGACTCTAAAGACCAGAGCGAAGCAGAGCAACAGTACTCACTTGATCCATCAGGTATTGAAATTATAACTGGTTTTCAAATTGGTCATAATGCAACCTTCTTTACCTTCAACCCAGCCACTAAAAAGATTGTACGACGTAAGAAAAATAAAGACCCAAGGGCTAAGATACCCTTAAACTGGTATTTTTATGACGCCGATGGGGTCAATCCTCTGGGTCGTAGCGTCTTAGAGCTAATTGGTCCTCTACAGAACCTGATCGATAGTGATATGCAGGCTTATCAATACAACCGTGCCGCCGCATTGCGTCCAACTATTAACGTATACGGCGACGTAAACGAGCGAACCCTTGAATTCAAGCCAAACGGTCTTAATAAAATTAAGAACCCAAATGTACGTATTGAAGCGATGTCCGTAGACACTTCAGCAATCCGCGACTATCCGAATCTATACGGCCTACAGAAATCTCAGATGCTCAACCTGGTCAATAGTCCAGACACTTCAATTAGCGCAGAGGTTGGCAATCCAGGATTTGGTAAAACGCCACAAGCACTCAAGACTCAACAAGCTCAATTGTCTATTGACGACAATGCATTACGTAAAGGATTTGAAGCATTCTTTGAGGAGTGGAGCGAAACGGCTATTAACTTGTATTTTGCAGAGCGTGAAGGTGTAGAAATAATCCAGCTAGACACAGACACTGCACAGAGATTGCGAGACCTAGAAGAAAAAGGTCATGTACTAGATGGTGTAGTGCTAGATGATGATAATAAGGCAACTGTAGACTTCTCAAAAGCTAAGGGAGTACTGAAGTTTAAGATTGACGCGTCAACAACGAAAGTAAACAGCGAAGCGGCACAGCTAGATTCTCTGAAGACATTGATTCAGACGCTAGACTCTAGCCAATCACTGAACCAAGTAGTGCCAGTAGATAAGAAATTAGCCGCATGGAACGCTATTGTTGCTAACTCTGGCATTGATGGATTAGACGAGCTAAAGGTTACAGAAGAAGAAATGAAAGAAATGCAGGAGGCGCAAACTCAAGCCGCGGTCCCTGCTACCGATGAAACAGCTACAGCCGAGACGGAGCAGCCAGCAGAAGACGAGGCTCAGGTCGCTGAAGTACCAGTAGAGCCACAAGAAGATATAGAGCCAAGTATTGTAGATGAATTACGACAGATAGGCACGCCAGAAGACCTAATTGCTGAAGTACCAAGCATGATTCAAAAAGGATTTACAGAAGAGGAAATAATCGCATCGATTATGGGAGTTATCCAAAAGGAGGGTGAATAATGGACGAAAATCTATATCCGCGTAGTACAGAATATTACCAGCCAAATGAGGAAGAAGACAAGAGGGTAGAGGAGGCTAAGCAAGCCGAGATCAATGCTATTAAGCAAGATATGAATAAGTTGCAAAAGGTGCTTGATCGCTGGGACGAGCGCATTGCCTTCTACAAGTCTACTGACGCCATACCAGAAGAAGTAATTACGGATAAAGAGAAACTAGCTATTTATATATCGGCAAACAAACGTGTTGTAGAGATTTTAAGGGAGGAAAGGAGCTTCTTAGTAAGTGTAATTGACCAAGCGGCGTAGTAAGGTACTCTGCTTTGGTTAGCTATCCTCGCTATTGGCTAACCAAAGGAGCGCATCTCACGCAACCCAGGTTCGTCACCTGTAATCGACGCTTAAACAATCTAATGAGAAGGAGGGGTACTGTGCCGTCAGACGCAGAAAACCAAGAAGTCGTTAATACAGAGGTAGAGCAAGAGTCTATCCACGCTGAGTCGGCGCCAGCTGAAACACAAAACTCTGAGGCTTCTTCAGAGCCAGAAACCAAAGCAGTTATCTCAGATAGCGGCGAGGTGGTACACGTCAAAGTCGATAAGTCTAAGGAAGAAAGCAAAGATGCTGATTCTGATGATGAGTCAGACGAAGACAGGAAGCCGAAACGGGGCAAAGAGGCGCGCCGTGAACAACTAGAACGCGACTTAGAGGAGGATAACCGAGTCATTCGCGAATTAGTTGCTAAACGGAACGAAACTAGAGCTTATCGCCAGCAATTGGAGCTTGACGCACAGAACGAAAGAGCATTTCAACCTGTACAGCCACAGCCACAACAATTGCCAACAATAGATCAGATTATGGAGATGGAGAACCCAGAGACTGGTGACTTCTTCACAGAATTTGAAGCTAAGGCGGTATTGCAGAACCTACAGTTGCAACAGCGACTAGATAATATGCAACAAGCTCAGGAGCAGGCGGCTTATAAAGCCCAAGTCGAAGCGTCAAGAAGTGATTTGTCATATAAGGCAGATATGGCACTCAGGGATTTCCCAGAGTTTGATCCAGAATCTGATCAGTATGATGAACACCTTGATAAAGCCGTAGACGGGTATCTGCAAAGTGTACTTGTTTACGACCAAAACGGCGATGTCATTGGCTCAAATACAGATATATATCAATTATATAAGTCATTCCACAAAGACGGTGAAGCACCTAAGCAACGCGCTGTGATTAATGACGCTGGTGATTTCCGTGGAGGCGGCACTAGGATCGTTAAACCATTCGCCAAGCTTACTACAGACGAGAAGGAAGAATATCTCCGTCGACAAGGACATGATATTTAAGAAAGGTTAATAACATGGCAACAAACACAACCGCAACGCTTTCTGCCGAGATGATCCAATACCTGGAGGAAAAGTTCTTGGAGCGAAGCGAAGCTCGCACAATTCACCTAGAAGGTGCTAAAAAGAAAACTCTAGGAAAAAACTCTGGTACAACAGTTACCTTTACAAAACGATCACCATTTGGCTTGGCTACAACGCCATTGACAGAAGGTGAAAACCCACAAGACGAAGCTATCCGAAGCAACAAAGTCGTTGCTACTCTACGTGGCTACGGTAAGTGGACTAAAATCTCAAGCATGCTGTACAACACTTCAATCGATCGCGAGATGAAAGAGACGATTGAAACTATGGGTCAAAATGCAGGCGAAACAATCGACGCATTGGTCCGTGACGTATTGCATCAGGGTGCTACAGTACAGTTCGCAAATAAGAAAACTGCATTGAACGGCATTACTGCTGACGATATCCTGACGGTAGCAGAAATCCGCAAGGCTGTACGTACATTGAAGAAAAACAACGCAATCCCATATGCAGACGGATTCTTCATTGGTAAGGTTGGTCCAGATACTGCATACAACATTACTGGTGATACAGCTTGGATTGACGCTCAGAAGTACACTGGCCGTGCAGAACTGTACAAGGGTGAACTAGGTCGCTTGCACAAAGTTCGCTTTATCGAAGCATCAAGCAACCAGAAGGATGAGGCAAGTACAACGACTGTCTACTCAAACTTCATTCACGGTCAAGAAGCATTCGGTGTTGTCGACTTGGCTGGTAGCGGCTTGAAGAAAATTATCATCAAGCAATCAGACAAGGGTGATACATCTAACCCACTCAACCAGTTTATGACCATTGGTTGGAAGGCTGAGGCATTTGCGTCGGCAATCCTTGATCCAAAGTGGATTATCAACGTTAAGACTGGTGCTAAAGACTAGTATTTAATAACAGTAAGGGGTGGTTAAACACCGCCCCTTACGACCAAAGAAGGGAAACGATAAAATGGCAGAGAAAAATACAACCGCGCTTACAGCCGAAGAGATTATCGCCAACGCTAAAAAAGAGGCTGAGAAGATTATCGCTAGCGCAAAAGAAACTGCAACTAGTGGTGAAATCGTAAGCCGTAGCGTATCTAAGGAAGATATCATCGAAGCATACAATAGCGGATTAAGTCACCTAGAGGTTGCTAAGAAATTTTATGGCAACACAAACGACGACAATATGCAGAAGGTTATTGCAGTTATTGAAGAGGCAGTACCGTCAGGGGATGACAAAGACCCAGAGGTTGAAGTTACTGATCCTTGGATTGGAGCTTAATAGATTATGGACTGGACGAGAGAGGGCGATCTAACTAGATTACATAAGGTGTTTAATGACCCTCTTAAGTCCCGTCACGAGCGCAGATTAGCCCACGACACATTCAACAAGATATTACGCCAGCTAAAAGACAAAAAACTCACCGAATTACGTCGTAGGCTAATCCGAGCCAACATTGCAGACGATGACGCCGCTGCAGAGAGAATAACTGAAGAGATACACGAATACTCACGGCGCGCAGGCTATAGATAGCGACTACAACATAAACAAATCAGACCATTTCGTTGATATCCACGAAATGGTCTTTTTGCTTGATATATGATACAATAACCTTACAATTAAGCACGAAGTGTGACTCTAAAAAACGAGAGCGCGTTGTCATCCAAAAAAGAAGGAAGCGTGCGTCGCAGCGTTGTATAAGTAGCAATCTGAGGTGATCGTTTGAGATAAATACGAAGCCGCCCAAGTCAGTATGGAGCGAAGAACTAGGCCCTCTTGGTGACCAGACAACAGACGATAGCTCTTATCCAATTTAATAGTATTTTTACAATTTGGAGATTTGGGGTTTGTGGTGTATGCTATAGGTACTTTAGTAAGTAAATGGGAGGCTTTACTAAAATGGTATCTAAGGACAAAATCATCAAAAGCACTATTGGTGCTGTTATTGGCGTAGCTGCAGTAGCAGGTATGGCTGGAGCTGCAAATAATAGTCAGCCACAGCAGACTATAGCGCCAGTAGTACAACCTGTAACATATTCAGACTGTAGAACGGAAGAAATACCGTTTGAAACACAGTACGAAGGTGAAACAGGTCAATATGGCTACACTGAAACTATAAAGCAACAAGGTGTAGCTGGTAGCAAAAAGATTTGTAAACCAAGCAAGCCAGGTTACGAAGATAAAGTGGAGGTTATAACTCAACCAGTAAATCACGTTATCGTACGTACACCTAAACCAGCACCACAACCAGTACAACAGCAACGCTATCGTGTAGGCGCTATCTGTCGAGATGGTTGGCAATCACACGCTACTGGAAGAGGGGCTTGCTCACACCACGGTGGAGTAAGTGAATGGCTGTATGAATAATTACCTGAAAGACGCATTGTCTATGATATTGATACTTGCGCTAATGGGAGGAATATATGCTCTTGGAGTATACGCATATAGGCATTACTTCATTAATCCTACCAACAATAACTCAAGTCACACCAGGAGCAATTCATCGTATGAAGATAAATCTGATGAAGATGACGTATATTACGAAAATTGTACTGAAGCCCGTGAAGACGGAGCTCAGTCAATCCGTGAGGGTGAACCTGGATATCGTGAAGAATTAGACAGAGACGGTGACGGTATAGCTTGTGAACCATGGCATGGTAGGTAGTTGACAAACTACCCCTGTTATGCTACAATGCAAGCGTGAAAAAAGCTATAGTCATTACCGCTATCTTAATCCAGCTGACAGGTGCTGTTGGAGCGGTGTGGCTTATTGCTAACCTGAATTCTCAGGAGCCTGTAGAAACAGCTCGGGCGCAAACAGAACCAGAGAAGGATAAGTATGACGTTGGTCCACCAGATGTACAGGAAATGTTAGAACTGGTAAATAAGGAGCGTGCTAAAGTCGGTGTAGCACCCTTAAAGCTAGATGAAAGATTAAATGCTAGTGCACAGGAAAAAGCGGATGATATGCAAAATCGTGATTACTACGGTCACGTGTCACCTGAAGGTGTGCACGGATATAGTCTTGCGGAAAACCGAACAAAAGGCTCTTGTGGACTTGTCGGTGAAAATATAATAAAAAATCTCTATGATGCCAATAGCAAAAATACGGTCAATGGATGGATGAATTCAAAGCCGCATCGCGAAGCAATACTTGATCCTAGGTATACAAGAACAGGTTTTGGTATATCAGAAAGTTCGATAGTTCAGCATTTCTGTGAAGAAAAGCAGTAGTTAGTATATAGCACAAACCCCAAATCTCCTTTCGATACAAAAGGAGATTTTTCTTATGGGATTATTTAACACCTCTAGTAACATTATAAAACAGTATCAACAACTTCCTGACCTATTTCATCGTGGGCTTTCCTGGGAAGATATGTCGCAAATTACCGGTATGCCTGTGAGGAATATTAGGCAATATTCAGAGGCTAAATATCCAGGGTATGGCATAAAGCCGCAACAACAGAATAGCAACGATACACAACGAAATGCCCAGCACGACAGCAACTCAAATAACGGCCAAAACGTTGACCTGAGTTTTTTGGGTAGATTTGTTGGTTCTGGCGGCGGTGGCGGCGGAATGGGCGGTGGTAACCGTGCCAGTGCTGCTCAGTTGGCAGAATATGACCAAGGTATTGGACAGCTAGAGCATGGCTTAGGACGTATAGACAACCAATTAGGTGTACGCTTAGGCAATATCAACAACCAGTACAATACCAAGAAAAACGAATTAAAGAGTTCATGGAATAGGGCAGAAGGTCAATTTAACGACCAGACGCGCCAGAACCAGCAACAGCGACGTACTAACATCAATAACATCAATGACCGCTCAGCAGTTGGCTTACGAGGACTATTGCGTTCATTAGGAAGTATGGGCGCAGTAGGTTCAGACATGCAATTAGCAGGTCGTGCAGTTCAGAACCAAGCTAATCAGCAACGAACAGGCGCAGGACAGACTTACGCACAGAACCAAAAGCAAATCGACACCACATGGGGTCAGTTTAAGAATGACTATGCGGATGAGGACAAAAAGCTCAACGACTGGAAAGTAAACGAAGATAACGCCGCACGTCAGTCATCTCAAACTACACGTCAGAACCTATTAACTCAATTAGCTCAGATGAAGAGCCAGAAAGCCGCCGCACAAGGTGCTAACGGTGCTAATGCCGCACGTGCAGACCTTGGACGCGCAAACGCTCTATCAAGCGAAATTGACAACCTAGGACGTCAGCAAAGTACATACAGTGGCAATAAGGTCCAATACAACGCAAAAGACCTAGACAGCTACAAGGTAGAAGGTGATACGGCAGTTGGTGTTTCAGATCCGCAAGCAGCAGGTAGTGACCCAACGCTAAACATCTACAATACACGTCTAAAACAAGAAGACGAGCGTAAACGACAGAATCAATACCTGTAAATAAATTAGGAGGGGATTAGAGATAATGGACTTTTTCCAGAGAGTAGGCAACTTTTTCAGCGGTAAGGGTTGGGTAAGTGATGACGAGCGTCGACGTAAAGAGCAACAAGTTCAAGCGCCAGTTCAACCACGCCCTCAGCCATTACAGCAGGTACAACAACCTAACATTAACAGACTAAATGGTCTATCTGGTGTAAATACACCTGGGTTAGGTGGTGGTACTAATATATTCAGCCAAGCTCAGCAAAAAGTAAATCCTAATCCCCTTCAACAGGCTAATCAAGCAACGCAACAGCTAAACCAAAATAACCAGCCAAAGCCATTAATCCCAGAAAAGACTGTCAATGACGCCCCTAAGGTGCTAACTCCTCAAGGGCAACAGGACTGGGTAAACAAAGAAAACAAGCAAATCCAAATCCAGAATGTCATAAACAACCCTACTCAAGTACTTAAAACTCAGGTCCAACAGCAACAGCCAAAGCCAGCACCAGTGGCTATTCAACCTCAACAACAGAATAGACCACAAATAGCTCCAAGTTTTGCTAATCCTGGAAGAAATCCTTTATTTACCCAAAATCAGGACAGCTTAACCCGCGCCCTAGATATAGCAAAACAAGAGAGTGACAAATATAAAGCCGAGCAGGCAGCACGAAACGACAAGCTAGACAACATTATGCGAGCAAGGGGTGTTAGCGAGCCAGAAATCGCTAAGAACCGCCAAGTACGTATTGACGCAGAGAACAGAGCTTATTTATCAGAAGACAAAGCTAGACGTGATAGCAATATTGCACAGATGGCAGGGCTGGCTACTTTACCAGCACGTTCAGTTGTCAGCTTCACTAAAGGTGCTATTGACGGTGCTGGCCGTACAGTTGGTGATTCAGGCGATAAGATATCTCTAGCTGTCGCAGACGCCATGTATGGCATTACTGGTGATGAGTCGTATGACAGAATACGAAAATATATTGTAGAACAAGGTAAGCAACGTAACGCTCAATACGATCGAGACCTAGGCGTATTTAAGAAGAACGACACGGATGTTGCGACAGCTTACGAGGCGGGTCAAAGCGCCCAAAGACTAGCTCAAGATATAGGTACAGGTGTAGCCACTGGCGGTGCTATACCAGTAGCGCGTCAGTTTGTAGAAAATGCGGCGGACTTTATTACTAATGCAAACGCTAAGGGTAAGAGTACACGTGAGATGTTGCCATATGCGTATGGTAACGCGGCAGTTCAGGCGGGAATAGAGAAGCTTGGGCTGGACAAGGTTTTATCGCCTATTGGCAAAAAAGGTCTGACTAAGTTTATAACAGGCGCTATAGCAGAAGGCTCAGAAGAAGCCGCCCAACAATTTGCAGAGAATGCAATTGCTAAGCATACATACGACCCTAATCGTAAATATGAAGAGGGTGTGCTTAAAAGCGGTCTTATGGGTGCGGTCCTTGGTGGTCCAGCTGGAATGGCTAATTTTGGTGCTATGCGACAGACTGGCAACCAACCATCAAGTGCAATGACTGCACGAATGAATCAAAATGAAGCTACTGGAAAACTAGAAAAAGAGGCTATAGCTCAACGTCAAGCACGTCAATCCTCGGACGACACCTCACTCAAGCAAGCGGCAGAAGTAAATGTAGCTAATAACCAAAACAACCAATTACACCCAATCCAGTCGGTGGATGTAGCCCCAGCAGTAGAGAATACTATACCTAACGCTAGCCCAGCACTAAAACAAGCCGTTACCCAGAATATGTCAGATATTCAGCACGGTGATGTAAATGCTGTTGCCACACGTCAACAAACAACAGGAATACTAGAAAACTATCTGATAGAACAAGCTACAAAAGACGTACAGAACTTAGCTAGTTCAGAAATGAAATACAAGCTCAATCCGGAGCATGAAGCCCAGGTCAGAGCATACAACGAGCATATAACACGTTTACGACAACGTGAAGAATACTTGCGTGGTCAAGGAGTAAGTGAGAATGCTCCAGCCATGATTAACCTACGTAAAGCTCAAGAGCAAGCTATATACGCCAGAGATCATATCGGTGAGGTAGACGAGAACGGATTGAAGTATAAATTAAGCCCAGAGCAGGAGGCGTTCTTTAAGGATAGTAAAGTAAGAGACGAAGGCGGAAACCTCATGAAAATGTATCATGGTTCGCCAAATGGTAATATCACTGAATTCCGTCCTGGCACATATTTTACCAAAGATAAAAAATACGCCAATGGATACCAAAATCCAGAGGCTAGCTACATAAGTCTAAGCAGTTTCAAAGAAGTAAACGATCCAAAAACGTACGAAGTATATATTAACTCAAAGAATCCATTCACCTTAAACGATAGTACAGCAAGAGACATATACCTAAATGAATATGTAAAGGGGGGAAACTCTCTTTACCTAGACCCATATTCAGACCATACAGATACTATAAAATCGATGAGGGAGATAGACTGGATGGAGGGTGAAGGATTTAGGGAGTGGTTGCAAGAAAACCATCCTGAATATGATTCTCTATACCTAGATGAAGGCGGCGATGGTGGATACGGAGAAAAAACCATCGATAAAGGTATATCACTGGTCATGACCAAGCCAGAACAGATCAAATATACCGATAACCTAAGTCCAACAGACAATCCAGATATGAGGTATAAGTTAGGTGACAAAATGCAGGAGCTAGCTAGCCAAAACAAGCTACTAGCACGCCACCTACAGCTGACAGGTGATGAGAACCTTGTCTTTAATGAGTGGCAAAATGAAATGCAAAAAAGAGCATTAGGCTACTACGATCCAAAGACTGACCAAATCAACCTAAACAAGCTTACAGAAGACACCCTAAACCACGAATTAGGTCATAAGATACTTACCCGTGTAGAAAACAAACAAGACCTATTAAACTCTATCCGTGAATCTTATGGAGATGACTATCTAATAAACAAATACGGCAATCAGTATGGAAATGACCTAAACCTACTAGCAGAAGAACAACTAGCCGACGGATTCAGTGATTACTACAACGGAAGATTAAAGGGCGAAGATAAAGTACGTCTAGGTGCTAGATTAGGTATTCCTCAAAAAGTCTTAGCAGTATATGACCGAATTACTGAAGCTATTATGGGACTTGTCGGTAAACAAGACGCCATTAAACAATTTTATGCTCAAATGGAAACAGGGAAGTTCCGTGATGTGTCACAAGTAGGCGCTAGGGCAACGAAACCACAGCCTACTTACAGGATTGACCCGAACACAAATATAGTACATCTCGACGAAGGGTACTCAATACCACCAAATACAAGAACTGGTGATATTGGTCGCATCATCCGAGGCAGGATTCGGCAGTTTATTAACCAAGACTTCGACCTTGGAGAAAGTGGTATTCAAGCCCGAGTGACGAGCGACACCATCAACGAGGTGAGTAATAAACAACCGTCTATGCGACACTGGCAGTTTGTCAAAAAAGGTGAAATGTCAAACAATTTCAACGAACTACTCAATGCCATGCAGAACGTACGGGTTGAAGAAATGAACCCAGCAAAAGCCAACCAAAAAGGCAAGATTCGCCGCAATGCCGATTATTACATTAAGGGAGACGTGATCGTGGATGTGGGAGGAGACCTATACGAGGCGACAATCGTCAATGAGGTAGATAAATTAGGCAATGTGTTAGCTTATGATATTTCAGGCATAAGAAAATCGACTGGGCGCGGACTCGATAGTTCCGCTATTAGCGCAGATGCGCTTGACCAGTCGATTGACAACTCTAGTATACCAAACAATCCTCAAGATGTCAATACGGACAACCGCTATAAACACCCTCTTCAAGAAACTATTAATGAGATGGAAGCCAACCCTAAGCCTAAGATGACTAGGGAGCTAAGAGAGGCTATAGACGAGTTTATATATGAGAATATAGACCAGAATCTATTCCTAGAACATAATGACACAAATATCCTCGGAAGTCATGGATTGACGTGGAGTATCCCACGCCTGCATGTAGATGACCTACGACACCACCTAGGAAAAGAGTTAGCTGGAGACTTACCATCTAACTATAAACGCCGTACTGGTAAGCGAGATATCGATACAGTAGCTCAGGAAATGGGATATGACGACATCGATATGTTTATCGATGAAATTAAGCGAGTAGCTGAAGCACGTCGTGCAGAAAGAGAGAGAAAAACCCTATTGGCAGAATGGCGTAGGGATCCAGACGTCATTAAAGAAGCCCAGAAGATGATTGCAGAGCGACATGCTGAAGAGGCTAAGATAGAGGCTGAGAAGCAAAAGAAAATAGAAGAAGCGAAGGCGGAAGAAGAACGACGTACTGAAGAGGCTAAGGCAGAAAAAGAGCGAATTGAAAAGCAACAGGCACTAGGAGAAATACTGAATAGAGGATTAGATGAAGGTCCAAGACATAAAATAGCAGATATAGTACATAATGCTAGTGTAGCTACTGGTATTGATGAAAAAGCCGTTGCAAGACAATTTGCTAAACTAGCCGAGCAGAAGGGTTATGACATCACTGGAGAAAGGGCGCTACTAAACACCAACGCCCGCGCTGGTAGTATGTTAGATGAAAATGGACGGTTACGCCCAATAGACGAAATAGCACCAGAAGTAAAAGAAAAGATTAAACTACCTGGAGCGGAACACGCGGTCCCAGCACCTACAACTACTGCAAATACAGCTACCCACAATACACGACAGATGATTTATAAGGATGAGAAGGGCGCATACCATTCATTCTATGAATACAGAAATATCTTTGGTAAATGGCAGCGAACAGGCGCTGAAGCACCAAGAGTAACTTCACCACTACAGAAGAAATTCATAGACGATATTAGATCAGACAAGGCGGTTAATGATGAAGCTAAGCGTGCATTTGATGACGGTCTAGCTATTCAGTACATATGGAGAGAAAACTCTAAGGGTGTAAATGCTGAACTAGTGAGTGCTTTTGATGGTTATATGCAAACTGGAGATAAAAAGGCATATCGCCCAAGCGATAAACTAGTTACATTCGATCCAGACAAGCACTACATAGAATCTGGTAGAGTAGTGGACGCACAAACTGGTCAAATTCTAGGTAACTACATTGAGATGACACCTGATGGCAACGTAACTATATATGCAGGTAAAAAGAAGATGAACCTGAATATGCGCGATGTTGACTTCAGTAAAATCAAAGAAATGCGCTTTGGTGCAGGTCAAACATGGACTACTGAAGGAATAATAGACCGTATAACAGGTTCATTAAGGCGAAGCAATAGCCTTGATTACTTTAAGAAGGGCGGTAATAAAACCAAAGAGGCGTTACTGAATATTATGTCTGAAACACCTCGTCAAGCTAATGCCGCCGCAGTAAAAGAAGGCAACGCTATCGGTGAACAGATAAAGGATTATCGCAAAAACTTGCTAAAACAAGCCAAAAAGCACGGTCCACTAAAGCGTCAAATGCTACAAGACGCCGTATATGTAATTGAACCATCACGACCAAAACGCGGCGAAAAATCACCATCATATGATGAACGCTTGAAAGTATTTGAAGAAGTTTATGGAAAGAGTGCCTCTGAAGCTCTGGATCAATACAATAGCTTCTTACGTGCTGTATACAAGAACTTACTAGCTCGCCAAAACGAAAAAAGGGTAGAGTTAGGCAAAGACCCAATTATGGAGCGTAAAGACTATATTACGCACCTAGGAGAAATGCAGTCTGGCAAGGGATCTATCGCGGCTATGTATGGCGGTGCTAAGAATCTTCTGTCTGGCGGAGATGTGGCTATTGAATCTCGTCAATCACTACCAGCTAAATTAGCAGGTCGTACAGGACTATTCAAGCCAAGTCAAAAGTTTAATCAATTTGCTATGCAACGTGTAGGTGACATAAAGCCAACAGATCCATTTACGCCACTAATGGAATACAGCAAGATAGCTCTACATAACATTCATATGACAGATGCTATTACAATGAACCGCTCGCTGGAAGTGGCAGTGCGTGCGGCCAGTGAAGCACGACAAGAATTTGCAGGTAAGGGTACTAGTGGTATACAAAAGCTAGCTGACAGAGTGGACGCCCTGTATAATTCGGCTGCTTCTGGCAATGTTAATGCTGAAGAGCTAACGCAAGTAAGAAATAAACTATACGGACTAGAGCGTGCAATTGGTCGAAAAATAGACGGTATACGAGAACTTAATCGTCTGGCTAGAAAAGCCGACAAGTTTGGTGTAGAAAAGTTAGACGCAAAAGATATAAATAGTCTAAAAGAAACCACCAACAATATGGCTGAAAGTCTAGATAAGATGCTTAATGACGTAAACTTTATGAAGCTGATGTCTGATAGCGCAAACGGACTGACTCAATTTGTCGGATTTGTCCAAGAACACGCAAACCGACTAGCTGGAAAGACAGACCCATTCCAACGAGTCGTAAATGATACAGAGCCAAGTAAAATGCGAAAATTCGCAGATGCAACTGGTAGGGCATTGATGAAGCAGGCGGCACTATCTAAGATTGTTGGCAATATGAATTCAGTGGTAGCTCAAACGGCATCACTACCTGCTCTATTCTCTACAACCAACCCGAAAGCATTGATACAGGCATTCAAGCTAAAAAACCGTAAAGCTATATTACAGAAGTCTGACGCTCTAGCACTAAGGTATGCAGACGACAACCTGACGGATGACACCAAGTTTGAAAAGACCATGAAGACTGCTGGTATTCCTATGGAAGTAGTTGAAAGGGGCGTTATTGAATACACCTTCTTAGCTAAATATAATCAGGCAATCAATAATGGACTAAGCGACGCGGATGCAGTTAGATATGCAGAACGATTCATTAATGACACGGTAACCTTACGCGACCAGATAAGTACGCCACGGGCATATAATAGACTATTGCCTGCCTCATTCTTACAGTTCACGCGAGAAGTGACACAACAGAACCGTTATGTATGGAACCAGATGACTAATAAACAAAGAGTGGCACTTGCTGTTAATACGGCAATTGCATATAGTGCGATAGAAGCACTAACTGGAAATAAGCCAGGGGTTGACCCATTAGGTACACTGATTGAGATTGTAGGCGACTGGCTAAGTGGTGGTGATGATGACGATAAAGACAATTCAGTACAAGCTAAGCTAGAGCGTACAGCTCAAAAAGTAGCTGGTCAAGCAGTTACAGCCTCACCTATAGCTACAGCTATGGTTAATGCCGCAACAACAAAAGACGATCGCAAGAAGCTATTCGGCAAAGAAAGCAACTTAGGACGTTACGACGGTACAATACCAGTTGTTGATTTACCTCGTAAATTGATTGACACTAAGGGTAAATTGGATGAGGCAGCTAAAGCGCGTGAAGATGGTGATGATGATAAGGCAGAAGCAAAAACTAAAGACGCTATGTACAACATCCTAGGTCAATTACCAGCAGGTAGCCAATTAAAGAAAACTATTCAGGGTATTGCGGCAGCTCACTCTGGCGAAGTAAAAGATGGCAATGGCGAGACAAAGGTTGAGTTTGAAAAAGACAATCCATTCAATCTAGTCCAAGGTGCTCTATTCGGTAAAAACGCACTAATACCAGTGCAAGTAGAAGAAGGAAAGAGTTCGTGGGTCAATCTATTTAAGACTGGTGGCCTAGTCGCTAACGCGTCTAATGGTATGCAAATAAACATGCCAACCAACAACAACCCACAACAAAAACAAGCAACAGATAATCAAATAGATCTACAGGGACTAAGCAAGAAAGAAGCCGCTTCAATTAAGAAGAAACTAAAGAAGGGCGACTATACATTCCAAGACGGACTACTAGTAAACAAGAACGGTAACGTAGAAAAAGGTGTATACAAAAAGCTTGCTCAATCTCAAGGACAAGGTGATGAAGCATATCGCAACTGGATGAAGGCGTATGACATTGATAAAACATCAACTATTAAAAAAGAGTTCACTTCATTTAATGCGACGTTAAACAAGCTACAGAACGGTACAGAAAAGGTAGATAAAGCTAAAACTGCCGTCAATATGATGACTGGTAAATACAAAGACTTACCAGATTGGGTAAAAGAGCGCTACTATAAAGAATCTGGATATACAAAGGATCAAATTGAGTACGGTGCGATGACATCCCATAATGAAGTAAGTCTGATGGACAATTACTGGCGTCAAAAGGCTCAAGAGTCATCACACGAGGATCTAATACAAGAACTAGCCAATGGTCGCCGAAAGAGTATTACAGGACAAATGTTTGCTAAAAATGGTGTAATCAATAAGCTACGCGCTGAGGGTTACATAACTAAACAGGAAGCACGCGCTCTTAATGCTACTCAGTTTGACACTGACGGCAATAAGATAACCAAAGATACCTCAGGTGGCTCTGGGCGCTCAGGCAGCGGAAGCGGAAGAGGTAGAGGACGAAGAGGTGGTAGGTCAAGCGGCGGTGGTAGCGCGTCTCCACTAGCTTCTGCAGTCACTAAGAGTATGGGTCTAACATCTTCTGCGCCAAAAGCTAACGAATCATCTGCAAAAAACACAAGTATAAACCAAATCGGACAAAACCTAATAAGCAAGACTAACACTCAAAAACAGATAACTAACACATTAAAAAAGTGGAATGGTGCAAGCACCAGCAAAAACACGCGAATCCGCATTAAGAAAGCATAATAGTGATAATTATGATATAATATAAGCAGAAAACAGCGTGACCTAAAGAACACGGAGCGTCTGGCAATAATAAGCCGGCTCCGTGTTTTTAATTTAGGAAAAACGCCATGAACACTACGCAACTTATATCGGCAGTTATGCTGAAAGCTACTGGTAAGGTGCGCAACCTACCAGAAACAGACAAGAAATACCAGAAAATACTAGGTATTGCTAACATGTATATCCCTGTGTGGCAAAGTGAACCTAATGTTGATTGGCAGTCTTTATATGACCCTAATTACGATATCGGAACACTATCGACGAATCAGGAATATGATATTGACTTTACTAAGGTTGCCAAGATAAGCAACGTATACGGCGACACTATAAAGGTCAAAAAAGACAATCAGATTAAAGAATATACTACAGTGCCACCAGAGCAAGCGGGAATGTATAAGGGGCAAGACTGCTGCACTATCTCTGGCAATAAACTAGTATTTATCGATCCTATACGAAGTGACGACCCAGTACTTGGAGGTCAAATAACAATACCTGTATATTTACGTGCCCCACTGCTGACAAGTCCAAGTGATATGGTCCCAGTAGACAATCCAATGTGGCTAGTGGTGATGTGTGCGGCTGAATATGCTCGCAACGACATTCTTTTACAGAACCAATATGGCAACCTCATCAATGAAGCCAACCAGCTAATGGAAAAAATGATAGAGAATAATGCTAGCCAAGCTAGATATGCACCTCTAAGTATGATTCCAGGAGTGTCTGACATATGCTAAAACCCCCTAGTAGCACTAAAGCACCAAAAATACAGCGGCTGTCGGTTGAAGATTGGACAAACGGCGTGGTTACTGCATTTGATGATGGTCGCTCACCGCTAAGAGGTCTAAGGTCGTCTGAGAATATGATATTGGATCAGGACTCTGTCATTACCGTGCGACATGGTACTGCTAAATATGGTCCCCAGCCATTAGGAACAGTCTTAGGCGAATTGGCTGAATTTCGTAGCACTACAAAAGATGGCTCTGTAAACTGGCTAGCTTGCCTTCAAAGGATAAATGGCAAAACAAAGCTATGTATAGCTAAAGGTGAAGACCCAGCCTGGCAAGTTGTAGAAGGTAAAGAATATCACGAATCAGCCCGCGGTCATTTCAAGCAGATACGCAACAATCTTCTAGTCATGAATGGAGAAGATACTCTTAGCTACTTGGATATACCAACAAAGAAGATAGTAGCATTTCAGAAAATATCAGACCCAGCAAAGCCAATACTAGATAAAAACGTAGGGCTAACTGGCACAGGATTTAAGGTGTTTTATGCAGTTACCTTTAACTCTACTGTTGGTGAAACCGCAGGATCACCTCTATTATCTCAAGCAATCTCTACAGACCGAGATATGTGGAACGGTGAAAAACATAATCTGTCGGTCAAGCGTCCAGATAGTACAGAAGCTAAGTCATGGAATATTTACTGTGGTGTTGGTGTTGACGGTGGTGGAGAGCCTACACTTTACCGTCTAGCTGCCGCACTGCCAATGGATCAGACAGTATTTGTAGATAACGGATCGCGTAGTCTAGACATGTCAGTACCTCTACCAAAAGACAATAACACGGCTGGTCCAAAAGCAACACGAGCCGATGTAGTCAATGGCCGTATATGGATGACTGGCGATAAAGACAATCAATTCTATGTATGGCGTGGTGGTGATTATGGTCATGAGCTAGACTTCTCACCTGGATATGGCGGTGGATATACGCCAGTAGGGAATGGTACCAAGGAAGTGCCATTTGCAGTACGACCATATCGAGATGGTAAAGGCGATCCTAAAGTAACGGTCCTAGCAAACGGTACAAACGGTACTGGTAAACGATTCTATATTACACCAACAAACATTACTTACGGTGAAGATACTATTACAGTCTGGCAAGTACAAGAAGATACTGGTGCTGACGGTACAGATAGCCCTGACGCTGTAGTCATTTACAATAACGACCTACTATATCCAAGCCGTGGTGGATTTAATACTACAGGAACTCTACCACAATTACAGAACGTCCTATCTACAAGACGAATTACTAACACTATTCAAGACGCTATTAGCAACCTAAACAGTAAAGCCATAGAAAAAGCCGTAGGTCTAGCATTTGAAGGTCGCGTCTATTGGGCGTTACCTGTTGCCGCTGACTACAACAACCAGATATGGATTTATGACACCGACCGTAGAGGTGCCTGGATGAAGCCGTGGAGTATTCGTGCTGACTGGATGACACTGTATAACGATAACTCAGGCATAACTCACTTCTTAATAGTTCAAGGAAACAAGATAGTCGAGCTGTCTAAGGGTGCAACTACAGTAGACGATGGTAAGCCGTTTAACACTAGCGCACAAAGCGGTCAATTGCGATTTGAAGAAACTGGAAGGGATTGGGCGCGTGTACTGAAGGTAGTATTTGTACTACTCAGACCTCAAGGGCGCATTAATCTTACTGCCACTATTAAGACTGAAGACGGATTGCAGACGTTTACGGAGACAAGATTTTTCGGAGCGTCTTCAAGTCGTACTGGATGGAGCGAGCCAGGCGTTGGTTGGAGTTCTATCGGATGGAGTGAGGTGAGAGGCATACCTGAAACCTTTAACTCTGCTAGCGAAGAGGTGGAGCTAGAAGTAGATGAGGACGCTCACTGGGTGCAGTACGGCTGGAGTTCATCAGACCCTGGTGTAAGTTACAGCATATCGAGAGTGGTATTTGAATACGTAAATATTGGCACGAAAGACCAAAGCTAAAGGAGGAATAATAAAATGGCAAGTATTAGTGACAAAATTACAAAAGTCAAAGACGGCAGCAATCCTAACGTAGCGCGAGTAGTTACCCCACGACCCGCAAACTCTGACACTCTATCTGTAGATAGTTTGACTGGTTGGACTGAAGATACTGCTGTGCATTTTATGACGTATAGAGTAGACTCAACTGGTAAAGCGGTCCCAGGCAGCCAGAGAGACTGGAAGGGTATGGCAAATAAGGCTACTGGCCAGATTATTAGTTTACAAATCCAGAATAACGCAATAGATGATGGTAACTTAGTTGGGGATATTGTTCAAGCTGGTCCTACTGCAGGCTGGGCGCAAGATCTAGCCGAGGCAATGCTAGAATCTCATAAAAGCGACGGCTCTCTAAAAAAAGGTGCTGTAGGAGCCGAGAATATAGCCAAAGACAGTATTGTTGCTGAATCAATCAAAGAGAAGTCTATTACAGCCGACAAGATAGACTTTACGACAAT